>NZ_JBQHDF010000059.1:0-603 GCF_052068495.1 Micromonospora sp. SD12 | reverse complement strand
CTGGAGATCCCCTGATCTTCTTGGGCGCCGGACGGTGCTTGCACCCGCGCGAAAGCCGATCCCCCTTTTCGGCGTGTGGGTGCCAACCCCGAATGGAGCATCTGTGATGAACACGATCATCCGTAACAGCGTTCTCGGTATCGCCGGTCTCGCGTTCGCCGGTGGTGTGGCCGCCGGCCCGCTCACCGACACCACCCACACCCCGAGCGTGGACACCACCGCTGTCGCCGTCGCCGCCGTGCAGGCCGACAAGCCGTCGGTGGACAAGGCGAAGCTGATTCCGCACGGTGTGCAGGGCGCGCAGTCGCGCATCGACCTGTCCGACGAGCAGGTCGCCAACGTCAAGGCGATCATCGCGGCGACGAAGAAGGCCGGCATGGACGAGCGCGCCGCCGTCGTCTCCATCGCGACCGCGCTGCAGGAGTCGAAGCTGGAGAACCTGGGTCACCTGGGTGACCGCAACGACCACGACTCGCAGGGCCTGTTCCAGCAGCGCCCGTCCTCCGGTTGGGGCACGGTCGAGCAGATCACCGACCCCGAGTACTCGACCACCGCGTTCCTCAAGGGCCTCAAGCAGGTCGACGGGTGGCAGGACATGCCCCT
>NZ_JBQHDF010000058.1:0-641 GCF_052068495.1 Micromonospora sp. SD12 | reverse complement strand
GCGGAGCACCTGGTGTCGGTGCACGGCGTGCGCTCTCTGGTGCTGGTGTCGCGGCGTGGCCCGGAGGCCGCGGGTGCGGGTGAGCTGTCGGAGCGGTTGTCGGCGCTGGGCGCGGACGTGCGGGTGGTGGCCTGCGACGTGACGGACCGGGACCAGGTGTTCGGTCTGGTGGCCGAGGTTTCCGACGGGGGGCGTCTGGCGGGTGTGGTGCACACGGCCGGTGTGCTGGACGACGGTGTGGTGGAGGGGTTGACGGCGGAGCGTCTGGCGGGGGTGTTGGCGCCGAAGGTGTCGGCGGGTTGGTTGTTGCACGAGGCGACGGCGGGCCTGGATCTGGACTTGTTCGTGGTGTTCTCGTCGGTGGCGGGTGTGTTGGGTTCGCCGGGTCAGTCGGCGTATGCGGCGGGTAACGCGTTCCTGGACGCTTTGGCGGTGTGGCGGCGGCAGTCGGGTCTGCCGGCCGTGAGCATGGCGTGGGGCATGTGGGACACCGCTGGTATGGCGGCGTCGATCGAGGAGGCGGACCGGGCGCGTTCGGCGCGGGCGGGCCTGGCGCCGATGAGCGCCGAGGTCGGGTTGGAGCTGTTCGACGCCGCCCTGGGCGCCGACCGTGCGGCCCTCGTACCGGCCGTGATCGACGT
>NZ_JBQHDF010000057.1:0-644 GCF_052068495.1 Micromonospora sp. SD12 | reverse complement strand
CCGGCAGGTTGGCGTTCCTGTTCACCGGGCAGGGCGCACAACGACTCGGCATGGGCACCGAACTCGCCGCCGCGTACCCCGTCTTCGCCACCGCCTTCGACGAGGTCTGCACCGCCCTCGACACCCACCTCGACAAACCACTACGCGACGTCATCGACACCGACGAACTACACCAGACCGGCTACACCCAACCCGCCCTGTTCGCCTTCGAAGTCGCCCTCTACCGACTCGTCGAATCCTGGGGCATCCGCCCCGACCTCGTCGCCGGACACTCCATCGGCGAACTCGCCGCCGCCCACATCGCCGGCATCTTCGACCTCACCGACGCCGCGAGACTCGTCACCGCCCGCGCCCGCCTCATGCAAGCCCTACCCACCGGCGGCGCCATGATCGCCATCGAAGCCACCGAGGAACAGGTCACCCCCCACCTCAACGACCAGCTCGGCATCGCCGCCGTCAACACCCCCACCGACCTCGTCATCTCCGGCGACGAAACCGCCACCCTGACCGCCGCCGAAGCACTCGCCGCCCACGGCCACCGCACCAAACGCCTCACCGTCTCCCACGCCTTCCACTCCCACCTGATGGACCCCATGCTCGACGACTACCGAGCCGTCGCCGCGTCCATCACCCACCACGAGCCC
>NZ_JBQHDF010000056.1:0-673 GCF_052068495.1 Micromonospora sp. SD12 | reverse complement strand
AAGGGCCGGCCCCCGGGTGGGGGTCGGCCCTTGTCGTCGTTGCGTGGTGCGGGGCTGCTGGTCAGGCGGTGTAGCCGCGGGTGGCGATCCAGTCGGCGAGGTTGTCGACGCTCATGCGGTAGGAGGCCTGGTTGGGGTCGGCGGAGTCGGCGATGGTGACGGTGTTGCCGTTGTCGCGGTAGCCGACGACGCTGATGTAGTGCCCGCCTTCGAAGGAGTGGGTGGTGCCGTCGGTGTCGGTGGCGGTGCCGGCGATGTTGGCGACGACGGCGTGGCCTTCGTCGATGGCGGTGACGATGTCGGCGCGCAGCCTGTCGGTCTGCTTGTCGTCGGCGGTGGGCTCGCGGATCTCGACGGACTGGTAGGCGTCGCGGCCGGTTTCCTTGTTCAGCACGGGGGTGATGTCGTTGATGGAGTTGGTGCCGGCTTCGGTGGTGCCCATGCGCTGGGCCATGCCGTCGACGTCGATGTTCTTGCCCTGCACGCTCAGGGCGTTGCGGGCGGCGGCGGGGCCGCAGTAGTAGAAGTTGGGCTGGGCTTCGTAGCGCACGCCGAGTTCACGCTCGCCACCCTTGCGGTCCTGGGTGGTGGCGGAGACGGGCTTGGTCTGGGTGGGGGCGGCGTAGGCGGTGGTGACGGGGCCGGCGATGGCGCCGCCGGTGAAGGCGAGCCC
>NZ_JBQHDF010000055.1:0-875 GCF_052068495.1 Micromonospora sp. SD12 | reverse complement strand
GTCAGCGGCATGTCCTGCCACCCGTCGACCTGCTTCAGACCCTTCAGGAACGCCATCGTCGAGTACTCCGGGTCGGTGATCTGCTCCACCGTGCCCCAACCCGAGGACGGACGCTGCTGGAACAGACCCTGCGAATCGTGGTCGTTGCGGTCACCCAGATGACCCAGATTCTCCAACTTCGACTCCTGCAACGCCGTCGCGATCGACACCACCGCGGCACGCTCGTCCATGCCGGCCTTCTTCGTCGCCGCGACGATCGCCTTCACGTTGGCGACCTGCTCATCCGACAGGTCGACACGCGACTGCGCACCCTGCACGCCATGCGGAATCAGCTTCGCCTTGTCCACCGACGGCTTGTCAGCCGCCACGGCCACCGCCACCGGCACCGACTCCACCGACGGCGCCGCATGCGCGCCAACCGGACCAGCGAACACACCACCGGCAAACGCCAGACCCGCAACACCAAGAACGCCCTTACGCAGAATCGTGTTCATCACAGATGCTCCATTCGGGGGTCGGCACCCACGCACCGAGGGGGATCGGCTCACGCGGGGTGCAAGCACCGTCCGGCGCCCAAGGAACTCAGCGGAAACTGCTGCCACCTCCAGCAACCACGAAAGCAACCAGAGGAAAGATCAGACCGGCCACACCGGCCAACTACCGGGCCACGCAGGCCGCAACGACCGGGGGCTGGACCGCGAGGCGGGAGGACACCCTCACGCCAACCGCGACCATGTGTAACCACGACCGGCCCACCACCATTCCCCACCGGCCCAAGGCCCAGCGCGGCGGCGCGCCCTACTCGGTCGTACGCATCATGTAACCACCCCACCCCCGCCACGATTCCGCCCCCACGATGCCCCCGACCACACCCC
>NZ_JBQHDF010000054.1:0-931 GCF_052068495.1 Micromonospora sp. SD12 | reverse complement strand
TTGGTGTCGTGTTCGAGGATGCGGTGTTGGAGTTCTTGGAGGCTGCGGCCGGGTTCGAGGCCGAGGCCGTCGATGAGTGCTTCGCGGGTGCGGCGGTAGACGCGGAGGGCGTCGACTTGGCGTCCGCTGCGGTAGAGGGCGAGCATGAATTGGTGGCAGAGGCGTTCGCGTAGTGGTTCGGTGGCGGTGAGGATTTCGAGTTCTGGGGTGATTTCGCGGTGTCGGCCGCAGGCGAGTTCGGCTTCGAGTCGGTCTTCGATGGCGGAGAGTCGTTCGTCTTCGATGGCGGTGATTTCTGACCAGGTGATGCCGGTTTCGACGAGGTCGGCGAGGGCGCGTCCGCGCCAGAGGGCGAGTCCTTGGTGGAGGAGGTCGGCGGCGTGGTGGGGGTTGTTGGTTGCGGTGGCGTGGCGTCCTTCGCGGATGAGTCGGCGGAAGCGGTAGAGGTCGATGGTTTCGGTGTTGAGGCGGAGTTGGTAGCCGGGTGGGTGGGTGTGGAGGGTGGCGGTGGTGGTGGGGTCGGTGTTGGTGGTGAGGGTGCGGCGGATGGCGGAGACGGCGTTTTGGATCATTTTGCGGGCGGTGGGGGGTGGGTTGCCGTCCCAGATGGCGTGGAGGAGTTGGCTGGTGGCGACGACTTTGTTGGCGTTGAGGAGGAGGTAGGCGAGGATGGCGCGTTGGCGGATTCCGCCGAGTTCGAGTGGGGTGTTGTTGTTGGTGATTTCGGTGCTGCCGAGTACGGAGAATTGCATGGTTCCTCCGGGTGGTTGGCGGCGTGTTGGTGGGTTTGGAGTTTCCCATTGGTGGTCATTGGTGGGGCACCCCTAGGGCACCCCGCAGGAGGTGGTGGGGGTTGGTGGTGGTCATTGGTGTGGAAGTGCGCTGGTGCTGGTCAGGTGTCGTGGGCCGGCGGTGGGGCATGAGACCGTCA
>NZ_JBQHDF010000053.1:0-944 GCF_052068495.1 Micromonospora sp. SD12 | reverse complement strand
GGGTAGGCCGACACCTGCACGGTCTGCGCGGCCTTGGTCAGGGGCATGTCCTGCCACCCGTCGACCTGCTTGAGGCCCTTCAGGAACGCCGTCGTCGAGTACTCGGGGTCGGTGATCTGCTCCACCGTGCCCCAACCGGAGGACGGGCGCTGCTGGAACAGGCCCTGCGAGTCGTGGTCGTTGCGGTCACCCAGGTGACCCAGGTTCTCCAACTTCGACTCCTGCAACGCGGTCGCGATGGAGACGACCGCGGCGCGCTCGTCCATGCCGGCCTTCTTCGTCGCCGCGATGATCGCCTTCACGTTGGCGACCTGCTCGTCGGACAGGTCGATGCGCGACTGCGCGCCCTGCACACCGTGCGGCACCAGCCTGCCCATGTCCGGCTTGTCGGCCTGCACCGCGACGGCGGTGATCGGGGTCGCCGCCTGCACCGGCGCGCTCGACTCGGCGTGGTTCAGCGGACCGGCGGCCAGACCACCGGCAACAGCCAGACCAGCAATACCAAGAACGCTCTTACGCATGATCGTGTTCATCACAGATGCTCCATTCGGGGGTTGGCACCCACACACCGAAAAGGGGGATCGGCTTTCGCGCGGGTGCAAGCACCGTCCGGCGCCCAAGGAACTCGGGGGATCTCCACGGAACCGGAGGGATCTCCGGCGTCTCGCTGGAGGAAAGATCAGATCGGCCGTGTCGGCCGGATGCTCGAACCATGTGCGGGTCGGAAGAGGCCGGCTGTCTCGCGGGGCCGGGGGATGCCCTCACGTCGGCCGGACCATGTGTAACGACCGCCGGCCCGCCATCATTCCGGGACCCCGGCACGCCATCGCGTCGGGGCGACGTGGCCTTGCTCGGTCGTACGCAGGGTGTAACGACCCCGCCCCGCCCACGATTCCGCCCCCACGATGCCCCCGATCACACGCCGAAACCGGACATCCGCGCCG
>NZ_JBQHDF010000052.1:0-1007 GCF_052068495.1 Micromonospora sp. SD12 | reverse complement strand
AAATCCACCAAACCACCCCACCGCAACGGCACCTCCAAACCCACCACCCGACCCAAACCCCACACCGCAGCACCCGCGACATCGGCCAACTCGTCGGATCCGCCGACCGACACCGCCCCACGCGTCAGCCACCACAGCCGGCCCGCCCCGCCGACGTCGGTCAGCGCCTGCGCCACGACCAGTGCCGTCGTCACCTCGACGGCGGCCGGCACGGCGGCCGGCTCCCGGGAAGTGGACGGCTCCCGGGGATCGGCCAGCGACAGCAGGGACACCACGTGCGCGTCTCGGTCGTCGGATCCCATCGCCTCCCGCAGCAGCCGCGCCACCCGGTCCCGGTCAGCGCCGGCCGGGACCAGCACCGGTACCGCACGGTCGGCACGGGCCGCCAGCTCCACGGCCACCGGGTGGTCCTGCTGCCCGGGCGCCATCAGCAGCAGCCAGGTACCCGCCAGCGTCGCCGAAGAGGGCACGTCGGCCGTACGCCACGTCGCCCGGTACCGCCAGGAGTCGACGGCGGCCCGCTGCTGGGTCGCCCGCCGCCACCGGGCGAGCTTCGGCAGCAGCGCCGTGGAGGGCTCGTCCGCGCCCAGTTCGTCGTCCAGCACGCCGAGGTCACCGGACTCGACCGCCGCCCAGAACTGCTCGTCGGACGGGGTGGCGGCAGCACCCGCGGCGGGCGAGGCCGGCCGGGGATCCTCCAGCCAGTAGCGCTGCCGGTCGAAGGCGTACGTGGGCAGCTCCACCACGCGTGGCCGGGCGCCGGTCTGGCCGTGGTACGCCGTCCAGTCGACCGGCACGCCGGCGGCCCAGAGCTGCCCGACGGCGCTGGTGAGGGTGGCGACGTCGGACTGGTTGCGGCGCAGCGTGGCCACGTACCGGACGTCGTCGGCCGCCTCCGCCTCGGCGGCCATGGCGGTGAGGACCGCGTCGGGGCCGACCTCCAGGAACGTGTCCACACCCTGCTCCCGCAGAGCCGCCACCCCGTCGGCGAACCGCACCGCCTGCCG
>NZ_JBQHDF010000051.1:0-1047 GCF_052068495.1 Micromonospora sp. SD12 | reverse complement strand
TAGGGCCTGTGTCGAAGTCGGTCACAGCCACTCGTTGATGGCCGCGAGGTGGATGATGGCTTCGTAGCGCACAGCGAGTTTGTCGAACCGGGTGGCCACGGCCCGATTGCGCTTGAGGCGGTTGATCCCGCACTCCACGGCGTGACGTTGCTGGTAGATGTGCGGGTCGAAGGCCGGTGGCCGGCCGCCCTTGGACCCCTTGGCCCGCCGGTGGGCGTCCTGGTCGGCCTTGCTCGGGATGGTCGCGGCGATGCCCCGCCGGCGCAGGTAGGCCCGGTTCGCCTTCGACGTGTACGCCTTGTCGGCCAGGACTCGGTCCGGGCGGGTCCTCGGGCGGCCGGTGCTCACGCGGGGAACACGGATGGAGGCGAGGACCGGGACGAACTGCGGACTGTCGCCTCGCTGCCCGGCGGTCAGCACGATGGCCAGGGGTTTCTGTCCCTGCTCGCAGCCCAGGTGCAGCTTGGTGGTCAACCCGCCGCGGGACCGGCCGAGCGCGTGGTCTGCCGGCTCGACGCTGACCCCGCCAGGCGGTTCGACCTGCAGATCCCCCTTTTCCGCGCTCCGGCCGCATGCTGATGGGCCCGAGCGCTCGTGGAGTCCACACTGACGTCCCAGGTGATCCGCCCGGCCGCATCGGCGAGGGCCTGCAGTGCGGTGAGCACCTGCTGCCAGGTCCCGTTGCGTTGCCACCTGCGGAACAGGGCGTACACCGCCGACCAGGACCCGTACTGCGGTGGCACGTCCCGCCACGGGGCGCCCACCCGGATCCGCCACCGGATCCCGTCGATCAACTGCCGCCTGGTCCATGACGACGGTCGACCCGGCCGCTTCGGCGTCGGCAGCAACGGCTCCAGCACCGCCCACTGCACGTCGGTCAGGTCGAACCGCCTCGTCACCGCTAGGGTGTCCACGAGGTCTCCGGTTTTCAGGTTCTGCTTGGTCGCTGAACCATCTACCGGAGACCTCACCCATTTTCGATCTTCGACACGCCGAGCGGTCACGCCAGCTCAGGCACCACCGCCGACTTCGACACAGGCCCTAGGG
>NZ_JBQHDF010000050.1:0-1059 GCF_052068495.1 Micromonospora sp. SD12 | reverse complement strand
GGTGAAGACGGTTTGGATGAGGGGTGGGGTGTGGGGGTCGCGGGTGGGTCGGGTGTGTTCGACGAGTTTGTCGAAGGGGATGTCTTGGTGGGTGACGGCGTGCATGAGGACGGTGCGGGAGTGGTGCAGGAATTGGCGGAAGGTGTGGTGGGGGTTGATGTCGACGGCGAGGGGGAGGGTGTTGACGAAGAAGCCGATGAGTTTTTCGGCGTCGGGGTCGGTGCGGCCGGTGAGGGGGGTGCCGATGACGATGGGGTTTTGGTTGGTGTAGCGGTGGATGAGGAGTTGGAATGCGGCGAGGAGGATGCCGAAGGGGGTGGAGCCGGTTTGGGTGGCGAGGGTGGTGAGGGTGGTGGTGGTGTCGGGGGGTAGTTGGCTGTGGTGGACGGTGGTGGGGCCGGGTGTGGTGTCGGGTCGGGGTCGGTCGGTGGGTGGGTGGCAGACGGGTGGGGCGTTGCGGAGGCGTGTGGCGAGTTGGTGGAGGTGGTGTTGGGCGTTGGTGGTGTTCCAGTGGTGGTGTTGGCGTTGGGCGATGTCGGCGTATTGGGTTTTGAGGGGTGGTAGTGAGGGTTGGCGGTGGTGGGTGAGGTCGGTGTAGAGGTGGTTGAGTTCGGTGTGGAAGAGGCCGACGGACCAGCCGTCGAGGACGATGTGGTGCCAGGTGAGGCAGAGCACGTGGGTGGTGGGGGTGAGTTGGAGGATGTGGCTGCGCAGTAGTGGGCCGGTGGTGAGGTCGAATGGTTGGTCGAGTTGGGTGCGCAGGATGTCGCGGATGTGGTGGTCGTGGTGGTGGGGGTTGATGTGGGTGAGGTCGTGGCGGGTGCTGTGGTGGGTGGTGGGGGGTTGGGTGATTTGTAGGGGGATGCCGTTGTGTTCGGTGAAGGTGGTGCGGAGGACTTCGTGTCGGTGGATGATTTCGCCGATGGCGGTGTCGAGGTGGTCGAGGTTGAGTTGGCCGTCGATGTGCCAGGCGGTTTGGGTGTTGTAGGCGGTGGATTTCGGGTCGAGGGTGTGCAGGAACCACAGGCGTTGCTGCGCGAACGACAACACCCGACCCGG
>NZ_JBQHDF010000049.1:0-1137 GCF_052068495.1 Micromonospora sp. SD12 | reverse complement strand
GCCGAGGTCGGGTTGGAGCTGTTCGACGCCGCCCTGGGCGCCGACCGTGCGGCCCTCGTACCGGCCGTGATCGACGTACCGGCGCTGCGGGCAGCGCTCGGCGCCGGCCCCGTGCCGGCCGTACTGCGCACCCTGATCGGGTCGACGGCGTCCCGGCGACGGGCCGCGCGGGGCGGCGACTGGGCCAACCAGCTCGCGGGCCTGGCGCCCGACGAGGCACGCGCCCAGATCGACGTGCTGGTGCGTGGTCTGGTGGCGCAGGTGTTGGGGCACGGTGGCGTGGAGTCGGTGCCGGCGGATCGGGCGTTCCGCGAGTTGGGCTTCGACTCGCTGACGGCGGTGGACCTGCGTAACCGGTTGAACGCGGCCACGGGGCTGCGGCTGGCCTCGACGCTGGTCTTCGACTACCCGACCCCGGCCGTGCTCGTCGACCACCTCTACGAGCAGGTTTCCGGGCAGATCGCCGCCCGCCAGACGGCGGTGCGCACCGCCAACACCGACGAGCCGATCGCCATCGTGGGCATGGCCTGCCGCTACCCCGGCGGCGTCGAGAGCCCGGACCAGTTGTGGGAGTTGCTGGCCGGCGGCGGGGACGGGATTTCCGAGTTCCCCACCGACCGGGGCTGGGACCTGGAGAGCCTGTTCGACCCCGACCCGGAGCACAGCGGCACGTCGTACACCCGGCACGGTGGCTTCCTGTACGGTGCGGCGGAGTTCGACTCGGGCTTCTTCGGGATCTCGCCGCGTGAGGCCCTGGCGATGGATCCGCAGCAGCGGTTGCTGCTGGAGGCGTCGTGGGAGTCGTTCGAGTCCGCCGGGCTGGACCCGCAGCGGCTGCGGGGCAGCCGGACCGGTGTCTTCGCCGGTGTGATGTACCACGACTACGCCTCCCGCCTCATGGACCTGCCGCCGGACGCCGAGGGCTTCGTCGGCACCGGTACGTCGGGCAGCGTGCTGTCGGGTCGGGTGGCATACACGTTCGGGCTGGAGGGCCCGGCGGTGACCGTCGACACGGCGTGCTCGTCGTCGCTGGTGGCGCTGCACCTGGCGGCGCAGGCGTTGCGGTCGGGTGAGTGTGATCTGGCGTTGGCCGGTGGTGTGACGGTGATGGCGACGCCGGGGACGTTCATCGAGTTC
>NZ_JBQHDF010000048.1:0-1278 GCF_052068495.1 Micromonospora sp. SD12 | reverse complement strand
GGATGGCGATAGGTGGCTCAGCTGGTTGCGTCTGGCGGCTGTGCCAGGCGGTCTCGTACTCGTTCGGGCTGAGGTAGCCCAGCTCGCGTTGGATGCGGCGGGTGTTGTACCAGCCGTCGATGTAGGCGAAGATCGCGTTCTCGGCCTCGTCGCGGGTCCGCCATGAAGTGCGGTAGACGAGTTCGATCTTCAACGTCGACCAGAAGTTCTCCATCAGCGCGTTGTCGAACGAGTCGCCGACCGACCCCATCGAGGGCAGGATCCCGTTGTCCTGCAAGCGTTCCGCGAAGCGGAAAGACGTGTAGTTCGATCCCCTGTCCGAGTGGTGAATCAACTGGCCGTCGCGGACGTCGCGCGACCAGATGCCGTATTCGAGGGCGGCGAGGATCAGGTCGGTGTCGCAGCGGTCGGAGGTCTTCCATCCCACGATCCGGCGGGAGAACGCGTCGCGGACCGCGGCGAGCCAGAACACGCCCTCCCCGCAGGGAATGCGGGTGGCGTC
The DNA here is from genome assembly GCF_052068495.1 of Micromonospora sp. SD12. NCBI lineage: Bacteria > Bacillati > Actinomycetota > Actinomycetes > Micromonosporales > Micromonosporaceae > Micromonospora > Micromonospora sp. SD12. The sequence continues at coordinate 776 of NZ_JBQHDF010000048.1, read as the reverse complement.
GGCAACCCAGAGCCGGTTCGGCCCGTCGGCGGTGAACCGCCGGTTGACCAGATCCGGCGCCGGCGTGTGTCGTGGATCCTGACGGGTGGAGCCGCCGCGCCAGCCGCGACGCAGGAACGCTCCCTGCCAGCCGTGGGCGGCCATCAGCCGCTCGATGCGCTTGCGGCCCACGCGAATGCCGTCGCGACGTAGCTGCCGGTGGACCCGGTCCGCGCCGTAGGTGCGCCCCGATGTCTCCCAGATCTCGTGGATGTTCGAGATCAGCCCCAGGTCGACCACGTCCCGGTCACAGGGCTGCTCGAACTGCTTGATCCACGCGTAGTAGGTCGAGGCGCCGATGTTGAGGACCCGTAGCAGGAGCGCGACCGCGAACTGGTCACGGTGTTCGTGGATGAACCTCATGACCGTCGCCGGGTCGGGTCGAGCTCCGCCGCGAAATACGCGCTCGCCGCTTTCAGGATCTCGTTCGCCCGCCGCAACTCAGCGACTTCCCTGCGCAGCCGGCGGTTCTCCTCGGCCATCTCGCTGGTAGGCCGATCGGTGCGCTCACCCGCGTCAGCCTCGGCCTGACGGATCCAGTTCCTGAGCGCCTCGTGATGAACACCGAGTTGCTCGGCCAAGCGCCGGATCACCGGCTTCGGGTCTGACTCGCGGTACAAGCGCACAGCGCGCTGACGTAGCTCGTCGGGGTACTTCTTCGGTGCTGCCACGGACGACTTCCTCCCCACGGCCATCAGACCATGATCAAGAAGCTCCATGAAAGCGGGGGTGGCTCA
>NZ_JBQHDF010000047.1:0-1301 GCF_052068495.1 Micromonospora sp. SD12 | reverse complement strand
ACGTTGACGGCCAGTCCGCCGCGCGCCGTCTCCTTGTACTTGACCTTCATGTCCGCGCCGGTCTCGCGCATGGTCTTGATGACCTTGTCCAGCGAGACGTGGTGCACCCCGTCGCCACGCAGCGCCAACCGGGCAGCCGTGATCGCCTTGATGCTAGCCACCGCGTTGCGCTCGATGCAGGGGATCTGCACCAGACCCCCAACCGGATCACACGTCAACCCCAGGTTGTGCTCCATGCCGATCTCCGCGGCGTTCTCCACCTGCTCCGGCGTACCACCCAACGCCTCAGCCAGACCCGCGGCGGCCATCGAACAGGCCGAACCCACCTCACCCTGACAACCCACCTCCGCACCCGAGATCGACGCGTTCTCCTTGAACAACACCCCGATCGCCCCCGCCGCCAACAGGAACCGCACCACCCCCTCCTCGCAGGCGCCCGGCACGAAACGGGTGTAGTAATGCAGCACCGCCGGGATGATCCCCGCCGCCCCATTCGTCGGCGCGGTGACGACCCGACCACCGGCCGCGTTCTCCTCGTTCACCGCCAGGGCGAACAGCGTCACCCAGTCCATCGCCCGCAACGGATCACCCGCATCGGACTCCGTCTCCAGGCTGCGGCGCAGCTCGGCGGCACGACGACGCACCCTCAACCCACCAGGCAACACCCCGTCACGCGAACAACCCCGCTCCACGCACTCCCGCATCACCCGCCAGATCTCCAACAGACCGGAACGCACCTCACCCTCACCCCGCCAGGAGAGCTCGTTGGCCAGCATCACCTCACTGATCGACAGCCCCGTCGACGCCGTCACGCCAAGCAACTGCGCCCCGGTCAGGAACGGATACCGCACCCGCGTGCCGTCGGGCCTGATCCGATCCGCCCCCGCCGCCGCCTCGTCCACCACGAACCCGCCACCCACCGAGTAGTACGTCCGCACCCGCAACTGCGCGCCCGCGTCGTCGTACGCGACGAACGTCATCCCGTTCGGGTGGTACGGCAACGACCGACGCCGGTGCAGCACCAGATCCCGGTCCGGGTCGAAGTCGACCTCGTGCGCGTCGAGCAGGCCCAGCCGCCGCTCGGCACGCATCCGCGCGATCCGCGCGTCGACCGCGTCGGTGTCGACCGACTCCGGAACCTCACCGACCAACCCCAGCAGCACCGCCCGATCACTACCGTGCCCGTGCCCGGTCGCCCCCAGCGACCCGAACAACTCCGCCCGCACCCGAGCCGTCCCGGCCAACAACCCGTCGGCCTTCAACCCCGCAACGAACGTACGGGCCGCCCGCATCGGCCCCAC
>NZ_JBQHDF010000046.1:0-1462 GCF_052068495.1 Micromonospora sp. SD12 | reverse complement strand
CGTCGTGGGGTGTGCGGGCGGATTTCCTGGCGGGTCATTCGATTGGTGAGGTGACGGCCGCGTACGTGGCGGGGATGCTTTCCCTCGCTGATGCGTGTGTGTTGGTGGCGGCGCGGGGCCGTCTGATGCAGGCGTTGCCGGCTGGTGGGGTGATGGCGGCGGTTGGCGCGTCGGAGGAGGCTGTCGCCGAGCTGGTCGGCGTGACTGGTGCGGCGGTGGATGTGGCGGCGGTGAATGGTCCGGCGTCGGTGGTGGTGTCGGGTGCCGCCGTCGAGGTGGCGTCGGTGGTGGCGGTTGGGCGTGAGCGGGGGTGGCGGGTCAAGGAACTCTCGGTCAGTCACGCGTTCCATTCGCGGTTGATGGAGCCGATGTTGGATGAGTTCGCGTCGGTGGTGGCGGGGCTGGACTGGCGGGTGCCGCGGGTGCCGATCGTGTCGAACGTGACCGGCGCGGTGGCGGAGCCGCTGGAGTTGGTTGACCCGGAGTACTGGGTGCGGCACGTGCGGCAGGCGGTGCGGTTCGCCGACGGGGTGGCGGCTCTGCGGGAGCAGGGTGTGGACACGTTCCTGGAGGTCGGCCCGGACGCGACGTTGACGGCGATGGTGGCGGAGATCGTCGGGGACGCCGGGGTGCGGCGGGTTGCGGTGTCGCGGCGGGATCAGCCGGAGGTCGGGGCGCTGACGTCTGCGCTGGGGCAGTTGTGGGTGGCGGGTGTGCCGGTGGACTGGGCGGCGTACCACGGTCAGACCGGTGCCTGGCCGCGCGTGGTCGACCTGCCCACGTACGCCTTCGAGCACACCTGGTATTGGCCGGAGGCCGCGCCCGGGACCCGCCGGGACGCGCACGACGACGCCCTCGACGGGCGGTTCTGGGCGGCCGTGGAGTCCGGCGACCCCGACCTGGTCGGCGGCGAACTGGGCGTCGGCGCGGACGAGCCGTTCAGCGCGGTGCTGCCGAAGCTCGCGCAGTGGCGGCGGGCCGCCCAGCAACGGTCGGTTGTGGATTCCTGGCGGTACCGGGTGGTGTGGCGACGCCAGGACGCGGCCGATGACGAGAACCTGACCGGCACCTGGTTGGTGCTGATGCTCCCCGGCCAGGAGGACCACCCGTTGCTGGCCGGGCTGGCGGAGCGGGGCGCCGAGGTGGTCCCGGTGGTGCTGGACGTGTTGGAGCGGGACGAGATCGCGCGCCGGCTGGCCGGCGCGGCGGAGAACCGGGAGCCGGTCGCCGGACTGATCTCGCTGATGTCGTTGGCCGGTGCGGGCGTCGTGGAGGCGCTGGCCGTGGCGCAGGCGCTGGCGGTCACCGAGGTCCAGGGGCGGATGTGGTGGCTGACCCGGGGAGCGGTCTCCGTGGACGGCTCCGACCCCCTGACCGACCTGACGGCGGGTGCTGCGGTGTGGGGTTTGGGTCGGGTGGTGGGTTTGGAGGTGCCGTTGCGGTGGGGTGGTTTGGTGGATTT
>NZ_JBQHDF010000045.1:0-1516 GCF_052068495.1 Micromonospora sp. SD12 | reverse complement strand
CCTTCGACAAACTCGTCGAACACACCCGACCCACCCGCGACCCCCACACCCCACCCCTCATCCAAACCGTCTTCACCACCATGGACGGCGACGATCCGGTGCCGCTGCACACCGCCACGATGCGGCCGCTGCCGATCGACGAAGGGGTCGCGAAGTTCGACCTGACCGTCCAGGTGCAGGTGGAGCCGGACGTGGTCCGGGTTCTCTTCGACTACGCCTGCGACCTGTACGAGCCCGCCACGATGGCCGAGCTGGCCGACAGCTACCGCGCCCTGGTCGCCGCCGTGCTGGCCGATCCGGACCGGCCCCTGTCCACCGTGGTCGCGGTCACGGACGCGCAGCGCGAGCGGCTCGCCGCGCTGGTCGCCGCTCCGGTCGCGGTCCCGCCCGGCGACGCGGGATGCGTGCCGCGGCTGGTGGCCGAGGCGGCGGCGCGGCATCCGGACGTGACGGCGGTGGTCGACGGGGCGGGGGCGATCACCTACCGCGAACTCGACGAGTGGTCCAACCACCTCGCCCACCAACTCCTGCGACACGGCGCCCGACCCGACCACCCCATCGCCGTCAGCCTCCCACCCGGCACCCCCGCCATCACCGCCATGCTCGCCGTCCTCAAGACCGGCGCCGCCTACCTCCCCATCGACCCCACCACACCACCCGCACGCCGACACCACCTCATCACCAACTCCGCCGTCACCATCCTCATCACCGAACACCCCCACGACACCGACACACCCCCCGGCGTCATCGCCCTCGCCCCGGGCTCGGTACCGGTCGCGGGCGCGATCGCACCGCCTGCGATGGACATCCACCCGGAGCAGGTGGCGTACGTCATCCACACCTCCGGGTCCACGGGGAGCCCCAAGGGCGTCATGGTCCCCCACCGGGCGCTGACCAACCTGGTGCACTGGCACCTGGACACCCACCCGACGGGCCCCGGCCAGCGCCACGGCCAGGTGGCGAGCCTCGGCTTCGACGCGGCGGTGTGGGAGATCTGGCCGGCGCTGGTCAGCGGCGCGACCCTGCACGTCGCCGACCCCGCCGACCGCCTCGACCCCGCCGCGCTGCACGACTGGCTCGTCCGCCAGGGCGTCACGACGACGTTCCTGCCGACCCCGATCGCGGAGGCCGTCCTGCGGCTGCCCACCCCGTCGACCAGCCGGCTGCACAAGATATTCACCGGCGGGGACGCGCTCACCACCCGGCCGTCCGCGCAGGCGCCGTACACCCTGTTCAACATCTACGGGCCCACGGAGACCACCGTCGCCGTCACCGTCGGCCCCGTGGGTCCCGACGGCGTCCACCGGCCCGACCTCGGCACCCCCATCGCCGGCGCCCGCATCTACCTGCTGGACGCCGACCTGCAACTCGTCCCGCCCGGGGCACCCGGCGAGGTCTGCGTCGCCGGTGACGTGGTCAGCCGCGGTTATCTGAACAAGCCCGGGCAGACGGCGGAGCGGTTCCTGCCCGACCCCCACGCCACCACACCCGGCAGCCGCCTCTACCGCACCGGCGA
>NZ_JBQHDF010000044.1:0-1533 GCF_052068495.1 Micromonospora sp. SD12 | reverse complement strand
GATGTGCGGTGGGATCGGTTTGTGCCGTCGTTTACGGCGTTGCGGCCGTCTCGACTGTTCACCGAAATCCCCGAAGCCCGGTCGGCGATCGAGGCGGCGGCCCGCGCGGAAACCGCTCCCACCGATCAGGCCTCCACACTCCGCCAGCGGCTGGCCGCGCTGACGCCGACGGAGGTCGAGGCGTCCCTTCTGGACCTCGTGCGGTCCCAGGTCGCCTCGGTGCTCGGGCACGCCACCGTCGAGGCGGTGGCACCCGACCGGGCGTTCCAACGCCTCGGCTTCGATTCGCTCACCGCCGTCGAGCTGCGCAACCGGCTGACCGCCGAAACGGGCCTCGCCCTGCCCTCCACCCTCGTCTTCGACCACCCGACGCCGGCCGCCCTCGTCGCCTTCATCCGGGAGGCGGTGCTCGGCGCACCGGGTGACGCGCCGGCCGAGCGCCGGATCACCGCCGTGGACGACGACCCGATCGTGATCGTCGGGATGGGCTGCCGCCTCCCGGGCGGCGTCGGATCGCCGGACGAACTGTGGCAACTGCTCTGCGCCGAGGGCGACGGCATCTCCGAGTTCCCCCTCGACCGGGGCTGGGACGGCTTCCTCAGCGGCGGCCTCTCCGACACGTCCTTCGTCCGCAGGGGTGGCTTCGTCTACGACGCCGGTGAGTTCGACGCCGAGTTCTTCGGCATCTCGCCGCGCGAGGCCCTCGCCATGGACCCGCAGCAGCGGCTGCTGCTGGAGACCTCGTGGGAGGCTGTCGAGTCGGCGGGCATCGACCCCACCAGCCTGAGGGGCGGCGCCGTCGGCGTCTTCGCCGGCGCGAGCTTCCAGGGGTACGCCAGCGGTTCGGTGGGTCGCGCCCAGGAGGTCGGCGGGCACCTGCTCACCGGCAACGCCACCAGCGTGTTGTCGGGTCGGGTGGCGTACTCGTTCGGGTTCGAGGGGCCGGCGGTGACGGTGGACACCGCGTGTTCGTCGTCGCTCGTGGCGCTGCACCTCGCGGCGCAGGCGCTGCGGTCCGGCGAGTGCGACCTCGCGCTGGCCGGCGGCGTCACCGTGATGGCCTCACCGGCCACGTTCGCCGAGTTCTCCATCCAGGGCGGCCTGTCCGCCGACGGCCGGTGCAAGTCCTTCTCGGACGCGGCCGACGGCACCGGCTGGTCCGAGGGCGTCGGCATGCTGCTGGTGCAGCGGCTGTCGGACGCGCGGCGCGACGGCCGCCGGATCCTGGCGGTGGTACGGGGGACGGCCGTCAACCAGGATGGTGCGTCGAACGGGTTGACGGCGCCGAACGGTCCGTCGCAGCAGCGGGTGATCCGGCAGGCGCTGGCGTTCGCGGGTCTGTCGACGGCTGACGTGGACGTGGTGGAGGCGCACGGCACGGGTACGACGTTGGGTGATCCGATCGAGGCGCAGGCTCTGCTGGCGACGTATGGGCAGGGTCGGGATGTGCCGTTGTTGTTGGGGTCGGTGAAGTCGAACATCGGTCACACGCAGGCGGCTGCCGGGGTGGCGGGCATCATCAAGATGATCTTG
>NZ_JBQHDF010000043.1:0-1624 GCF_052068495.1 Micromonospora sp. SD12 | reverse complement strand
CCTTCGACAAACTCGTCGAACACACCCGACCCACCCGCGACCCCCACACCCCACCCCTCATCCAAACCGTCTTCACCGGCGGGAACGTGACGGGCGTCGCCGACGGACCCGTGCCGCTGGGCACCGCGACGATGCGACCGGTGGCGGCCGAGCCGGGCACGGCGAAGTTCGACCTCACCGTCCACGCGGAGGTGGGGACCGACGCCGTCAGCGTGTACTTCAGCTACGCCCGGGACCTGTACGAGCCCGGCACCATGGCCGACCTGGCCGACAGCTACCGCGCCCTGGTCGCCGCCGTGCTGGCCGATCCCGATCAGCGGCTGTCCACGGTGGAGGCGATCACCGAGGAGCAGCGCCGGCGGCTCGCGACGGTGTCCACGGGACGTCGGCGCGGGTCGGGACCGGGTGGCGCGACGCGGCCGGCCGAGGCCGGCCGCGACGTCGCGGACCGTACGGACGTCCAGGCCACGGGGCCGGACGGCACGGCCGGACGCTCCGACGGCGATCCCGGGTGCGTGCCGCGACTGGTGACGGAGACGGCCCGGCGGCAGCCCGACGCGGTCGCGGTGGTCGACGCGGCGGGGGCGATCACCTACCGCGAACTCGACGAGTGGTCCAACCACCTCGCCCACCAACTCCTGCGACACGGCGCCCGACCCGACCACCCCATCGCCGTCAGCCTCCCACCCGGCACCCCCGCCATCACCGCCATGCTCGCCGTCCTCAAGACCGGCGCCGCCTACCTCCCCATCGACCCCACCACACCACCCGCACGCCGACACCACCTCATCACCAACTCCGCCGTCACCATCCTCATCACCGAACACCCCCACGACACCGACACACCCCCCGGCGTCGTCACCCTCGCGCCGCAGCGGCCCGACTCCCCCGCGCCGTCGGCCCCCCGGGTGCACATCCACCCGGAGCAACTGGCGTACGTCATCCACACCTCCGGGTCCACCGGCACCCCCAAGGGGGTCATGGTCGCCCACCACGCGCTGGCGAACCTCGTACGCTGGCATCTCGACGCCTATCCCAGCGGGCCCGGCGAGCACCACGGTCAGATCGCCAGCCTCGGCTTCGACGCGGCGGTGTGGGAGATCTGGCCGGCGCTGGTCAGCGGTGCCACCCTGCACGTCGCCGACCCCGCCGACCGCCTCGACCCCGCCGCGCTGCACGACTGGATGCACCGGCAGGGTCTCAGCGTGGCCTTCGTGCCCACCCCGATCGCCGAAGCCATCCTGCGGCTGCCCACGCCGCCCACCACCCGCCTGCGGACGCTGCTCACGGGTGGTGACGCCCTCACCACCCGACCCTCCGCGCGCGCCCCCTACGCCCTGGTCAACCACTACGGCCCGACCGAGGCGGCGGTCGTCGCCACCGCCGGAGTGGTGCGGCCCGACGGGACCCACCGCCCGGATCTCGGCGGCCCGATCGACGGCGTCCGCGTCCTCCTGCTCGACCCCGATCTGCGCCTGGTCCCGCCCGGCGCGCCCGGCGAACTCTGCATCGCCGGCGAAGGGCTCGCCCGGGGGTACCTCGGCCGCCCCGGGCAGACGGCGGAGCGGTTCCTGCCCGACCCCCACGCCACCACACCCGGCAGCCGCCTCTACCGCACCGGCGA
>NZ_JBQHDF010000042.1:0-1628 GCF_052068495.1 Micromonospora sp. SD12 | reverse complement strand
CTAAGGCGTGTTTCATAAACCGGTCAGAGCCACTCAGTGATGATCGTGATGGTTAGGACGGCTTGGAAGCGAACTGCCAGTTTCTCGTAGCGGGTGGCGACGCCGCGGTGGCGTTTGAGTCGGTTGATGCCGTTCTCGACGGCGTGACGTAGCCGGTAGAGGCCCTTGTCGAAGGCGGGCGGGCGCCCGCCCTTGGAGCCTTTGGCTTTGCGGTGGGCGTCCTGGTCGGCCTTGCTGGGGATGCAGGCCTTGATCCCGCGTGAGCGCAGGTATTTGCGGTTGCCGCGGCTGGTGTAGGCCTTGTCGGCCAGGACCAGGTCGGGGCAGGTGCGGGGCCGGCCCACGCCGAGGCGGGTCACGCGGATGCGGCGCAGGACGGGGATGAACTGCGGGCTGTCACCACGGTGCCCGGCGGTCACGGTCAGGGAGAGGACCTTCTGCCCCTGCTCGCAAGCCAGATGAGTCTTGGTGGTCAGCCCGCCCCGGGAGCGGCCCAGCGCATGATCGGCCGGCTCGTCGTGCACGCCGCCGGGCGGTTCCTTCTGCAGATGCCCGTCGGTGCGGGCGCCGGCGGCGTGCTGGTGGGCGCGGCTGGTCATCGAGTCCACGCTCACCGTCCAACCGATCCAGCCCTGCGCATCGCCCGCGGCCTGCAACGCCGACAGGATCTTGTCCCAGGTCCCGTCCCGCTGCCACCGGCGGAACAGGCCGTAGACGGTGGGCCACGGCGCGTACTCAGCCGGGACATCCCGCCATGGGGCGCCGATGCGGATCCGCCACCGGATCCCATCAATGAGCTGTCGTTTCTCCCACTTCGGCGGACGACCCGTCCTCGGCGCGACAGGCAGCAGCGGAGCCAGAACAGCCCACTGCCCGTCGGTCAGGTCATGCCGCCTCGTCAGCCGACCTGGCGGCCTGCTCGATCTTCGCGCAGTAGGCTGCACGGGCTTCCTCGTCGATCTGGTTCTCGTGTTCGGCGCGCAACCCGGTCCGGCCGTCGAGGCCCTCGCGCAGGATATCGGCGTGCCCGGCATGCCGGATGGACTCGCCGAGGACATGGACCATGATGGCGAACAGGTTCGTGTCGGCATAAGGCTCCGGCCACCACGGCACGTGGCCGGGGGCGTCGAGGGGAAGCGCGTTGATCGTCGCGTCCGAGTGTTCCCACATGCGCCGGTAGAACGCGATGATCTGATCGCGGGTCTCGTCCTCGGTCGCCCACAGATCGCTGCCGTTGGAGTCCTGCCACCGGGGCAGCGGTTCCGGGGAAGGGCGGTCGAAGACCTCGCCGAAGTACCTGGCCTCGACGGTGGCCACGTGTTTGACCAGGCCGAGGAGGTTGGTCCCGGTCGCTGTCAAAGGTCGGCGGGCGTCGTATTCGGACAAGCCGTCGAGCTTCCAGAGCAGCGCCTTGCGGTCCCGCCGCAGTCTCCCGTGCAGGTTGGCCTTCGCGAAATCATCGATCATGCGGCATGAGCCTGCCATGGGCTACTCGTGGTCTCAAGATCCCGTACGTGGTCCGCAACGACCGGCAGAGCTGAGGCCTGGCCACGGCCACCGCCCTGACCTGCTCCAAGAAGCTCGCGAGACTTGCCACGTGAGACAATCTCTTACGAAACACGCCTTAG
>NZ_JBQHDF010000041.1:0-2917 GCF_052068495.1 Micromonospora sp. SD12 | reverse complement strand
CCCCGGTGCGACACCTGCACACCCTTCGGCCGACCCGTCGACCCCGACGTGAAAATCACATACGCCAACTCGTCGAGGTCGATCGGCCCGGGTAGGGCCGCGCGCACGGCACCGTCGGCCGTGGCCTCCTCGACGCCGTCGTCCAGGGTCCCGTCCACCCGGAGCACGTCGACCCCGGCGCCGCCGAACCGGTCGGCGTACCGCTGCGAGGTGATCGCGACGCGGGCACCGGCGTCGGCGAGCATGGCCGCGATGCGACCCGGCGGGTACGACGGGTCGACCGGCACGAACGCCGCACCCGCCTTCCACACCCCCACCATCGACGCCACCAACTCCACACCCCGGTCCAGCAGCACACCCACCACCGCACCGGCACCCACACCCCGGCCGACCAGGCTCCGCCCGATCGCGACCGCGCGGGCGTCCAGGCCCGCGAAGTCGACCGAGCGGCCACCCGGCTCGGACACGGCCTCCGCCGACGGCGTCTGCGCCGCCCGCGCCTCGAACTCGTCCAGCACCGAACGCGACACCGCCGACACCGCCGACGCCCCGTCGGCCAGCACCACCGACACCTCACCCGCCGGCAGACACACCACCGACGCGTCACCGTCCACGTCGGCCACCATCGCCTCCAGCACCGCCCGGTACATGCCACCGAGGCGCAGGACGTTGGGGTAGCTGACCTGGTGCGGCCGGGCCAGGATGTTGAGCACGCCGCCGAGCGTGGAGACGTGCAGGCCGAACTCGCCGCTGGCCTCGTAGATGGCGTCCTCGAAGTCGACCCGCTCGGTGTCGACCTGTTCGAAGTCCAGGTAGTTGAAGAGGATCTCGATCGGCCGGCGTCCGTCGCCCAGGCGCTGCACGGCCGGCAGCGGGTAGCGGCGGTGCGGCCACAGCTCCAGCTCCCCGGCGAAGGTGTTGCGGATCAGCTCCCGCCAGGTACGCGCGCCCGCGTCGTGCACGAACGGCAGCGTGTTCAGGTGCATCCCGTAGACCCGGTCGGCGCCGGTCACCTCAGGCCGGCCGTGGCTGACCAGCCCGCTGGTGAACACGGGCTCGGCGGTGAGCTGACTCATCACCTTCAGGTGCGCGGCCAGCAGCACGCTCTTCAGCGACGTGTCGGTACGGCTGGCCAGCTCGCGCAGGTCGTCCATCAGGTCGTGCAGCGGGACCCGGGTGCCGCACTCGTACTCCGGGACCGACTCGTCCTCGCCCCAGCCGGCGGGCAGCTCGAAGACCGGCCGGGCGACGACGCCCTGCCAGTAGTCGCGGTCCTCGGCCGACGCCAGCGCCTCGATCTCGCCGGCGACGAAGTCGGCGTAGCGGACCGGGGGTGCCTCGAACGCCGCCGGCGCGCCGGTGTCGCGCAGGCTGCGGTAGTTGTCGAGGATCTCCATCAGCAGCGAGTGGTGGCTCCAGCCTTCGAGGATGCCGTGCGACATGGTCAGCACGAACCACCACGTGTCGTCGCGGCCGGCCGCTCCGGCGATGCGCATCTGCGGGACCTGGTCGGGGGTGAACGGCCGGGACCGCTCGGCGGCCAGGTACGCCCGCAGTCGGTTCTCGGCCTCCTCGTCCGTGCCGTCGCGCAGGTCGAGCAGCGTGACGTCGACGGGCACCTCGGCGTGCACGAGCTGCATCGGCACCGAGAAGCCGGTCAGGTCGAACGACGTACGCAGGATCTCGTGGCGGTCCACGACGGTCCGCACGGCGCGGCGCAGCGCGTCGCCGTCGAAGGCGTGCTCGTCGCGGATCGGGAACGCGGACACGTTGTGGTAGGTGCGCCGCTCGGAGTCGGAGAGGGTGACCACCAGCATGGCGAGCTGCACCTGCGCGCACGGGTACGCGTCGGCGAGCCCGGCGGGCAGCCTGGCCCGGTCGGCGTCGTCGAGCAGGCTGAACGGGGCGACGGCCCGGAACGCGGGCGCTGCCTCCTGGTCGTCCCCGCCGGCGAGGTGCGCGGCCAGGGCGGCGACGGTGCGGTGCACGAAGACGTCGCGTACGGAGACCGGGTGCCCGGCGTTGCGCAGCGCGCCCACGAGCGCGATGGCGCTGATGGAGTGCCCGCCGAGGTCGAAGAAGCTGTCCTGGGTGCTGACCTGCTCCAGGTTGAGCACCCGGCCCCAGATGCCGGCCAGCTGCGCCTCCAGCTCGGTCGCCGGGGCGACGTGCTGCCGGTGCGTCGGCTCGGCGGTGTCCCAGAGGGCCGCGCGGTCGACCTTGCCGTTGGCGTTGAGCGGGATCGCCTCCACGGCCACGAACTCGGCCGGGATCATGTACTCCGGCAACTGCTCCGCGCACCGCTGCCGGACCCGGTCCAGCAGGCCCGGCGTCGCCGACGCGGCCGGGCGGTAGAACGCCACCAGCCGGTCCGACTCGCCGACCAGGGCGACGGCGTCGCCGACGCCGTCCGTGCCCTCGACGACCGCCTCGATCTCGCCGAGTTCGATGCGGTAGCCGCGGATCTTCACCTGGTGGTCGACGCGCCCGACGAACTCCACCGCCCCGTCGGGCAGCCGCCGCACCAGATCCCCGGTGCGGTACATCCGCGATCCCGCCGCGGCGAACGGGTCGGGCAGGAACCGCTCCGCCGTCAGTGCCGGCTGCCCCGCGTACCCACGAGCCACACCCACACCGCCCACGTACAACTCACCGACCACACCCACCGGGGACAACTGCAGATCCCGGTTCAACACGTACATCGTCATGCCCGGCAGAGCCCGACCGATCGGCACCACCGGACCCGCCTGCTCACCCTCGACCGGGAAGATGCAGGTACCCACACTCGCCTCAGTCGGCCCGTACTCGTTCACCAGACCGCCCGCACCCAACAGGCCCAACCACCGGTTCGCCAACGCCGCCGGCAACGCCTCACCAGCGACCACCACCACCGCCGCCAACGACGCCAACGCCTCAT
>NZ_JBQHDF010000040.1:0-3062 GCF_052068495.1 Micromonospora sp. SD12 | reverse complement strand
GCACCCGCGGCCTCCGGGCCACGCCGCGACACCAGCACCAGAGAGCGCACGCCGTGCACCGACACCAGGTGCTCCGCGACCAACGCCCCGAGCGCGCCCGTACCACCGGTCACCAGCACCGCACCGTCACCCACGACCGGCGCCTCCACCGCCGTGATGCCGGCCCGGACCAGGCGCGGCGAGTACACCGCACCCCCACGGACGGCCAACTGGCCGCCGGTCGCGGTCGGTTCCCGCAGGACGCCGTCCAGCAGGGCCACCAGCGCGGCATCCAGGTCGCCGTCGACATCCGCCAGGACGATGCGACCCGGATGCTCCGACTGCGCCGAGCGCAGCAGACCCCACACCGCCGCACCCGCCAGGTCGGCCACCCGGTCGTCGGCACCGACCGAGACCGCGCCCCGGGTCACCACCACGAGCCGCGACTCCGCCAGCGCGTCCGCCGCCAGCCAGGACTGCACCGTCGCCAGCATGTCCGACGTCACCGCCCCGACCGACTCCGGCGTCGCCGAGCCGGGCGTGGGGAACACCGGCAGCAGCAGCGTCCGGGGGACGGACTCCTCCCCCGCGGCCGTCGCCACGTCGGGGTACGTGGGCACTCCGACGGGTGCCAGCAGCTCCTGGCCGCCGGTCACCAGCGCCCATCCGGAAAGCTCCCCGGCGGAGGCGGCCTCCACCGCCGGCCACCGCAGCTCGAACAGCGACCGCGACGCCACGCCCGGCGCGGCCACGCCGGTCAGCTCCCGCAGCGCGAGGGAGTCCACCGACACCACCGGCGCACCCGACTCGTCGTACGCCACCAGCCGCAGCCCCGAACCGTTGCGGCTCAGGCGCACCCGCAGCAGGCCCGCGCCCGAGGCGTACACCTGCACGCCCTCGAACGCGAACGGCACCCGTGGGCCGCCCGACTTTTCACCACCCAGCAGCAGCCCGATCGGGTGCAGGGCGGCGTCCAGCAGCGCCGGGTGCACGCCGAACCCGGCGGCCTCCGTCGCGGCGTCGCCCGGCAGGACCACCTCGGCGTACGCCTCGTCGCCGCCGGTCCAGGCACGCCGGAGACCCTGGAAGATCGGCCCGTACGTCAGGCCGTGCTCCGCCAGCGTCGCGTACCACCCGGCGAGGTCCACCTCGGACGTCCCGGCGGGGGGCCAGGTGATCGTGTCGGGCTCGTCGGCCGTGGACGACTCCAGCACGCCCTCCGCGTGCCGGGTCCAGCCCGCCTCGGGGTCGTCGTCGGGGCGGGAGTAGACGGCGACCGCGCGGTACGCGGAGCCACCGGTTGCGTCCACCCGTACCTGGATCCGCACGCCCCCGGTTTCGGGGAGCACCAGCGGGGCGGCCATGGTCAGCTCCCGTAGCCGGGAGAGGCCCACCTCGTCGCCGGCCCGCACGGCCAGCTCCACCAGGGCGGTACCCGGCAGCAGCGTCAGCCCGGAGACCGTGTGGTCGGCCAGCCACGGGTGCGTGGCCAGGGACAGCCGGCCCGTCAGCACCATCTCGTCGTCGCCGGCCAGATCCACCGTCGCGCCGAGCAGCGGGTGCCCGGTGCGGCCGAGCCCGGCCCCGGACACGTCGCCCGTACGCGACCGGTTGGCGGCGGGCCAGTAGCGCTGGTGCTGGAAGGCGTACGTGGGCAGGTCGACCCGCCGCGCGCCCGTCTCGGCGAACCACTGCGTCCAGGACACGGGAACCCCGTGCACGTGCAGCTCCGCCAGGGCGTGCAGCAGCGCCTGCGGCTCCGGCCGGTCGCGGCGCTGCACGGCGACGGCCAGCACGGCATCGTCGTCGGGCAGCACGTCAGCCGCCATCGCCGTCAGGACGCTCTGCGGCCCGACCTCCAGGAACGTGTCGACACCGGCGGCCCGCAACGCCGTGACCCCGTCGGCGTAGCGCACGGCCTCGCGGACGTGCCGCACCCAGTACTCCGGGGTGCGGATCTCGTCGCCGGCCAGCGCACCGGTCACGTTCGACACGATCGGCAGCAGCGGCGTGGTGAAGGTGAGTCCGGACAGGACGGTGCGGAACTCGTCGAGCATCGGCTCCATCAGCGGGCTGTGGAACGCGTGGCTGACGGTCAGCCGGCGAGTGCGGGTGCCCCGGTCGCGCCAGAGCCGCTCCACCTCGTCCAGGGCCTCGGCGGCACCGGAGACGACCACGGCCGTCGGACCGTTGACGGCAGCGATGCCCAGCCGGTCGGCGAGCCCGGCGAGAGACTCCGCCACCGCCGCCTCGTCGGCAGCCACCGCCAACATTCCGCCACCCGTGGGCAGCGCCTGCATCAACCGGCCCCGCGCGGCGACGAGGGCGCACGCGTCCGCCAGGGACAACACACCGGCCACGTGCGCGGCCGTGACCTCGCCGATCGAGTGGCCGGCCAGCATGTCCGGCACGACGCCGAACGACTCCACCAGACGGAACAGGGCCACCTCGACCGCGAACAGGCCGGCCTGGGTGAAGACGGTCTGGTCCAGCAACTCCGCCTCGGCCGAACCCGCCGACGCGAACAGCACCTCCCGCAGCGGACGCGGCAGCAACGCGTCGAGCTGCGCGCACACCTCGTCGAGCGCGGCGGCGAACACCGGGAACTGGGCCGACAGGTCCCGGCCCATGCCCGCGCGCTGCGCACCCTGACCCGAGAAGAGCAGGGCGAGCTGGCCGCGCTGGCCGGCGGTGCCGGAGACGACGGTACCGGTGGGGTCGCCGTCGGCGAGGGCGCTCAACGCCGTGACCAGGTCGTCCCGGTCGGCGGCGGTGACCACCGCGCGCTGCTCCAGCGCGGGCCGGGTGGTCACCGAGGACCAGGCGACATCCAACGGACGCGGGGCCTCGTCGACGCTCAGCCAACGCGCCCACCGGCCCGCCTGCGCCGACAACGCCGCACCGTCGCGGGCCGACAGCAACACCGGCACCACCAGCGGCACCTCACGGACGACGATCTCACCCTCGACCACCTCGGCCGGCGGCTGCTCGATGATCACATGCGCATTCGTCCCGGAGATCCCGAACGACGACACCGCCGCCCGACGCGGCCGATCCACGACCGGCCACGGAGTGGGCTCGGT
>NZ_JBQHDF010000039.1:0-3207 GCF_052068495.1 Micromonospora sp. SD12 | reverse complement strand
GTACGCGGCGGCGAGTTCGGTGCCCATGCCGAGTCGTTGTGCGCCCTGCCCGGTGAACAGGAACGCCAACCTGCCGGGGGCCGCCACGGTCGGCTGCACGCCCGCCCGCAGCGCGCGTACCAACTCCTCGGTGTCGCGGCCCACCACGGCGGCACGGTGCTCGAACGCGGTCCGCCCGACCGCAAGCGTGAAGCCGACGGCCAGCGTGAACCCGACGTCGTCGGGGTCCCGGCCGGCCACCGCGTCGGCCAGGCGCGCGGCCTGGGCCCGTACGGCATCCGGCGTCCGTCCGGAGAGGACCCACGGGATCGCCGGCGGCCGGACGGCGTACGCCGGCTCGGGCGACCCGTCCGCTTCGGGCTCCTCGATCACCACGTGCGCGTTGGTGCCGCTGACCCCGAACGACGACACGGCGGCCCGGCGGGGCCGGTCACCGGCGGGCCACGCCACCGGCTCGGTCAGCAGGGACACCGCCCCCGCCGACCAGTTCACCTGCGGCGACGGCTCGTCCACGTGCAGCGTGCGCGGCAGCAGCCCGTTGCGCAGCGCGCCCACCATCTTGATCACCCCCGCGACGCCGGCCGCGGCCTGGGTGTGGCCGATGTTCGACTTGACGGAGCCGAGCCACAACGGCCGCTCCCGGCCCTGCCCGTAGGTGGCCAGGACCGCCTGGGCCTCGATCGGGTCGCCCAGCTTCGTGCCCGTGCCGTGCGCCTCGACCACGTCGACCTGGCTCGCCGACAGCCGCGCGTTGGCCAGCGCGGCCCGGATCACCCTTTGCTGCGACGGCCCGTTCGGCGCGGTCAGCCCGTTCGACGCGCCGTCCTGGTTGACCGCCGTGCCCCGCACCACCGCCAGCACCCGGCGGCCGTTGCGCAGCGCGTCCGACAGCCGCTCCACCACCAGCATGCCGACGCCCTCGGACCAGCCGGTGCCGTCGGCGGCGGCGGCGAACGACTTGCACCGGCCGTCCGGCGACAGGCCCCGCTGCCGGGAGAACTCCACGAACGTCTCGGGGGTCGCCATGACCGTCACGCCGCCGGCCAGGGCCAGCGAGCACTCGCCGCCGCGCAGCGCCTGGGCGGCGAGGTGCAGGGCGACCAGCGACGACGAGCAGGCCGTGTCGAGCGTGACCGCCGGGCCCTCCAGGCCCAGGGCGTACGCGACCCGGCCCGAGGCGATCGCGCCGGTGGAGCTGTTGCCGGCGTAGTCGTGGTACATCATCCCGGCGAACACGCCGGTGTCGCTGCCGCGCAGGGACGCCGGATCGAGGCCCGTCCGTTCCAGCGCCTCCCACGACGTCTCCAGCAGCAGCCGCTGCTGCGGATCCATGGTCAGCGCCTCACGCGGGCTGATCTCGAAGAACTCCGCGTCGAACTCCGCCGCGTCGTACAGGAAGCCGCCCTCGCGGGTGTACGACTTGCCCGGCACGCCCGGCGTCGGGTCGTACAGTTCCGCCACGTCCCAGCCCCGGTCGGTGGGGAAGCCGCCGACCCCGTCCCGTCCGGCGGCCACCAGGTCCCACAGCTCCTCGGGCGTACGCACGCCGCCGGGGAACCGGCACGCCATGCCGACGATCGCGATGGGCTCGTGCGCCGCCTCCTCCGCGTCGCGCAGCTTCCGCCGCGTCTCGCGCAGCTCCGCTGTCGTCCGCTTGAGGTAGTCGAGCAGCTTTTCCTCGTTGTCGGGCATCGACGTCACTCCAGGGGCGGACCGGTGGGGGGATCGGGGTGCTAGAGCGGGATGTTCCCGTGGGTGCCGCGCCGGCGGACGGGGCCGGCGGCGTCGGCGAAGACGGAGACCAGGCGGGCCCGGGTGTCCTCGGGGCGGACGACCTCGTCGACCACGCCGAGGTCCAGCGCGCGGCCGAGGCCGCCGGCGACCTGCCGGTGCTCCTCGACGAGTCGCGCGACGAGTTCGCCCCGCCCGGTCTCCCCGGCGGCGGCGATCGTCCTGCGGTGGATGATGCCGACGGCCGCCTCGGCGCCCATCACCGCGACCTCGGCGTCCGGCCAGGCCAGCACCGACGTCGCGCCCAGCGCGCGCGAGTTCATGGCGATGTAGGCGCCGCCGTACGACTTGCGGGTGATCAGCGTGACGCGCGGGACGGTGGCCTCGGCGAAGGCGTACAGCAGCTTGGCGCCGCGCCGCACCACCCCGCCCCATTCCTGGGCGACGCCCGGCAGGTAGCCGGGGACGTCGACCACGACGAGCAGCGGTACGCCGAACCCGTCGCACATGCGCACGAAGCGGGACGCCTTCTCGGCCGCGACCGAGTCGAGGCAGCCCCCCTTGCGCAGCGGATTGTTCGCGACGACGCCGATCGTGCCGCCGCCCAGCCGGCCGAGGCCGACGACCATGTTCGGCGCCCACTTCGGTTGCAGCTCCAGCAGCTCGGCGTCGTCGAGGAGCGCGGTCAGCAGGGGGCGTACGGGGTAGGCGCGCACCGGGGAGTCCGGCAGCAGCGCGCGCAGGTCCCGGGGGGCGCCGGCCCGGGCCGGGTCGAACTCCCCCGGCCGGGCCAGCAGCGCCACGAGCCGCCGCGTCTGGTGGTAGGCGTCCTCCTCCGAGTCGGCGGGCACGTGCGTCACACCCGACCGGCGCACGTGCGCGTCCGGCCCGCCGAGCCCGGCCATGTCGATCTGTTCGCCGGTGACGCTGCGCACCACGTCCGGGCCGGTGATGAAGATCCGGCCGGCGGGCGCCTGGATGACGATGTCGGTGAGCGCCGGTCCGTACGCGGCGCCGCCCGCGGCCGGGCCCAGCACGACCGAGAGCTGTGGGATCCGACCGGACGCCCGCACCATGGACGCGAAGATCGCGCCGATGCCGTGCATCGACTCGACGCCGCCCGCCAGCTTCGCGCCGCCGGAGTGCCACAGGCCGATCACCGGCACGCCCTCGGTCAGCGCCAGCTCGATGGCGTCCCGGATGCGCAGGCACTCCGGCAGCCCGAGCGCGCCGCCCTTGACCGTCGCGTCGGTGCAGAAGGCGACCACCTTCTCGCCGGCGATCCGGCCACGGGCCACCACGGCGGCGACGTCGTCCGGATCGTGCAGCAGGGTCAGGGAGTCGTCGTCCAGCAGCCGGGGCAGCCGGTGCAGCGGGTCGCGGGTGTCCCGCTCGCTGATCACCGCCGTCATCGCGATCAGCTCACCCTGCGCTCGTGACCCTGCCAGAACCGCTCCCGCAGCTCACGGCGCAGGA
>NZ_JBQHDF010000038.1:0-4176 GCF_052068495.1 Micromonospora sp. SD12 | reverse complement strand
CGTCGTGGGGTGTGCGGGCGGATTTCCTGGCGGGTCATTCGATTGGTGAGGTGACGGCCGCGTACGTGGCGGGGATGCTTTCCCTCGCTGATGCGTGTGTGTTGGTGGCGGCGCGGGGCCGTCTGATGCAGGCGTTGCCGGCTGGTGGGGTGATGGCGGCGGTCGGCGCCTCCGAGGCCGACGTGCGCGACCTCATCGACACTGCGGGCGCGGCGGTGGACGTCGCGGCCGTGAATGGTCCGGCGTCGGTGGTGGTGTCGGGTGCCGCCGATGAGGTGGCGTCGGTGGTGGCGTCGTGCCGTGAGCGGGGTTGGCGGACGAAGGAGTTGTCGGTCAGTCACGCGTTCCATTCGCGGTTGATGGAGCCGATGCTCGACGAGTTCGCGTCTGTGGTGGCGGGCTTGTCGTGGCAGCCGCCGAAGATCCCGATCGTGTCGAACGTGACCGGCGCCCTCGCGGACGCGGCGGAGATCACCGATCCCGCTTACTGGGTGCGGCACGTGCGGCAGGCGGTGCGGTTCGCCGACGGGGTGGCGGCTCTGCGGGAGCAGGGTGTGGACACGTTCCTGGAGGTCGGCCCGGACGCGACGTTGACGGCGATGGTGGCGGAGATCGTCGGGGACGCCGGGGTGCGGCGGGTTGCGGTGTCGCGGCGGGATCAGCCGGAGGTCGGGGCGCTGACGTCTGCGCTGGGGCAGTTGTGGGTGGCGGGTGTGCCGGTGGAGTGGGCGGCGTACCACGGTCAGACCGGTGTCCGGCCGCGCGTGGTCGACCTGCCCACGTACGCCTTCGACCACCGGCGCTACTGGATCAACGCCGGGACGCGCTCCTACCACGCCCCCGTCGCCCGGCGTACCGCCGCCGACGAGGACTTCTGGCGGGCCATCGAGGCGGAGGACCTGACGACCCTCGCCGAGAGCCTGGCCGTCGACGCCGACGCCCCGCTCGCCGACGTCCTGCCGGCACTGTCCACCTGGCGACGCCGCCGGGACGCCGAGGCCGCCCTCGACTCCTGGCGCTACCGGGTGGCCTGGCAGCCGCTCACGGACGACCCCGCCCGCGCCGAGGCGTCCGACTTCCTGCTCGTGGTACCGGCCGACGCCGACGCGGTCGTGACGGACTGGGCGACCGCCCTGGGCGCGGCCGGCGGACGGATCGTCGAGGTCGACGCCGCGTGCGACCGGAAACGGCTCGCCCACGACCTCGTCGAGGCGTCGACCGGCCAGGACGGGAACCCGCTGCCCGTGCTCTCCCTCCTGGCCCTCGACAACCGGCCGTACGCCGGGTCCGGCTCCGTGCCGACCGGGCTCGCCGGCACGGTCGCGCTCGCGCAGGCGCTCGGCGACGCCGGGATCACCGCCCGGCTCTGGATCGCCACCCGTGGCGCGGTCGCCGTCGGCTCCCGGGACCGGCACGTCGACCCCGTGCAGGCCATGGCGTGGGGCTTCGGCACCGTGCTGCGCGCCGAGCACCCGCACCGCTGGGGCGGGCTCGTCGACGTCCCCGAGCGGCCCGACCAGGGCGCCGTACGCATGCTGCGGACGCTGATCTCCGGCACCGGCCGCGAGGACGAGGTCGCCCTGCGCGGCAACGGCGCCCACGCGCGTCGGCTCGTCCGGGCGGCGTACGGGGACACCGGTCCCCGCGGTTCCTGGACGCCGCGCGGCACGGTGCTGATCACCGGCGGTACCGGGGCCCTCGGCGGGCACGTCGCCCGCGCGTTGGCCGCCGAAGGCGCCGAACACCTCCTGCTGGTCAGCCGGCGGGGTGGCGAGGCGCCGGGAGCGTCCGCCCTCGCCGACGAACTCGCCGCGCTCGGCAGCCGCGTCACCCTCGCGTCCTGCGACGTGGCCGACCGCGCCGCGCTCGCGGCGCTGCTCGACTCGATCCCCGACGAACTGCCGCTGAGCGCGGTCATGCACACCGCCGCCGCCCTCGACGACAACGTCGTCGACGCCGTGAGCGTCGACCAACTGGCCACCGCCCTGCGGGCGAAGGTCGACGCCGCGCGCAACCTCGACGAGCTGACCCGGGGAGCGGACCTCTCCGCGTTCGTCCTCTTCTCCTCGCTCGCCGGCCTCATGGGTGCCGCCGGCCAGGCCACGTACGCGCCGGGCAACGCCTTCCTCGACGCCCTGGCGCAGCGCCGTCGCGCCGAGGGACTGCCGGGAACCTCGCTCGCCTGGGGCCTGTGGGCCGACGGCGGGGTGAGCGCCGGCGACTTCGAGCAGCGGCTGAGCCGCACCGGGTTCGGTGCGATGGCGCCGGAGACGGCCGTACGCGCGCTCACGCGGGCGTTGGACCGCGACGAGACGTACCTCGTGGTGGCCGACATCGACTGGGCCCGGGTGGCGGCGGCCGGCGGCCGGCGCGCCCACCCGCTGGTCCACGACCTCCTGACCGAGGCCGGCGCGGCGGTGACCGCCGACGCCCCCCTGCCGGCGGCCGACCTGCGTCTGCGCCTGTCGTCGATGTCCGGTACGGAGCAGCTGCGCGTCCTGGGCGAGCTCGTACGCGCCGAGGTCGCCGCCGTGCTGGGCCACGAGTCCGCCGAGCGGGTGGCACCGGAGCGCGCGTTCCAGGACCTCGGCTTCACGTCGCTGGCGGCCGTCGAGCTGCGCAACCGCCTCGACGCCGCGACGGGGCTCGCGTTGCCCAGCACGCTCGCCTTCGACTATCCGAACTCGGCGGCCCTGGCCGGGCACATCCACGCCGAACTGCTCGGCGGGCAGGCCCTTCCGGTCGCCGCCACCGTCGCCGGCCCCGTCGTGGGCGACGACCCGATCGTCGTCGTCGGCATGGGCTGCCGTTTCCCCGCCGGAGCCGAGTCCCCGGAGAGCCTCTGGGAGCTGCTGACGGCCGGCGTCGACGCGATGTCGGACTTCCCGAACAACCGGCACTGGGACCTGGATTCGCTGGCCGGAACCGACTCCTACGTCTCGCGGGGCGCGTTCCTGGCCGACGCGGGTGGCTTCGACGCCGAGTTCTTCGGCATCTCGCCGCGCGAGGCCCTCGCCATGGACCCGCAGCAGCGGCTGCTGCTGGAGGTCTCCTGGGAGGCGTTCGAGGACGCCCGGATCGAGCCCCTCGCGCTGCGCGGCAGCCGGGTCGGGGTGTTCGCCGGCACGAACGGCCAGGACTACGAGACCGTCGTACGCGAAGCCGGGGAGTCGCTCGCCGGCTACGGCGCGACCGGCGCCTCCGCGAGCGTGTTGTCGGGTCGGGTGGCGTACTCGTTCGGGTTCGAGGGGCCGGCGGTGACGGTGGACACCGCGTGTTCGTCGTCGCTCGTGGCGCTGCACCTCGCGGCGCAGGCGCTGCGGTCCGGCGAGTGCGATCTCGCGCTGGCCGGCGGCGTGACGGTGATGGCCACTCCGGGCGCCTTCATCGAGTTCTCCCGCCAGGGCGGGCTGTCGGCGGACGGCCGCTGCAAGGCCTTCGCCGAGTCGGCGGACGGCACCGCGTGGGGCGAGGGCGTCGGCGTCCTCGTCGTGCAGCGGCTGTCGGACGCGCAACGTGACGGCCGCCGGATCCTGGCGGTGGTGCGTGGTTCGGCGGTGAACCAGGATGGTGCGTCGAACGGTTTGACGGCGCCGAACGGTCCGTCGCAGCAGCGGGTGATCCGGCAGGCGCTGGCGTTCGCGGGTCTGTCGACCTCCGACGTGGACGTGGTGGAGGCGCACGGCACGGGTACGACGTTGGGTGATCCGATCGAGGCGCAGGCTCTGTTGGCGACGTATGGGCAGGGTCGGGATGTGCCGTTGTTGTTGGGGTCGGTGAAGTCGAACATCGGTCACACGCAGGCGGCTGCCGGGGTGGCCGGGATCATCAAGATGATCTTGGCGATGCGGCACGGTGTGGTGCCGGCGACCCTGCACGTGGACGCACCGTCGTCGCACGTGGACTGGTCGTCGGGTGCGGTCGAGTTGGTGAGCGAGTCCCGGGCGTGGCCGGATTCGGAGCGTCCCCGTCGTGCGGGTGTGTCGTCGTTCGGCATCTCGGGGACGAACGCGCACGTGATCCTGGAGCAGCCGGAGCCCGAGGTCGCGGCGGAGCCGGAGTCTGTCCCGGCGTCTGCCGGGGGCGCTTCCGTGGCTTTGCCGGTGCCGTGGGTGGTGTCGGGTCGTTCGGAGCGTGCCCTGTCGGGTCAGGCTGGGCGGTTGGCGTCGTTCGTGC
>NZ_JBQHDF010000037.1:0-5288 GCF_052068495.1 Micromonospora sp. SD12 | reverse complement strand
TTGTCCGGCGGTGTCCTACTCTCCCACACCCTCCCGAGTGCAGTACCATCGGCGCTGGAGGGCTTAGCTTCCGGGTTCGGAATGTAACCGGGCGTTTCCCCTCCGCCATGACCGCCGTAACTCTATCGACATATCAAACAACACCACCACGTGGTCTGTTGTTCGTTTATCGAGAGTTGCACAGTGGACGCGTAGCAGCTTAGTAGTCAAGTCCTCGGCCTATTAGTACCGGTCAACTGAACCCGTTACCGGGCTTACATTTCCGGCCTATCAACCCAGTCGTCTAGCTGGGGGCCTTACCCCACAAAGTGGGTGGGATACCTCATCTTGAAGCGAGCTTCCCGCTTAGATGCTTTCAGCGGTTATCCCTTCCGAACGTAGCTAACCAGCCGTGCCCCTGGCGGGACAACTGGCACACCAGAGGTTCGTCCGTCCCGGTCCTCTCGTACTAGGGACAGCCCTTCTCAAGTATCCTACGCGCACGGCGGATAGGGACCGAACTGTCTCACGACGTTCTAAACCCAGCTCGCGTACCGCTTTAATGGGCGAACAGCCCAACCCTTGGGACCTGCTACAGCCCCAGGATGCGACGAGCCGACATCGAGGTGCCAAACCATCCCGTCGATATGGACTCTTGGGGAAGATCAGCCTGTTATCCCCGGGGTACCTTTTATCCGTTGAGCGACACCGCTTCCACTCGCAAGTGCCGGATCACTAGTCCCGACTTTCGTCCCTGCTCGACCTGTCAGTCTCACAGTCAAGCTCCCTTGTGTACTTGCACTCAACACCTGATTGCCAACCAGGCTGAGGGAACCTTTGGGCGCCTCCGTTACCCTTTAGGAGGCAACCGCCCCAGTTAAACTACCCACCAGACACTGTCCCTGAACCGGATAACGGTCCGAAGTTAGATACCCAAATCAACCAGAGTGGTATTTCAAGATTGCCTCCACCCATACTGGCGTATGGACTTCACCGGCTCCCACCTATCCTACACAAGCTAACTCAGATACCAATGTCAAGCTATAGTAAAGGTCCCGGGGTCTTTCCGTCCTGCCGCGCGTAACGAGCATCTTTACTCGTAATGCAATTTCGCCGGGCCTGTGGTTGAGACAGTGGGGAAGTCGTTACGCCATTCGTGCAGGTCGGAACTTACCCGACAAGGAATTTCGCTACCTTAGGATGGTTATAGTTACCACCGCCGTTTACTGGCGCTTAAGTTCTCCGCTTCGCCCCGAAGAGCTAACAGGTCCCCTTAACGTTCCAGCACCGGGCAGGCGTCAGTCCATATACATCGAATTACTTCTTCGCATGGACCTGTGTTTTTAGTAAACAGTCGCTTCCCCCTGCTCTCTGCGGCCATACAACGCTCCACCCGCGCGGGGCTTCACGTCTCCGGCCCCCCTTCTCCCTAAGTTACGGGGGCAATTTGCCGAGTTCCTTAACCACAGTTCGCCCGATCGCCTCGGTATTCTCTACCTGACCACCTGTGTCGGTTTGGGGTACGGGCCGCTAAGAACTCGCTAGAGGCTTTTCTCGGCAGCATAGGATCACTGACTTCACCTGAATCGGCTCGGCATCACGTCTCAGCCTTCATGTGTTGCGGATTTGCCTACAACACGGCCTACACGCTTACCCCGGCACAACCACCGGCCGGGCTCAGCTACCTTCCTGCGTCACCCCATCGCTTGACTACTACCCGCCAGGTTCCCACGCTCCCCCAGTTTGGTCCGAAGACCGCCCCAAGTTCGGGTGGTTAGCACAACGAGGTTCATCAGGGACGCTCTTTCGCGGGTACGGGAATATCAACCCGTTGTCCATCGACTACGCCTCTCGGCCTCGCCTTAGGTCCCGACTCACCCAGGGCGGATTAGCCTGGCCCTGGAACCCTTGGTCATCCGGCGGAAGGGTTTCTCACCCTTCTTTCGCTACTCATGCCTGCATTCTCACTCGTGCCGCGTCCACAACTGGGTCACCCCGCTGCTTCACCCCCGGCACGACGCTCCCCTACCCATCCACACACCTGCACAACACATCAAGGCGTTGCGTGGTTAAAATGTGAATGCCACAGCTTCGGCGGTGTGCTTGAGCCCCGCTACATTGTCGGCGCGGAACCACTTGACCAGTGAGCTATTACGCACTCTTTAAAGGGTGGCTGCTTCTAAGCCAACCTCCTGGTTGTCTATGCGACCCCACATCCTTTTCCACTTAGCACACGCTTAGGGGCCTTAGCTGGTGATCTGGGCTGTTTCCCTCTCGACTACGAAGCTTATCCCCCGCAGTCTCACTGCCGCGCTCTCACTTACCGGCATTCGGAGTTTGGCTGATTTCGGTAAGCTTGTGGGCCCCCTAGACCATCCAGTGCTCTACCTCCGGCAAGAAACACGCGACGCTGCACCTAAATGCATTTCGGGGAGAACCAGCTATCACGGAGTTTGATTGGCCTTTCACCCCTAACCACAGGTCATCCCCCAACTTTTCAACGTTGGTGGGTTCGGCCCTCCACGCGGTCTTACCCGCGCTTCAGCCTGCCCATGGCTAGATCACTCCGCTTCGGGTCTAGGACACGCGACTGAATCGCCCTATTCAGACTCGCTTTCGCTACGGCTCCCCCACACGGGTTAACCTCGCCACATGCCACTAACTCGCAGGCTCATTCTTCAAAAGGCACGCCGTCACCCCGCAAGGCTCCGACGGATTGTAGGCGAACGGTTTCAGGTACTATTTCACTCCCCTCCCGGGGTACTTTTCACCATTCCCTCACGGTACTCGTCCGCTATCGGTCACCAGGAAGTATTTAGGCTTACCAGGTGGTCCTGGCAGATTCACGGCAGATTTCAGGGGTCCGCCGCTACTCGGGAACACCCACAGAAGGTCAGCAACTTTCACCTACCGGACTCTCACCGTCTACGGTCAGCCATTCCAGACTGTTCGACTAGCCACTGACTTTGTAACTTCTCGAACGAGTGTCAGCTCGCTCAGCAGGGTCCCACAACCCCGACCACGCAACCCCTGACAGGTATCACACGCAGCCGGTTTAGCCTCAATCCGCTTTCGCTCGCCACTACTCACGGAATCACTAAATTGTTTTCTCTTCCTACGGGTACTGAGATGTTTCACTTCCCCGCGTTCCCCCCATACACCCTATGTGTTCAGGTGTAGGTGACTGGACATGACTCCAGCCAGGTTTCCCCATTCGGACACCCTGGGATCACAGCTTGGTTGACAGCTCCCCCAGGCCTATCGCGGCCTCCCACGTCCTTCATCGGCTCCTGGTGCCAAGGCATTCACCGTTCGCCCTTGACAACTTGACCACAAAGATGCTCGCGTCCACTGTGCAATTCTCAACAAACGACCAACCCACAACCCGAACAGTGCGACACCAAACCCGACAACCGCCGGCGGTATGCCACACCAGGCCATGCCTGGCAACCAGCTCCACCCACAGGCGAAGCGATGGCTCCGAAAAAACAACCCAACGGTTGTTCCTTCAGGACCCAACAGGGTGCTATCCATCTCCTCCCAGCCGCATCAGGACTCCCCTCCACACCACCCCGAAAGATGGCCGTACTAGAAGAACCCGACCGTTGCCAGGAGAAAACTCGCCAGTGTCTCCGCCATTGAGCACCCCGACCCGACATTCGCGGACCGCGGGCTCCTTACCGACTTTCGTCGGAAGGTGCTCCTTAGAAAGGAGGTGATCCAGCCGCACCTTCCGGTACGGCTACCTTGTTACGACTTCGTCCCAATCGCCAGCCCCACCTTCGACGGCTCCCTCCACAAGGGTTGGGCCACCGGCTTCGGGTGTTGCCGACTTTCGTGACGTGACGGGCGGTGTGTACAAGGCCCGGGAACGTATTCACCGCAGCGTTGCTGATCTGCGATTACTAGCGACTCCGACTTCACGGGGTCGAGTTGCAGACCCCGATCCGAACTGAGACCGGCTTTTTGGGATTCGCTCCACCTCACGGTATCGCAGCCCATTGTACCGGCCATTGTAGCATGCGTGAAGCCCTGGACATAAGGGGCATGATGACTTGACGTCATCCCCACCTTCCTCCGAGTTGACCCCGGCAGTCTTCGATGAGTCCCCGCCATAACGCGCTGGCAACATCGAACGAGGGTTGCGCTCGTTGCGGGACTTAACCCAACATCTCACGACACGAGCTGACGACAGCCATGCACCACCTGTGACCGCCCCCGAAGGACCCCACATCTCTGCAGGTTTTGCGGCCATGTCAAACCCAGGTAAGGTTCTTCGCGTTGCATCGAATTAATCCGCATGCTCCGCCGCTTGTGCGGGCCCCCGTCAATTCCTTTGAGTTTTAGCCTTGCGGCCGTACTCCCCAGGCGGGGCGCTTAATGCGTTAGCTGCGGCACAGGGAACCGGAGAGGCCCCCCACACCTAGCGCCCAACGTTTACAGCGTGGACTACCAGGGTATCTAATCCTGTTCGCTCCCCACGCTTTCGCTCCTCAGCGTCAGTATCGGCCCAGAGACCCGCCTTCGCCACCGGTGTTCCTCCTGATATCTGCGCATTTCACCGCTACACCAGGAATTCCAGTCTCCCCTACCGAACTCTAGCCTGCCCGTATCGACTGCAGGCCCGCAGTTGAGCTGCGGGTTTTCACAGTCGACGCGACAAGCCGCCTACGAGCTCTTTACGCCCAATAAATCCGGACAACGCTCGCGCCCTACGTCTTACCGCGGCTGCTGGCACGTAGTTGGCCGGCGCTTCTTCTGCAGGTACCGTCACTTACGCTTCGTCCCTGCTGAAAGAGGTTTACAACCCGAAGGCCGTCATCCCTCACGCGGCGTCGCTGCATCAGGCTTCCGCCCATTGTGCAATATTCCCCACTGCTGCCTCCCGTAGGAGTCTGGGCCGTGTCTCAGTCCCAGTGTGGCCGGTCGCCCTCTCAGGCCGGCTACCCGTCGTCGCCTTGGTAGGCCATCACCCCACCAACAAGCTGATAGGCCGCGAGCCCATCCCAGGCCGAAAAACTTTCCACCACCAACCATGCGGTCAGAGGTCCTATTCGGTATTAGCCCCGGTTTCCCGGGGTTATCCCAAAGCCTAGGGCAGGTTGCTCACGTGTTACTCACCCGTTCGCCGCTCGAGTACCCCGAAGGGCCTTTCCGCTCGACTTGCATGTGTTAAGCACGCCGCCAGCGTTCGTCCTGAGCCAGGATCAAACTCTCCAACAAAAACTTGTTGAAAAACTGTCCCGACAACAAAAAGTGTTGCCAAAGGAATCCAAGACCAGCCAAACCGAAGCCTGACCAGTCCAGGG
>NZ_JBQHDF010000036.1:0-10474 GCF_052068495.1 Micromonospora sp. SD12 | reverse complement strand
ACACGCCGAAAAGGGGGATCGGCTTTCGCGCGGGTGCAAGCACCGTCCGGCGCCCAAGAAGATCAGGGGATCTCCAGTCGAACCGGAGGGATCTCCGGCGTCGTACCAGAGGAAAGATCAGCTCGGCCGTGCCCGGCCGGATGCTCGAACCTGTGCGGCTCGGAAGAGGCCGGCTGTTTCGCGGGGCGGGGGTTGCCCTCACGTCGGCCGGACCATGTGTAACGACCACCGGCCCGCCAACATTCCGGGCCCCGGGGCCCGGAATCGCGTCGGGGCGGCGTGGCCTTGCTCGGTCGTACGCAGGGTGTAACGACCCCACCCCGCCCACGATTCCGCCCCCACGATGCCCCGGTCACAGGCCGAAACCGGACATCCCGCACCCCGGGAACTTGACCACCCCAGGCCTGACCAAGCCCACCCGGACACCGACGCCGGAGCCGGACACGCGACGCAAGCGGGGGCAGGTGGCGATTCGCGAGATCTTGGTGCGGATCGGCCCCTGGAGGGGCACGTTCCTACCAAGATCTCCCCGAACCGGAACGGAACCGGAGCCGCAGTCGGATCTCCGCCACAAAGCCAGGCACCGATGGACGAGACGCGACCACAACACCCCCGACCCGGCCGGAACCGCAGTCCCAAGCGGCCCGACCTGGGGTTACCCTGACAGCATGCAGGCCCTCTCCCCCGCACCGACCCGCGCGGCCCACCTGGCCCGCCCGGGCCGGCCCGCCGTGGTGGCCCACACGCTCGCCGAGCTGACCGGCCCCACCCGTGGTGTGGTGGAGCTGCCGGTGCGGCTGATGTGGAACGCGGACCGCACCTTCGACCTGGGCGATCCGGACGAACTGCTCTGGATGTACGAGAACGTGCTGCGCGAGACCACCCGCGCGGAGGACCTCCGGCTGCTCATCGACGGGCGCACGCTGCGCCGGGTGTGGCGGCTGCTCAACCTGCCCCGGGGCGTACGCCAGGCGTGGGAGAGCCGCCACCGGGGGCTGCGTACGGCGTGAGCAGCGCGCACCCGCACGAGTTCTACCGCGAGGTGGCCCGGGTGGCGTTGTCCGCCGCGGGGCCGTACCGGTTCGTGCTCGGCGGCGGGGTGGCGTGGGCCGCGCACGGGCTGGTCACCCGCCCGACGGAGGACGTGGATCTCTTCGCGGATGTGGAGGGGGCCGCCGCCGCGGCGGCGGACGGGGTGCGGGCGGCCCTGGAGCGAGCCGGGTTCGGGGTGACCGACGCCGACCCGGACAGCGAGTTGGCCGAGCTGTTCGAGGGCTTCGACCGGGACCTGCGGGACTTCGTGGTGAGCCGGGACGGGCGACTCATCCGGCTCAGCCTGGCCCGCCTGGACCGGCACCGCAGCCCGGTGGTCATGGATCTCGGGCCCGTGATGGACGTGCGGGACCTGATGGCGAACAAGACGGCCGCCCTGGTCAACCGGCGGGAGGTCCGGGACTACATCGACGTCGCAGCCGCCCTCGAGCACCATGACGTGGCGGAGTTGCTGGAGTTGGCCCGCCAACTCGACCCGGCCCTGGACGACGAGGACGTACGGGCAGCCGGCCGCTACCTGGACCGGCTGCCCGACCGCCGCTTCGCCCGTTACGGCCTGGACCCCGCCGCCATAGCCCAGGTCCGCACCCGCCTGGCCCCCTGGCCCCGCTGACCCCAGCCCCACCCACCCCCGTCCGAACATGCACCTGTGGTGCCGCGCGAAAAGTGCGAGTCGCCACCTCCCGCCCACCACAACTGCGTGCTCGACGCCGAGGGCAGGGGCGAGGGGGGTGTGGCGGGGTCACTTCGTGGGGCGGCCGCCCGTCACGCCGAGGATCTCGCCGGTGACGTAGCTGGACTCCTGGGAGGCGAAGAAGACGTACGCCGGGGCCAGCTCGGCCGGCTGGCCCGGGCGGCCCTCCGGGGTGTCCTGGCCGAACTTCTCGACCTTCTCCTGCGGCATGGTGGCCGGGATGAGCGGCGTCCAGATCGGACCGGGCGCCACCGCGTTCACCCGGATCCCCCGCTCGGCCAGGTCGGCGGCGAGCGCCTTGGTGAAGTTGGCGATCCCCGACTTGGTGGTGGCGTAGTCCAGCAGCTGCGGCGACGGGTCGAACGCCTGGATCGACGACGTGTTGATGATCGCCGAACCCTCGGGCAGGTGCGGCACGGCCGCCCGGCAGAGCCAGAACATCGCGTACAGGTTGGTCTTCAGCACGCGGTCCAACTGCTCGTCGCTGATGCCGAGGATGCCGTCCTCCTGCGCCATCTGGTAGGCCGCGTTGTTGACCAGGATGTCGATGCCGCCGAGGTCGCGTACGGCCCGCTCGATCAACTCCTGGCAGTGCCGCTGGTCGGTGATGTCGCCGCGTACCGCGATGCCCCTGCGGCCGGCCTCCTCGACGAGCCGGACGGTCTCCCAGGCGTCGGCGTCCTCCTCCTCGCCCAGGTAGGAGATGAGCACGTCGGCGCCCTCCCGGGCGTACGCGATGGCGATGGCGCGGCCGATGCCGGAGTCGCCACCGGTGATGACCGCCCGCCGCCCCTCGAGCTTGCCGCTGCCGCGGTACGACTCCTCGCCGTGGTCCGGCTTCGGGGTCATCTCCTGAGTCGACCCGGGCGGCGTCTGCTGCTGCTTCGGTTGTCCCTCCTGCTGGCCGTACTGGCTGGTGGGGTCCTGCTGGGTGTGCTGGTCCTCGGTCACCGACGTCTCCTCGCGCACCGGTCGGGTGTGGGTCTTCCACCGCCCTACCCTGCGGCGGCGAGCGGAAACGACCGGCCCGGTGTTACACCGGCGGGCCCGTACGCGCCGGTGGGATGAAACACCCGGGGCTGCTGTGGCAGCAGTGGCGGCGGCTCGTTTATGGTGCGCTCGGCGCTCACCGGGCGTCGCGAACCCCCACGGAAGGGCACCTCATGACCTCTCCCTCCGGCCCGTCGCGTCGGACGGTGCTCGCCGCCGCGGCCGCGGCGGCGAGCGTCCCGCTGATCGCCGCCACCCCCGCCCAGGCGGCCGGCGCGGCCCGGTCGCGGACCTGGGACCTCACGATCCTCGGCACCTCGGACACCCACGGCAACGTCTACAACTGGGACTACTACTCCGACGCCGAGTACGACGACAGCAAGCACAACGACGTCGGAGTCGCCAAGCTGGCCGCCCTCGTCAAGCGGATCCGCGCCGAGCGGCGCGGCAAGGCGACGCTGGTGCTCGACGCCGGCGACACCATCCAGGGCACACCGCTCGCCACCTTCTACGCCAAGCAGGAGCCGATCACCAGCACCGGTGAGACGCACCCGATGGCCAACGCGATGAACGTGCTCGGCTACGACGCCGTGACGCTCGGCAACCACGAGTTCAACTACGGCCTGCCGCTGCTGGCGAAGTGGATCTCGCAGCTGGGCTTCCCGGCGCTGGCCGCCAACGCCGTCAACGTGGCCACCGGCAAGCCGGCCTTCCTGCCGTACGTCATCAAGAAGGTCTCCGTCGGCTTCGCCGCGCCGCCGCTGCGCGTCGGCATCCTCGGCCTGACCAACCCGGGCAGCGCGATCTGGGACCGGGCCAACGTCGAGGGCAAACTGCGGTTCGACGACATGATCGCCACCGCGGCGAAGTACGTGCCGATCATGCGGGCGCGCGGCGCCGACATCGTGCTGATCTCCGCCCACGGCGGCGACAGCGGCACCTCCAGCTACGGCCCCGAGCTGCCGATCGAGAACCCGACGGCGCTGATCGCCCAGCAGGTCCCCGGCATCGACGCGATCCTGTTCGGCCACGCCCACGCCGAGGTCGCCGAGAAGTTCGTGACCAACGAGCGTACCGGCGAGCAGGTGCTGCTCACCGAGCCGTCGAAGTGGGGCCAGCGGCTGAGCCGGATGGACTTCACGCTCACCCGCGAGCGGGGTAGCTGGAAGATCACCAAGAAGACCGCCGCCCTGTTGAACACCAACACGGTGGTCGAGGACCCGAAGGTCCTCGCGGCCGTGCGGGCACAGCACCAGAAGACCGTGGCGTACGTCAACCAGGTTGTCGCCCGCTCCACCGTGGAGCTGTCGGCTGCCGAGAGCCGCTACAGGGACACCCCGATCCTGGACTTCATCAACCACGTCCAGACCGAGGTCGTCGGTCAGGCGCTGGCCGGCACGTCGTACGCGGACCTGCCGGTGCTGTCGATCGCGGCGCCGTTCAGCCGCACCGCCGTCTTCCCCGCCGGCGACGTGAAGATCCGCGACGTGGCCGGGCTGTACGTCTTCGACAACACCCTCGAAGCCGTCGTACTCAGCGGCGCCGAGGTGCGCACCTACCTGGAGTACTCGGCGAAGTACTTCCGGACCCTCGCCCCGGGCGCCCCGGTCGACCCGGCGACGATCAGCGACCCGGCCGTGCCGGACTACAACTACGACGTCGTCTCCGGCCTGGACTACGACATCGACATCTCCAAGCCGGTGGGCCAGCGCGTCACCCGCCTGGTGCTGCCCGGCACCGACACGCCGGTGGCGGACAACGCGCAGTTCGTGGTGGCGGTCAACAACTACCGGCGCAGCGGCGGCGGCAACTTCCCCGGCATCGTCAAGACCCAGGTCTACAACGAGCAGCAGGAGATCCGCCAGCTGCTGATCGACTGGGCGCAGGCCAGGGGCACCATCGACCCGGCCGACTTCCACCAGCCGAACTGGCGGCTGGTACGCGAGGGCGTGCCGGTCTTCTGATCCAGCGCCGGACGGGCCGTGGGCGGATCGCCCACGGCCCGTCCGGGTGTCCGGCCGGATGAAGCCGGATCAGCGTGGGTCGCGGCCGGCGGCCCCGCCCCCGAGCTCCAGGCGCGGCCAGTCGGCGAGGTCCCGCAGCAACTGCCGGTCGTGCGTGGCCACCACCACGGCGGCGCTCGTCTCGCGGATCGCCGCCGTCAACTCGTCCACCAGCGCCGACGACAGGTGGTTGGTCGGCTCGTCGAGCAGGATCAGGCCGGGCCGCCCGGCCAACGCCAACGCCAGGTCGAGGCGCCGCTGCTGCCCCTGCGACATCCGCCCGACCGGCGTGCGCATCGCCTCGGAGTCCAGCAGCCCCAGCGCCCCGAGCCCGACCGTCTCGGCGTCGCGGAGCACCCCGCGGGCCACCAGCCGCCCCACGTGACGGGCCTGCACCTCACGGGCGGTGAGGCCGGGGTCGTGCTCGGCGGTCTCCTGGGTGATCAGGGCGATCCGTGCCCCGGTCGCCCTCCACACGTGCCCGGCCGTGGGTTCGAGCGCCCCGACCAGGACCGCGAGCAGCGTGGACTTTCCGGCACCGTTCGCTCCGGTGACCAGCAGCCGGTCACCGCCGTCGAGGCTGAGGTCGACGGGACCCGCCAGGCGCCCGTCGACGACCACGCCGTACGCCCGCACCTGTGGCGCCCCCGGGCGGGCGCCCAGGTCCGGCCACCGCAACGTCGGCGGCGGCTCCGGCACGTCGATCCGGTGTGCCCGCAGGGCGTCCTGCTGCCGGTTCAGCGCCTGCACGACGCCTGGCGCGCGGGACTGGCGCTGGTGCTTGCCGGTTCCCTTGTCCGGCCGCCAGCCGGTGGAGAGCCGGTCGCGGGCCTTCGCCACCGCGTCCGTCAGCCGGCGATGCTCGGCCTGCTGCTCGTCGTAGTCCTGCTCCCACGATTCGCGGTCACGCCGCCGGGCGTCCTGCCAGGCGTCGTAGCCGCCGGCGTACAGGCGCGGCGTCCGGTCGCGGGTCGGGTCGAGGTCGAGGAACCGGTCCGCGACGTCGCGCAGCAGCGCCCGGTCGTGGCTGACGACGGCGAGGCCGCCGCCGTGCTCGCGCAGCCTGCGGGTCAGGAAGTCCAACCCGTCGGCGTCGAGGTGGTTGGTCGGTTCGTCGAGCAGCAGCACGTCGTGGCGCGCGCCGAGCAGGCAGGCCAGCCGTACCCGGTAGCGCTGCCCGACCGAGAGCGTCGACAGCGCACGCCGGCGGTCCGTGCACGCACCCAGGGCCTCGAGCGCGACGTCGACGCGACGCTCGGCGTCCCACGCGTCGAGGCCGGTGGCGTCGTCGAGCGCGGCGGCGTAGCGGTCCCCGGCACCGGGATCGCCGGCCGCCAGGGCCCGGGACGCCTCGTCCAACGCGGCGAGGGCCGCGAACGACGCGGCCAGCGCCTCCGAGGTCAGGGTGCCGACGGTCGCGCCGTCGCGCACGGCCAGTTCCTGGCGGGCCAGGCCGATCGTGCCCGCCCGGTGCACGGTGCCCTCGTCGGGCGCGATCAGGCCGGCGAGAACGTGCAGCAGCGTCGTCTTGCCGCGGCCGTTCTCGCCGACGACGGCGACCCGCGACCGGGCGGAGACGGTCACCGACACGTTGGTCAGGACCCGGCGGGACCCACGGACGACGGTGACGCCGTCGGCGCGGACGTGTGCGACGCCGCCCGGGGTGACGGGCGGGGAGATGGCTTCGGGGTTCGGGGTGAGGTTCAACGGTGCTCCGCAGCTCGTGGTGGAGCCGGGCAGCAGCAGGCGGCCGCCCGGCGGGAACCGGGACGGCGAGCGCGGATTCAGCAGAGGGAGGGCGCCGCCGTCAGCGGGCGGAGCGGACCTTCTGCGACCAGATACCTCGTGCCATGGCGGCAACCTTAGCAGCGCCGACGCGGCGACCCCGCCCGGTTTTCACCCGGCGCGGGGCGTTGGCGGGTCCCCGTCGTCGGTGGACCGGCTTCGAGCGGAGTGACCGTTTCAGCTCCCGTGGCGTCGGTCAGGCCCCGTTCCGCAGGTCCCACCGGTCGCGCTCGTCGCCCGGATCCGGCTGGTCCCGCCGCGGGTCGGTCTCGGTCAGCGCGGTCCGCTCCTCCGGACGGACCGCGGGCGGCAGCTCGCCGAAGCGCACGTGCCGCAGGAAGCGGTACTCGTCGTCGGTGAACGACACCCCGGAGTGGTCCTCTGCCATGGCTGCTCTCCCTCGACGTCATCATTCTGTGCGGTGGATGGCGTCGAGCGCCACCACCGCTAGGGCATCCTAGGATCCTGGGTGGAACGGTGGGGCGGGCTCCGGTCGGCCCCTCGCCAGGTCGTCCGCTCGACGGCCCGGCCGAGCCGGGCGGGTCACGCGGCCGGGAACGACCTCCGGACCACCGGCCCTACCGGTCCAGCAGCGCCAGGGCCGCCCGGACCGGGGCGCGGTCCAGCGTCTCGTCGAAGCTCGCCCGGCCCTGACAGAACCGCACGAACATCCACCAGCCCGGCGGGGTGGCCAACAACGCGTGGAAGACCTCCGGCCGCCGGGCGAACACGTCGAGCAGCCGATGCCCGGCGCGCATCGACGGCACCAGGTCCCGGGCGACCGCGCGCTCGTACCCCGCCAGGTCACCGGCCGCGACCGCCGCGCCGGCCAACTCGCCGGAACGCAACGCGTAGCTGATCCCCTCCCGGCTCCACGGCTCCAGCAGCCCGGCCGCGTCGCCCGCGACCAGCACCCGCCCCCGGCGCAGCGGCGAGTCCTCGGTCCGGCAGCGCGTCAGGTGACCGGAGTCGTGCGCCGGCTCCACCCCGGACAGGCCCAGCCGCTCGACGAACCCCCGCAGGTAGGCCCTGGTCCGCTCCCCCTCACCCCGGGCCGCGATCACGCCGACCGTCAGCCGGTCGCCCTTCGGAAAGACCCAGGCGTACGAGCCCGGCAGCCGGCCCCAGTCCAGCAGGAGGCGGCCCCGCCAACGGGCCTGCTCCCGCGGCGACACGGGCAGCTCCAGCTCCAGCCCCAGGTCCACCTGCCGGTAACGGGCCCCCACGTGCCGTGCGGTCACGCCCGAGGAACCGTCCGCCCCGATCACCGCCCGCGCGTGCACCGTGTCCCCGTCGGCGAGCCTGAGGCGTACGACGTCGGGGTCCTGCTCGACGGCGCGGACCGCGACCCGCTCGCGGACCTCGGCGCCGGCGGCGACCGCGGCGGCGCGCAGCCGGTCGTCGAACTCCTCCCGGCGCACCATGCTCACCAGCGGCCCGCCGCGATGGCGGCGGGTGAACCGGCGCCGCCCGTCCCGGGTGAACGTCACCCGGTCGACCCGGTCGTGCGCCGGCACCTCGATCCGGCCGGCCACCGCCGCCAGCGACGTGCCGATCAGGCCGCCCCCGCAGGTCTTGTAGCGCGGGTGTGCGGCGCGCTCGACGACCAACGTGCGCAGGCCGGCGCGGGCGGCGGCGCGGGCGGCGGCGAGCCCGGCGGGGCCGGCACCGACGACGGCGAGATCCCAGACGATCACTGGTGCAGCCTAGGGCAACCCCCGGCGCGCGGGCAGCGTCGGCGCGACCGGCGGCACCCCCCGATCGGGTGGGCATCTTCGGACGCCCACCGGGTAACCGCGCGGCGCAACCGCCCGCACGGGGGCGGGACAGGCGAAGGAGGAAGGGCCATGCGGCAGGTGCAACTGTCGGATGTCGAGGAACGGGTGTACGACGCGGTCGCCGCGCTGGAGGCCCGGGGGCAGGTGCCGTACCCGGACCTCATCGCCGAGGAGGCCGGCCTCACCGAGGAGCAGTTGCGCGAGCCGCTGCACCAGCTCACCGAGAAGAACCTGTTGCACCGGGAGGACTCCCCCATGGCCGGGCTGGACTTCGGACCCCGGTTCTGTGCCCGCCAGATGGCGTGAGCCGTCGCCCGACACGTGATGGTTCGCCTCCCGGGGACCGGGGTAGCGCTCAGCGATGCCCGATCACCGGTCCACGGGAGGCACGATGAGCCCGGCGGGTACGCCACCGGCCGAACCCGCCGCGTCCCCGTACGACCGGCGGCGCTGGCAGGCCCTCGGGGTCGGGCTGGTCGCCGCCTTCATGACGCTGCTCGACGTCAGCATCGTCAACGTCGCCGTACCGTCGATGGACCGTTCGCTCGGCGCCTCCCCCAGTGACCTGCAGTGGGTGCTGTCCGGGTACGCGCTGACGTTCGGGCTGGTGCTGGTCTCCGCCGGCCGCTTCGGCGACGCGCGCGGCCGGCGTGCCGCGTTCGTCTTCGGGATCGCCCTGTTCACGGTGGCCAGCGCGCTGGCCGGACTGTCCCCCTCCCCCGCCTGGCTGATCGCGGCCCGGTTGCTCCAGGGCGCCGCCGCCGGCGTGGTCAACCCGCAGGTCACCGGGCTGATCCAGGAGCTCTTCCAGGGCCCCGAGCGGGGCCGCCCGTTCGGGCTGCTCGGCGCCACCATCGGCATCTCCACGGCCGTCGGCCCGCTGCTCGGTGGCCTGCTGATCGCCGTCGGCGGCGAGGAGCACGGCTGGCGGTGGGTGTTCTTCGTGAACGTGCCGGTGGGCGTCCTGGCGGTGGTCCTCGGCTGGCGGCTGCTCCCCGCCCGACCGGCCGGCCCACGCGACCACCGGCGGCTGGACCCCGTCGGGGTGCTGCTGCTCGGCGCCGGAGTGCTGCTCGTGCTGTTGCCGCTGGTGCAGCAGGAGTGGCGGAACCCGGTGAAGTGGCTGCTCGTGCCCGTGGGGCTGCTCACCCTGGCCGGCTTCGGGGCGTGGGAACGGTGGTACGCCCGACGCCAGGAACCACTGTTCGACCTGGGGCTGTTCGGCTTCCGGTCGTACGCCCTGGGTTCGCTGATCGCGCTGGTCTACTTCGGCGGGTTCACCGCGATCTTCTTCATCTTCACGCTCTTCCTCCAGAACGGCCTCGGCTACAGCGCGCTGATCGCCGGCCTGGCCATCACCCCGTTCGCGCTGGGCTCGGCCGCGGCGTCGGCGCTCGGAGGCCGGATCGTCGACCGCTTCGGGCGCCCACTGGTCGCGGTCGGGCTGCTCACCGTGGTGGTCGGGCTCGGCGCGGTGGTCGTCGTACTCGAACTGGCCCCCAGCGGCGTACCCGTGCCGTGGCTGACCGCCGCCCCCCTGCTGGTCGCCGGGCTGGGCAGTGGCCTGGTGATCGCGCCGAACCAGACCCTGACGCTGTCCCAGGTGCCGGTGCGGCAGGCGGGCAGCGGGGCGGGCATGCTCCAGACCGGCCAGCGGATCGGTTCCGCCGCCGGCATCGCCGCCGTCGGCTCGGTCTTCTTCTCCTCGCTGGCCGCCAGCGACGGGGACTTCCCGCTCGCGTTCCGGCACTCGCTACTGCTGGCCGCCGGGGTGATCGCCCTCGCGCTGGTCGCGGCCCTGGTCGACGTCACCCTCGGCCACCGCCGTCACGACGGCCGCCGCCCCTGACGGGCGTCACGACGGCCGGCGCGCCGGCGGGTACGGCTCCCGCCTGCGCAACCGGGCCGGCTCCGCGCTTCCCGGCTCCGGACATGCGTCTGGCCGGCACCCCGGGTGGGGTACCGGCCAGCGGCAGTCGTTCACACTGCTCGGGTCAGCTGTTCCAGTGCTCGGCCACCAGGTCGGCGGCCATCTGCTCCCACTGCGCGTAGTGGTCCGGGTACGCCGACACCTGCACCGTCTGCGCGGCCTTCGTCAGCGGCATGTCCTGCCACCCGTCGACCTGCTTCAGACCCTTCAGGAACGCCATCGTCGAGTACTCCGGGTCGGT
>NZ_JBQHDF010000035.1:0-10517 GCF_052068495.1 Micromonospora sp. SD12 | reverse complement strand
CGTCGTGGGGTGTGCGGGCGGATTTCCTGGCGGGTCATTCGATTGGTGAGGTGACGGCCGCGTACGTGGCGGGGATGTTGTCGCTGCCGGATGCGTGCACCCTGGTGGCGGCGCGGGGTCGGTTGATGCAGGCGTTGCCGGCTGGTGGGGTGATGGCGGCGGTCGGCGCCTCCGAGGGCGATGTGCGCGGGGTTATCGATGCTGCGGGTGCCGGGGTGGACGTCGCGGCGGTGAACGGTCCGGCGTCGGTGGTGGTGTCGGGTGCCGCCGATGAGGTTGCGGTGGTGGTGGGGACTTCTCGCGAGCGGGGCTGGCGGGTCAAGGAGTTGTCGGTCAGTCACGCGTTCCACTCGCGGTTGATGGAGCCGATGCTCGACGAGTTCGCGTCGGTGGTGGCGGGGCTGGACTGGCAGTCGCCGCGGGTGCCGATCGTGTCGAACGTGACGGGTGCGGTGGCGGACGCGGGGGAGATCACCGATCCCGCCTACTGGGTGCGGCACGTGCGGCAGCCCGTGCGCTTCGCCGACGCCGTACGCACCCTGCACCAGCAGGACGTGACGCACTTCCTGGAGGTCGGCCCCGACGCCGTGCTCACCGTGATGGCGCAGGACTGCGTCGAGGAGACCGGCGACGTCCGGTTCACCGCCACGCTGCGCGCCGGCCACCCCGAGGCCGACACGCTGCGCACCGCCCTCGCCGAGCGGTACGTCACCGGCGGCCACGTCGACTGGGCCGGGTACCTCACCGCTGCCGGGGCGCGGCCCCGCACCGTCGCCCTGCCCACGTACGCCTTCGACCACCAGCGCTACTGGCTGAACGCCACCACCGGCGACGCGGGCGCGCCCGGGCTGGGCGTCCGCCCCGTCGACCACGCGCTGCTCGGCGCCGCCGTACGCGTGGCCGACGACGACGTACGGGTCTTCGGCACCGAACTCTCCGTGCGTACGCACCCGTGGCTCGCCGAGCACGTCGTCTGGGACTCGGTCGTGGTGCCCGGCGCCGCCCTGGTCGAGATGGTCCTGCACGCGGGCGCGCAGGTCGGCTGCGACACCCTCGACGAGCTGACCCTCCAGGCGCCACTCGCGCTCGCCGAGCAGGGCGCCCGTGCGGTGCAGGTGAAGCTGGGCACGGCGGACGAGGAGGGTCGCCGGCCCGTCACCATCCACTCCCGGGCCGCCGCCGACCCGGACGCCGAGTGGGACCGCCACGCGGTGGGCGTCCTCTCACCCGCCGTACCGCAGCCCGACGGGTCCGACCCGTCGCCATGGCCGCCCACCGCCGCCGCCGTCGTCGCGGTCGACGGGATCTACACCGAGCTGTCCCGCCTGGGCGTCGAGTACGGCCCGCTCTTCCGTGGCCTGCGCGCCGTCTGGCGTACCGACGACGAGGTGTGCGCCGAGGTGGCGGTGCCCGACGGCGCCGAGGTCACCGGCTTCGGCATCCACCCCGCGCTGCTGGACGCGGCCCTGCACGTCGTCGGCCTGCTCGACGAGGGCGGGGATGCCTCCGGCGTACGCCTGCCCTTCGCCTGGACCGGCGTCACCCTCGCGGCCGTCGGCGCGACGGCACTGCGGGTCCGCGCCCGGCGCAGCGGCGGCGGCGTCACCCTGACCCTGACCGACCCGGCCGGCACCCCCGTCGCCCGCATCGCCTCCCTGGTCTCCCGCCCCGTGACCGCCGACCAGGTACGCGGCGCCGGCGCGGCCGTCGACTCGCTGTACGACGTCGTCTGGCAGAGCGTGCCGCCGGGCGCCCCGGCGACCGGCCGCGCGGTGCTCCTCGGCGACGCCCCGTCCGACCTGTCCGGACTCCCCAGCTACGGGCTCACCGCGCTGGCCGAGGCGGTCGACGTCGGCCTGCTCGACGAGGAACTGGTGCTGCTCGCCGCGTACGCCGACGAGGAGCGCGCCCCGGTCCCCGCCGCGACCCGCGCCCGCCTCGCCGCCGTGCTCGCCGCCGTGCAGGGTTGGCTCGCCGACGACCGGCTGGCGCAGCGGCGGCTGGTCGTGCTGACCCGCGGGGCCGTGCCCGCCGGCGACACCGGCCGCGCGGTCGACCTGCCCGGCGCGGCGGTCTGGGGCCTGCTGCGCTCGGCCCAGGCCGAGCACCCCGACCGTCTCGTGCTCGTGGATCTCGACGGGGCGGGGCGACCGCAGGCCGGCACGGTGGACCTGGTGGCCCGGGCGGTCGCCACCGGCGAACCCCAGCTCGCGGTCCGCGCCGACGGGGTGCTGGCGCCCCGGCTCACGCCCGCCGCCCTCGACGCGGCGCTGGGCGCCGACCTCGACCCCGACGGGACGGTCCTGGTCACCGGGGCCACGGGTGCCCTCGGCGGCCTGCTGGCCCGGCACCTGGTCACCGCGCACAAGGTGCGCCACCTGCTGCTGGTCAGCCGGCGCGGCGCGGACGCCCCCGGCGCGGCGGAGCTGCTGACCGAGCTGACCGCGCTGGGCGCGCACGCCCGGCTGGTGGCCGGCGACGTGGCGGACCGGGACCGCCTCGCCGCACTGCTGGCCGACGTTCCCGCCGAGCACCCGCTCACCGGCGTGGTCCACGCCGCCGGCGTCCTCGACGACGCGGTGATCTCGGCGCTGACCCCGGAGCGGATGTCCGCCGTGCTGTCCGCCAAGGCCGACGCGGCCTGGCACCTGCACGAGCTGACCCGTGGACGGAACCTGTCGACGTTCGTCCTCTTCTCGTCGGTCGCCGGCGTGCTCGGCGGACCCGGGCAGGGCAACTACGCCGCCGCGAACGCGTTCCTCGACGGCCTCGCCCACCACCGGCACGCAGCGGGCCTCCCCGCCACCTCCCTGGCCTGGGGCCTCTGGGCCGCCGACAGCGGGATGACCGGCAACCTCGACGTCGCCCAGCGGCAACGGATGAGCCGCAACGGCCTCAGCCCGCTCGACACCGACCAGGCCCTGCGCCTCTTCGACGCCAGCCTGCGCGGCGGACGCCCCCACCTGGTGCCGGCGGTGCTCGACCCCGCCGCGCTGCGCCGGCAGGCCGACGCCGGCCAACTCCCGGCGCCGCTGCGCGGCCTCGTCCGGGCCCGGCGGCGCGTCCTCGGCGGCGGCGACGGCGGGCCGTCCTTCGCGCAACGCCTCGCGGCCACGCCCG
The DNA here is from genome assembly GCF_052068495.1 of Micromonospora sp. SD12. Lineage (NCBI taxonomy): Bacteria > Bacillati > Actinomycetota > Actinomycetes > Micromonosporales > Micromonosporaceae > Micromonospora > Micromonospora sp. SD12. The sequence goes on along the minus strand of NZ_JBQHDF010000035.1, from coordinate 7,397 downwards.
AGGCCGAGCGCGGCCGGCTGGTGGAGGACCTGGTCAAGGCGCAGGTCATCGAGGTGCTGGGCTACCCGCCGGCCACCGTCGTGCCGTCCGGGCAGACGTTCACCGGGCTCGGCTTCGACTCGCTGACCGCCGTGGAACTGCGCAACCGGCTGACCACCCTCACCGGGATCCGGCTGCCGGCGAGCCTCATCTTCGACTGCCCCACGCCCGCCGCCCTCGCCGACTTCCTGCTGGTCGACGCCGCCCCGCCGGCACCCGAAGCGGGCCTGCTGGCCGAGCTGGACCGGCTGGAGGCCGCGTTCGCCGCGACCGGTCCGGAGGAACTGGAACGACTGGCCGGCGACGACGAGACGCGGACGGCCGTGGCGGTCCGCCTCCGGGCGCTGGTCACCAGGTGGAGCGACGCCACCGACCGGCCGGCCGACGTCAGCCAGGCCCTCGACGAGGCCTCGGACGACGAGCTGTTCGACTTCATCGACCAGAAGTTCGGCCGATCCTGACCACGAGTCCGCCGCTTGCCCCTTAGCGACAGGTGATCAACCCGATGGCGAACGAAGCCAAGCTCCGCGAGTACCTCAAGCGCGTCACCGCTGACCTGCACGAGACCAGCGAACGCCTGAGGGCCGTCGACGAGCAGAACCACGAGCCGATCGCGATCGTGGGGATGGGCTGCCGCTACCCGGGCGGGGTGCGGACCCCCGAGGCGCTGTGGCGACTGGTCGAGTCCGGCGTCGACGCCGTCACGCCGTTCCCCGCGGACCGGGGCTGGGACGTGGAGAACCTCTACGACCCCGACCCGGACGCGCACGGCAAGTCGTACACCCGCGAGGGTGGCTTCCTGCACGACGCCGGCGAGTTCGACGGCGGGTTCTTCGGCATCTCGCCCCGCGAGGCGCTGGCCATGGACCCGCAGCAGCGCCTGCTGCTGGAGGTCGCCTGGGAGACCGTCGAACGGGCCGGCATCGCCGCCGACTCGCTCAAGGGCAGCCGCACCGGCGTCTTCACCGGCGTCATGTACCACGACTACGTCTCCCGCCTCAACGGCGTGCCCGAGGAGGTCGAGGCGTTCGTCGGCACCGGCAACCACGGCAGCGTCGTCTCCGGCCGGATCGCGTACACCTTCGGATTCGAGGGCCCGGCGGTCACCGTCGACACCGCCTGCTCGTCCTCGCTGGTGGCGATGCACCTCGCCGTGCAGGCCCTGCGCTCCGGCGAGTGCACGCTCGCGCTGGCCGGCGGCGTCACCGTCATGTCCAGCCCCGACACCTTCGTCGGCTTCAGCCGCCAGCGCGGCCTGTCCCCGGACGGGCGGTGCAAGTCCTTCGCCGCCACCGCCGACGGCACCGGCTGGAGCGAGGGCGCCGGGCTGCTGCTGCTGGAACGGCTCTCCGACGCCCAGCGCAACGGCCACCGGGTGCTCGCCGTGGTGCGCGGCAGCGCCGTCAACCAGGACGGCGCCTCGAACGGCCTCACCGCGCCGCACGGCCCGTCGCAGCAGCGGGTGATCCGCCAGGCCCTCGCCAACGCCCGGCTCGCCCCGGCCGACGTGGACGCGGTGGAGGCCCACGGCACCGGAACCCGCCTCGGCGACCCCATCGAGGCGCAGGCGCTGCTCGCCACGTACGGCCGGGACCGGGCCGACGACCAGCCCCTGTGGCTCGGCTCCATCAAGTCCAACCTCGGGCACACCCAGGCCGCCGCCGGCGTCGCCGGCGTGATCAAGATGGTCATGGCGATGCGCCACGGCCTCCTGCCGCGGACCCTGCACGTCGACGAGCCGTCCCCCCACGTCGACTGGTCGGCCGGCGCGGTGAGCCTGCTCCGCGAGCCGCGCCCGTGGCCGCGCGCCACCCGGCCCATGCGGGCCGGCGTCTCCTCGTTCGGCGTCAGCGGCACCAACGCCCACGTCATCGTCGAGGCCGCCCCGCCCGCGCCGCAGCCGACCGCCGGCACCGACGCGGTCGCCGGGCCCGACCCGCTGCCGTGGGTCGTCTCCGCGCGCAGCGCCGCCGCGCTCGGCGCCCAGGCCGACCAGCTGCGCTCCTGGCTCGCCGAGCACCCCGACGCCGCGCCGGCCGCCGTGGGCCGGGCGCTGGCCACCGGGCGGTCCGTCCTGGAACACCGGGCGGTGGTGCTGGGGGCCGACCGGGACGAACTGCTCGCCGGGCTCGGCGCGCTGGCCGACGGCGTCCCGGCGGCGTCCGTGCGGCGCGGGGTCGCCAGCCCCACCCGGGTCGCCGTGCTCTGCACCGGCCAGGGCGCCCAGCGGGTCGGCATGGGCCAGGGGTTGTACGCCGCGTTCCCGGCCTTCGCCGAAGCCTTCGACGCCGCCTGCGCCGAGCTGGACAAGCACCTGGACCGGCCCGTACGCGCCGTGCTCGACGGCCCCGCCGACGTGCTCGACCGCACCGGGTACGCCCAGGCGGCGCTGTTCGCCGTCGAGGTGGCGGCCTACCGGCTCGTCGAGTCCTGGGGCGTCGTGCCGGACTTCGTGGCCGGGCACTCGGTCGGCGAGGTGGCCGCCGCGCACGTCGCCGGCGTGCTGTCGCTGCCCGACGCCGCCCGCCTGGTCGTCGCCCGTGGCACGCTGATGCAGGCGCTGCCCACCGGCGGCGCGATGGTGTCGATCCGCGCCACCGAGGCGGAGGTACGCGCGCACCTGGCCACCGTCGGCGGGGCGGCCGGCGTCGGGCTGGCCGCCGTCAACGGCCCGGATTCCGTCGTCGTCTCCGGCGACGAGGACGCCGTGCAGGCGGTCGCCGAGCACTTCGCGGCCCTCGGCCGCAGCACCAGGCGGCTGCGCGTCAGCCACGCGTTCCACTCCGCCCGCATGGACCCGATGCTCGACGCGTTCGGCGACGTGCTCGGGCAGCTGACCTTCGCCGCGCCCCGGATCCCCGTGGTCTCCACCGTGACCGGCGCGGTGCTCGACCCCGACGAGGTGCGCTCCCCGGCGTACTGGCTGCGCAACGTCCGCGACACGGTCCGCTTCGACGCCGCCGTGGCGACCCTGCGTGAGCTGGGCGTCGGCGCGTACGTCGAGGTGGGTCCGGGCGGGGTGCTGTGCGCGCTCACCCAGGAGATCGTCGGCGCGGAGCAGGCGGTCTGCGCCCCGATGCTGCGCGCCGAGCACGACGAGGCGGCGACCGCCCTGGCCGCCGCGGCCACCGTCTGGGCGCGGGGCGTGCCGGTCGACTGGGCGGCCCTGTTCGACGGCCCGCCCGTGCCGGTCGACCTGCCGACGTACGCGTTCCAGCGCGAACGCTACTGGCTGCTGCCCCTGCCACAGCCCGCCGACGTGACCGCCGCCGGACTGACCCCGACCGGCCACCCGCTGCTCGGCGCGGTGTTCCGCTCGGCCGACGGCGACGAGGTGACGCTCACCGGCCGCCTGTCCGTGGAGACCGAGCCCTGGCTGGCTGAGCACGCCGTACGCGACGTGGTGCTCTTCCCCGGAACCGGGTTCGTGGAGCTGGCGTTGCGCGCCGGCGCGGAGGTCGGCGCCGACCGGCTCGCCGAGCTGACCCTCCAGGCGCCGCTGGTGCTGCCCGAGACGGGCGGCGTCGACGTGCAGGTCGCCGCCGAGCGCACCGGCGGCGGGTCGTGGCAGCTCACGGTCCACGCCCGCCGCTCCGGCACCGACGACCTGTGGGTGCGGCACGCCACCGGTCTGCTCGCCCCGGAGCCGGGCGAGGACGGGGGCACGCTGGCGCAGTGGCCGCCGAGCGGCGCCACCGCCCTCGACGTGTCGGAGCTGACCGGGCGGGCGGCGCAGGCCGGGTTCGCGTACGGGCCGGCCTTCCAGGGGCTGCGCGCCGCCTGGCGGGTCGGCGCCGACGTGTACGCCGAGGTGGCGCTGCCCGAGCCGGCGGCCGACGAGGCCGGCGCGTACGGGCTGCACCCGGCGCTGCTCGACGCCGCCGTGCAGGCGGTCGGGCTGGGCATCGTCGACCCCGGCGAGGGCCGGCTGCCGTTCGCCTGGTCGGACGTGACGCTGTCCGCCCACGGCGCCGCCACGCTGCGGGTACGGCTGACGCCCACCGGAGCGGACACGGTGGCCATGCTGGTCGCCGACGCCGCCGGGGAGCCGGTCGCCCGGGTCGGGGCCCTGGTGTTGCGGCCCCTGCCGGCCGGGGACCTCACCTCCGGCGGGTCCCCGTGGCGTCGCTCGCTGTTCCGCCTCGACTGGCCCCGGCACGCCGGCGGTGCCGGCACCACCGACGGCACGACCTGGGCGGTGCTCGGGGACCGTCCCGGGCCGCTGCCCGCCGGCCTGCCCGTCGCCCGGCACGCCGACCTCGACGCGCTGTTCGCCGCCGGGGTCCCCGACGTCGTGCTGCTTCCGGTGGCAGGCGCCGCCGCGACCGGCGCCGGCCCGGTCCACGACCTGCTCGCCGAGGTCCTCGCCGTGCTCCAGGGCTGGCTCGCCGCCGAGCGGCACACCGGCGGGTCCCGGCTGGTCGTCCTCACCAGCGGCGCCGTCGCGGTGGGCGACGACACGGACGTCACCGACCTGGCCGGCGCCGCCGTGTGGGGTCTGCTGCGCTCCGCGCAGGCCGAGCACCCCGGCCGCTTCCTGGTCGTCGACGTCGACGACCGGGAGCACTCGGCGGCCGCCCTCGCCGGCCTGCTCCGCACCGACGAGCCGCAGGCGGCGGTGCGCGACGGCGTGGTCCGCGTGCCGCGCCTGATCGCCGCCCCGGAACCCGACGCGCCGGCGCCGTCGCTCGACCCGGAGGGCACGGTGCTGGTCACCGGCGGCACCGGAGCCCTCGGCGCGCTGACCGCCCGCCACCTGGTCACCCGGCACGGGGTCCGCCACCTGGTGCTGACCAGCCGGCGCGGGGCCGACGCCGAAGGCGCCGCCGACCTGCTCGCCGACCTCGCCGACCTGGGCGCCACCGCGACGGTCGAGGCGTGCGACGCCGCCGACCGGGCCGCCCTCGCCGCGCTGCTGGAGCGGATCGACCCGGCGCACCCGCTCACCGGCGTGGTGCACACCGCCGGCGTGCTGGCCGACCGCACCCTGACCTCGCTGACCGCCGAGTCCCTGGCCGACGTGCTGCGGCCGAAGGTGGACGCCGCCGCGCACCTGCACGAGCTGACCGCCGGCCGCGGGCTGGCCCTGTTCGTCACCTACTCGTCGGCGGCGGGCGTCACGGGCAGCCCCGGCCAGGCCAACTACGCGGCGGCCAACGCCTTCCTGGACGCGCTCGCCCACCGGCGGCGGGCCGCGGGCCTCCCCGCGCACTCCCTGGCCTGGGGTCCGTGGGTCGAGTCGGGCGGCGGCATGACCGCCGGCCTCGACCGGGCCGACACCGACCGGCTGGCCCGCGCGGGCGTCCGCCCGCTCCCCGAGGCGGACGGCCTCGCCCTTTTCGACGCCGCCCTGTCGACCGGCCTGCCCGCGACGGTGCCGATGGCGCTGGACGGGCCGGGGCTGCGCGCCCAGGCCGAGGCGGGCACCCTGCCGTCGGTCCTGCGCGGCCTGGTCCGGGCGCCCCGGCGCCGCGCCGCGCGGTCCGGCCCGGCGGAGACCGCCGCCCTGACCGAACGGCTCGCCGGGCTCGACCGCGAGGAGCGCGCCGCGGCCCTGTTGCGGCTCGTCCTCGACCAGGTCGCGGCGGTCCTGGGGTACGCCGACGCCGCCGCCGTCGAGGCCGCCCGCCCGTTCACCGAGCTGGGCTTCGACTCGCTGACCGCCGTCGAACTGCGCAACCGGCTGGGCGCGGTCACCGGCCTGCGCCTGCCCGCGACCCTGGTCTTCGACCACCCGACCCCGCTCGCCCTGGCCGACCACCTGGACGCCGAGACCGGGACCGACGCCGGCGCGCTGCCGGCCCCGGTCGCCGCCGTCGCGGCGCTCGACGAGCCGATCGCGATCGTCGGCATGAGCTGCCGCTACCCCGGCGGCGTACGCAGCCCCGAGCAGCTGTGGGGCCTCCTCGTCTCCGGTGGCGACGGCATCACCGGCTTCCCGGCCGACCGTGGCTGGGACGTCGAGGACCTGTACGACCCGTCCGGCACGCGCCGGGGCAGCAGCTACGCCCGCGAGGGCGGCTTCCTGGCCGACGCCGGCGACTTCGACGCCGACCTGTTCAAGATCTCGCCGCACGAGGCCCTCGCCATGGACCCGCAGCAGCGGCTGCTGCTGGAGACCTCGTGGGAGGCGCTCGAGGACGCCCGGATCGACCCGCTCGCGCTGCGGGGCCGCCCCGTCGGCGTGTTCGCCGGCATGATGTACCACAACCACGCCGCCGGGCTGGCCGACGTGCCGGAGACCCTCGACGGCTACCTCGGCGTCGGCACGGCCAGCAGCGTGCTGTCGGGTCGGGTCGCGTACTCGTTCGGCTTCGAGGGGCCGGCGGTGACGGTGGACACCGCGTGTTCGTCGTCGCTGGTGGCGTTGCACCTGGCGGTGCAGGCGCTGCGGTCCGGGGAGTGCGACCTCGCGCTGGCCGGCGGCGTCACCGTGATGGCGACGCCCGAGACGTTCATCGACTTCTCCCGCCAGCGGGGCATGGCCCCCGACGGCCGGTGCAAGTCGTTCTCCGACGCGGCGGACGGCACCGGCTGGTCCGAGGGCGTCGGCGTGCTGCTGGTGCAGCGGCTGTCGGACGCGCGGCGCGACGGCCGTCAGATCCTGGCGGTGGTGCGCGGCACGGCGGTGAACCAGGACGGCGCGTCGAACGGGTTGACGGCGCCGAACGGTCCGTCGCAGCAGCGGGTGATCCGGCAGGCCCTCGCGAACGCCCGGCTGGGCGTCGCCGACGTCGACGTGGTGGAGGCGCACGGCACCGGCACGACGCTGGGCGACCCGATCGAGGCGCAGGCCCTGCTGGCGACGTACGGGCAGGACCGCGACGAGCCATTCCTGTTGGGGTCGGTGAAGTCGAACATCGGTCACACGCAGGCGGCTGCCGGGGTGGCGGGCATCATCAAGATGATCTTGGCGATGCGGCACGGTGTGGTGCCGGCGACTCTGCACGTGGACGCGCCGTCGTCGCATGTGGACTGGTCGTCGGGTGCGGTGGAGTTGGTGACCGAGTCCCGGCAGTGGCCGGGCGTGGGGCGTGCGCGTCGTGCGGGTGTGTCGTCGTTCGGCATCTCCGGGACCAACGCGCACGTCATCATCGAGCAGCCGGAACCGGGTCTTGTGGCGCTGCCGGCGGGCGAGTCGGCGGTTGCGGAGTCCGTCGTGGCGTCGGGCGTGGGCGTGCCGGTGCCGTGGGTGGTGTCGGGTCGTTCGGAGCGTGCCCTGTCGGGTCAGGCCGGGCGGTTGGCGTCGTTCGTGCGGGACCGGTCCGGTCTCGCGGTGGCGGATGTGTCGTGGTCGTTGGTGACGACGCGTGCGGCGTTGGAGCACCGTGCGGTGGTGTGGGGCTCGGACGTCGACG
>NZ_JBQHDF010000034.1:0-10988 GCF_052068495.1 Micromonospora sp. SD12 | reverse complement strand
CTCATCGACGGCCTCGGCCTCGAACCCGGCCGCAGCCTCCAAGAACTCCAACACCGCATCCTCGAACACGACACCAAAATCCAGATCCCCGTACTCGTGAGCTGAGACGTCACCGCACCAATGGCCGTCGTCCCGGCAGTTACCCGGGGGTGGACGGGCTGGGGGCACCATGGGCGCGCGGGCGGTCCCTCCCGCCCGGCGCACCGGATGCCGACAGCGATTCCTTCCCAGCGATCACAGCGAGGACGACATGGCGAACAAGTGCCCGGTGCACGGGCATCGGAAGCTGATGGACGACGACTACTTCGCGAACCCGTACGCGGCGTACGAGCGCTACGCGACACTGCACGAGCGGGGCACCGTCCACCGGACATGCCTCGACGACCACGGTCAGGTGTGGCTGGTCACCGGCCACGCGGAGGTCTACGCGGCGCTGCGCGACAAGCGCCTGGCGCGTCCCCGCGAGTACTCCAACGGCGACTTCACCAGCGAGCGCTTCCCGGAGGGCTCGGCGACCGGCACCATCGTCACCCTCGACCCGCCGGAGCACACGCGGCTCAAGAAGATGATCAACTTCACCTTCCTGCCCCGCAACCTGGAGACCTTCCGCCCCCGCGTGCACGAGCTGGTCGCGGCCCGGCTGGACGCCATCGAGGCGGCGGGCGGGGGCGACCTCGTCGGCGACTACGCGGCCATCCTGCCGATCACGATCGTCTGCGACGTGCTCGGCATCCCCGACGAGTACCGCAAGAACCTCAAGGAGATGGCGGACCTCGCCTTCGGCAGCGACGACGAGACCAACGCCCAGGTCCGCTCGACCATGTCGAAGATCATGAACGAGATCCGGCAACAGAAGACGGCGGAGCCCGGCGACGACCTCTTCTCGTACTGGATCCACGCCAAGAACGCCGACGGGGAGCCGGAGCTCGACGCCTACCAGGTGATGGCCCTGGCCCTGCTGACGATGCTGGGCGGCTACGACACCACCTCGGGGATGATCAGCCGGGGCGCGCTGGCGCTGCTCGACGACCCGGACACTCTGGAGCGGCTGCGCAAGGACCCGGACCTGTTCGACGAGGCCGTCGAGGAGTTGCTGCGCCGCAACGGCTCGGTGCACCACGGCTTCCGCCGCTTCGCAACCGAGGACATGGAGATCGACGGTACGAAGATCGGCAAGGGCGACACGGTGCTGCTGCACCTGACCGCCGCCGGCAACGACCCGAAGCGGTTCCCCGATCCGCGGGTGCTCGACATCGACCGTGCCGACAAGGCGCACGTGGCGTTCGGCGGCGGCCCGCACTTCTGCTCCGGCTCGGAGCTGGCCCGCATGGAGGTCACCATCGCCCTCCGGGAGCTGTTCACCCGCTTTCCGAACATCAAGCTGGCCGTGCCCCCGGAGTCGCTGAAGGTGCGGCACTCGCCGCTGGTGCCTGCCCTGGTGTCCCTTCCGGTCACGGTCTGAGCGCATCCCCACCCCCGGCCCGCAACCCCACTGCTATCCGACAAGAGGTTGTTGAACGATGCCGCGTACCGATCTGCTCCGCCCCCTGCCCGAGTTGCTCCGGACCGCTGCCGCCAGGTCCGGCGACCGGATCGCGTACGCCGACTCACGGCGTGGCGTGACCCACGGGGAGTTGGCGGCGCGGACGGCGCGGCTCGCCGGACACCTCGCCGACCTCGGCGTGTGGCCGGCGGACCGGGTCGTCGTGCTGCTGGACGGCGTCACGGCGGTGGAGGGCGTGCTCGCCGTCGTCCGCGCCGGCGGGATCGCCGTGCCGCTGGACCCGGCGCTCGACGACGCCGAGCTGGCCCGGCTGGTGGCCGACTCGGGCGCCGACACCGTGATCACCGACGCCGCGAACGCGGTCCGGGTGCGGGTGCCGAACCTCGTCGTCGACGGCGAATACGACGGCGAGGCGCACTCGTTCGAGGAACTGGCGACGACCGAGCCGTCGTCGCCGGCCCGCGACGACACCGGCCTCGACGACCTGGCGCTGCTCACCTACACGGCGGGGACGACCGGCCCCCGCAAGGGGGCGCTCGCCACCACCCGCAACGTGCTGTGGCCCGCCGCGGCGGCGCAGCTGGCCGGGCTCGGCGGCGCCGAGGACGACCGCGTGCTGTGGGCGCTGCCCGTGCACGCCTGGCTCGGGCAGCTCGTCGCCGCCGCGGCGGCGGGGGCGACGGTACGGCTCGCCGGCGGCCTGTCCCCCGAGCAGACGCGTGCCGCGCTCGCCGCGCTGGACGGCACCGTGCTGGTGGGCACCGGCGCGACGCACCGCGCCCTGGCGGGCGCGCCGGTGCCGGAGGCGGCGGCGGTACGGCTCGGTCTGGCCGTCGGCCCCGTGGACCCGGCGCTGCGCCGGGAGTTCGAGGCCGCGTTCTCGGCGCCGCTGCTCGCCGGCTACGTGACCACCGAGACGTCCGGCCTGATCGCGGTGAGCTGGCCGGACGGCGACGCGGAGCGGCGCTGCCTGCCCCTGCCGGGCCTGAGCGTCCGGGTGGTCGACCCCCGCTCGGGCGCCGATCTCAGCCCCGGTCAGGAGGGTGAGGTCTGGGTCAGCGGCCCGAACGTGATGGCCGGCGGTTACCACGAACTCGCCGCCCGGACGGCCGAGGCGATGAGTGGCGGCTGGTACCGCACGGGCGACCTGGCCCGCCGCGACGACTCCGGGCACCTCACGGTCACCGGCCGGCTGGCCGACGCGGTCGAGGTCGGCGGCGAGCGGGTACGGCTGGACCGGATCGACGCGGTGCTGCGGGGCGTGGCCGGGGTGGCCGACGCGGCGGCCCTCGCCGGGCCGGACGGTCCGGTCGCGTTCGTCGTCGGGTCCGACGTGGACGCCGCCGGCCTGCTGGCGCGGTGCCGCGCGGAGCTTCCCGTGGCGGCCGTGCCGGTCGAGACGTACCTGGTGCGGGAGATCCCGCGCACCGCCCTCGGCAGCCCCGCCCGCCACCGCCTCCCCGAGCTGCCCGCCCGCCTGATCGGCGTGGGAGCGTCGCTGCCCGACCGGCTGCACGCGCTGCGCTGGGAGCCGGCACCGGAGCCGCTCTCCGAGTCGGGCGAGGGTCGGCCCGCCTGGTCGGTCGTGGGCCCGCCCGAGCTGACCGCCGACCTCACCGACGACGACCTCACCGTCGACAGCTACCCCGACCACGCCGCGCTGTCCGAGCTGCTCGCGCGGGTGCTCGACGAGGACCACCCGGCGGACTCGCGCCTGGTCGTACTGACCCGGGGCGCCCTGCACGGCGACGACGCGGCGGCCCCCGGGCAGGCCGCCGCCTGGGCGCTCGCGCGGGCCCACCAGCTCCGCCGTCCCGGCCGGCTCGTGCTCCTCGACGCCGACCGGGTCGGTGCCGAGGAGCTGCGCGCGGCCGTGGCCTGCGGCGAGGACGTGCTGGCCGTACGCGAGGGCGAACTGCTCGTGCCCCGGTACGCGGCCGTCCCCGCCCTGCCCGGCGGCGCACCGCAGCAGGGCACGGTCGTGCTCGTCGCCCGGTCGTACGACGCGGCGCTCGCCCGCCACCTCGTGGCGGCCCACGACGTACGCGAACTGGTCCTGGTGGGGCCGGACGACGTGCCGGCCGGCGCCCCGGCGGAGCTGGCGGCGTTCGGCGCCGGGGTCTGCGTGCACCCGGGCGTGCCGTTCGACCCGGAGACGCTGGCGGCCGTGCTCGGCGACCGGCCGGTCACCACCCTCGCGGCGGTGGACCTCACGGTCGACGAGACGCTGGCGCTGCACACCGCGACGCTCGGGCGCGCCCCGACCGGCCTCGTGCTGCTCACCGACGGCCGCGACGTCGCCGCCACCGTCGCCGCCGACGCGCTGGTGCGGCACCGGCACGCGCTCGGCCTGCCCGGCGTCTCCGTGGCGTGGAGCGCGCCGGGGTTCGCCCGGCCCCCCGCGGCACGGCGCAACGCCCTCCTCGACGCTGCGCTGGCCGCGGGCGAGCCCTGCGTGGTTGCCGCACGCCCCGTGCTGGCCGCCGAGGGCGGCGCCGACGGCGCCCACAGCGCCCTGGTCGAACGGCTGCTGGCGACCCCGGCGGACGACCGGCTCGGCCTGCTGCGCGACGTCGTAAGGACCGCGACCGGCGAGGTCCTGCGGGACCACGCGCCCGCGACGATCGAGGGCGAGACGCCGTTCCGCCAGCTCGGCTACGACTCGCTCACCGCCGTGCAGCTGCGCAACCGGCTCTGTGCGACGACCGGTCTCACGCTGCCGGCGAGCCTGGTCTTCGACTACCCGACGCCGGACATCCTCGCCAGCCACCTGCTCGACGCCCTGGGGCTGGGCACGGTCGAGGCGGAGCCGAGCGCCGTGGCGGCGTACGACGAGAGCGAACCGATCGCGATCGTCGGCATGGCCTGCCGCTACCCGGGCGGCATCACCTCCCCGGACGACCTGTGGCGGGTGGTCGAGAGCGGCACGGACGTCGTCGGCGACTTCCCCACCAACCGCGGCTGGGACCTCGCCGCGCTGTTCGCCGGTGACGGGCCGGGCACGTGCAGCGCGACCGCCGGCGGCTTCCTGCACGACGCGGACGAGTTCGACGCGGAGTTCTTCGGCATCAGCCCCCGCGAGGCGCTGGCCATGGACCCGCAGCAGCGGGTGCTGATGGAGACCGCGTGGGAGGCGCTGGAGCACGCCGGCATCCCGCCGACCTCGCTGCGGGGCAGCGACACCGCCGTCTTCACGGGCCTGCACGTGCAGGACTACGGCCGGGCCGGGCACAGCGAGGACGACGGCGTCGACGGCTTCCTCATCACCGGCACCCACGGCAGCGTCGCGTCCGGCCGGATCGCGTACGCCCTGGGCCTGGAGGGCCAGGCGATGACCGTCGACACCGCCTGCTCGGCGTCGCTGGTCGCCCTGCACCTGGCCGTACGCGCGCTGCGCGCGGGCGAGTGCGCGATGGCCCTGGCGGGCGGGGTGACCGTGATGTCCGGCACGGACACCTTCACCGAGTTCTCCCGGCAGAACGGCCTCTCCCCCGACGGGCGGTGCAAGGCGTTCTCCGACGACGCCGACGGCACCGGCTGGGGCGAGGGCGCCGGCGTACTGGTGGTGGAGCGGCTGTCCGAGGCACGGCGCAACGGCCACCCGGTGCTGGCGGTGATCCGTGGGTCGGCCGTGAACCAGGACGGCGCCTCCAACGGCCTCACCGCCCCCAACGGGCCCTCGCAGCAGCGGGTCATCCGCGCCGCGCTCGCCAACGCGGGCCTGACGGCCGACCAGGTGGACGCCGTCGAGGCGCACGGCACCGGCACCGCCCTGGGCGACCCCATCGAGGCCCAGGCGGTCCTCGCCACCTACGGGCAGGACCGCGAACAGCCCCTCCTGCTGGGCTCGCTCAAGTCCAACATCGGCCACACGCAGGCCGCCGCCGGCGTCGGCGGTGTGATCAAGATGGTCCTCGCCCTGCGCAACGGCCTGCTGCCACGCACCCTGCACGTCTCGGAGCCGAGCCGCAAGGTGGACTGGTCGGCCGGGGCGGTGGCGCTGCTGACCGAGCCCGTCGCGTGGCCCGCCGGCGACCGTCCGCGCCGGGCCGCCGTCTCGTCGTTCGGGATGAGCGGGACGAACGCGCACGTGATCATCGAGGAGCCGCCCGCCGCCGACGCCCCGGCCGCCGACGCCCCGGCCGCAGCGCCGCCGGTGGTGCCGTGGCTGCTGTCGGCGCGCTCCGAGCAGGCGGTACGGGAGCAGGCCCGCCGGCTGCACGACCACCTGGCCGACCGGCCCGGGCTGTCGATCACCGACGTGGCTCGGTCCCTCGTCACCACCCGGGTGGCCTTCGGCCACCGGGCCGCGGTCACCGGCGCCACCCGGCAGGACCTCCTCGACTCCCTCGCGGCCCTCGCGGCCGGTCAGGGCACCGCCGACGTGTTCACCGGCACCGCCCGCCCCGGCGGGCTGGCGTTCCTGTTCACCGGGACGGGCGCCCAGTACCTCGGGATGGGCACCGAACTCGCCGCCGCGTACCCCGTCTTCGCCGCCGCCTTCGACGAGGCCTGCGCCGAGCTGGACCGGCACCTGGACCGGCCGGTACGCGAGATCATCCGCAGCGACGACCTGCACCGGTTCGCGTACACGCAACCCGCCCTGTTCGCCTTCGAGGTCGCCCTGCACCGGCTCGTCGAGTCGTGGGGCATCCGCCCCGACTTCGTGGCGGGGCACTCCCTCGGCGAGCTCTCCGCCGCGTACGTCGCCGGCGTCTGGTCACTGGCCGACGCCGCGAAGCTCGTCGCCGCCCGCGCCACCCTGATGGCGGCCCTGCCGCTGGGCGGCGCGATGGTCGCCGTGCAGGCCACCGAGGAGCAGGTCACCCCGTACCTCGGCGAGCAGGTCGGCATCGCCGCCATCAACACCCCCACCGACCTGGTCATCTCCGGCGACGAGGCCGCGACCCTCGCCGCCGCCGAGCAGCTCGCCGCGCAGGGCCACAAGACCAAGCGGCTGCCGATCCCGCTGGGCGCCCACTCGCATCTGATGGACCCGATGCTCGACGCCTACCGCGCCGTCGCCGCGTCCATCACCCACCACGAACCCCGCATCGGGCTGATCTCCACGGTCGACGGGCAGCCGCTGCGCTCCACGCCCGAGCACTGGGTCACCCAGGTCCGCCGGGCCGTACGCTTCCACGACGCCGTCACCGCCCTCGGCACCACCGGCCGCGTCGAGACCTTCCTCGAGATCGGCCCCGACACCGTCCTCGCCACCACCACCGGCGACGCCACCGGCATCGCCACCATGCGGCGGGGGCAGCCCGAGACGCACAGCCTCGCCCGGGCCGTCGGTCACCTCTTCACCGTCGGGACCGGCCTCGACGCCGACGCCTACTTCCCCGGCGCCCGCGAGGTTCCGCTGCCGACGTACCCGTTCCAGCGCAGGTCGTACTGGCTGCGGCCCACGGCCGGGAGCGACGTGGGCGCGGCCGGCCTCACCGCGGCGCGCCACCCGCTGCTCGGCGCGGTGCTGGGCGTCGTCGACACCGACCGGCTCGTGCTCACCGGGCGGCTCTCCCTGCGCGAGCAGCCCTGGCTGGTCGACCATGCCGTCCTCGACACGGTCCTGCTGCCCGGCACCGCGTTCCTGGAGCTGGCGGCGCACGCCGCCGAGCACACCGGCAGCACCACGATCGAGGAACTCACCCTCCAGGCCCCGCTGACGCTGACCGAGGAGCAGCGGGTCAACATCCAGGTGTGGGTCGGCCGACCCGACGAGCAGGGCCGCCGCGAGTTCGGCGTGTACTCCCAGCCGGCCGGGAACACGCCGGGCGCGGAGTGGACGTGCCACGCCTCGGGCACGCTGGCCGACGCACCCGCGCCGGCCCCGGTCGTCCACGAGTGGCCGCCACCCGGCGCGGAGCCCGTCGACGTCGGCGACTTCTACGGCTGGCTGCTGGCGCGCGGCTTCTGCTACGGCCCCGCCTTCCAGGGCGTCCAGGAGGTGTGGCGGCACGGCGACGAACTGTTCGCCCGGGCCACGCTGCGCGCCGAGGACGAGCCGGCCGCCGTGCGCTTCGGCGTACACCCGGCGCTGCTCGACGCCGCCATGCACCCGCTCGTGCTGCACGTCGACGGCGGCGGGGGCCCGGCGGGCCGGGCCTGGCTGCCCTTCTCCTGGCGCGGGGTGCGGGTGCACCGCCGGGGGGCCTCGACGCTGCGGGTCCGGCTGACCCCGGCCGGCGAGAACACCCTGCGGGTGAGCACCACCGACGACGAGGGCAACCCGGTGCTGAGCGCCGACGCGGTCGCGGTCCGGCCGGTCGCGACGGACGGCCTGACCGGCGCGAGCGGCCCCACCGCCGCGCTGTACCGCACGGACTGGGTGCCCGTGGCCGCCCCGAGCGGCGCCGGCACGCCCGACGTCGAGGTGTTCCGGGTCGAGGCGGGCGACACCGCCGAGGCCGTACGGCAGTCCCTGCACGACACGCTGGCGACGCTTCAGCGGGCCGCGGCCGGCACCGGGCGGCTGGCCGTGGTCACCCGCGGTGGCGACCTCGCGGGCGCGGCGGCGTGGGGGCTGGTCCGCTCCGCCCAGACCGAGCACCCGGACCGCTTCGTGCTCGTCGAGACCGACGGCACCGACAAGTCGGAGCGTGCCCTCGCCGCCGCGATCGCCGCCGGGGAGCCGCAGCTCGCCGTCCGCGACGGGGCGCTGACCGTGCCGCGGCTCGCGCGGCACGCCTCCGCCACCGCCGAGCGCCGGCTGTTCGACCCGGCCGGCACGGTCCTGATCACCGGTGGCACCGGTACGCTCGGCGCCGCGCTCGCCCGCCACCTGGTCACCCGGCACGGCGCGGCGCACCTGCTCCTCGCCTCCCGCCGGGGCCCGGACGCCCCGGGCGCCGCCGCGTTGGCCGAGGAGCTGGCCGCCCTGGGCGCCACCGCCGACGTCGTCGCCTGCGACACCGCCGACCGCGAGGCGCTGGCGGCGCTGCTCGCCGGGCTCTCCCGGCCGCTGGTGGGGGTGGTCCACACCGCGGGCGTACTCGACGACGGCATCCTGGAGTCGCTCACACCCGAACGCCTGGACGCCGTCCTGCGGCCCAAGGTCGACGCCGCGCTCAACCTGCACGAGCTGGCGGGCGACGTGGAGCTGTTCGTGCTCTACTCCTCCGTCGCGAGCGTCATCGGCACCGCCGGGCAGGCCAACTACGCGGCGGCGAACGCGTTCCTCGACGCCCTGGCCGCCCGCCGGCGGGCCGGGGGCCGGGCCGCCACCTCGCTGTCCTGGGGCCTGTGGGCCGAGGAGAGCGCGATGACCAGCCAGCTCGGCGAGACCGACCTGGCCCGCATCGCGCGCGGCGGTCTCCTGCCGCACAGCGTCGAGGAGGGGCTCGCGCTGTTCGACGCCGCGTGCCGCTCCGATGAGGCGCACCTGGTGCCCGTCACCATCGACGTCGCCGCGGTACGCGCCGCGCCGGACGCCGCGCCGCCGCTGCACGGCCTGGCCAGGGTGCCGCGCCGGCGGCAGGCCGCGACCCGGCCGGGCGCCTCCGCGCTGGCCCGCGAGCTGGCCGGGCGCAGCGAACAGGAGCAGCGCGGGCTGCTGCTCGACATCGTGCGTACGCAGGTCGCGACCGTGCTCGCCCAGCCGGACGTGGACGCCGTCTCCGTGGCCGAACCGTTCCGCCAGCTCGGCTTCGACTCGCTGATGGCCGTCGAGTTGCGCAACCGGCTCAACACCGCGACGGGGCTGCGCCTGCCCGCGACGCTGACCTTCGACTACCCCACCCCGGAGGCCCTCGTCGAGTACCTGCGGGGCGAGCTGGGCGACCGGGAGGAGGAGCGGGCGCCCGTCGTGGCGGCGGTCGCCGCCCGGCCGAGCGACGAGCCCATCGCGATCGTCGGCATGGCCTGCCGCTACCCCGGCGGCGTCAGCTCGCCGGACGAGCTGTGGCAGCTGCTCATCGACGGCGGGGAGGGCATCAGCGGCTTCCCGACCGACCGTGGCTGGCAGTTGGACACGCTGTTCGACCCCGACCCGGACACCCCCGGCACCAGCTACGTCGACCAGGGCGGGTTCCTGCTCGACGCGGCCGGTTTCGACGCGGAGTTCTTCGGCATCAGCCCCCGCGAGGCGCTGGCGATGGACCCGCAGCAGCGGGTGTTCCTGGAGACCTGCTCGGCGGCGCTGGAGAACGCCGGCCTGCGGCCGGACGCGCTGCGCGGCTCACCCACCGGCGTGTTCACCGGCCTCATGACGCACGACTACGCCGCCGGGGCGAGCGCCGTGCCCGACGGTGTCGAAGGGTTCCTGGGCACCGGAACCGCGGGCAGTGTCGCCTCGGGCCGGGTGGCGTACACGTTCGGGCTGGAGGGGCCGGCGGTCACCGTCGACACCGCCTGCTCGTCGTCGCTGGTCGCGCTGCACCTCGCCGTACAGGCGCTGCGCTCCGGCGAGTGCTCCCTCGCGCTGACCGGCGGCGTGACCGTCATGTCCACGCCCAGCCTGTACGTCGAGTTCTCCAAGCAGCGGGGCCTCGCCCGCGACGGCCGGTGCAAGTCGTTCGCCGCCGCCGCCGACGGCACCGGCTGGGCGGAGGGTGTCGGCGTACTGGTGGTCGAGCGGCTGTCCGACGCCCGCCGCAACGGGCACCGGGTCCTCGCCCTCGTCCGCGGCTCGGCCGTCAACCAGGACGGCGCCTCCAACGGCCTCACCGCCCCGAACGGGCCCTCGCAGCAGCGGGTCATCCGGTCGGCGCTGGCCAACGCCGGGCTGTCGGCGAACCAGGTGGACGCCATCGAGGCGCACGGCACCGGCACCGCCCTGGGCGACCCCATCGAGGCCCAGGCCATCCTCGCCACCTACGGCCAGGACCGCGAACAGCCGCTCCTGCTCGGCTCGCTCAAGTCCAACATCGGCCACGCCCAGGCCGCCGCCGGCGTCGGCGGGGTCATCAAGATGGTCCTCGCCCTGCGGCACGGGCTGCTGCCGCGCACCCTGCACGTCGACGAGCCGTCGCCGAAGGTGGACTGGTCGGCGGGCTCCGTCGCGCTGCTGACCGAGCCGGCCGAGTGGCAGCGCAACGGCCACCCGCGCCGCGCGGGGGTCTCCTCGTTCGGCGTCAGCGGCACGAACGCGCACGTGATCATCGAGGAGCCCCCCGCCGAAGCCGAACCGGACGGCGCCGACGCCGGTACGCCGCCGCCGGCCCTGCCGTGGCTGCTGTCCGCCCGCTCGGAGCAGGCCCTGCGGGAGCAGGCCCGCCGCCTGCACGACCACCTCGCGGCCCGCCCCGAACTGCCGGACGCCGACGTCGCCCGTTCCCTGGCCGCCCGGGTCCGGTTCCCGCAGCGGGCCGCCGTCGTCGGTACCGACCGGCGGGAACTCCTCGACGGCCTCGCCGCGCTGGCCGCCGGCCGGGAGGCCGCCAACCTGGTCACCGGCACCGCCGGGGCCGGCAGGTTGGCGTTCCTGTTCACCGGGCAGGGCGCACAACGACTCGGCATGGGCACCGAACTCGCCGCCGCGTAC
>NZ_JBQHDF010000033.1:0-20296 GCF_052068495.1 Micromonospora sp. SD12 | reverse complement strand
GGTGCTGCCACGGACGACTTCCTCCCCACGGCCATCAGACCATGATCAAGAAGCTCCATGAAAGCGGGGGTGGCTCAAGGCCAGGGCAGGCCAAGCCGGGCCGGGCCGGGCCGGCTTGGCGCGGGCGGGAGGGCGGCGGCTGGGACCGTTCCGGAGTTGACCGGCGCCTTGACCGGGGCGGACGGCCGGGGAGATTGCGCACGATGGAAGAACCGGGCCGACGGCGGCCACCCCATGATGAAACGCGGACATCGACCGGCGCCGATCGGGTCCGGAGGGCCGCGCTGACGCGTACACGTCGATCGATGGTCATCGACGCGGCCCGCAGGCGTCGGCGCGGCGCCCGGGTTTCCCTGCGCCGGCCCCTCCCTCCCCCACCACACGAGGAGCGCATGTGACGCAGACCCAGAGGTCCTCCCAGCCGCCCGCCGCGCCCGCCCGGCGCGGGCCTGGCACCACGCTGCTCGGCCACGACGCCACGCGGAGCGGGACGTCCGCGTTCGTCAACGGGCACTTCCCCCGGCGGAGAGGGCTGATCATCCTCCTCAGCGTCCTCGGCGGGTTCCTGCTCACCGTCATCTGGTCGGCGGAGTTCGTGGACCGCACCATCGGCGACAACGTCGCCAACACGCTGCTCGGCCACGACGCCAAGGAGACGCCCATCCAGGGCATCGCGGCCGGCATCCTGTTCGCCTTCGTCTCCGGTATCGCGGGCACGTTCACCGCCTGCAACATCGCCGCGTTCGGCGCGCTGGCCCCGCTGACCGGCACGACGGGCAGCCGGTTCAGCCGGATCGTCGCGCCGCTGAAGCCGCTGGGCTGGATGTCGGTGGGCATGGTCGCCGTGTCCGCCGCCTACGGCGCGGTCGTCGGCCTGGTCGGCACCTCGATGCCGCAGTTCTCCACCGCGCCCAACGCCCCCGGCGGGTTGTCGCCGAGGAGCATCCAGTCCATGGTGGTCTTCGGCGCGATCGGGCTCATCATGATCTACCTCGGTCTGGCCGCGCTGGGCGTCGTGCCGGATCCGTTCGCCCGGATCGCCCGACGGTTCCCCAACGCCCCGATGGTCTTCATGGGCGCGCTGATCGCCGGTTTCCTGATCGGCCGGCCCTTCGCGTTGTTCCGGCAGATGTTCCGCGACGCCGCCGAGAGCGGCAACCCGCTCTACGGGGCGGCGGCGTTCACGCTGCAGTCCCTCGGCAACATCGTCATCATGGCGGTGCTGTTCCTGCTACTGGCCTGGCTCGCCGGCACCCGCCTGCAACGCTGGTTCAGCGCCCGGCCGAGCCGCCTGGCGGTGCTGACCGCGGTCGCGTTCATCGTCGCCGGCGCCTTCACGTTCCTCTACTGGGACGTGCGGCTGCTCGCCCGCCGCGAGATCATCCCCTGGTATCCGACGGCCCCCTGGGCCTGAGCCGGCGCTGACGAGTCCCGGGGACGGCGAGGCCCGCCGCCCCCGGGGTCGGGCCCCGGCGCTGCCCGCCCTCCCGCTCAGACCTTCAGGACGACCTTGCTGCACTCGTCCTGCTTCTTCTGGAAGATCTTGTATCCCTTGGCGGCGTCCTTCAGCGGCATCCGGTGGCTGATGATGAAGCTGGGGTCGATGTCCCCGCGCTGGATGCGCTCGAGCAGCGGACGCGTGTAGCGCTGGACGTGACACTGACCCGTACGCATGATCAGCGAGCGGTTCATGAACGCGCCCATCGGGAACTTGTCGACGAAGCCCCCGTACGCGCCGATCACCGAGACGACGCCGCCGCTGCGGCACGCGAGGATCGCCTGACGCAACGCGAACGGCCGCTCCGTCTCGACCCGGGCGGCCTGCTTGGCCCGGTCGTACGCGTACACGGCGGTGTTGCCGTGGTGCCCCTCCAGACCGACGGCGTCGATGCAGGCGTCCGGTCCCCGGCCGGCGGTCATCTCGTTGAGCGCGTCGAGCACGTCGGTGTCGTCGTAGTTGATGGTCTCCGCGCCGGCGTGCTCCTCGGCCAGCCGCAGCCGGTACGGGTACCGGTCGATGACGATCACCCGCTCCGCACCGAGCATCCGGGCACTGGCGGCGGCGAGCAGCCCCACCGGGCCGGCGCCCCACACGGCGATCACGTCGCCCGGCTTGATGTCGCACATCTCCGCGCCCATGTAGCCCGTGGGCAGGACGTCGGCGAGCATCACCGCCTGGTCGTCGGGCACCTCGTCGGGCACCTTGATCGGGCCGACGTCGGCGAACGGCACCCGGGCGTACTCGGCCTGGCCGCCGGCGTAGCCGCCGAGCAGGTGGGAGTAGCCGAAGATGCCGGCCGGCGAGTGACCCATGATCTTCTCGGCCACACCGGCGTTGGGGTTGGAGTTCTCGCAGACCGAGAAGAGGCCGCGCTGGCAGGAGGAGCAGTGGCCGCAGGCGATGGGGAACGGCACGACCACCCGGTCGCCGGGGCGCAGGTTGCGCACCTGCGGGCCGACCTCCACGATCTCCCCCATGAACTCGTGGCCGAGGATGTCGCCCTTGCGCATGGCGGGGATGTAGCCGTGGTAGAGGTGCAGGTCGGAGCCGCAGATCGCGGTCGAGGTGATCCGTACGATCGCGTCGCGGGCGTTCATGATGGTCGGGTCGGGCACGTCGACGACCTTGACGCTGTCCTTGCCCATCCAGGCGGTGGCCTTCATCGTTCGTCCTCTCGGGTCACGGGCGGTCAGCGGCGGGCGATGGGCAGCGGCTGGGCGGGGCGTTGCATGACCTGCTGGCGTACGGAGATGCCGTCGGGGCTGCCCTCGGAGCGGACCACCTCGCCGGTCTCCACCACCTGCTTGAACCGGCGCAGGTCGTCGCGGACCTGCTGCTCGGGCTCCTCGCCGAACAGCTTCGCCACCGCCCGACCCAGCGCGCCGGCCGGCGGGGCGTAGCGCAGCCGCACCCGGACCTCGGTCCCGCGGTCGCCCGGGGCGGGCACGAACCGCACCCGGCCGGCGTTGGGCACCCGGGTGCCGGGCAGCGAGCGCCAGGCGATCGACCGGTTGGGCTGATCGTCGACGATCTCCGCGTCCCACTCGACCGGGCGGCCGGCCGGTCCGCGCGCGGTCCAGTGCGAGCGGCGCAGGTCCTCGGCGCGTACGCATTCCAGGTGGGTCATGAACCGGGGCAGGTTCTCCAGGTCCCGCCAGAACCGGTACGCCTCGGCCGGGGAACGGTTGACGGTGACCGCGACCTCCATGTCGATCACCCGCCGGCGCGCGGCCTGGGCCCGCCCGGCGCGTACGGCGGCGAACAGGTCCACGGCGGCGATGCCGGCGATGGCGGCGGTGGTGAGGGCGACCCGCCGGCGTCGCTCGCCGCACCGGTCCGCCCAGGCCCGGCCGAGCATGGTGAGGTCCATGGCGTCGCCGGCCACCCGGGTCCACGTCCAGCCGACCGGCCGGCGGCCGGCGAGCAGGCCGGCCGCGTGGGCCAGCTCGCGGGCGCCCACGGCCGGGATGACCGTACGCGCCATGGGTGAGTCGTCCACACCGGTCAGCCGGGCCACCGCGCGCGGGGCCAGCAGCCCGCCCGCGCCGAGGGCGAGGCTGACCACGCCCAGTGCCCGGGGCAGCCCGGTGCCCCGGGCACGTCGGTTCCGCTGGTCCAGCATCATCGGATCGGTCTCGTCCACGTCGCACCACCGTCAGATCGTCCTGGCCCGCCCCGGGGTGGGCCCGGCGGCGGGAAGCCGTCACGCCTGACGCTATGCCCGGGAATCGCCCCACGAACCCCGAATCGGCCCACAACCCGACGCCCGCTACCCGCCCTGTTTCCGCCCCTCGGCCGGGGCCGCGCCGACGACCGCCTCGCGCACGCCGGGCACGGTCGCCGCCGGCACCGCTGCGGCGCGGGCGGGCACCGCCGTACCCGTCAGCGCGCGTCGGGCTCCGGCCGGCGGCGGTACGCCCGGTCCAGGATCGCGATCAGTTCCTCGGCGGCGCGGGCGCCGTCGAACCCGGGTCGAGCGAGCTGCTCGGCGACGATGGCGTCGATCGCGCCGTTGACCATGACGGCGAGCAGCTCGGCGTCAGTGTCCTCGCGGTAGTCCCCGGCCGAGCGCGCCGCCTCGATGAGGTCCACGACGCTCTGCCGCCGGCTGGGCGCGTCCGGCCCGTCGGTGATGCCGGTCTCCTCGGTGATGGCTTCGATGATCATGCGGGCGTGCTCGGGGTGCTCCCGCAGGTGGGCGACGAGCGAGCGGACGTACGCCTCCAGTGCGGCGGCCCCGCGGGCGCGCTCGACGGCCGCGCCGACGTCGGTGGTGAGGGCCTCGATCACCGCCGCGTACGCGGCCTGGACCACGGCGTCCTTGGAGGGGAAGTGGTAGAGCACCGCCGCCTTGGACAGGCCGGCCGCCTCGGCGATGCGCGCCAGCGAGGTGCCGGCGTAGCCGTGGCGGGCGACGAGGTCGGTGGTCACCCGGATGAGCTGGGCGCGACGGGCCTGCTCGGTGATGGTCAGCGGCCGGCGCGACCGGTCCTTGCGGGTGGCGGCGTCCGGCGTCATTCGGCGTCCCTCGAGTGTCGTGGCGGCCCTGCCCGGCCAGGGTAGCCGCGGCACGGACAAGGGTAACCACCCGGTCGGATTTTCTACCGCATGGTAGAAAATCTGACCGAGCGGTAGAATCCTGGGGTGGACAGCGACGTCCACGACCACCACGGCAACGGAAGGTGGGCACCATGCGAGTACGCGTACCTCGGATCAGGCATCGCCGGCGTTGGATCGTCGGCGGCGGCGTCGCGCTCGTCACCACCCTGGCGGTGGCCGCGGGGGTCGCCCTGCACCACCCCGCGCCCGTCGGCTACTACGTCTCCGCGCGGGCGCAGGACCGCTTCCTACGCGCCTACGAACGGGCGATGGCCGACCTGCCCCAGCCGGACCGCACGCTCGACGTGCGGACCAGCTTCGGGGTGGTCCGGGTCTACCACTTCGCCGGCGCCGATTCCTCCCCCGCCGCTCCGCTGCTGCTGCTGCCGGGCCGGGCCGCGCCCTCCCCCGTGTGGGCCGACAACCTGCCCTCGCTGCTGCGCACGCGGAGCGTGTACACGGTGGACCTGCTCGGCGAGCCGGGCATGAGCGTCCAGCAGCGACCGATCGGCTCCGCCCGTGACCACGCGCAGTGGCTGCACGAGCTGCTGCGGGGCCTGCCCGACGAGCGGCTGCACCTGCTCGGCCTGTCCATCGGCGGCTGGACCGCGATGAACCTCGTGGCGCACCGGCCGGAGAAGGTCGCAAGCGTGGTCCTGCTGGATCCGGTCCTGGTCTTCACCGATCTGTCGCCGGCGGCGATCGTCCGCTCCATCCCGGCGAGCGTGCGCTGGTTCCCCCGGTCCTGGCGGGACGACTTCGCGAGTTGGACGGCGAACGGGGCGCCGGTCGAGGACGTCCCGGTCGCCGAGATGATCGAGGCCGGGATGCAGTCGTACGTGCTCAAGCTCTCCGCTCCCGAACGACTCACCGACGAACAGCTCGCCGGCGTGCGGGTGCCGGTCCTCACCCTGCTCGCCGGCAGGTCGCGGATGCACGACACCGCGGCCGGGGCGGCGCACGCCCGGCGCGTCCTGCCGCACGCCGTGGTGAAGGTCTACCCCGAAGCCTCGCACGCCATCAACGGCGAGCATCCGGAGCGGATCGCCGCCGACATCGCCGCGCACCTGGCACCCCTGCCCTGACGCGCGACCCGCCCGCCCGATTGGCCGCCGCTCCCGGTCCCGGATCGCGGCGCGAGCGCCGGACCCGCCCCCGATTGAGGGGTATGGCGATCGATCGATGGCTTGTAGCGTGGGTCCCTCCTCACCCCTAGGAGGGAAGTGATCATGCCCACGGTCACCGCTCGCGTCCTCGGCGCCCTCAGTGCGAGCGTGCTCAGCGCGACTCTCGGCGTCCTGGCGGTCGCCGCGCCGGCCCAGGCCGCGTCGCGCGACGGCACGTGCAACGCCGGCGAGTTCTGTTACTACTTCAACAGCGACCACGCGGGCTCGGTCTCCGACCACGCCGGCTCGCTGGCCGACTACGGCTCGACGCAGCCGGGCTGCTACGAGTTCAAGGGCGCCGGCAGCGGCAAGGGCCAGTGCATCAAGAACAACGCCGCCTCGGCGTGGAACCGCACCGGCAAGACCGTGCGCGTCTACTACAACACCGGCTACAACGGCTCGCACGCGTACCAGGACTTCGCGGCCGGGGCGAAGAAGAACCTCAACTCCACGCTGAAGAACAACAACGCCTCCCACCAGCTCATCTCCGCCGGGGCCAGCTACCCGGCCAGGGACGACTACCCGTACAAGGGGCAGACGTCGGGCATCGACCCGTGGAACTTCTACAAGGGGCAGTGCACCAGTTTCGTGGCCTGGGCGCTGCGCAGCCGCGTCGGCGTCGCCTTCCACAACCAGTACAAGGGCCAGGCGCGGTGGGGCAACGCCAAGGAGTGGGTGGCGGCCGCCGGACGCGCCGGCGTACCGGTGCACAACAGCCCGAGGGCCGGTGACGTCGCGGTGCGCCTGGGCGGCACCTACGGCCACGTCGCCTTCGTGACCAGGGTGAACGCGAACGGCACCTTCGAGATCGACGAGTACAATTACGTCTCTGCCGACAGGTACAGCCATCGGACGGTGTCCGTGGGAACCGCCAACAACCAGTTCTCGAAGTTCATCCGCTTCAAGTGACCCGCCGCCTCGGATCGCCGGTCACACCGTGCGCCGAGGACGCAGCACCCGCGCGCAGAGCCCCGGCCGCACGGCCGGGGCTCTGCCGATCACCTACCCTTACGCCGGGGAGAGACCCTCCGCGAAGTCGTAGAGGCTCTTGATGTCGTCGTCGAAGTACGGCCCGTCGAATTGGCCGTTGCCCGGGTTGTCGCCGTGGCTCACGACGCTGTTGATGAATCCGAGACCATTCTGGTCGTTGTATTCCTGAAGCCAGGGACCGCCGCTGGAGCCGTAGGTCATGTTGCACCACATCCGGATCTGCTGGCCACCTGCGTGCCAGGTGCCGCTCTGGCAGTAGTACTGGCTCTCGCCGCCGCCGAGGTTGGACGGATAGCCCAGCGCGGTCATCAGCGAGATGTTGTAGCCCCAGTTCCAGCGCATGCCGTGGCCGCCCACCGTCTCGACGACCTTCAGGCCCCAGTTACCGCCGTTGTGCATGATGGCGATGGCCATGTCCTCGTCGTAGCTGCTGCTGTTGATCCACGCGGTGCGGGCCGTGAGCTGGTAGGCCACGAAGGTGCCGAACGGCCGCGCGCCGTCGCGGTAGCGCGGCACGAACTGCCAGTTGCTGTACCACTGGCCGCCGGCGCCCTGGTGCACGCAGTGCCCGGCGGTCATGACCAGTCGCGCCTTGCCGCTGGCGACCGCGCTGGCGGAGCAGGAGGCGCCGCCGCCGTTGGGGGTGGTGAAGTAGACCTTGCCGACGACCGCCGACTCGTTGAGCTGGATGCCGACGTCGGCACCGCTGGCGACGCTCGGCCGCACCGGCGCGACCGAGCCGGCCGGCCCGTCGGGCTTCGGCGCCCGGCTCAGCGACTCGGTGGCGTTCGCGGACTTCGCGATGTCCAGGTCGACGGCGCTCGCCATCCGCTGCGGCGTCCAGAACGCGGCGACCTCCTCGGCGATCTTCTCGTTGGTGATCGCGCGGCCGTCACTGGTGCGGGCGACGGTGGTGGTGTTGCCGTTCTTCTCGACCGCGGTGGGCTTCGCCTGGGCGACCGCCGGGACGGTCAGTACCAGCGCGAGCGCCAGGCTGGCCGATGCGGACCAGCGTAGGGTTGATCTCAACAGGTGCCCCCTTTTTCGGGTACTCCAACTAGGACCAGCGAAACCTATCGATCGAATTACTTTGATCGCAACGTAATGGAATGACAGGTAATTGACACTGGCTCCCCGGCGACCGGAAACGCCCACCGCCGGTGACAAACAAAGCGTGCCCACCCCGAACAGAAGCCTCGAAATTGACCTCGCAAATCCCATTGCCGCGAATCCGCGCTCTCGATTTGAGGGCGCGCTCTGCTGTCGACAGGTGGGAATTGCGATTGCCTCCCGTCAGCCTCAGACGACTACGGTGGTGGCGCCAAGCGCACTATTCGTCGTCGGACGGGCAAGGATGTCTCAGTGAGCAACACCCCGCACCTCGGCCCCGCACCCCAACGCCTCACCGTCGACGCGGACCAGGTGCGTCGGCTCGTCGCTGACCAGTTCCCTCAGTGGGCCGGCCTCCCGGTCCGGCCCGTCGCCAACGGCGGCTGGGACAACTGGACCTTCCACCTCGGCACGCGGATGTCGGTGCGTCTGCCCAGCGCAGCCGAGTACGCCCTGGCGGTCGACAAGGAACACCGGTGGCTTCCGGGGCTCGCTCCCCGGCTCCCGCTGCCCATCCCCACCCCGCTGGCGAGAGGCGGCCCCGGCGCGGGCTACCCCTACCCATGGTCGGTGTACCCGTGGCTCGACGGCGAGCCGGCGAGCGCGGACAGCATCGCGGACCCGGTCCGGTTCGCGCTCGACCTGGCCGGGTTCCTGGCGGCCCTTCAGAGCGTCGACACCACCGACGGTCCCCGCCCCGGCAAGCACAACTGGTTCCGGGGTGGCACGCTGCGCACCTACGAGGGGGAAGCTCAGCGCGCGCTCACGGCACTCGACGGCCACGTCGACGTCGAGCTGGCCCGCGAGATCTGGCAGGGCGCATGCGACGCCCGCTGGGACGGTGTGGACAGCTGGTTCCACGGTGACGTCGCCCAGGGAAACCTCCTGCTCATCGATGGAGAGCTGGCGGCTGTCATCGATTTCGGCACGAGTGGCGTCGGCGATCCCGCCTGCGACCTGGCCATCGCGTGGACACTGCTGACCGCCGACGGTCGGCAGGCGTTCCGGGAGCGGTTGTCGGTCGACGAGGCGACATGGGCGCGGGGGCGCGGCTGGGCCCTCTGGAAGACGCTCGTCACCTGCGCCCACGCCCTGGGCGACGCCGACGCGCAGGCCGCGAGCGCGCTGCGCGTCCTCGGCGAGATCTTCTCCGATTACACGGCCGGCGCCGCCACCACAGCCAAGCCGTGAGCAGCCACCACGCCCGGCTGGACAGCACCGCCATCGTCGCGATCCCGGCCGGAGCACTAGGCTGGGTGTCCAGGTATCCGACTACGGCGGTCGCCCTCGGAAGGTGGAAACGTGGACCTGGAGAGGACCCGGCTGTTCGGCGTCGGAGAGTCGTACTCGTTCGTCACGGGGACGGGCCAGCGAGGCGCCGTCATCGTGCACTTCGACGGCCGACGCGACATCGTGCTCTACGACGCCGCTGACCCCGAGACCGTCCAGCACACGTTGACGCTGGAGAGCACGGAGGCGCGGACGATCGCCGACCTGCTCGGCCTTCCGCTGGTCATGGACAACCTGACGGAGTTGGTCCCGCCGCTGGAGGGCGTCGAGACCGTCCGCATGCCGATCCCCGCCCGCTCGCCGTACCTCGGGCGCAACCTCGGTGACACGCGCGCGCGGACCCGCACCGGCGCGTCGATCGTCGCGGTGGTCCGCGACGGTCGCGTGATCCCGTCGCCGGGTCCCGACTTCACCCTCCAGTCCGGTGACTCGCTGGTGGCCGTCGGCGACGGCGCCAGCCTCGTCGCGATCCGCGAGCTCCTCACCAACGGCTGACCCGCCACCGCCGGCGGCACGCTGGTCGTTTGCCGCACGCCCCGGTGCCGGTCCGGTCAGCGGGTCACGCCGACCAGCGTCGCCAGGCGCGCCACGCCGGCCGGCGCCGGGTGGGCCCGGGCGACCTCCGCGACGACCGTACGCGCCAGCGGCCGGCACCGGACCTCGGCGGGCGCGACGGCATCGGCCTCGACCAGCGCCCGCCCGGCCCCGGACAGGTCGCCGACCTGGAGGTACGCCCGCGCCGCGTCCACCAGGCACGCGGCCCGGCACCCGGCCGGCAGTCGCTGCCACGCCGGTCCCCGTACCGCCTGCTCGTGCCGGCGCACCGCCTCCCCCGCGTCCCCCCGTTCGAGGGCCGCCACCACCCGGGCCGCCTCGACGGCGCCCGGCCCGAAGCCGGTCCGGTGCGGGTCGTCCCCGGCGACCCGCACGGCCAGCTCGGCGGCCCGCTCGACCAGTTCCTCGCTGCGGTGGGCGTCGCCGCAGCCGGCGGCGGCCAGCGCGGCCTGGAGCAGCAACGCCCCGTGTACCGCCTCCGACGCGGGCGCGGCGCGTCGGGCGGCGGCCAGCGTCGCCACCAGCGCCAGCCGGTCGCGGTCCAGCGCGCGCAACGCCTGACCGACCGACACGCCCGCCGCCCCCGCCAGCGCCGCATCGCCGCCCGCCACCCCCACCGCCCGGTCGGCGGCCAGCCACCCCAGGTCGGCCTCGCCGAGCTTCACCAGCACCGACGAGGTGATCCGGTACGCCTGCACCAGCAACCCCGGCTCCTGCGCCCGCACGCCCTGCGCGGCGTGCAGCAGCCTCGGCAGCAGCCGCACCACCTGGGCGTAGCGCGCGTGCTGGTAGGTCAGCCAGGCGTGCGCGACGTGCCGGCCCGTCTCCGCCACCGACGTCGTCGCGCGATGCTCGTCGTAGCGGGCGAGGGCGGCCCGGATGCCGTCGACCCCGTCCACCGGGCCGGTCCCGATCGGCGGCGGGCGGTGCTCGCCGAGCAGCACCAGCGGGTCGACCCGCAGCACCCGCGCGATCTCCTGGATCACCGGGTACCGGTCGAGCGGCCGTACGCCCCGCTCGGTCTTGTCCACCCAGCTCTTCGACCTGCCGAGCCGGTCGGCGAACATCTGCTGCGTCATCCGCCGCCGCGCCCGCCAGCGGGCGACGCGGCGACCGATCGGCTCGTCAGCGCTGGTCACGCCGCCACCGCCGGTCCGGCACCGCCCGGGTGGTCTCCTCCACCGGTACGCGCTCCGCCTCGGCCTGGTCCAGGAGGCGCTGCTTGGCCGCCTCCCGCTCCGCGGCGTCGACCTGCTCGCCCCGGCTCGCCGAACCGTCGACTCCCATCCGCACCTCCATCGATCGAGGGCGCGACGACGGATCGGAGTACCGCCATGTCGCCGTCACCCACGGTCATCGTGTGCTGGGCGGTGGGTGGCAGAGCAGGCGAAACGCGTCCGCTACGGCATCGCGGACAGGTCGAGCCGGTGGGCTGCCTCGGCCACCTCACTAGACAGTTGTCGGGAGGCAGCGGCAGTCGCGATGGCGTCGGCCGTCGCCAAGGTCTCACGGGCCGCCGCCGTGTCACCATCCTGCGCCTGCGCCACGGCGAGATGCACCAGGTTGCGACCGTGCCAGTCCGCTCCGCTTGCCTCCTGGTTAACCCCCGCGACACCGGCCGTCAGCAACGCCAGCGCCCGGTCGTTGGCGCGGCTGTCAGCCTCGCCGAGGTATCGCCAGACGATGCCCTCCTGCACGGTGAAAAACGACGGCGTGTACCAGTAGCCCCACGGGGACAGCGGTTCTTCCGCCGCTTGGGCCGAGACGTCCGACGCTTCCGACAGGCAAGCGAGCACTTCGGAGGTCCCAGCCCCGGCCATGGCGAGGCCCCTGGCCTCCTGCCCGGCGCAGTAAGCCCGCAGCGCCGCGTTCACGGCTTGGTCCCGCCGCGCGGCTCGGGAGGATCTGATCATCGCGGGCAGGTCGCTGCGCAGCTCCGCCTGGTGTCCCTGAAAGGACAGCACCGTCGCGACGAGATCGTTGTTGCCGGCCTCGGTCGCCCAGTCCAAGGCCCTCGCGTGCCACACCGTTGCCGCACGTTCCTCTCCCCGCGCGATGCTCAGCCAACCCGCGAACTGTGCCCACTGCGCCGCCATGTCGAGCACACTCGGCCGCACGTCGTGCCGAGCGTCCCTGAGCAGACAGGCAGCGGTGTCGAGGTGGGCGCGTACCGGGGCCATGATCGGCCCGGAACCGATGGCGTCCTCCAGCCGCCGGTAACCCGCGAGCAGACCGGCGAGCGCTCGCACCGCAGCGTGGTCGACCCGACGTGGATGCGCCGTCACATACGCCAGGCGCTCACCACCATCGGGCGCGTCAGCGACCAGCCCGGTCAGGGCGCCGTGTGCTTGAAGCGCGTTGTCGAGCCGGACAACCATGTCCACCGTGGGCTTCGTCCGTCCCACCTCCAGTTGGTGGATGAGGCTCTTGCCATAGTTCACACTGGCCGCGAGTTGCCGCAACGACATGCCTCGCGCCTCGCGGAGCCGTCGCAGCTCGGCTCCGAACCTTGGGTCGACGATCGTCCTTGCGCGTGGGGGCATTGCGGCTCTCCTACGTCACGTCAGCCTCGGCGGTCACTACAGCCGGCGACCCTGCGGTCATCGACCGTACTCCTACCCGGCGATCGGAGGCACCGTGACCAACCGCCCCACACCAAGTTGGCACAGCTTCATGAGCCGCACTGCCGCCGAACGGGTCCGGCACCAACAAGTCACGGTCGCCCGCCGAACGCGCACGCGTGGACCTCGATCCCGGCGTACCGGTCCGGGGTCAGCAGGGCCAGGAGCCGGCCCGGTCGCGGTGGTAGCAGAAGAACTCCATACCGCAGATCCTGACGCCGGTGCCGGTGCCCGAGGCAGGTGGGTACCCCTCCCGCGTGTGGCGCCCGATCTGTCACCCCCCGGTCGTACGCTCGCCGGCATGACGACGATGGAGACCCACACACTCGCCGTGCCCGGCGTCGACCTTGTCTACGACGTACGCGAACCCCAGTCGGCCACCGGCGAGCACCGGACGCTGCTCATGATCGGCCAGCCGATGACGGCGGAGGGCTTCGGCGCGCTCGCGGCCCACTTCACCGACCGGATGGTCGTCACCTACGACCCGCGCGGGCTGGGCCGCAGCGTCCGCAGCGACGGTCGGACGGACCACACGCCGCAGCAGCAGGCGGCCGACCTGCACCTGCTGATCGAGGCGCTCGGCGCGGCTCCGGTCGACGTGTTCGCCAGCAGCGGCGGGGCGGTGACCGCGCTGGAGCTGGTCGCGTCCCACCCCGGCGACGTCGGCACGCTGGTGGCGCACGAGCCGCCGATCAACTCCGTGCTTCCCGACGCGGCGGCGGCCGAGCGGGCGCGGGCGGCCTTCCACGAGGCGTACCAGACGAAGGGCGGCGGCGCGGGCATGGCCGCCTTCATGGCGATGGTCTCCTGGCAGGGCGAGTTCACCGACGCCTACTTCGCCCAGCCCGCGCCCGACCCGGCGGCGTTCGGTATGCCGAGCGAGGACGACGGCTCCCGCGACGATCCGCTGCTGTCGAAGGCTTCCTGGGCGATCAGCGACTACCGGCCCGACGCGGCGGCGCTCACGGCGGCGCCGACCCGGATCGTGATCGCGGTCGGCGAGGAGACGGTGGGGACCTACACGGCGCGTACGGCCGTCGCCACCGCGGAGCTGCTCGGCCAGGAGGCCGTGGTGTTCCCGAGCCACCACGGCGGCTTCCTCGGCGGCGAGTTCGGCTACGCGGGCAAGCCCGCCGAGTTCGCGGCCAAGCTGCGTGAGGTGCTGGACGCCGGCTGACCAGCGCCGGCGGTGGGCAGGCCGATCGCCGCCGGCAGCGGCACCACTGCCGGCGGTGAAGCTACGTCGAGCGCCGCTCAGAGCGCCACGATGGCCGCCGTCTCCGCCGGCAGCTCGATGCGGTCGCGCATCACGGTGACCCCCTCGCCGGTGGCGAGCAGCACGCGGCGCGCCACCCCCGGCAGCGTGATCCGCTGCGGCTTGGCGGCCAGGTTCGCCGCCACCAGCGTCTCGCCCCGGCGCATCACCAGGAACTGGTCGCCGGGGCGGACGTCGACCCGGTCCAGCCGAGGATCGGTCAGGTCGGCCCGGCTCTTGCGCAGCGCGATGAGCCGCTTGTGGAACTCGTACATCTCGCGGTGTTCGGGTTTGTCCAGCTCGGCCCAGTCGAGCCGGGAGCGGACGAAGGTCTGCGGGTCCTGCGGGTCCGGCACGTCGCCCTCCGGCCAGCCGTGTGCGGCGAACTCCCGCTTGCGGCCGGTGGCGACGGCGGTCGCCAGCTCCGGCTCGGGGTGGCTGGTGAAGAACTGCCACGGGGTGCTGGCCGCCCACTCCTCCCCCATGAAGAGCATCGGGGTGAACGGGGCGGTGAACAGCAGCGTCGCGCCGACGCGCAGCAGCCCCGGGGAGAGGGTGGCGGAGATCCGGTCGCCGGTGGCCCGGTTGCCGATCTGGTCGTGGTTCTGCAGGTACGCGACGAACCGGTGGCCCGGCGTGCGCTGCCGGTCGACGGGCCGCCCGTGGTGGCGGTTGCGGAAGCTGGACCAGGTGCCGGCGTGGAAGAACCCGCCGGTCAGCACGTCGGTGAGGCATTCGAGGGAGCCGAAGTCGCCGTAGTAGCCCTGCCGCTCGCCGGTGAGCAGGGTGTGCAGGGCGTGGTGGGCGTCGTCGTTCCACTGGGCGTGCAGGCCGAAGCCGCCGGCCTCGCGGGGCGTGATCAGGGTGGGGTCGTTGAGGTCGGACTCGGCGATCAGCGACAGCGGCCGGCCCAGGTGGGTGGAGAGCGCCTCGACCTCGATCGCCACCTCCTCCAGCCATCCGGTGGCGCGGGAGTCGGGCATGGCGTGCACGGCGTCGAGCCGCAGGCCGTCGACGTGGTAGTCGCGCAGCCACATCAGGATGCTGTCGACGATGTAGCGGCGTACGCCGTCGGAGTGCGGGCCGTCGAGGTTGACGGTGCGGCCCCAGGTGTTGCTCTGCTCGGTGAGGTACGGCGCGAACATCGGCGCGTAGGCCCCGGAGGGCCCGAAATGGTTGTAGACGACGTCGAGGATCACCCCCAGGCCCTTGGCGTGGGCGGCGTCGACCAGTCGTTTCAGGCCGTCCGGCCCGCCGTAGGGCTGGTGCGGGGCATACCAGCAGACCCCGTCGTAGCCCCAGTTGTGCTCGCCGTTGAAGGCGTTGACCGGCAGCAGCTCGATCATGTCGACGCCGAGGTCGACGAGGTGGTCGAGGCGGCCGATGGCGGCGTCGAAGGTGCCCTCGGGGGTGAACGTGCCGACATGCAGCTCGTAGAGGACGGCGCCGGGCAGCTGCCGGCCGGTCCAGGCCTGGTCGGTCCACTCGAACGCCGCGTGGTCGTAGCGGCGGCTCGGCCCGTGCACGCCGTGCGGCTGCCAGGGCGAGCGGGGGTCGGGCAGCGCCCGCTCGTCGTCGTCGAGCAGGAAGGCGTAGTCGGTGCCGGGGCCGGCGGCGGGCACCTCGACCCGCCACCAGCCGTCGGAGCCGGCGCGCATCTCGTGGTCGGCCGCGCCCGGCAGGCGCAGCCGGACGCGGGCGGCCTGCGGCGCCCACACCGTGAACTCGGTCATGACGAAGCCTCCACGGACTCGGCGGTGGGAGCCAGCAGCGCGACGGGATAGGTGGCCAGCAGGTCGGCCAGCAGGGTCTGCCCGCCACTGTAGGACCGGCCCGTGAACAGGTCGGTCACCTCGTGAACGGGAAGTGACAGGGTGGTGTCGCCCCAGCCGCCGGCGCGGGCCAGCCCGAGCGGCAGCCGGGTGGCGACCGCGACCGCGCCGCCCCGGTCGAAGGCCAGCGCGTGCCGCCCGGCACGCCCGTGCGCGGGCACCGGCCGGTAGCCGGTGAACAGCTCCGGGCGGTCGCGACGCAGCCGCAGGGTCCGCGACACCACGAGCAGCTTCGCCGCGCCGTCCGCGTCCACCGGCGGGGGCGGGCCGGCGTCGAGGCGGGCCAGCAGCTCCCGGCGTACGGCGAAGTCGACCGGGCGGCGGTTGTCGGGGTCGACCAGCGAGTTGTCCCACAGCTCGGTGCCCTGGTAGGTGTCGGGCACGCCGGGCATGGCGAGCTGCACGAGCTTCTGCCCGAGCGAGTTCGACCAGCCGGCGGGGGCGATCTCGTCGGCGAAGGCGGTCAGCTCGGCGTGCAGCTGCGCATCGTCGTACATCGCGTCGACCACGTCGTGCATGGCCCGCTCGAAGACCGGGTCGGGGTCGGCCCAGCTCGTGGCGGCCGACGCCTCGCGGGCGGCCTTCTCGACGTACGCGTGCAGCCGCTCCCGCTCGATCGGCCAGGCGCCCACGGCGGTCTGCCAGAGCAGGTGCGCGAAGGCGGGGTCGGGCAGCGGCGCGCGGGCCGTCCACCGGCCCACGAGGTCGGCCCAGCGCCCGGGCAGCTCGCTGAGTACGGCGAGGCGGGCCCGGACGTCCTCGGAGCGCTTGGTGTCGTGGGTGGAGAGGGTGGTCATGCTCGCCGGCCAGCGCACCTGCCGGGCGGCGGCGAAGCGGTGGAACTCGGCCGGCGGCACGCCGAAGTGCGCGGGGCTGCCGCCGACCTCGTTGAGCGCGACGAAGCGGCTCCACCGGTAGAAGGCGGTGTCCTCCACCCCCTTGGCCATGACCGCGCCGGTGAACTGCGGGAAGCGCTTCGCCAGTTCGTCGTCGGGGTCGCGCAGCCGGCGGGTGAGCGCGTCCAGCGCGGCGGTCAGGTCGGGGCGGCGGCGGCCGGCCTCGGCGCGGGCGGCGGCCAGGTGCCGGGCACCGTGCGGCGGGTAGCCCCGGTAAACGGCGAAGGCGGCGGCCAGCTCGGCCAGCCCCGCCCGGGCCGCGTCGCGCTCGACGTCACCGGCGAGCGCGGCGAGGCGGTTCAGCTCGGTCGCCAGCAGCCGGGTGGCGGCGGCGAGCTTGGTGTCGTGGGTGAGGTCCTGCCAGGAGGTGTGCCGCCCGACGAGGTGGGTGTCGAGGGCGGTGAAGTCGCCCTGGGCGTCGGGGTCGACGAAGAGCCCGCAGACGGCGGCGAGGGCGTCGTAGCCGGTGGTGCCGTCCACCGGCCAGTCCGGCAGCTCCTCGCCGTACTCCAGGATCTTCTCCACCACCAGCCACGCGTCGGGCGCGGCGGCGCGCAGCCGGGCCAGGTAGCCGGCCGGGTCGCGCAGCCCGTCCGGGTGGTCGACGCGGATGCCGTCGACCTCGCCGGCCGCCGCCCACCGCAGCACCAGCTCGTGGGTGGCGGCGAAGACCTCCGGGTCCTCCACCCGCAGCCCGGCCAGGTCGGAGACGGCGAAGAACCGGCGGTACGTCAGCTCGGCGTCGCCGCGCCGCCAGGAGACCAGCTCGTAGTGCTGCCGGTCGTGCACCTGCCGGGGGTCGCCGTCGCCGGTGCCGTCGGCGACCGGGAAGCGGTGCTCGTGGTAGCGCAGTTCCCCGTCGGCGAGCTTGAGGTCGTCGAGGGCGTCCGGGGAGTCGGCGAGCACCGGCAGCAGCAGCCGGCCCCGGTCCCAGTCGACGTCGAACCAGCCCGCGTACGCCGAGTCGCGGCCCCGGCGCAGCACGTCCCACCAGGCGGGGTTGGCGGCGGGCACGGCCACCCCGACGTGGTTGGGCACAATGTCGACGACCAGGCCGAGACCGGCGGCGCGCAGCGCCCGCAGCAGCCGCTGCCGGGCCGCCTCGCCGCCCAGCTCCGGGTTGACGGCGCGGTGGTCGACCACGTCGTAGCCGTGCGCGGAGCCGGGGGTGGCGGTGAGCAGGGGCGCGCTGTAGAGGTGGGTGACGCCGAGGCCGGCCAGGTAGTCGGCCAGCTCGGCGGTGGCGTCCAGGTCGAACCCGGGGCGCACCTGCACCCGGTAGGTGGCGCCCACGCGGGGCGCGTCGGGTCGAGGGGTGCTCGACATGTCAGGCCGTCCTCTCCAGCACCACCACGCAGCGGTCGGGTACGCAGAGGCTGCCCCCCGCCTCGACCACCGTGGTCTTCTCCGGTTCCGGTTCCGCGGTGCTGATCACCATCTCCCAGCGCTGCCCGAACTCGGGGCCGGGGACGGTGAAGTCCAGCGGCGCGTCGTGGGCGTTGAAGCAGAGCAGGAAGGAGGCGTCCACGTGCCGCTGGCCGTACGGGCCGCGCTCGCGGATGCCCTCGCCGTTGACGAAGAGCGCGACGGAGCGGCCGAAGTCGTTGCCCCAGTCCTCGCCGGTCATCTCCCGCCCGTCGGGGGTGTACCAGGCCAGGTCCGGCAGGGGCTCGTCGACCAGCCGGGAGCGCACCGGCAGGCCGGTGAAGAAGCGCCGCCGGCGGAACACCTGGTGGCGGCGGCGGAAGTCGACCAGCTTGCGGGTGAACTCCAGCAGCTCGGTGTCGGCGTCGTCCCAGTCGATCCAGGCCAGCTCGCTGTCCTGGCAGTAGGCGTTGTTGTTGCCGCGCTGGGTGCGGCCCAGCTCGTCGCCGTGGCCGATCATCGGCACGCCCTGCGACAGCACCAGGGTGGCCAGGAAGTTGCGCCGCTGCCGGGCCCGCAGGGCGCGTACGGCCTCGTCGTCGGTGTCGCCCTCGACGCCGCAGTTCCAGGACCGGTTGTGGCTCTCGCCGTCGCGGTTGTCCTCGCCGTTGGCCTCGTTGTGCTTGTCGTTGTACGACACCAGGTCGCGCAGCGTGAACCCGTCGTGGCAGGTGACGAAGTTGATGCTGTGGAAGGGGCGGCGCCCGTCGTCCTGGTAGAGGTCGGCGGACCCGGAGATGCGGGAGGCGAACTCGGCCAGGGTGGCCGGCTCGCCGCGCCAGAAGTCGCGCACGGTGTCGCGGTACTTGCCGTTCCACTCGGTCCACACCGGCGGGAAGTTGCCCACCTGGTAGCCGCCCGGGCCGACGTCCCACGGCTCGGCGATCAGCTTGACCTGGCTGACCACGGGGTCCTGCTGCACCACCTCGAAGAAGGTGGAGAGGCGGTCGACCTCGTAGAACTCGCGGGCCAGGGTGGCGGCGAGGTCGAAGCGGAACCCGTCGACGTGCATCTCGGTCACCCAGTAGCGCAACGAATCCATGATCAGTTGCAGCGAGTGCGGGCTGCGCACGTTGAGGCTGTTGCCGGTGCCGGTGTAGTCGACGTAGTAGCGGCGGTCGTCCTCGCTGAGCCGGTAGTAGCTGGCGTTGTCGACGCCCTTGAAGCTCAGCGTCGGGCCGAGGTGGTTGCCCTCGGCGGTGTGGTTGTAGACCACGTCGAGGATGACCTCGATGCCGGCGGCGTGCAGCGCCTTGACCATGCCGCGGAACTCCTGCACCTGCTGGCCGAGGTGCCCGAGCGCCGAGTAGCCGTGGTGCGGGGCGAAGAAGCCGATGGTGTTGTAGCCCCAGTAGTTGCGCAGCCCCAGGTCGGTCAGCCGGTGGTCGTGCACGAACTGGTGCACCGGCATCAGCTCGACGGCGGTCACGCCGAGCTTCGTCAGGTATTCGATCATCGGCGGCGAGGCGAGGCCCGCGTACGTGCCGCGCAGCTCCTCGGGGATGTCCGGGTGGCGCATCGTCAGGCCGCGCACGTGCGCCTCGTAGATCACCGAGTGGTGGTAGGGGATGCGCGGCGGCGAGTCGTTGCCCCAGTCGAAGTACGGGTTCACCACCACCGACTTCGGCATGAACGGCGCCGAGTCGGTCGTGTTCATCCGCTCCGGGTCGCCGTGCTCGTAGTCGTAGACGGCCGGGTCCCACCGCACGTCGCCGTCGACCGCCTTGGCGTACGGGTCGAGCAGCAGCTTGGCCGGGTTGCAGCGCAGCCCGTTCGCCGGGTCGTACGGGCCGTGCACCCGGTAGCCGTAACGCTGCCCCGGCTCGATGCCGGGGATGTACGCGTGCCAGACGTACGCGTCGACCTCGCGCAGCTCGACGCGCCGCTCCGCCCCGGTGTCCCACTCGTCGAACAGGCACAGCTCGACCCGCTCGGCCACCTCGGAGAAGATGGCGAAGTTGGTGCCCATCCCGTCGTAGGTGGCCCCGAGGGGGTACCGCTCACCCGGCCAGACCTGCATGTCGCTCCTTCGCGAGATCATGAGCGCGCACCGCACCATGAGCGCACCACACGGCGGGGGCCGGCGGCGCGTGCGCGGGTATTGCCCCGCACGTTCCGCCGCCAATCCACCCGATCGGTCGATGACCGGAATCCACCCGACTGACCCGACCCGGGACTTTCAGGTGTCCTCCGTCACCTTGGCCCCTTTCGAGATGCGGGATCGGCCCGGATGCCTTTTGCTTGTCGCGGGGCGCGCCCGCGCGTCTCCCGTCGGCCCTTCGGCCATCCCCACCACTGTTTCGCCGCCACCGCCGTCGGCGCGTTCCACCATGCATGGACGGAGATTGATGTGACGACCCTGCGGGTCGAGCAGCCCACCACCACCCCGGGTCGGGTCCACCGGCCCACCCTCACCTCCCGGCCCCAGATCCCGACGGCGGCCGGACCGGGCACGCCCCCGCAGACGCGCCGCATCCTCATGCTCTCCTGGGAGTACCCGCCGGTCCTGGTCGGCGGGCTCGGCCGGCACGTGCACGCCCTGTCGGTCGCCCTGGC
>NZ_JBQHDF010000032.1:0-26669 GCF_052068495.1 Micromonospora sp. SD12 | reverse complement strand
GAAAAACTGTCCCGACAACAAAAAGTGTTGCCAAAGGAATCCAAGACCAGCCAAACCGAAGCCTGACCAGTCCAGGGGTATAAATCATTTTGGCACTGGCTTATCAAGCACCCTGTTGAGTTCTCAAAGAACAACCACACACCAGCCAGGCGTCTCACATCGTGAGAACCTGCTTGGGGCAACTCCTCTAACTTACTCGGCCCGCCTCCCCGCGTCAACCTCGTGTCCGAGATGATCAAGGAGATGCGCTCCGATTCCACGATGACGCACGCCGATTTACGGCGGTCGTTGCTGTCGTGGGAAACCGCAGACCGGCCGATCGCCACTTGGTGGCCATCCGCCCGGCTCCTGCCGGCTTCAGAACTCTACCCGGTCGGTCTCGCGATCGCAACCCCGTCTCGGAGTGTCCTCGCATCGCCCGGATCCCCAGCCTCGCTCGGCGTTTCCGCCACGAGCCTGGTTGCCGTTGTCGGCCGGTTTGTCCGGCCTTCCGCGTGCAGAGAGAAAGTTACGCGGCCCTGCCGCAGAAGGCAAATCGGCGTTCGCCGCTGTCACCGGCGCGGGGTCCGCCGGCGGTCGCCCGATCGCGATGACGGCGCGGGGGTCCCGAGGCGGCCCGGGCGTGCCAGAGTGTCTGTCATGGCTGACCTCCCGCGTACCCGGGTGACCGTGCTCGCCGAGGACGCGCTGACGGGACTACTGCTGCCGTTCTGGCAGCTGGTCATCGGCGCCTTCGTGGTGTTCGTCGTCCTGGTCTCGGTGGCCCGGCTGGCCCGGCGGGGACGGTCACGAATGACGACCGCACTGCTGGTGACGGCCGCCGCGATCGCGGGCTTCGCTGTGGTGGGCGTACTGCTGCAGGGGTGAGCGTCAGAGGCGACGGTTTGCCAGGCTGGGCAGCTCGGCGCGGATGGTCCGCAGCCGGTCGAGGTCGAGGTCGGCGACGGCCAGGCCCGGTCCGTCGGGCACCTGGGTGAGCACCGTCCCCCACGGGTCGACCACCATGCTGCGCCCGTAACAGGTTCGCCTCGGCTCGTGGTCGCCGGTCTGGCCCGCCGCGGCCACGAAGCACTGGTTCTCGATCGCCCGCGCGCGCAGCAGCACCTCCCAGTGGTCCCGCCCCGTGTGGGCCATGAAGGCAGCCGGCACCACGAGCAGTAGGGCGCCGCCGTCGACCACGAGCTGCCGGTACAACTCGGGGAACCGGAGGTCGTAGCAGATCGACAGGCCGACGCGAAGACCCTCGACGTCGACGACCACCGGCTGGTCGCCCGGGGCCACGGTGGCCGACTCGAGGTAGGAAACCCGGCCGGGGATCTCCACGTCGTACAGGTGGATCTTGCGGTAGCTGGCGGCGAGCGTGCCGGAGCGGTCGAAGACCAGGGAGGTGTTCCAGGTGCGGGCCGGGTCCGGCCCGCGCTCGTGGATCGACCCGGCGATCAACCAGATGCCGAGCCGGCGGGCGACGCCGGCGAAGAACTGACCCATCTCGCCGTCGACCGGCTCCGGCTCCGGCATGTGCGCGTCGGGGCCGAGGTAGTCGACGAACTCCGGCAGGAGCGCCAGGTCGGCGCCGGCTGCCGCCGCGCGTTCCACCAGGGCCTCCGCGGCCGCGAGGTTCGCCTTACGGTCTTCCCGGGAGTTGAGCTGGCAGACGGCGACGCGCATGGGTATCAGCGTACGGCCGGAGCGCGCCCGGCGACAGCGCCAGCGGTGCCGATGGGGCTCCCGGGACCGTCGGCTCCGCCGCCGGCCCGCCCGGGGGCGGACACGACGCCGCGCCCGACCTGAACGGACGGGCGCGGCGACGGTGGATCAGGCCGACTTCTCCTCGCGGTCCCGGCGGGCACGCCGGCCGGTGAACTCGCGCGGCACGATCGTCGGGTTGACGTTCTCCAGCACCACCTCGCGGGTGATCAGCACCCGGGCGGCGTCGGGGTTGCTCGGCACCTCGTACATCACGGAGAGCAGGACCTCCTCCATGATGGCGCGCAGGCCGCGGGCGCCGGTGCCGCGCAGCATGGCCTGGTCGGCGATCGCCTCCAGCGCCGACGGCTCGAACTCCAGCTCGACGCCGTCGAGCTCGAAGAGGCGCTGGTACTGCCGGACGAGGGCGTTGCGCGGCTCGGTGAGGATGCGCACCAGGGCGGTGCGGTCGAGGCTGCGCACGTTGGTGATCACCGGGAGCCGGCCGATGAACTCGGGGATCAACCCGAACTTCAGCATGTCCTCCGGCATGACCTGGCTGAAGATGTCGTCGGTCGACCGCTCGGAGACCGACCGGAGCCGGGCGCCGAAGCCGGTGCCGCCGTGCCCGGTGCGGGCCTCGATGATCTGGTCGAGCCCGGCGAAGGCGCCACCGCAGATGAACAGCACGTTGGTGGTGTCGATCTGGATGAACTCCTGGTGCGGGTGCTTGCGCCCGCCCTGCGGCGGCACGTTGGCCACCGTGCCTTCCAGCATCTTGAGCAGCGCCTGCTGGACGCCCTCACCGGAGACGTCCCGGGTGATCGACGGGTTCTCCGACTTGCGGGCGATCTTGTCGACCTCGTCGATGTAGATGATGCCGGTCTCGGCGCGCTTGATGTCGTAGTCGGCGGCCTGGATCAGCTTGAGGAGGATGTTCTCCACGTCCTCGCCGACGTAGCCGGCCTCCGTGAGCGCGGTGGCGTCGGCGATGGCGAACGGCACGTTCAACATCCGGGCCAGGGTCTGCGCCAGGTGGGTCTTGCCGCACCCGGTGGGGCCGAGCAGCAGGATGTTGGACTTG
This sequence comes from Micromonospora sp. SD12, assembly GCF_052068495.1. Taxonomy (NCBI): domain Bacteria; kingdom Bacillati; phylum Actinomycetota; class Actinomycetes; order Micromonosporales; family Micromonosporaceae; genus Micromonospora; species Micromonospora sp. SD12. The sequence continues at coordinate 23,899 of NZ_JBQHDF010000032.1, read as the reverse complement.
GCCAGCTCGACGGCGTCGCTGCCGGAGCCCGGCGCGCCGGCCGCCTCGGCCTGGATCCGCTTGTAGTGGTTGTAGACCGCGACGGCGAGCGCCTTCTTGGCCTGGTCCTGCCCGACGACGTAGGTGTCGAGGAACTGGCAGATCTCCATCGGCTTGGGAAGCTCTTCCCACTTCACCTCGCCGGACTCGGCCAGCTCCTCCTCGATGATCTCGTTGCAGAGATCGATGCACTCGTCGCAGATGTAGACCCCTGGGCCCGCGATGAGCTTCTTGACCTGCTTCTGCGACTTACCGCAGAACGAGCATTTCAGTAGGTCGCCGCCGTCACCGATCCGTGCCACCTACGTTCTCCCTGCACTCGTCGGCCGGAGACCCCGGCCCTCGCCTGCGGACGTGGAAGCGCCCGCCTCGTTTCACCCCGCTCGTTCACCCCGCCGGCGGACCGGTGGAGCCGCACAGACCCGACGTTACCCGCTGGCGGAGGTTTCTCCGACCCCCAAAACGGGTGTGTCAGACGGTCGGCCGGGAGCGGACTCCCGGCCGACCTCGACCCGAGCTCTTCAGCTGGCGGCGTTGGCCGCCAGCAGGCCCTTCTTGCGGCTGGTGAGGATGGTGTCCACCAGCCCGTACTCCTTGGACTCCTCGGCCGTCATGATCTTGTCACGGTCGATGTCCTTGCGAACCTTGTCGAGCGGCTGGTTGCAGTGCCGGGAGAGCATCTCCTCGAGCTGCGTCCGCATCCGCAGGATCTCCCGGGCCTGGATCTCGATGTCCGAGCCCTGCCCGTAGCCGCCCTCGGTGGCCGGCTGGTGGATGATGATCCGCGAGTTCGGCAGCGCCATCCGCTTGCCCGGGGTGCCGGCGGCCAGCAGCACGGCTGCCGCGCTGGCGGCCTGGCCGAGGCAGACCGTCTGGATGTCCGGCCGGACGTACTGCATGGTGTCGTAGATCGCCGTCATGGCGGTGAACGATCCACCGGGCGAGTTGATGTACATGATGATGTCGCGGTCCGGGTCGGTGCCCTCGAGCGTCAGCAGCTGCGCCATCACGTCGTTGGCCGAGGCGTCGTCGACCTGGACGCCGAGGAAGATGATCCGGTCCTCGAAGAGCTTGTTGTAGGGGTTGGACTCCTTCACCCCGTACGACGTGCGCTCGACGAACGACGGCAGGACGTAGCGGTTGTGCACGGCCGCGAACTGGGGCGGCAGGCTCAGATCGGTCATCGTCAGCTCCTCAGCTCAGGGTCCCGGCGCCATCCGGAACCTGGGCGGCCCCGATGATCACCTTGTCGATGAAGCCGTAGTCCAGGGCCTCCTGGGCGGTGAACCAGCGGTCGCGGTCGGAATCCGCCTCGATCTGCGCCTGGTCCTGACCGGTGTGGTGCGCGACCCGCTCCTGGAACATCCGCTTGGTGTAGAGCATCTGCTCCGCCTGGATGGCGATGTCGGACGCGGTGCCGCCCAGACCGCCGGAGGGCTGGTGCATCATGATCCGCGCGTGCGGCAGGGCGTAGCGCTTGCCCTTGGTGCCGGCGCAGAGCAGCAGCTGACCCATCGACGCCGCCATGCCCATCGCCACGGTCGAGACGTCGTTGTCGATGAACTGCATGGTGTCGTAGATCGCCATGCCGGAGTAGACGGAACCGCCCGGCGAGTTGATCCAGAGGTTGATGTCGCGGTCCGGGTCCTCCGCGGCGAGCAGCAGGAGCTGCGCGCAGATGCGGTTGGCGACCTGGTCGGTCACCTCGCTGCCCAGGAAGATGATGCGCTCCTTGAGCAACCGGTTGTAGACCGAGTCGTCGAGGTTGCCAATGGTGTCGCCACCACGGGCATCGATCGCCCGGAGCGGCTTCGCTTGGATGTGCATGTCGGTCATGGCAGCCCTTCGCTCTCCGTACCGTCCTACCCGACACTAACCGCTCAGCCGGATGGCGGAGCGCCGGTCCGGGCAGTGTTCGCTATCAGCGCAGCACCGCCGAGGCGTACCCGAAAAGGGAATCGGCCGCCGTCCACCGCGGGCGGCGGACGGCGGCCTTCCCCGACGATCAGTGCTCGTGCTGGTGCTCGGCCTCGCTCTCGGCGCGCAGCGCGTCGAGGCTGACCTCGTTGCCCGCCGAGTCCTTGATCTTGATGCGCTCCATGACCGACGCCAGGGCCTTGCCCCGCCGCACGTCACCGAACACGGCACCGGCCGCGCCCGAGCGGACCAGCTGGTCGTAGTACTGCTGCGGAGCCATCCCGGCGCGCTGCGCCCGGTGCACGATCTCGTGGCCGAACTCGTCATCGGAGACCTGCACGTCCTCGGCGTCGGCGAGGGTGTCCAGCAGCAGCTGGACCTTGACGCCCTCGGTCGCCGCCTCGGTCAGCTCGGCGTCGATCTGCTCCTCGGTCTTCTCCTCGGCCGCGAGGTATTCCTCCAGCGAGGCGCCGATCCGCTCGAGCTGGTCGACCATGGCCTGCTTGCGGCTCTCGACCTCCTCGCGGACGATGCCCTCCGGCGCGGGCACCTCGGCGGCGGCCACCATCTGCTCCAGCGCCTTGTCACGGGCGGCGTAGATCTGCTCGACCCGCTTGCCCCGGGTGACCCGCTCGCGCAGATCGCCGCGCAGCTCCTCGATGGTGTCGAACTCGCTCGCCATCTGGGCGAACTCGTCGTTGAGCTCCGGCAGCTCCTTCTCCTTGACCGTGCGGACGGTCACCGCCACCTCGGCGTCGCGGCCGGCGAAGTCGCCACCGACGAGCTGGGTGGTGAAGCTGGTGCTCTCGCCGGCGGACAGGCCGACGACGGCCTCATCCAGGCCCGGGAGGAGCTGCTTGCTGCCGACCTCGTGGGAGATGTTGCTGGCGGAGCCGCCCGGCACGTCCTCGCCGTCGACGGTCGCGTTCAGGTCGATCTGGACGTAGTCGCCCTCCTGGGCGGCCCGCTCGACGGTCTTCAGGGTGGCGAACCGCTCGCGCAGGCTCTTCACCTGCTCGTCGATCTCGCTGTCGTCGATCTGGAGCTCGTCGACGGTCACCTCGATGGTGGCCGGGTCCGGCAGGGTGATCTCCGGGCGGACGTCGACCTCGGCGGTGAAGTTCAGCGAGTCACCGTCGTTGAACTCGGTGATCTCGACCTCGGGGCGGCCGAGCGTCTTCAGGTCGTGCTCGCGGACGGCGGCCAGGATGTTCTGCGGGATGGCCTCCTGCACGGCCTCGTTGAGGACGGTGCCCCGGCCGACCCGCTGGTCGATCACGGCCGCCGGAACCTTGCCCTTACGGAAGCCGGGCACCTGGACCTGCTGCCCGATCTCCCGGTACGCCTTCCTGAGGCTCGGCTCGAGCTCGACGAACGGCACCTCGATGGCGAGCCGCACGCGCGTCGGGCTCAGAGTCTCGACGGTGCTCTTCACAGGCGTACTCCTTGACGGATCTCGGTTTTAGTCTGGGCGTGATAAGCCCATCGAGTGTAGGCGAGCCGGCCGGACGCACCGGCAGCGGCCGGGCACCGCGCGAAGGGCGACCCCGGCGACCGGCCGCGGACGACAGTCGGGGTGGCGGGATTTGAACCCACGGCCCCTCGCTCCCAAAGCGAGTGCGCTACCAAGCTGCGCCACACCCCGTGGCGACGAGCAGTCTATGCCGTCGCGGCCCGCCGGAAGTCCCGGGGCTTCCCTCAACGCGCCGAAGAGGGACCAACCGGGCATCCGGGCGCTCCGGACGGGCCGCGGCGACCCGCCGGGACACGGCTGAGCGGGCCGCGCGGGTCATTGGGTACGCTGTCGGCGCGCCCGCAACAACCGGGGCGTACGCGGGCGTAGCTCAATGGCAGAGCTTCAGTCTTCCAAACTGACGGTGCGGGTTCGATTCCCGTCGCCCGCTCCAGCAGTACCGGCCCAGGCCAGCGACATGATCGCCGAGCCTGGGCCGTTCTTGTTCCAACCGTACCGATCTTGGGGGCCAGAGGCGCCGGCCGTGCCGTGGACCGGGGCTAGAGGCCGTAGACGGTCAGCTTCGTGCCGTCGGTGACATACACCCTGCCGTAGGTGACCACCAGTTGGTCGACCGCGCCGGTGAACGCCGGCGCTTTCAGCGGGGCACCGTCGACCGGGTTCAGGGTGTACACCCGGTCGCTCTTGGCGGTCACGTACAAGACACCACCCGCGATGATCGCCCGCTGGTGCTGGCTTTCCGGAATGCTCCGGCTCCAGATCGTGGCGCCGGTGCTGCGGTTCAACGCGGAGACGGTGCCCCCGGTGGAGGTGACGTACAGCCTGGTCGGGGTGACCACCACGAACCTCGGGTACAGGCCCGACGCGAGCCAGGTCAGGGTGCCGGTCGTCGCGTCGAGGACCTGCAGGCTGTGCCCCCACCCGACGTAGAACCTGGCCCCCGTCTCGTCCGCCGCGAGCGGCCGGTACTCACGGTCCTGAGTGGTGTGGACGACTCTGCCGGTGCCGATGTCGACGATGGTGCTCGTCAGGGGTCCGGCACCCAGTCCGGTTCCGGAGACGAGGACGCGACCGTTCGCCGAGACCGGCTGTTTCATGTACTGGTCGCGCTGCCACAGCAGCTGCCCGTCGGCGAGGCGGTAGGCACGCGTGTCACTGCTGTAGCGGCTTTCGCCGGAGACCACGACGACGTCCCGGTCGACGAGGATCTGCGTGACCACGCCCTCGTCGTGGAAGTCCCGGACCACCGTCCCGGTCGTAGCGTCGAGCACGAAGATCTGGGTGGAATCGGCGCCAGGCATGGCGGGGCTGTCGTTCACCGCCCAGACGATCCGGCCGGCCGTGTGGACGAGCTGCGAAGGCCACCGGTACCTCTCCGGGTCCGGCTCGAAGCGCCACTTCTGCGCGCCGGTCTCCTCGTCGGTGGCCGTGACACCGAGGTCATCCTGCGTGTACACGAGTCCGTCGGCGACGACCGGTGCCCGCTGGCCGGTCCGGGCCGGGGTGCCGGTGTACGTGAGCTTGAGGTTCGGGACGGTCGGAACCGTCACCTTCGACTCGTTGGGATTGAATCCGCTGTTGCTGACCAGGTAGCCGGACATGGCCCACCAGCCCGTGCCGGCTGCGGCGGCCGGCGCCGCCGGCATCGCCACCGTCGCCGCGAGCACCGCGGCAGCGGTCAGCACCTTCACGGAATGCTTCACTCGTACCTCCCCGTTTGGCGCGGCGTTGCAAGACCCCGCGCCCCTGTCTTTCCTCTACGGCGTCGTGCCGGGATGCGTCCCTGCTGCCTCGGCGCCGCAGTGCCGGTGATCTTATGGCTCGAACGACGTCCATGGCTGCCCGTTCCACTTCACGGATCCCGGCCCAGGTCAGCCTCGTCGTCGCCGCGCCTGGCCGCTCTCCTTCGAGCCCAGCCGGAGGTAACCTCTCAGACCCGGATCAGCGGCTTCGTGGTCAGTCACGGGGCCATTCGCGAAAGTGAGTCAGCGCAGCGTGACGATGCGCCCCTGAGGAGCGGTGATGGAGATCGAGGCGTTGCTTCCACGGTCACGAACACCTCGGGACTATCTGAACCTCGTCGCGGATCCACGCGTCGACTCAGCCGGAATGCGCATCCTCGCTCGCAGCCCCTACCCCTTCGTGCGCCTGGCCGTCGCCCGGGACGTCCGCGCTGACGCGGTGGCGCTCAGGGAGCTGCTTGGGGGCGTGTTCTCCGCGTGGGACCGCAACTGTCTCCTACGGCTCGTCGCTCAGCACCCACAGGCAGACCGAGGTGTCCTGCTCGAGGTCCTCGGGGAGATCGCCGCCCAACTTGATCGGCGGACTTCGAGGCCCTACGCCGCAGCGATAGCGGTAGCCAGCCGAGGTGAGCTGACACCCCACGAGGTGCGTCGCTTGCAGCACCTTCCTGGCGCATCGAGACGAATGCGTCGAGGCGTGGAACGCGCGCTCGCCCTACGGACACCTGCATCTGGCGCAACGGGCCCCGTGGAGAGACCGGTGTGCGAGTTCGAGGAAAGGGCGTGGGTGTCCTCGACGTCGTGACGTCGCGCGCCGCACGAGACGGCGGCTGTCCAACTCCTCGAGGCCGGCGGCTGTGCGGGCGCCGCTACCGTGATGCCCGTGACGACCTACGAGGTGGGCGCAACGGCCGTGGACATTCTGCTTGCCAGCGCCGCTGTCGCCCTGGTCGGGTCCGCTGCCCGGGTGGTCATCCACAGCCGACGCGCGTCGACGGTGCGGCTGTTCGGGCGGACCCTTTATCGCCCCCAGTTGTGGGCCGCAGGGGCAGCGTGCATGGGCTTCTACGTTCTGCTGGGGCTGGGAAACCTCACGGAGGTCACGCCCGGCACCTGGCGCACTCCGGGTCGGTGGATCAGTGCTGTGCTGTTACTGGCTGCGTTGGCTCTGATGGCCACTCACGGGGTCCTTGATCATCGCGCCAGGCGTCGGATTGGTCGTGAGCAGCAATTTGGGCCGTGACGAGGGCCAACCGGCCGGCCGTCGTCGAGGTGATGGCGCCCGGCTGCCGCGCCGCAGCTTGCCGCCGGCACGCGAACGTCCAAGCGCGCGGATAGCCAGCGGCTCGGCAAGCCGTCCCCGACCCGAAGGCCGGGGGCGGTAATGCCGTGCGCACGACCTCAAGTGGAAGCCTCGCAGCCGTCCTCGGACGAGGACCGTGAGGAGGCAGTTGGCGATTGCCGGTCAGTGCGTTGTGGCGATGAGTCGTCGCAGGGCTGCGTGGGCGGGTGGGCCCCAGGTGGGCTTGCCGCCGGGGCGGCCGTGGACGCCGTTGTCGCCGATGAGGATGCCGCTGAGGGCGCGTACCGTCGCCCAACCGCGGGCACGGCGCACGGTGGCGGCGTCCGGGGTCGGCTGGTAGGCCGCGTGGAAGTGGTCGATGCTGCCCTCCGGTAGCAGGAGCCACCCGGCGGCGAGGTCGTACGCCGGGTCGCCCGCGCAGAGGTCGCCGAAGTCGATCACGCCGCAGAGGGTGCCGTCGGCGGTGAGGACGTTGGCCGGGTGCAGGTCGGCGTGCAGCCATAGCGCCGGGCCTGTCCATGGAGGCGCGGTGACGGCGTCGTGCCAGACGGCGCGGACGGCGTCCGGGTCGTGGATCAGCCCTCGGTCGGTGGCGTGAGCGAGCCCCTCGGCGAACTGGTCGGCGTGGTCGGTCAGTGGGCCGCCGCGGTCGCGGCCTGTGGGCGCGCCGCTGGGAGCGGGCCGGTGCAGGGCCGTGAGGAAAGTGGCCAGGGCTCCGGCAGCGGGTGCGGCACGTGTGACGGGGAGCCGGTCGGCGGGTGTGCCCGGAACCCAGGTGGTGATGAGCCATGGCCGAGGGAACCGTTCGGAGGGCTCGCCGAATCGCTGCGGGACGGGGACGGGCAACGGGAGGTGTGGGGCCAGCGTGGGCAGCCAGGAGTATTCCTTGTGCAGCAGCGCGTCCGCGGAGCTGGTCGCCCAGGGAAGCCGTACGGCCAGGTCGTCACCGAGGCGCCACAGTTGGTTGTCCCATCCGCGCGCGCCCAGCCGAACCGGGCGATCGGCAAGGTCGGGGTGCTGCTCGCGGACCAGTTCCCGGACCAGCTCCGCGGTGAGCTCGACGTGGGCCATGTGGAGCCACGGTAGTCCGCACCGCCACCTGTTCACGCCTCCCCGAAGACGTAGCCCCAGCTGCGACAGGCCACGCCAGCACCTCTCAGTCGCCAAGGAAGCGCGCCACGGCGTCGCCCAACTGCCGGTTCGGGTCACGCGGCCTGAGGCCGGACGCGGAGAACCGGGGGTCGGCAACGAGCTGAGCCACAGTCGACGCCAGGCGCTCCCGCTCGGGGCGGAAGTTGGACCATGCGGAGGCCGGTAGTCGCAGCACGTTCAGGAGCAGATCGCCCGGATGGTAGTCGCCCTCGGCCAAGGGATCTCGGAGCAGGACCTGTACCGCGACAGGCAGCAGGGACGGCACGCCGATCTGCTGGCCGAGCATGACGCGCAGATCCTCGATCGTGAACTCTGCCACCGGCTTGCGTCGCAGCTCGGTGCAGCGGCGGACGAGAAAGGTGCCGTCGGGGCCGGGGTCCGGCCAAACGTCCCGCTCAAGCTGCTCGATGGTCGTCACGGCGGTCAGGCTAGTCACCCGACCCGCCAGCGTGGCCCTCGCCGCAGTCGTAGCCTTCGACGTTGCCGGCCGTTGCGGCGCATCCCGTCTAGATGGGAAAATGCCCTGGTCGATCGGCTCGACAACTATCGGACTGCTCCGGGCTGCGACATCCGAGCCCCGCCGGCTCACGGCAGGTGCCCAGGTCGGTTCGGGCAGCGGGATCGTCCGTCCGTACGCCCATCGGGTGTCCCGCCGATCACCTGGCGGCGACCGGCCCGCTCAGCTCAGCCGCACGGGCCGCTCATGGCCGGACCTGGCCGGCCGGCCGGCCGCCGAAGGAAACTAGGCCGCCCCGGGCGGCCCTCGCGCGTACCCTTCCGGCCGTGGAGCTTTATGATCTTCCGGCTGCGGAGTTCGCCTTCCCGGGGCCGCTGCGGGACCAGTTGGTGGCCGCGATCCTGTCCGGCGCGAAGACCTCGACGTCCAGCCTCGTGCTCGGTTACGAGCGGACGGACGAGCCGATGCCCGAGGTGGGCCAGCGCTCGGCGGTGCTCGACTCGGCGGGCCGGCGGGTCGCGGTCATCGAGGTGACCGAGGTACGCGTGGTCCGGCTCGGCGACGTCGACCTGCGACACGCCCTCGACGAGGGCGAGGGGTACGAGTCGGTGGCGCAGTGGCGGGCCGGGCACGAGACGTTCTGGCACAGCGCGGAGGTACGCGCGGAGCTGGGCGACCCGGGCTTCACCGTCGACGACGACACCGCAGTGCTGCTCGAGCGCTTCCGGCTGCTGCACACCGTCTGAGCGCCCCTTGCCGTACGCGGCGACCCGGGCGTGCGGTGGCGTACCGCCGTACGCCCGGGTCGGCGGCCGCTCAGCCCCAGTGCTGCGGGGCGGGCTGGCGGGTGGTGGCGTTCAACCGGTTGAAGAAGTTGGTGGTGGCGAGCCAGAGCACCAGCGCGGCCAGCTCCTTCTCCTCGAAGTGCCGGGCGGCCTCGTTCCACACCTCGTCCGGCACGGGGTCGGCCCGGTCGGCGAGCCGCGTGGCCGACTCGGCGAGCGCGAGCGCGGCCCGCTCCGCGTCGGTGAAGTACGGGGTCTCCCGCCAGGCGGCCAGCGCGAACAGCCGCTCCTCGGTCTCCCCCGCCTTCCGGGCGTTGCGGGCACCGGAGTCGACGCAGGCGCTGCACCCGTTGATCTGGCTGGCCCGCAGGTGGATCAGCTCCAGGGTGGTGCCCGGGACCCCGGCCGAGTGGGCCGCCTTGTAAAGCAGATTGATCGCCTTCACGGCGTCGGGAAGCAGGGTCGCGGGGTTCTGCATGCGGGCCTGTACGGACATCGTGTGCCGTCCTTCCTGTTACGCTGCCGACGCCCCCGCCGCAGCGCTTCCTTCTTCGTCACCCTGCTGTCGACAGCCGGAGGGGCGACGTGACAGATGTGACCCGGGCCACACAAGGGCCGGAGGCCGACCGGGATGGCGATGCCGTGAGCGACACCGACCTGCTCGCCGAGCGCTTCGAGGAGCAGCGCCAACGGCTGCGCTCCGTGGCCCGACGGATGCTCGGCTCCGGAGCCGAGGCCGACGACGCGGTCCAGGACACCTGGCTGCGGCTCAGCCGCGCCGACGTCGACCGCATCGAGAACCTGCCGGGCTGGCTCACCACCACCGTCGGGCGGGTCTGCCTCGACCGGCTCGGCTCCAGCGCCGCGCGGCACGAGCGGCCCACCGACGTGGCCGCCGACGAGTCGACCACGTCCGCGGCCGGCGAGGCCGACCCCGAGCGGGAGGCGATGCTCACGGAGTCGGTCGGGCGCGCGCTGGACGTGGTGCTGCGGACCCTCGGCCCCACCGAGCGGCTCGTGTTCGTGCTGCACGACATGTTCGCGGTCTCCTTCGACGAGCTCGCGCCCGTGGTCGACCGCAGCCCGGCCGCCGTACGGCAGATCGCCAGCCGGGCCCGCCGACGCGTGCAGGGCGGGTCGCCGGCGCCGGAGGCCGACCGGGCGCGGCAGCACGGGGTCGTCCAGGCGTTCCTCGCCGCGTCCCGCGAGGGGCGCTTCGACGACCTGCTCGCCCTGCTCGACCCGCACGTCGTCCTGCGCTCCGACGCCACGGCTGTCGGGATGGGCGGGGTCGGCGAGGCTCGCGGCTCGGCCACGGTGGCGAACTTCTTCGCCGGCAAGGCGCAGGGGGCGGTGCCGGCGTTCGTCGACGGCGCGCTGGGAGCGGTGGTGCTCGTCGACGGCCGTACCCGACTGGTGCTCAGCTTCGTGGTCACCGACCGGATCCTCGGCATCGAGGTGGTCGCCGACCCCGACCAGATCGCCGGCCTGGACCTGATCGTCGGCTGACGGCCCGCGCCGCTGAGCGGCGCGTCAGGGCGGGAGCGGCGCCGGTGCTGCTGCTGCGTACGATGCGGGGCCGGGCATCCCCTCGTCCCGCGGAGGTAACGGCAGATGGCAGGCCAGCACGAGGGGTACGCCCTCGGCGTCGACCTCGGCACGTCCCACACCGTCGCCGTGCTGCGCCGGCCCGACGGGCACACCCGCCCGCTGCTCGTGGACGGGCAGCCGATCATCCCCTCGGGCGTGTACGCCGACGCGGACGGGCTGCTGCACGCCGGCCGGGACGCCCAGCGGCTGGCCCGGACCGACCCGGGCCGGTACGAGCCCAACCCGAAGCGGCGCGTCGACGAGCCCACCGTGCTGCTGGGCGATCGCCGGTACCCGCCGGCCGAGCTGCTGGCCGCGACGCTGCACGCGGTGGCCCGGACGGCCGTCGAGGCGGTCGGGTTCCTGCCTCCGGCGGTGCTCACCTGCCCGGCGACCTGGGAGGCGGCCCGGCGCCAGGTGTTGGCCGACGCCCTGGCGGCGGCCGGTTGGCCGTCGGCGGCCGAGCACACGCTCTCCGGACCCACGCCGCCGGGCACCCGGCTGCTGCGGGAACCGGTGGCCGCCGCCCGCTACTACACGCAGGTGCTGCGCCGCCCGGTGCCGGTGGGCGGGACGATCGCGGTCTTCGACTTCGGCGCGGGAACGCTGGACGTCGCGGTGCTGCGCAACGAGGGCGCGGACCCGTGGGGCGACTCCGGGTTCACGGTCGTCACGGCGGGCGGCGCCGACGACCTCGGTGGCCTGGACGTGGACGCCGCCCTCCTGGGTCGCCTCGGTGAGCTGGTCGCCGAGGCGCACCCCGACAGGTGGGAGCGGCTGACCCGTCCGGAGTCCGTGACCCAGTGGCGGGAGCGCCACGAACTCTGGGAGAACGTCCGGGGCGCCAAGGAGATGCTGTCGCGGGTGCCGGCCGCGCCGGTGGCCGTACCGGGGGTGGAGGCGGTGGTCACGCTCACCCGGGCCGACCTGGAGCGGGTCGCCGCGCCGCTGCTCGGTCGAGCGGTGGCGGTGACCCGGGAGGTGATCGCCACGGCCGGCCTCGACGCGCAGCAGCTCTCCGGCCTGTTCCTGGTCGGCGGAGCCACCCGGATGCCGATGGTGGCCCGCCTGCTGCACGCCGAGCTGGGCGTCGCCCCGACCGTGCTGGAGCAGCCGGAGCTGCCGGTGGCCGAGGGGGCGCTGACCGACCTGCCCCTGCCCCGACGCGCCCGCGCCGCCGACGCCTTCGCCGCACCCGCCGTCGCACCGGCGCAACCGGCCGGAGCACCACGACTTGGTCCCCTCGCGCCGGCGCCACAGGCCGCCGCACCAGCGGCGCCCGACGTGCCGGGCGACGGCGTCGGTGGCCGGGGCGGCAATGCGCCGACCGTGCCCGCCGGCTCGGCCCCCACGCCGACCGCCGTCGCCGGACCGGAGGGCGTCACACCGGCCATGCCCGCCGGGCTGGCGCCGACCGCCCCGACCGTGCCCGCCGCACCGGCACCGGCCGCTCCCTTCACACCGCCGGGCGCAGGCCCAGCCTCGTCCGTGTCGCCGGGCGCAGGCCCCTCGCCGTTCGCACCCCCGGGCGCAGGCCCGGCCTCGTCTGCGCCGCCGGGCGCAGGCTCGTCGCCGTGGGCGCCGGCTGCGTCGTCGTCCGCGGGCGCGGCGCCGTACGCCCCGTCGGGGGCGCCGGCCCCGGGCGCACCGGCCGGAGGCGGGGCGTCGTACGCGGCGGCGGGTGGTCCTGCGGGGGCGTTCCCGGGCGTACCCGTCTCCGGGACGCCGGTGTCGCCGTCGCCCGGCGGCGGCCGGAGCGGGCCGGCGCTCCCCCGACGCCGGGCGCTCTGGATCTCGCTCGCCGCCGTCCTCGCGCTCGCCGGCGTGGCGACCGCGGCGGTGCTGTACCTGACACGGGACCGCTACCCGGCCCTGGAGTTCCGGACGGTCGACCTCGTCGCCCGGGTTCCCGCCGGCACCGAGCGACCGACGGACATGTTCACCGCCGTCCTCGGCGACCGGGCGTACCTCGGGTATCCGCTCGACGACGGGCGGCTGGAGGTGGTGGCAATCGACGCCGGCACGGGCGCGGTGAAGTGGCGCCGGCAGACGGCGGCGTCCTCCGAGCGGTGGGAACGGATCGTCGCGCTGCCCGGCGCGGTCGCGGTCGTCGCCGACGCCATCGGCGACGACACCCCCCGCGATCTGGTGCTGCTCGACGGCGGCAGCGGCGACCAGCGGTGGCGCCGACCGATTCTGGGCGACGACGACGTCCTCTTCGGCGACGGCGTCGCGGTGCAGGTCGACCGCACGGGCAAGCGGCTCGTCGGGGTGCGCCTGCGCGACGGCGAGGAGATCTGGGCGCAGCCCAGCCCGCGCGACGAGTACGACAACACGCGCACCGCCGTCCACCCGGTGACCACCGACAAGGCGCTGGCCGGCCCGGCCTTCCTCGACGGTTCCCCGCGCGATCCGTGGCGCGGGGACGTCAGCCGGATCGTGCAGGTGGGCGCGGACCGGTCCGTCCGGCTGATCGAGACGGGCAGCGGCCGGGTGGTCTCCACCCGCGCCGGCGTGGCCGACCACGACGACCTGGTGGTGGCGCACGAGGACCGGCTCTACGTGGCGCGCGACGACGCCGGTTACCAGTTGCTGGCGTACGACCTGACGAGCGACGCCCAGCCGAAGGTGCTCTACACCGCGGAGGACGACCGGCGCCGGCCGAAGTCGCTGGTGCCCTGCGGCGAGCACCGGGCGTGCCTGCTGGAGGTCACCGGGGGCGACGACGAGACCGCCGAGGTCGTGGCGGCGACCGAGGAGAAGTGGACCCGCTGGAAGGCGCCGGAGGCGACCCTGCTGGTGCCGCTCGGCGAGCACCTGCTCGCCCGCCGGACCACCCCGGAGGCGGCCGGCACGCTGTTCGGCCCCGACGGTCGCGCCGTGCTGCCCGAGCGCGGCGGGGTGGCGGTCCGACTCGACGCGGGCAACGTGCTCCTCCTCGCCGACCCGCCGAGCTCGATCGAGGACGACCGCAGCGTCGCCGGGACGTCCGTGGGCTCGGGCGAGGTGGACGAGCTGGGCCAGCTGAAGGACGTACGCAGCGACAGCTGCTCGTGGAACACCAGCGTGATCGTCTGCGGCGCCGGGAGGCAGAGCGGGGACGCCGGGGCGCAGTCCCCGTACGGATTCGTGCTCTACCGGTTCGCCGAGTAGCCGATTCCCGACAGCGATTCATAAGGATCTATATAGCCGATAGCCTCCTCTCAAACGGCCAGGCAGCTTCGCGTCGGTCACGAGCCGGCGCGGGGCCGACAGGAGGAGGACCGGCAGATGACACTTCCCCGCACCCGGCGATGGCGCGCCCGCGCGGTGGGCGTACTCGCCGCCGCCACGGTCGTCGCCGCGATGGGCACCCCCGCGGCGGCAAATACGGCCACCGGCGGGATCCTGCACGCCGACGCCACGGGCGCCGTGACCGACGCATACGTGGTGGTGCTCAGGGACGACGCGCTCGGGCACACCGGCGCTCGGCGGGCCGCCGTCACGGACGCCGCCGGCCGGCTGGCCGACCGCTACGGGGCCACCGTCGGCCGCGTCTACGGGCACGCGCTCAGCGGATTCGTGGCGCACCTGCCCGAGCGGGCGGCCCGACGCCTCGCCGCCGACCCGGCGGTGGCGTACGTGGAACGGGACCGCGTGGTGACCCTCGTCGGGCCGGGCGTGCAGCTCAACCCGCCGTCGTGGGGGCTGGACCGGATCGACCAGCGCCGCCTCCCGCTCGACGGCCGGTACGCCTACCCGAACACCGCGCACAACGTGCACGCGTACGTCATCGACACGGGCATCCGGAGCACGCACGGCGACTTCGGCGTCCGGGCCGGCGGCGGCGTCGACCTGGTCGACGGCGGCCCGGCGGACGACTGCAACGGCCACGGCACCCACCTCGCCGGAACCGTCGGCGGCACCCTGCACGGGGTGGCCAAGGAGGTACGGCTGCGGCCGGTGCGGGTGCTCAACTGCGCGGGCAGCGGCACGTTCTCCCAGGTGATCGCCGGGGTGGACTGGGTCACGGCGAACGCCGTACGGCCGGCGGTGGCGCTGCTGGCGCTCGGCGGCGGCGCGAGCACGGCGCTGGACGCCGCGGTGAACCGGTCGATCGCGTCCGGGGTGACCTACGTCGTCACGGCCGGCAGCTCGAACGCCAACGCCTGCAACTACTCCCCCGCCCGGGTGGCGGCGGCACTCACCGTGGCCGGCACCACCAGCACCGACGCCCGGATGCCGAGCGGCAACTACGGCAGTTGCCTCGACCTGTACGCCCCCGGCGCCAACATCACCTCCACCTGGCACACCGGCGACGCGGCGGTGGTCACCATCAGCGGCGGCTCGATGGCCGCGGCGCACGTCGCCGGCTGCGCCGCGCTCGCCCTCTCGGCCAACCCGACCTGGAGTCCCGCCCAGGTCGCGGCCCACCTGACCGGCCGGGCGACGATCGGGGTGGTGACGGGCGTGGTCAGCGGCACGCCGAACCGCCTGCTCTACTGCGGCCCCTGACCCACGCGGCCCACCCGCGGCCACGGGGCTGCGGCTGCGGCTGCGGCTGCGGCTGCGGCTGCGGCTGCGGCTGCGGCTGCGGCTGGAAGATCGATTCTTGTCGACCCTTGTCCGCGCAGGGCTCGCCGACTACCGTTCAATCGATGATCGACTATCTGGTCATCGGCGGGGGCATCGCGGGCGCCAGCGCCGGACACCACCTCGCCGCGTACGGGACCGTGGTGCTGCTGGAGATGGAGCAGGTTCCCGGCCAGCACTCCACCGGCCGCTCGGCCGCCGTGTTCTCCGAGTACTACGGGGGGTCGGCGGTGCGCGCGCTGACCCGGGCCAGCCGGGGCTTCCTCACCGCGCCGCCACCGGGATTCGCCGAGCACCCGCTGCTCACCCCGCGCGGCGTGCTCAGCCTCTGCCCACCCGGCAGTGAGGACGCCTTCGAGGAGGCGCTGCGCGACGGGGCAGAGGTGGACCCGCCGGCCCGCGAGATCGACGTCGCCGACCTGCCCCGGCACTGCCCCGTCGTGCGGCCCGGGTGGTGCCGGCGGGCGATGGTGAAGCCGGCCGTACGGGACTTGGACGTCGCCGCGCTGCACCAGGGGTACCTGCGGGGCGTCCGGGCGGCCGGCGGCCGGGTCGTGTGCGGCGCGCGGGTGCGCCGGCTGCGGCGGAGCGGCGGCGGCTGGCAGGTCACCACGGACGCCGGCGAGTTCACCGCCCGGGTCGTCGTCAACGCCGCGGGTGCCTGGGCCGACGAGGTCGCGGCGGCGGCCGGCGTACGACCGGTGGGGTTGACGCCCCTGCGGCGCACCGCCTTCCTGGTCGACGCGCCGGCCGGCGTCCCGGCGGGGGACTGGCCGATGGTCAACGACGTCGACGGCAGCTTCTACTTCAAGCCGGAATCGGGACGCCTGCTGGTCTCCCCGTGCGACACCACCCCGGCGCCGCCCGGCGACGCCCGCCCCGACGACCTCGACGTGGCGATCGGCGCAGACCGGGTGCAGGCGGCGACCACACTGGAGATCCGCCGCGTCCACCAGCCCTGGGCCGGGCTGCGGACCGCCGCCCCGGACGACGTGCCCGTGATCGGCCCTGCGGCCGACGCGCCCGGGTTCCTGTGGATGGCCGGGCTCGGCGGCTACGGCGTCCAGACCTCCCCGGCGGCGGGCGCCCTGCTCGCCGCGCTGGCGGTCGACGCCCCGCCCCTGGTCGACCCCACCCCCTTCTCCCCCTCCCGCTTCCCCTGACCCACCCGGCCACCCGGCCACCCGGCCACCCGGCCCACCCGCGTCGATCATGAGATCGGCCGCTCCGGCGGCGGCCCGCACGCCCTCGCCTTTGGCGACAGCCGAGGAGAGCGACTTCGCCGCCAACCTCGTGATCAGCGGGGCAGGGAGGTGGGTCGGAGGTCAGCCGGGGTGTTGGTTCACGGGGAGCGGCGGGGCAGCATCGTCCACGCCGAGAGGGCCGCCGACACCAGCGCCGCCAGCAGCATCACCTGGAAGACCGCCGGGTAGCCGGCCACGCTGGCGACCAGGCCGGCCAGCGGCGCCCCGGCCACCAGGCCGATGTCCCAGAACGAGGTGAACGCGCCGAGTGCCGCCCCCTGGTGGGCCGGGTCCGTGCGGTTGATCACCAACAGGGCCAGCGCCGGGAAGAGCAGCGAGAGCCCGGCGCCGATCACCAGCCCGCCGAGGACCGCGACCAGCAGGTTCGGCGCGACCGCGACGAGGAGCAGCCCCACCGCCTCCACCAGGGCCGACCCGACGGCCACGCGGCCGGCGCCGAGCTTGTCGGGCAGCCCACCCACGAAGAGCCGGACCCCCACGTAGGTGAAGCCGAACGCGTTGAACGCGGCGATGCCGTTCTCGACGCCCCGCTCGGCCATGTGCAGGGCCACGAACGCGGCCAGCGCGGCGTAGCCGAACCCGGCCAGGGAGAGCGCGACGCCGGGCGCCCACGTACTGCGCGGCAGGAGGCCGGCCCGGCCCGCCGGGCTCGCCTGCTGCGGCCCCGGTCGGGCGGCGACGAGCGCGGCCCCGGCGGCCGCCGCCAGGATCGCGAACAACCACACCGCGGGATAACCGGAGGTACGCAGCAGCACCGCGCCGAGCAGGGCGCCCAGCGTGATGCCCAGCCACATGTGGATGCCGTACAGGCCGACGACGCGGCCCCGCCGATCGGCCGGTGCCAGCGCCACCAGCCAGGCCGCGCCGGCGGTGTAGACGGCCGCCTCACCGATCCCGTGCAGGACCCGGACGCCGACCAGCACGCCGACGTTGCCGGCCACCAGGTAGGCCCCCCCGGCGGCGGCACACACCACCGCCCCGCCCAGCATCACGGTCCGGTACCCGTGCCGGTCGCCGATCCGGCCGGCGATGGGTCGGGCGATCACGGCGGAGACCGCGATCGCGGCGATCACCACCCCCACCTCGACCCGGTTGCCGTCCAGCTCGTCGAGCACGTAGAACGGCAGCACGGCCAGGGACGCGCCGACGCCGAGCAGGCACAGGAAGATCGCAGCGAAGAGCGGCACGATGGGCCGGTAGAACAACAGTTTCTCGCCGGTCAACAGTTTTCCGCCGGTCATGGCTATGCGACGACGCTCCTAGGCCGGTACTACGTGGAAGAAGTGGGTCGGCAGGTGCACGGCCAGCCCCTCGTGGATCTCGGCACAGACGGCCGGTCCGTCGATGGACAGGGTACCGGGCGGCGGGGTGCCGACGCGGATCGCGGACCGCCCCGCGTCCAGCAGGCGGGCCGCCATCGCGAAGTCCCCCACCACCGCCTCGCCCGGCGCCACCATCCGCGTACGACTGATCTGGACGCCGTTGCGGGTCAGGTCCGCCAGCAGCGCGCCCCGGCCGAGCAGGTGGGTGTAGTAGTCCCTCGGGTTCACGATCATCGCGTGCGGGGTGGCCCCGGTCTGCTCGATCTCGTCGCAGGCGGCGAGCAGGCCGCTGAGCCAGTCGTGCCGGTACGGCAGCCGCCCGATCTCCGGGTGCCGCAGCAGGCCACCCTCGCCGATGGTCAGCGCCTGGTTCTCGGCCGTGGCAAGGCGGACCAGCAGCCGGTAGTCGATGAAGGAGGCCACCGCCTCCGGGTCGTCGGCGAGTTCCTCGGGGATGCGCACCCAGGCGCGGATCGGGTGCACCCCGGCGGAGGCGGTGCCGAACCGGAAGGCGGCCTCCCGGCGCAGGCCCGACTCGTGCACGGTGGCGGCCTCGCCCGCGTCCGGCCGGCCCTCGCACCAGAACCGGACCGGCTCCATGCCGACCGACCGCTTGCGGAACAGGTTGCGCACGGTCACCCGGGGGCGTTCCTTGGTCGGCTGGAAGGCGTCCGTGATGGTGTAGTCGAAGCGCACCTCGGCACCGGCGGGATCGTCGGCGTACGCGCGGGCGAACAGCTCACCGGGCGACAGCGTCGACGGCGCGGTCACGGGTGGCGCGGCGGTGGTGGTCATGAGTCCTCCCCGATGGAGATGGCGTGCCGAATCAGCCGCTCGTAGAAGGGCTGGTGGTGGTCGTGGTACGACCGCAGGGTGTCGTTGTTGGCGACGGTCACCTCGAAGGACTTCTCGACCGGCGAGAACCCCGAGGTGCGTTCGACGTCGAGGTGCCACTTGCGGGTACGCCGCCACTCGGCCCGCTCCCCCGGCGCCCAGTTCAGCGCCTCCGGCCGGAACGGCAGCCCCACGGCCTCGCACCAGGCCGACACCGTCTCGCCCGGGTGCCGCAGCAGGTCCTCGGCCCGGATCACCACCGGCGGCCGGAGGGCGGTCCGGCTGACCAGGTCGAACAGCTCCCACTGGTGCTCGAAGCCGATCTCCGGGCAGGTCACCGTCGGCTTGATCGCATAGTGCGAGCTGATCGTGCGGGCCGGTTCCCGGACGATGAAGGTGTGCGTGACGTCCGCGATCGCCCCGGGATCGGCGAACAGGTGCTCGTAGCGGTACTCCAGAGTGTCCTTGACGAAGACCGTCCGGTCCCGGCCCAGCTTCCGCAGGTGCGTGACGACCTCGGCCGCGTCGGTCACGGTGACGGTGCCGCCGTCCACGCCGGGCAGCTCCACGTGCCCCTCGTCGACGAGGGTGACCAGGGGCTCGTGGACGACGGTGACGTCGCCGCGGGCGATCATCATGCGCAGGAACGCGGTGGAGAGCGCCCGGGGGTGCGCCCACATGGCGATCACCGGCATGCCGGCCTCCCGTACCGCGTCGCCCGGCGCTGCGCCGCGCTCACTGCGACCACGACGTGGGCTTGCGGTCCCACCGATGGCCGCGCAGCGTGTCCAGCACCCCGGCGTCCAGCGGTACGCCGTCGCTGACGGCCAGGTTGGCGCGCACGTGCTCGACGCGGCGCATGCCGGGGATCACCGTGCTCACCGCCGGGTGGTGCAGGATGAACCGCAGCGCCAGCTCCGGCATGGTCATCCCCGCCGGCACGTCGGCGGCCAGCCGCTCGGCGCGCTCCACGCTGGGCAGCAGGTTCTCCGGCCCGAAGTACGTGCTACGCCAGTCCTCCTCCGGCCAGGTGCTGTCGGCGGTCAGCGTGCCGGTCAGCGTCCCCTCGTCGAACGGGACCCGGGCGATGATCGCGATGTCGTCGCGCTGGGCGCGCGGGAACAGCTCGTCCTCCGGCGCCTGGTCGAAGACGTTGTAGATGACCTGCACGACGTCGATCAGGCCGGTGTCGAGGGCGGCGTGGCAGTTCGTCGGCTCCCACCGGTTGACGCTGATCCCGACGCCGTCGACCACGCCCTCCCGCTTGAGGTCCGCGACGGCCTCCTGCCAGCGGCCGTCGGCGGCCCACCGGTCCTCCCAGACGTGGAACTGGAGCAGGTCGATCCGGTCCACGCCGAGGTTCTCGAGGCTGCGGTGGGTGAACTCGCGTATGTGCTCGGCCGGGAAGACGTCGTCCAGGGTGTCCTGGGGGCCGGGCGGCCACTCGCGGTTCTTCGGCGGGATCTTGGTGGCCAGGTACAGCCGGCGGTCCGGGTGCCGGCGCACCAGGCCGCCGAGGAGCTGCTCACTGACGCCCCGCCCGTAGACCCAGGCGGTGTCGAAGAAGTTGCAACCCCGTTCCACCGCCTCGTCCAGGCAGGCCGGTGCGGTGTCGTAGTCCCAGCCCGTGAAGCCGCCGGGTCCACCGCCGATGCCCCACATCCCGTACCCGACCTCGCTGACCTGCCAGCCGAGCCGACCCATCCTGCGGTATCGCATTCCACTCCCTCATCCGTGCCGGTCATCGCGTCGCGCGCGGCCGTTCACCCTGGTCCCGCCGGCAGCAGCAGCCGGTCGGCCTCCCGCCCCTCGTGCTCGCCCAGCCAGGCGCGGTAGGCGCCGACGGACGGGCCGAGCCGGTGGTCGGTGAAGCCCCGGCGCCGTTCCAGCTCGGCGCAGCCGTCGCGCCGGAAGAGCCGGGGGTTGTCGGTGAGCAGCGTCGCGAAGACCGCGCGCAGCCGCTCCTCGTCGGCGCCCACGCCGGGCGGGAAGAGGGCCAGCAGCACGGCGGCGTCGCGGTCGCCCTCGCCCGCCGCCTCGCGCAGCCCCGCCAGGAACCGCCCGCAGCTCACCCGGGGCAGGGCGTCCGCGCCGCCCAGCGGCAGGTCGGTGAAGTCGACGCTCACCGGGTGCAGGACGTGCAGCGTGCCGCCCCACTGGCGCGGGTCGACGACCGTGGCGACGATCCGCCGGGCGGCCCAGTCCACCGGCGTCCAGTCGGAGCGCACGGGCGCGTCTGGCCGCATCCGCAGCCGATGGCAGGCCGCCAGCAGCAGGTGGGTCAGGGCCCGGGGGTTGGGGTGGCCGTCGTCGGCCGCGGGCATCACCTCGCCGAGGCGCAGCACCGTGATGGTCGCGCCCCGCCGCCGGGCGTCGTCGAGGTACCGCTCCGCCACCCACTTCGACCGGCTGTAGCCGCTCGTCGGTGGGACGGCGAGGGCCGGGTCGTACGTCTCGGGCAGCGGCTGCGGATGGCGGGCGGCCTCGCTGTCGAGGACGCCGAGGGTGGAGACGTGGTGCAGCGGCTTCGGCCGGCCCGTCAGGCACAGCCGCAGCAGCTCGGCGGTGCCGAGGACGTTCGCGGCGCGGTGGGCCCGGTAGTCGAACAGGAAGTTGACCAGCGCCCCGGCGTGCAGCACGAGGTCGCAGTCGTGGGCCAGCCGGTCCCACGCCTGCGGGGTCAGGCCGAGGGCCGGGCGACCGAGGTCGGCCGCGTACCCGTGCAGGCGCAGGTCGTGGCCGGGCCGCCACAGGCCCCGCTCGGCCAGCGCGCGCACGACGCGGGCGGTGGCCTCGGCGTCGTCGGCCGCGCGGGCCAGGCACAGCACCCGGACGTCGGTGGTGGCGAGCAGCTCGTGCACCAGGCGCGCGCCGACGAATCCGGTGGCCCCGGTGACCAGGACCGTACGCGGCGCCCGGCGCCGACCGACGGGGCGTACGGGCAGGTCGGCCGGGATCTTCGCGTCCCGCTCCACCAGCTCGTCCTCGGTCTCGGCGGGGTCGGCCGCGCGCAACCGCACGGCGAGCGCCCGGGCGAGCCGGGCGGCGCTGCGGTGGGTGAACAGGTCCTGCACGCCGACGCGCAGGCTCTGGTCCGCGCCGAGGGCGGTGACCACGTCGAGGGCCTGGAGCGAGTCGCCCCCGGCGTCGAGGAAGTCGGTGTCGGGGTCGAGGTCGGGCCGGCCGAGGACCGTCCGGAACACCCCCAGCACACGCTCGGGCAGCGTCCGCGCCTCGGCGGGCGCGGCCGACGGACGTGTCCGGTCGGCGAGCGTACGGTCCAGCCATGCCTCCAGCGCCTGCCGGTCGACCTTGCCGTTGCCGGTCAGCGGCAGCGCGTCGCGCACGACGACGTGCCGGGGCACGTGGGTCCGGGGCAGCAGCCGCCGCAGGTTCGCCCGCACCTGCGGCTCGGTCACCTCGGGGTCGGCGGCGAGGAAGAGGGCCAGCGACCTGCCCCGGTGCTCGCGGGCGAGCAGGACCTTCGCCTGCCGTACGCCGGCCAGCCGGGTGGCGGCGGTCTCGATCTCGCCCGCCTCGATCCGGACGCCGTTGACCTTGAGCTGGTGGTCGCGCCGGCCGGCGAAGTGCAGCCGCCCGTCGGGGGCGATCCGGCCGAGGTCGCCGGTGCGGTAGAGCCGGGCACCCGGAATGTCGGGCAGCGGGTTGGGCACGAACACCTCGGCGGTGCGGGCCGCGTCGCCGAGGTACCCCTCGCCCAGGCACACGCCGCCGATGACGATCTCGCCGGTCTCGCCCGGCGGCAGGGGCCGCAGCTCGTCGTCCACGACAGCGGCGTAGCAGTTGTCGATGGGCCGACCGATGGGGATGACGTCGCCGTCGCTGCGGGCGACGGTGTGGAAGATCATTCCGATCGACGCCTCGGTCGGGCCGTAGCCGTTGGTGACCGCCACGCCCGGCACCAGTTCGACCAGCCGGTGCACCGCCCAGGGGTCGATCTCCTCGCCGCCGACGATCACGTTGCGCAGCGAGGCGACCGCGCGCCGGGCCGCCGGGTCCCGGTCCAGGACCGACACCAGCGCGCCGAGCACGCTCGGCACGAAGTCGGTCATCGTGACGGTCTCGTCGGCGATGGTCCGGACGGTCCGCTCGACGTCGAGGAAACCGCCCTCGACCGGCACCACCGTCCGACCGCCGGTGGCCAGCGGCCAGAACATCTGCCACACCGACGAGTCGAAGGTGTGCCGGCTGTTCTGGAGCACCACCTCGTCGCCGGTCGCCGCGAAGTGGCGGGTCATGAACCGCAGCCGGTTGGCGATGCCGTCGTGCCGGTTCAGCGCGCACTTCGGGGTGCCGGTGGTGCCGGAGGTGAAGATGCCGTAGATCAGGTCCGCCGGGCCGATCGGCACGCCGGGCCGGCGGCGGGTCGGGGTGATCTCGTCGAGGTCGACGGGCAGGCAGGGGACGTCGCCGGTGTCGGGACGCGGGCCGGTGCCGCGTACCACCGCGAGCCGGGGCCGGACCACCCGCAGCGAGGCGTGCAGCCGGTCCGCCGGCCAGCCGGGATCGACGGGTACGAAGGCCGCGCCGAGCTTCATCAACGCCAGGTCGACGACGGGCAGTTCGAGCCCGTCGGCGAGCAGGACGGGCACCACGTCGCCCCGCCGGACGCCCCGCCCGGCCAGGGCGGCGGCGACGCCGTTGGCCAGGTCGTCGAGTTCGCGGTACGTCAGCGAGCGGCCCCGGAACGACACCGCCCGGCGGTGCGGGTGCCGGTCGACGCGCTCTTCGACCATGGCGGGCACGGCCAGGAAGGGCCGGTCGTCGTACGGCGTCCCGACGGCGGCCGCCACAGGGGCGGCGGTGCACCGGCAGGTAGGCCCGTCGGAGACGGGAACCGCCGCCGCGGATCCGGTGTCGCCCGCCCTCATCACGCCTCCTGTCCCCGTGCCCGCCAGGCCTGTCGTCACGCTGCGGACGGGACGAATCCGACCCGACGCACAGCAAGGGTAGTTATCGGCACCGGTCGATGCCCTGGCTGCTGGTCATGGACATTAGAGGGCCGATCGAGGGGAGGGAATATGCAACTTTCTGCTACATCGATTCCTGTCACTTGGAAGTGGCGACCGCATCCCCGCGCGGCTCCCTGCGCGCCGCCCGTCCGGCGAACACGCCTCCCACCAGGGAATCCTTCGCCCGCACGCCGGCGTACGCGGAGATTCCACGCTGGACCGTCGGCCGCGTACGGAGGCGGACCGACGGGCGGGCGGACCGTCCCCGCCACGCGGACGAGCAGGCACGATGACGCGCGGTAGCCGGCGACGTGCGGGCCGCTGGACCGACCCCGACCCAGGCGCGGGCGCGGTGACGGCGGCGGTCAGGCCGGGGCTCTACGCCGCCTCGTCCTGCTCACCGCCGTCATCGCGATCAGCTCACCCTGCGCTCGTGACCCTGCCAGAACCGCTCCCGCAGCTCACGGCGCAGGA
>NZ_JBQHDF010000031.1:0-32027 GCF_052068495.1 Micromonospora sp. SD12 | reverse complement strand
TGGTGGTGGTCATTGGTGTGGAAGTGCGCTGGTGCTGGTCAGGTGTCGTGGGCCGGCGGTGGGGCATGAGACCGTCATACCGGCCAGGTGACCTGCGCACCACGGGGCGGGGAACGGCGCCCTGCGATTCCCTGAAGTTGTTCCTGGTCCGGGTGGGAACGCGATTCACCCGGGCTGCCGCGCCCCACGTGCCGCCGGGAGCAGCCGGTGTCGGTCCGATGTTTCCCGGGACCGTCCGGCCAGGGAGAACCGCGTCGTCGAAACACCTGTGACGCTGTTCTGGCAGTTCGGAGTATTGACAAGGCTCGCCGAGCCTGCCGTGCGGCGCGGGTATGAGCGTTTCACGATTGCGCTGTGATGAACCTGCACCGAGACGGTGAGTGCAGACCTTGTTGAAACACGCACCCATCGAGGAGGTTTAAGTGGCGTTCCTCACCAACGAGGCCGTTGCAGCGCGAGAGAGGACCCCTCCATGTCGGTCAATGCAGTCGAGATTCTGAACGCCTTCTTCTTCGACGGTGCCGACGCTCCGGCGGACGGCGACGTGCGGATCGACGTCGTGGACAGCTGGACCACCAGCGAACTGGCGGCGGTCCGGCCCACCACCATCAGCTGGAGCGAGGCGCGGGTGGACGCGGTCCGCTGACCGCCCCCCGGGCGCAACCGGCACTGACGAGCACGAGCGGATTCGCGGGGTGGACGAGATGACAGACATCGAGCTCTGGATACGACGGTTCCACCCCGCCGACGAGGCGGCGACCAGGCTGCTCTGCCTGCCGCACGCCGGCGGCTCGGCGAGCTACTTCCTCGCGGCGGCCAAGGCCCTCGCACCCGAGGTCGACGTGCTCGCCGTCCAGTACCCCGGCCGCCAGGACCGCTGGCGGGAGCCGGGCCTCACCTCGGTCCACGAGATCGCGGACCAGTTGGTGGCGGCGCTGCCGCCCCTGCTCGACCGGCCGGTCACCATCTTCGGCCACAGCCTCGGCGCGACGATCGGGTTCGAGGTCGCGCGGCGGCTGGGCCTGCAGGGCGTCGTTCCGACCACCCTGTTCGCCTCCGGCCGGCGGGCACCGCACCGGCGCAAGGTCGAGCGGGTCCACCTGCGCGACGACGCCGGCCTGATCGCCGAGGTGCGCGCGTTGGCGGGCACCGACGACGCGCTGCTCGACGACGAGGACGTGGTGCGGATGGTGCTGCCCGCCATCCGTTCCGACTACACGGCCGCCGAGACCTACGAGTACCGGCCCGGACCACGCCTGGACTGCCCGATCATCGCCCTCATCGGCGACTGCGACCCCCGGGTCACGGTCGACGAGGCGCAGGCGTGGCAGGAACACACCGGCGGCGAGTTCGAGCTGGTCGTGCATCCCGGCGGTCACTTCTACCTCAACGACAAGATGCCCGACGTGCTGCGCCGGATCCGGACGCACACCCGGGCGCTCAACCCGGCGCCGCCCGGCGGCGCCGCTTTCGCCCACGCCGTACAACCGGGGTGAGTCGCCGGCCGACCGAGCCTCAGGAGTGTCCGGAGGTGTCCCACATGGCACTGATCGAGAGAGAACACCTGCTGTCCGACCTCGCGGAGACGTACGCGACGGCCGCCGCCGGTCAGGGCCGGGTGGCCCTGGTCGACGGGGGTGTCGCCAGCGGGAAGACCAGACTGGTGAACGCCGCCGCCGAGGTGGCCGCCGGGGACGGCGCGCTCGTGCTGACGGCCGCCTGCTCGGTCGCCGAGAGCGGCATCCGCCTCGGCGTCGTCGGGCAGCTGTTCCACAGCCTGCGTGCCCAGACCGCGACGGCCGACCACCTGCCGCTGCTCCGGCGCCACGACGCCCCCTCGGGTGAGTCGGACACTCCCGCCCTGCGGCACGGTGAGGCGCAACTGCTCGAAGACGTCTGTCAGGCCCTCCTGGACGTCGCCACCGACCGGACGCTGGTGGTCGTCGTCGACGACGTGCAATTCGCGGACCCCCTGTCGTTGCAGGCGCTGCTGTACCTGCAACGGCGGATCCGCTTCGCGCGGATGCTGCTCGTGGTCAGCGGATGCGTCGGCGCGCGGCCCGAGGCCGCCGCGTTCCGGGCGGAGCTCACGCGGCAACCCCACTGCCGCCACCTGCGACTGCTGCCGCTGTCGCCCGACGGGGTGGGACGCCTGCTCGCCGAGCGGATCCGGCCGGACGCCGCCCGGCGGCTCGCCGCGTCCGCGCACCTCATCAGCGGCGGGAACCCGATGCTCGTCCACGCGCTGGCCGACGACTCGCTCGCCGGGGGCATGGACGCCGCGCCGACGGTCGGCGAGTCGTTCGTGCAGGCCGCGCTCGCGTGCCTGCACCGCAGCGACCCCCGGCTGCTCGACGTCGCCCGGGTCCTCGCGATCGTCGGTCCGTCCGTGTCCGTCGGGCTCGTCGCCGGGCTGGTGGGCCTGAGCGCGGCAGCCGTGCGGCAGGTGCTCGGCGCGCTCACCGAGGCGGGCCTCACCCAGGGACACGTCTACCACCATCCGTCGGTGCGCGCCGCCGTGCTGGAGGACTGCCCGGCGCAGACCCAGTCGGCGCTGCGGTCGCGCGCCGCGCGGCTGCTGCACGAGGACGGCGCGTCCGCCGCCGAGGTTGCCGCGCACCTGGTGGGCATCGGTGAGCCGGCCGAGGCATGGGCCGCACCGGTGCTGGTCACGGCCGCGGGGGAGGCCGTCGCCGGCGGCGCCGTGCGGTACGCGGTGGACTGCCTGGACCTGGCGCTGCGGTCCACCCGGGACGGGCGGGTGCGGGCCGTCGCGGAGGCGGCCCTCGTGCGGGCGTACTGGCGCGCCGACCCCGAGGCGGTCCCGCGTCACCTGTCGTCGCTGCTGGAGGCGGGTCGCGCCGGCCTGCTCGACGAGGCCGACACGTTGCTGCTCGCCCGGTCGCTCGCCTGGCACGGCAGGCACGTCGACGCCGAGGAGGCGCTCGGCGGCCTGGGCGACCTCGCCGCGCACCCGGACCCCGACCTCGGCGCCGACTACCTCGCCACCCGGCGGTGGCTGCGATACTGCCGTCCGCACGGCGGCGATCCCGCCGCCGGATCCCTCGGCGACGACCGGGGCAGCCCGGTCGACCGCGCCGAGGAGGTGCTGCAACGCGCCCGCGCGGGCGACTCCCTCCTCGTGTCGGTGTGGGACGCGCTGCGGGTGCTGGTCCACGCCGACCACCTCGACCGCGCCGCCGACTGGTGCGAGAAGCTGGCCGAGGAGGCCGAGGCGTACGAGATCACGAGCTGGCGGGCCGTCCTGTCGGACGTGCGGGCCGCCATCGCCCTGTGCCGGGGCGACCTGGGCGTCGCCGAGCGGCACGCGCGCGACGCGCTGGCCACGATGCCGCCCGCGGCCTGGGGCGTCGCCGTCGGCTCGCCGCTCGCGCACCTGGTGCTCGCCCGCACGATGACCGGGCAGCTGCCGCTGGCGGAGACGGCCCTGCGCGAGTCGACACCGGCCGCGATGCGCCAGAGCCTGTTCTGGCCGCAGTACCTGCGGGCCCGGGGCGTCTACTACGACGCCGTGGACCGGCGGCACGCCGCGCTCGCGGACTTCCAGACCACCGGCCAGCTCGCCGTGACCTGGGGCGTCGACGACCCCTGCGCGCTGCCGTGGCGGGTCGACCTCGCCCGGCTGCACGTGCGGATGGGCCGGCCGGACCGGGCCCGCAAGCTGGTCACCGAGCACCTCGCGCTGCCGGGTGGGGACGCCCCGCGCGCCAAGGGCATGGGGCTGCGGGCCCTGGCGGCGGCGTACGCGCCGAAGCAACGCCAGGTGATGCTGCGCGAGGCGATGGACCTGCTGCACGCCAGCGGGGACCGGCACGAACTCGCGCACGTCTTCGCGGACCTCAGCCAGACCGGGCACGCGCTCGGCGAGTTCGGGCGCGCCAAGATGATGAGCGCCCACGCCCTCCAACTCGCCGAGGGCTGCCACGCCGAGTTGTTGCGGCGCAAGCTCAGGCCGGCCCACGACACCCTCGACCCTCCGGTGGCCGGCGCCAAGGAGGGACTCGCCACCCTGACCGACGCCGAGCGCCGCGTCGTGAACCTGGCCGCCCGTGGGCACACCAACCGGGAGATCGGCGACAGGCTGTTCATCACCGTCAGCACGGTCGAGCAGCACCTGACGCGGGCCTACCGGAAGCTGAAGATCAGCACGCGTACGGAGTTGGTGCACATCGATCCACCGAAGGGTGCGCGCGGCAGGCGACGTCGGCGTGACGTCGCGCCGGCGGAACCGGCTGGGGAACCGTGATCGCGGTCGCCTCCGCGCAGGCGAACTGAATCCCGTACGGGAAGGGACCCGATGACCATGCCGCAGGTCGTGCTACTCGACGAACAGGGGCAGCCCGTGGGCGCCACCGAGGGCGCGACGGTGCACCACTCGCGTACGCCCCTGCACCTGGCCTTCTCCTGTTACGTCTTCACCAGCGACGCGAAGCTGCTCCTGACGCTGCGCGGCGACCGGACGCGGACCTGGCCGGGGATCTGGACGAACTCCTGCTACGGGCATCCCGCGCCGGGGGAACCGGTGTCCGCGGCCGTGACGCGCACCGTCCGCGCCGAACTCGGCCTGACGGCGCCCGTGCCCGAGCTGGTGCTGCCGGCGTTCCGCTACCGCGCGGTCATGGACAACGGGGTGGCGGAGAACGCCGTCGCGCCGGTGTTCCGGGTGGTGACCGACGAGCGTCCCACCCCGGACCCGGCCGCCATCGCCGACTTCGAGTGGGCCGACTGGGCGGACTTCGTCTACGCGGTGAACACGGGGGACATCTCCCTGTCGCCGTGGTGCCGCCTCCAGGTCGCCGAGCTCGTCACGTTGGGTGAGGATCCGACGCGCTGGCCCACGGCCGACGAGTGCCTCCTGCCCGGCGGGCCCCTGCCGGCGACCCGCTGACCACGCGGCACCGTGTCCACCGACAGGTGGGGCGCGTGCCGCGTCGCGTTCGGCGACCATGCGCCGACGGGGTGGCGACCCGCCGTCGGCGTACGCCGTCCGGTCACCGCTTCGTGCGGACGGTGGCCTCCACGGTGAACGTCCCGTCCTCCCGCCAGGTACGCAGCGCGCCGCCCGCGTCCCGCAGCCGGTCGGCGAGTCCCGGCAGCACGGCGTCGTCGGCGTCCGCGGCGCCGGCGCCGTCGCTGACGACCGTCAACCGTGCTCCGTCCGCCTCGCGGGCCACCTCGATCGTGCACCACCGTGCCTCGCCGTCGCGCAGCACGTGGGCCCCCGCGTCGCGCAGTACGGACATCAGCGGCCCGGTGAGCGCGGGTGGCAGGTCCTTCCTCGGCTGGGTCACGGTGCACCGCACGTCGGCGGCCCGCAGCACCCGGGCCACCGCGAGCACCTGCTCGTGCAGGTCGACACCGCGGTAGCCGTGCACGGCCTCCCGCATCCGGGCCAGCGCGGCCGCCGCGAGCGCCCGGATCTCGGCGACCTCCTTCTTCGTCCGCTCCCCGTCGACCGGGGCCAGCCGCGACGCCAGCTCGGCCTTGAACGCGATCGCCGCCAGGTGGTTGCCGAGCAGGTCGTAGACGTCGCGGGCGAAGCGTAGCCGCTCCTCGGTCGCGGCCAGGCGGGCCAGCGCGTCGCGCCCCTCCCAGGCCTGCCCGAGGAACGTCCAGAACCACAGGTTCAGCACGTTCCACACCGCCACCGACAGCCCGAGCACCACCGTGACGGTCACCGCGTCGCGCACGGGGCCGCCGAGCCACCAGGCCGTCGCCGCGGACACCAGGACCGTAGCGGCCATGGGGGTCACCGCGTACCGGGCCGGCAGCAGCAGCGGCGCGACCCCGACGAGCGCGGCGCCCACGAAGGACCACGCCAGACCCGGGGTGTCGCCCGCAGGCCCGACGAGCGGCACGGACAGCGCCGCGGCCAGCGCGGGAGCGGCGAGCGTCCAGCCGTTGGTCGTCGGAGCCGTTCCCGGGGTGACCGTCCGGTACAGCGCGCCAGCCAGTGCCACGGCCAGGAGGAGGCAGCCGGTGGCGCCGAGCGCGAGCCACCGCCCGTCGGGGCTGCGGAGCAACTGCAGGACCGTGAGCGCCAGGCACGCGGCAACCCCGCTCGCGGCGCTCACCAACGTGCACAGCCTCGCCTGACGCATGCCCGGGGTCGACGGGGGCCGCGCCGGCAGGGCGGCGCACCGCGTCAGGTCGGCGGGCTGCTCCCCGGTGACCGTCAACGCAGGGACTCCGGGCGCACGCGGCCCGGGGCGGCTCGCCCCGGTGCGCCCACCACAGTCGGACGCACCGAGGCCGCCCGCGGCAGGGTCGGCGTGGACGTCGTCATGCTCTCGTCCGACACGGAAGGGATCGTATCCGTCACTTTGGGTCGGGGCATCTGCTGATCCGTCCGCAGCGTCGCGGCCGGCCGGCGGCCCTCCCCGGAGCCGGCCGAGGGGCGGCTCCCTTCGGCGGTGTGCGCTGTCATCGGATGCTCTCCGTCCGGTCGTGGTCCTGCCCGACGAGGAATGGCGCCGACGTCGGCCGGCCCGCCCGTACGGGGGCGCCGGACGGGCCGCGGGGCCCCCGCCACGCGATCGGTCGTCCCGCCAGCATGGCGGTGGTCATCGGCACGTCCCACCCGTGCCGTGTCATGTCCGGCCCGGGAGGAACTGCACGGGTGAACCGTGTGCCGAAGGGCCGGGAAATTGCACGTTCCATCGCCGCGAAATTGTTTCCGCCATCGTTCGGTAATTTGCCCGACGGCCGGTGTGGGGTGGTGGCGTTCGTGATTGCGGTCGATGCTTCCGCTCGGCTAATTTGCAGGCAAGGAACGCCTTTTCTCTGTGGAGGCTGTTGTGTCCTCATCCGTCGGAATTCTGGGCACCGGATCCTGGGTGCCCACGCGAGCATTGTCGAACGAGGAAATCGCACGTCGCGTACCGGGCGCGAGCCCGGAATGGATCGTGCGTAAGACCGCCATTCGTTCGCGCCGGTTCGCGGCGGCGGAGGAGGCCACCTCGGACCTCGCCGTGCACGCCGCGACCCGCGCGCTGCGGGACGCGGGCCTCGGCGTCGAACGCGTCGACTACCTCATCGTGTCCACGTCGACCCCGGACCAGCCCCAGCCGCCGACGGCCTGCCTGGTGCAGGAACGCCTCGGCGCGTACGGGGCCGCCTGCTTCGACGTCAACGCCGTGTGCGCGGGATTCGTGCACGCCCTGGTGCTGGCGCGGTCGCTGGTGGCCGACCGGCCGGGCACCCACGCGCTGGTGGTCGGCGCCGACGTCTACTCACGCATCCTGGACTTCGAGGACCGGCGCACGGCCGTGCTGCTGGGCGACGGCGCCGGCGCGGCCGTCGTGGGGGCGGTGCCCGCGGGGCGCGGCGTCATCGAGTACGAGATGGCCAGCCGGGGCGACGCCGGTGACCTGATCCGGGTGTCGGCGGGCGGCAGCAGGCTGCCGGCGTCGGCGGCGACGCTCGCCGAGGGCGGCCACTTCTTCCGGATGCAGGGCCGGGGAGTCACGGAACTGGTCCTGCAGGAGGTCCCGCCGTTCGTGGACAAGTTGCTGGCCAGGGCGGGCGTCGACCCGGCCGACATCGCGCACGTCGTGCCCCACCAGCCCAACGGCATGCTGCTGGACGAACTGGTACGCGCGTGCGGGCTGACCGCCGCGCGGACCCACCGCACGGTGGAGGAGTACGCGAACACCGGCAGCGCCTCGGTGCCGCTCACCCTCGACCACGCCAACCGGGCCGGACGGCTCTCCGACGGCGACCTCGTCCTCCTGCTGGCGTTCGGCGGCGGCATGTCGTTCGGGGCCTGCCTGCTGCGGTGGAGCGGGGCGGCCTCCACGCCAATCGCGTCGACTCAGGACGGATGATCATGAAGATAGTGACGAAACTCGGTGCGTTCGCACTGGCCCTGGTGCTGGTGCTGGGAAGCGCCTACACCGTCGGCCGTGTGGTGGGGCCCCCGCCGACGGCGGCACCGGCGCCCGCACCCGCCGCCAAGCCGGCCGCCGCTGCCGAGGAGTCCTCGTACGGCCTGGCCATCACCCACGAGAGCATGAACCTGAAGGTGATCACGGACAACGTCCGGGCGGGCACGAAGCAGACCTTCGCCTTCCAGATCCTGCAACACGACGGTACGCCGCTGATGAAGTACAAGCCGCAGCACGAGAAGCTGATGCACCTCATCGTGGCGCGGCGCGACCTGACGAACTTCCAGCACGTCCACCCGAACCTCGGCTCCGACGGCGTGTGGCGGGTGCCGCTGACCTTCGCGGCGGCGGGCGAGTACCGGATCTTCGCCGACTACATGCCGCTGTGGGGCATCCACGGCGAGACGCTCGGGGCGGACGTGTCCGTGTCGGGCGACTTCCGGCCGGAGGCGCTGCCCGCGCCCTCGACCACCGCGACGGTGGACGGCTACACCGTGACGCTCGGCGGCGAGCTGACGCCCGGCAAGAGCGGCAAGCTGACCCTCAGCGTCGCGAAGGGCGGCAAGCCGGTCACCGACCTGGAGCCGTACCTCGGCGCCTTCGGCCACCTGGTCGCGCTCCGCGACGGCGACATGGCGTACCTGCACGTGCATCCGGACGGCACGCCGGGCGACGGACAGACCGCCCCCGGCCCGGACATCCTGTTCCACGCCACCGCGCCCAGCTTCGGCGACTACCGGCTGTTCCTGGACTTCCAGCACCAGGGCGTCGTACGCACGGCGGCGTTCACCCTGCGCGTGAACGGCCCCAACCCGCCGCCGCACGGCCTGAGCGAGGAGGCCTTCGCGGCGGCCAAGGCACGCAACGAGGAGGCCGTGCGCAACGGCGGAGCCGCTGTCCCCGCCGACACGTCCGGCGGCGCCACGGAGGGAGGCACCCCGCATGGCCACGGCTGAGAACCGACTGGAACTGCTGATCGGCGGTATGACGTGCGCGGCCTGCGCGGCGCGCATCGAGAAGCGCCTCAACGCGATCGACGGCGTGGAGGCGACGGTCAACTACGCCACCGAGAAGGCGAAGGTCCTGGCCGCGCCGCAGGTCTCGCAGGCCGCGGTGATCGCCGCCGTCGAGGAGATCGGCTTCACGGCCCGGCTGGTGACACCGCGCACGGCCAGGACTGACAACCAACTGGAACTGCTGATCGGCGGCATGACGTGCGCGGCCTGCGCGGCGCGCATCGAGAAGCAGCTCAACGCGATCGACGGCGTGGAGGCGACGGTCAACTACGCCACCGAGAAGGCGAAGGTGCTCGTCGCGCCGCAGGTCTCGCAGGCCGCGGTGATCGCCGCCGTCGAGGAGATCGGCTTCACGGCCCGGCCGGTGCAGCCGCCCTCGGCCCCGGCGGCGGACGCCCCGGACCCGGCCGCCGCGGAGGCGGCCGAGCACGACCGTGAGCTGCGGGCGGCCCGGCACCGACTCTGGGTCGTCGCCGTGCTGGCCGTGCCGGTCATCGCGATGTCGATGTTCTCCCAGCTCCAGTTCGAGTACTGGCAGTGGGCCTGCCTGACGCTGGCCGCGCCGGTCGTGGTGTGGGGGGCGTGGCCCTTCCACCGGGCCGCCTTCGCCAACCTCCGGCACGCCGCCGCGTCGATGGACACGCTGGTCTCGGTGGGCACCATCGCCGCGTTCGTGTGGTCGCTGTACACGCTCTTCCTCGGCACCGCCGGCGAGCCCGGCATGCGTCACCCGTTCCGCATCACGCTGGAACGGACGCCCGGCGAGGGCAACATGTACCTGGAGGTCGCCGCGGGCGTGACGCTGTTCATCCTCTGCGGCCGCTACTTCGAGGCACGCGCGAAGCGCCGCTCCGGCGCCGCGCTGCGGGCGCTGCTGTCGCTGGGCGCCAAGGACGTGACGGTGCTGCGCGACGGCGTCGAGGTGCTGGTGCCGATCTCGGCGCTCGCGGTCGGCGACCGGTTCCTCGTACGGCCGGGGGAGAAGGTGGCGACCGACGGCGTCGTGGAGGAGGGCTCCTCCGCGGTCGACGCGAGCATGCTCACCGGCGAGTCCGTACCCGTCGAGGTGGGGCCCGGCGACGAGGTCGTCGGCGCCACGGTGAACGCCGGCGGGCGGCTCGTCGTCCGCGCCACGAAGGTGGGCGGCGAGACGCAGCTCGCGCAGATGGCCCGGCTCGTCGAGGAAGCGCAGACCGGCAAGGCCGACGTGCAGCGGCTCGCGGACCAGGTGTCGGCGGTGTTCGTGCCCGGGGTGATCGCCTTGTCGCTCGCCACGCTGGGCTACTGGCTGGGCTCCGGCCAACCCGCGGCGGCCGCGTTCACCGCGGCGGTGGCCGTCCTGATCATCGCCTGCCCGTGCGCGCTGGGGCTGGCGACGCCGACCGCGCTGCTGGTCGGCACCGGCCGGGGTGCGCAGCTCGGCATCCTCATCAAGGGCCCGCAGGTGCTGGAGTCGACGAGGACCGTCGACACCGTCGTGCTCGACAAGACCGGCACGGTCACCACCGGCGAGATGTCCGTGGTGGACGTCGTGCCCGTCGACGGGGTGACCGACGCCCAGCTGCTGCGACTCGCGGGCGCGTTGGAGAACGCGTCGGAGCACCCCATCGCCCGCGCCGTGGTGGCGGGGGCGCGGGAACGCTGCGGCGAACTGCCCGCGGTCGCGGACTTCACCAGCGAGACCGGGGTGGGTGTGCGTGGCAGGGTGGACGGGCACGAGGTGATCGTCGGCCGGGCCTCGCTGCTCGGCTCGTGGGCCGCCGACCTGCCCCCGGAGCTCGCCGCCGCCAAGGCGACGGCCGACGCGGCGGGCCGTACCTCGGTGATGGTGGGCTGGGACGGCGCCGTGCGCGGCATCCTCGTCGTGTCCGACCGGGTCAAGCCCACCAGCAGGACGGCGGTGGCGCAGTTCAAGCGGCTCGGGCTGCACCCGATCCTGCTGACCGGCGACAACGCCGCGGTAGCGGCGGCGATCGCGGCGGAGGTGGGGATCGACGACGTCGTCGCCGACGTCCTCCCCGCCGGCAAGGTCGACCTGGTCAAGCGGCTCCAGGCCGACGGCAAGGTCGTCGCGATGGTCGGCGACGGCGTCAACGACGCCGCGGCGCTCGCGCAGGCCGACCTGGGCATCGCGATGGGCACCGGCAGCGACGTGGCGATCGAGTCGGGCGACCTGACGGTCGTCCGCGGTGACCTGCGCGTGGTCGCGGACGCCATCCGGCTGTCGCGCCGCACCCTCGGCACGATCAAGGGCAACCTGTTCTGGGCCTTCGCCTACAACGTCGGGGCCATCCCGCTCGCGGCGAGCGGGCTGCTCAATCCGATGCTGGCGGGCCTGATCATGGCCGGTAGCTCGGTGTTCGTGGTGACGAACAGCCTGCGCCTGCGGCGGTTCAAGGCACACGCGGGCGCCGACCTGCCGGAGCGGGCCGACACGACCGAGGCGTCGCGCGCGCCGATGGTCAGCGCCTCCTGACACGTCCACGTGCCGCGACGGCCACGTCCGGACGGAAAGAACGGAGCCGCACCATGGCCGAGCAGAGCCGGCTCGCGGAGGACCCGCAGCTCCTTCTGCTGCACGCGGCCGGTCTCGGCCGGGCGAGCTGGGACGCCGTCGTCGAACGCATTCCGGGGTTCGCCCGGACCCTCGCGATCGACCTGCCCGGTCACGGCGGCGTGCCGGGGCTCGCGTCGGGCCGCGACGTCGTGCCGCGCCTCGCCGAGTACGTGGCGGAGCGCATCGCCGCGCTGGGACTGCGCCGGCCGCACGTGGTCGGGCACTCGCTCGGCGGGGTGATCGCGCTCGAACTGGCGCGGCGGGTGCCTGTCGCGGCGGTGACCGCCCTGTGCAGCATCGGGTTCCGGGCGGCCTGCCACGCCTGCGTGTGCGTGGTGCGGACCCACGCGATCCTCCGGATCACCGCCGCGGTGGGGCCCCGGACGCGCGGGCGGCTGCTCGCCAGGAGCTGCGTCCGCAGGTTCGTCATGGGCAACGTGTCGGCCCGGCCCGTCGCCCTGCGGGCGGAGGCGGTCGCCGCCGACGTGACGTCGATGATCGCCAGCGACGTCTCGACGCTGTGCCGGTACGCCGGCCGCTACGCGTTCCGGGCCGCCGAGGTCGACGACACGACTCCGGTGAACCTCGTCTGGGCCGACCAGGACCGCGTCGTGCCGCTGCGCGACGCGGTCCGGGCCCGGCGGATGCTGCCGAGGGCACAGCACTTCGTCATTCCCGGCAGCGGTCACTTCGTCGTCCGCGACGACCCGGAAGGCGCGGCGGCCGTCATCTACGCCTGCCATGCCCAGCTGTGGGAACGGCAGGCCGACATTCGCGAAGGAGCCCGCGGAAATGTGAACCCACGACCTGGTAATTGACCTGGAATTTCGGCCCCGGGCACCTGTCGGGGCGGGAACTGTTGTCCGATCGGACGCGACTACTGAGGTGTCGGATTCGCGGCGCCACCGCTCAGAGGAGTGCGAATGAAAATCACCCCGCAGGCTGGAAAGAAGTTCGGCGTCATCGTGGAGGGTTTCGACGCGGAAACCGCCCCGGCGCAGGACATCGTCGAACTCAAGAAGGCCATCTACACCAACAAGATCGTGGTGCTGAAGAACCAGGACCTGTCACCGCGACAGTTCCTGGCGCTCGGTGAGCGGCTCGGTCGGGTCGCCGAGTACTACGAGCCGGTCTACCACCACCCCGAGGTCAAGGAGGTGTTCGTCTCCTCCAACGTCAAGGAGGAGGACGGCCGCCAGGTCGGGGTGCCGAAGACCGGCAAGTTCTGGCACTCGGACTACCAGTTCATGCAGCGTCCCTTCGACATCACCCTGATCTACCCGCAGGTCGTGCCGACGAAGAACCGTGGCACGTACTTCATCAACCTCGCGACGGCGTACGAGAAGCTGACCGAGGAGCTGAAGCTGGCGGTGAAGGACACCACGGCGACGCACAGCGTGCTGCGGTACTTCAAGATCCGGCCCACCGACGTCTACCGGCCGATCTCCGAGCTCATCGAGGAGGTCAACGCGAAGACCCCGCCGGTGACGAGCCAGACCACCTTCACCCACCCGCACACCGGGGAGACGGTGCTCTACATCAGCGAGGGCTTCACCTCGTCGGTGCGGGACGCGGACGGCAACGAGCAGCCGGAGCTGCTGACGGAGCTGCTGACCGCCACGGGCCAGCTCGACCGCACCTACGAGCACGAGAACATCCACCTCCAGACGTTCGAGAAGGGCGACATGCTCCTCTGGGACAACCGCACCCTGGTCCACCGCGCGCTGCACACCGCGACGCCGGAGCCGGC
Organism: Micromonospora sp. SD12; assembly: GCF_052068495.1. NCBI lineage: Bacteria > Bacillati > Actinomycetota > Actinomycetes > Micromonosporales > Micromonosporaceae > Micromonospora > Micromonospora sp. SD12. The sequence goes on along the minus strand of NZ_JBQHDF010000031.1, from coordinate 18,797 downwards.
GGTGTCGTACCGGGTCACCGTCTACGACGACGTCGACGCGGCGGCCTAGTCCTTCATGGACGTTCGTTCCCGGGTGGGATCCGGCGGCGCCGATCGCCGGATTCCACCCGTGTCCACCTCACACACACGGGAAGGCATGACGTGGCAGATCAGTTGACGGCAACGACGATCAGGGCGGACGTCGCGGAGATGCTCTACCGCCTCCCGGACGAGACCACCGACGAGGAGAACCTGTTCGACTCCGGCCTGGACTCGATGCGGCTGATGATGCTGATGGAGCGGTGGCGCGACGCCGGCGCCGAGGTCAGCTTCGTCGAGCTGGCCGAGCAGCCGACGCTGGGGCACTGGGTGGACCTGGTGGCGGGCCGCGATGGCTGACGGGGCGCTGCGGCTGGGCGCCGCGCAGGAGGGGATCTGGACGGGCCAGCAGTTCGACCCGGACAGCTCCGCCTACAACACCGCCGAGTACGTCGAGATCCGCGGCCCGGTCGACCTGCGGCTGCTGGAGGAGGCGGTGCGCGGGACCACCGGCGAGGCCGAGGCGCTGACCATGGTGTTCGAGGAGGACGCCGACGGTCGCCCGTGGCAACGTCCCCGCGACGACGAGCCGTGGCCGGTGCACCAGGTCGACACCAGCGGCGAGGCCGACCCGCTCGCCGCCGCGCTGGCCTGGATGCGCGCGGACCTCGCGGTCGCCGTCGACCTCCGCAAGGACCTGCTGTTCTGTCACGCGATCTTCCGGCTCGGCCCCGAGCACGTGCTGTGGTACCAGCGCGCCCACCACATCGCGCTGGACGGGTACGGGCTGTCCCTCGTCGCCCGCAGGGTGGCGCAGCGCTACACCGCGCTCGTCGAGGGACGCGAACCGCCGCCCCGCACGTTCGGTTCCCTGGCCGCCGTCGTCGACGAGGACCGGGCCTACGCGGACTCGGACGCGTACGCCGCCGCGCGTGAGCACTGGACGTCCCGGGCGCGGGGCAGGCCGGCGCCGGTCGTACTCGCCCGCCGCTCCGGCAAGCTGGCCCGCAGCGTGCACCGCGTCGGCGAGGACCTCGACGCCGCCGGCATCGGCGCGTTGAAGGCGGTCGCGAAGGCCACCGGGACCACCTGGAGCGAGACGGTCATCGCGGCCTTCGCGGCGTACCTGCACCGGATGACCGGCGCCGACGAACTCACCCTCGCGCTGCCCGTCATGTCCCGCCTCGGCTCGGTGTCGCTGCGGGTGCCGTGCATGGTGACCAACGTCGTGCCGCTCTGGGTCCGCGTCGAGCCCACCGCCACGCTGGCGGACCTCGCCGCACAGGTCGGCGACGAGGTGCGGTCGGCGCGCCCGCACCTGCGCTACCGCTACGAGCAGCTGCGCCGCGATCTGCGGCTGGTCGCCAGCGAGCGCAAGCTCTTCGGGCCCTCGGTCAACATCATGCCGTTCGACTACGGCCTGCGCTTCGCCGGACTTCGCGGGCTCGTGCGCAACGTCAGCGCCGGGCTCGTCGAGGACCTCGTCGTGCACGTCTACGACCACGCCGACGGCAGCGGCCTGCGGATCGTCCTCGACGCCAACCCCAACTGCTACGACGAAGACGAACTCGCCGGCCACCTGAACCGATTCCTGGCCTTCCTGCGCCGCGCCACGCACGCCCCCGACACGCCGGTCGGGGACGTCGACCTGCTCCTCGACGGCGAGCGCCGGCTGCTGCTGGAGGAGTGGAACGACACGGCGAAGCCCCTGCCGGCGGTCACCGTATCCGCGCTGTTCGCCGCGCAGGCCGCCGCGACGCCGGACCGGACGGCGCTGGTGGCCGGCGACGCCACGCTGACCTTCGCCGAACTGGACCGCCTCGCCGACCGCCTCGCCGCCCTGCTCGTCGCCCGGGGGGCCGGCCCCGACCGGTACGTCGCGCTGCTGCTGCCGCGCACCTCGGAGTCGATCGTGGCGCTGCTGGCCGTGCTCAAGGCGGGCGCGGCCTACGTGCCCGTCGACCCGGACCTGCCCGCCCGGCGCGTCGCGGCGATGCTCGCGGACAGCGCGCCCGTCGCGGTGGTCAGCACCGTGGCGCTCTGGGCCGGGCACCGCGACACCGACGTACCGGTCCTGCTGCTGGACGCCCCCGCGACCGCCGCGGAGCTGGCCGGTACGGCCGACGCGCCCGTCCCGGACACCGGTCTCGCGCCGCGGCACGCGGCCTGCCTCATCTACACGTCCGGCTCCACCGGCGTGCCCAAGGGCGTCGTGGTCGAGCACGGCGGCCTGGTCAACCTCTTCCACCACCACCGCGACACGATGATCCGCCCGGAGTCCGCCGGCCGGGTGCGGCGGGCCGCGCTCTCCGCGTCGCTGTCCTTCGACACCTCGTGGGAGGGGCTGCTGTGGCTGCTCGACGGCCACGAGCTGCACTTCGTCGACGACGACCGGCGCCGCGACCCGGCCGCGATGCTCGACTACGTCGACCGGCACGGGATCGACTTCATGGACATCACCCCCACGTACGCCGAGGAGTTGGTGGCCAACGGGTTCCTCGACGCCGGCCGGCACCGGCCCGCCGTGCTCGCGCTCGGCGGCGAGGCCACCGGCCCCGCGCTCTGGACGGCGCTGCGCGACGCCGGCATGAGCGTCTACAACCTGTACGGCCCCACCGAGTGCACGGTCGACACCCTCTGGTGCCGGCTCGCCGAGAGCGCCGAGCCGATCGTGGGCAGGCCGCTCACCAACACCAGGGCGTACGTGCTGGACCCGGCGCGCGGGCTGGTGCCGCCCGGCACGGTCGGCGAGCTGTACTTCGCCGGCGCCCCGGTCGCCCGTGGCTACCACGAGCGTCCGGAGCAGACCGCGCAGCGGTTCGTCGAGGACCCGTTCGGGGCCCCGGGTGGCCGCATGTACCGCACCGGCGACCTCGCCCGCTGGCGGCCCGACGGCACGTTGGAGTTCCTCGGGCGCGCGGACGACCAGGTCAAGATCCGGGGCTTCCGCATCGAGCCGGGGGAGATCGAGGCGGTGCTGCTCGCCCACCCCGACGTCGCCCAGGCGGCGGTGGTGCCCCGCGAGGACGCGCCGGGCCAGCTGCGGCTCGTCGGCTACGTCGTGCCGGCGGGCGACGCCGCGCCGGAGCCCGCCGCGCTGCGGCAGTTCGTGGCGCAGCGGCTGCCCGACTACATGGTGCCGCCCGCGTTCGTCGCGCTGGCGGCGATCCCCCGGACCACGAACGGCAAGCTCGACCGCGCGGCGCTGCCCGCGCCGGACCTGACCGCGACGGTCGGCGGCCGCGCGCCGCGCGACCACCGCGAGACGGTGCTGTGCGGCCTCTTCGCCGACCTGCTCGGCCTGCCGGAGGTGGGCATCGACGACGACTTCTTCTCGCTCGGCGGGCACTCCCTGCTCGTCGCCCGGCTCATGGGCCGGGTGCGCGCGGAGTTCGGCGTGGAGATCAGCATCCGGACGGTGTTCGAGGCGCCGACCGTCGCGAGGCTCGCGCCGGCGCTCGCCACGGACACCGGCGACGGCTCGACGGAGGTGCTGCTCCCGTTGCGTACGCGGGGGAGCGGGCCGCCGCTGTTCTGTGTCGCGCCGGCCACCGGGCTGGCGTGGTCGTACGCCGCGCTGCTGGCGAGCCTGCCCGACCGCCCGGTGTACGGGCTCCAGTCGGTCGCCGCCGGTGGGTGCGCGAGCGTCGCCGAGCTGGCCGCCGACCACGTACGGCGCATCCGGGAGGTCCAGCCCGACGGGCCGTACCACCTGCTCGGCGCGTCGTTCGGCGGGCTGGTGGCCCACGAGATGGCCACGCAGCTCACGGAGTCGGGCGGGTCGGTGGCCCTGCTGGCGCTGCTCGACTCGTACCCGGTGCCGGCCGCCTGGCGGGAGCTGCCGCCGCCCGGCGAGCGCGACGCGGTCGCCGCCGTGCTCGGTCAGGCCGCGCTGGGCGGCCTCGACGAGCCGCGGCGTCGCCTCGCGTACGACGCCTTCGCCCGCAACTCGCGGCTCATCGCCGACTGGACGCCCCGCCGCCTCACCGGCGACGTGCTGGTCGTCGAGGCGACCGACGGCAAGACACCGGACTGGCCCGGACCGGCGAGCTGGGAGCCACACGTCGACGGGCGGATCGACGTGCACCGGCTGGACTGCACCCACGACGGGATGCTCGCCGCCGGCCCCCTGGCGCGGATCGGCGCCGTCCTCGCACCTGTCGACGACCTTCGGAGGGCAGCATGAGCGAACGACGCGAGTGGCTCGGACTCGGCGCGGTCCTCGCCGCGACGTTCATGACCCAGGTGGACGGGTTCGTGGTCAACGTGGCCAGCCCGTCCATCCAGCGCGACCTCGACGCGGGCTTCGACCAGATCCAGTTCGTCGGCGCGGCGTACGTGATCGCGTTCGGGGCCCTGATGGTCACCGGCGCCCGGCTCGGCGACCGGCTGGGGCACCGCACCGTGTTCCTCTGGGGCGTCGCCGGCTTCACCGTCACCTCGCTGCTGTGCGGGATCGCGCCGGACGCCGACCTGCTCATCGTGGCCCGCTTCCTACAGGGCGCCACGGCGGCGTTCATGGCACCCCAGGTGCTCGCGATCATCCGGGCCACGATGCAGGACCCGGATCGGCTGGCGAGGGCCATCAGCGTCTACGGCGTCGTCATCGGCCTGGGCGTGATCAGCGGCATCGCGGGCGGCGGGCTCATCGTCGAGGCCGACATCTTCGGCCTCGGCTGGCGGCCGGCGCTGCTGGTCAACGTGCCCGTCGGGATCGTCATCCTGGCGCTGGGCGGCGTCCTGCCGCGTACCGTGCCGAAGGCGCCGCACCGCCTCGACCTCGCGGGCGCGGCGCTCACCATCGTGGCGGCCCCCGCCCTGCTCGTGCCCCTGGTCTTCGGGCCGGGCGGCCCGGCGTGGCTCTGGCTCGGGGTGCCCATCGCGCTCGTCGTGGCCGTCGTGCTCGTCAACCAGCAGCGGCGCCTGCACCGCGAGGGCGGCGAGCCGCTGTTCCCGCCGCGGGTCGTCACCGCCCCGGGGATGCGGCTCTCCCTGCTGACGGTGCTGGCGCTGTTCGCCACGAACTCGGGGCTCTTCCTCGTGTTCACCTACTACCTCCAGACCGGGCTGCGGTTCACGCCGCTCACGGCGGCGCTGATGTTCGTGCCGCTCGGGATCGGCTTCTCGCTGGGCTCCGCGGCGAGCCGCCGGGTGGGACGCCTGGTCCCGGCACCGACCCCGGCCGTGGGCTGCGGCCTGCTCGCCGCCGTCCTGCTGGCCAGCGCAGCCGTCGTCCAGGCGCCCGAGTCCGCGCAGGCACCCATGCTCGTCGCGGTGGTCACGCTGGCCGGCTTCGGGCAGGGGCTGGTCGTCTCGCCGCTGGTGGCCGGGATCCTCGGCCGGGTCCGGCCCGCCGAGGCGGGCGCGGCGTCCGGCATGGCGACCACCGTGACCCAGTTCGGCCTCGCCCTCGGGGTCGCGGTCGCCGGCGTCTGGTACCGCACCGTGCTCGGCGCGACGCCCGGCGACCCCGGCGTGCCCTTCGCCGACCACGCGACGGCCTTCGCGGCCACCGCGCTCCTGCTCGCGGCCTCCGCGACCTGCGCCGGCCTGGTCAGTGTCCGTCTGCACCACCTGCCCAAGCCCACTGCCGCGGCAGCGGAACCGGAAGGGGCGGCGGCGCCGACGCCCGTCGCCACGTCAACTGCTCGGAGGACCGGATGAAACTCAAGCGATTCCCCCTCGCGGCGGCGGTCGCCGCCCTGCTGTTCTCGACGGCCTGCACGGCGGCCAGGAGCGAGGCCGAACTGTCGAACGAGCCGCCGAAGGCGGGCTACCCGGTGACGATCACCAACTGCGGCAAGTCGTACACCTACAAGCAGGCGCCGAGCCGGGTGGTCGTGATGAACGGCGGGTCGGTGGCGGAGGTCTCCGCGCTGCTGGAACTCGGCGTCGCCGACCGGATCGTGGCGAACGCGCAGTCCTACGGCGCCTCCGAGGTGGACGGCCGGGTCGACGCGATCAAGCAACTGCCGTCGGGGAACATCAAGCTCAACGACATGTCGGACATCCCGCGCGAGGCCATGATCGGGCTGACGCCCGACTTCGTGATCTCCACGTACGACGGGGGCTTCCGCGCCGAGGCGGGCTTCGCCACCCGCGACGACCTCGCGGCGGTGGGGGCCAACACGTACGCCCCGAAGAGCTCGTGCGGCGAGGTCGGCACGGTCACGGGCAAGCCGACCATCGAGGACAGCTACGCGATGCTGCGCGACCTCGGGGCGATCTTCGGGGTGTCGGAGCGCGCCGAGAAGGTCATCGCCGACTCCCAGGCGCGGATCGCGGCCGTCGGGGCGAAGACCGCGAACCTGCCGAAGCAGAACGTCATGATGATCATCCCGGGCATGGCGATGGGCGGCGAGTTCAGCTCCGTCGGGGGCAACGGGCTCTGGAACGACGTCATGGCCAAGGCCGGGGCGGTGAACGCCTTCGAGGGCGCCACGGACCAGACGTTCGCCAACCTCTCCCGCGAACAGGTCGCCAAGGCCGACGTGGACACCCTGCTCGTGGTCAACTACATGTCCAAGGACCCGGACGCGGACGCGCAGAAGCTGCTCGCCCAGTTCCCGCAGTGGGACGCCGCGAAGAACAAGCGCTACGTGGTGCTCTCCGACTCGGTCTTCCTCGGCCCGAGCAACCACCTCGCGGTCGAGAAGATCGCCCAGGCCGCCCACCCCGAGGCGTTCTGAGCGCCATGACCACGATGTCACGTTCCGTGAAGGGCCGGGCGACGGCCGCGCCGAAAGGCACCGCCGCCCGCCCGGCCCCACTGCACGGCGCGCCCCTTCCGCTGTGTCTGCTCGTGCTCGGCGTACTGCTGGTCGTGCTGGTCCTCGTCGCGGCGGCCGTCGGGTCGGTGCAGGTCTCCGTCGGTGACACCGGCCGGATCGTCTGGGCGCACCTGACCGGTTCGACCGCCGACGTGGACCCGGCCCACGACCAGATCGTCTGGACCTTCCGGATCCCCCGGGTGCTGCTGGCGGCGCTCTGCGGCGCCGGGCTCGCGGTGGCGGGCGTCGTGTTGCAGGCCCTCGTGGCCAACCCGCTCGCCGACCCCTTCATCCTCGGGGTGTCGGCGGGCGGCTCGGTCGGCGCCGTCACCGTCATGGCGCTGGGCGCGGGCGCGGCCGGCGGCCTCGGGGTGTCGGGCGCGGCGTTCGTCGGCGCGATGCTGGCGGTGGCGCTGGTCTTCACCCTCGGGCAGCAGCAGGGCCGGCTCAACCCGGTCCGGCTCGTGCTCGCGGGGGTCGCGATCAGCTACGTGTTCACCTCGATCACGAGCCTGCTCCAGTTGCAGACGACGCCCAACAACATGCGCCAGATCATGTTCTGGCTGCTCGGCAGCGTCGCGGGCGCCCGCTGGGAGCAACTCCAGGTCGCGGGCGTGGTCGTCCTCGCGGTGACCCTGCTGCTGACCCTGTACGCCCGGCAGTTCAACGCGCTCGTCACCGGCGACGAGTCGGCGACCGCCCTGGGGATCGACGTCAAGCGGCTGCGGATCGTGGCGATCGTCCTGACGTCGCTGCTCGCGGGCGTGCTCATCGCCGTGGCCGGGGGCATCGGCTTCGTCGGGTTGATGGTGCCGCACCTGGTGCGGCTCGCGTTCGGCGTGGACCACCGCCGGGTCCTGCCCCTCGCCGCGCTCGTCGGCGCGGTCTACCTCGTGATCGTCGACCTGCTGTGCCGGACGGTCGATCCGCCGAACGAGCTGCCCCTCAACATCCTGACCGCCCTCTTCGGCGCACCGTTCTTCATCTGGCTGATGCGCCGGGATAGGAGCCTGTCCCACTCATGAAGCTTCAGGTGCAGCAGGTGTGTGTCTCCATCGGCGCCACGCCGATCCTCCGCGACGTCAGCATGGAGGTCGCGCCCGGCGAGGTCGTCGGCCTGATCGGTCCCAACGGGAGCGGCAAGTCCACGCTCCTGCGGACCATCTACCGGTCGGTCCGGCCCGCCGGCGGGCAGGTGCTGCTCGGCGAGGAGGACGTCTGGTCGTTGTCGGCGCGGGCGGCCGCGCGGCGCACCGCCGCCGTGTTGCAGAACAGCCCCACCCCGCCGGGGCTGACCGTGCGGGAGGTCGCCGCGCTGGGCCGTACGCCGCACAAGGGGGTGTTCGCCCGCGAGACGACCGATGACCACGACATCGTCGCCGACGCGCTGGAGCGCACCGGCATGCTGGGGCACGCGGAGCGGATCTACGGCTCGCTGTCGGGCGGCGAGCGGCAGCGCGTGCTGCTCGCCCGGGCGCTCGCCCAGCAGCCGCAGCTGCTGGTGCTCGACGAGCCGACCAACCACCTGGACATCCGGGCCCGTTTCGAGCTGTTGGAACTGGTGCACACGCTGGCGGTCACCACGCTGGCGGTGCTGCACGACCTGGACCTCGCGGTGCGCAGCTGCGACCGCCTCGTCGTGCTGGACCGCGGGCAGGTGGTCGCGTCCGGGCCGGTGCTGGAGGCGCTCACGCCCCAGGTGCTCTCCGGGGTCTTCGGGGTCACCGCCGAGACGGAACGTCACGACGACGGGGTCGTCCGCGTCACGTACGGTGCCCGGCCGCTGGCCCGGGCCGGCTGAGTCGAGGGGTCGGCGGACGCGTCCGCGCCGCGGTGTGCGGCGGCGCGCAGGTGGGGTCGTCGTCGGGCGTACGTCCGACGGCGGCCCCGTCGCCGTGTCTGCCCGCGCCCGTGCGCAGCCGTCCCGCCCGCGCGATCCCCGCCATGCGAAGCACCCTGGTCAGATGGTTCCAACGAATTCTGGTTCCCGGCGATGAGGTCGGCTGGACTACCACTGGAAGCCGTTCTTCCCCGCATTCGGGACCGATAACGTGAATACATGTCGGAGTCACTGGGAGAAAGCGCGGTAACGGCTCTGGTCCTGGCCGTCGGGCGGGGCGACCGTTCCGCGGGGGACCCGCTCGTCCGCAGCACGCAGCGTGACATCTGGCGCTTCCTGGTCTACCTGGTGGGGCACGCCGACGCCGAGGACCTGACGCAGGAGACGTTCGTACGCGCGCTGAGCAGCGCGCACCAGTTCACCGGGCGCCACCACGCGCGGGCCTGGCTGCTGGCCATCGCGCGGCACGTGGCCGCCGACCACTTCCGCGCTGCCGCGTGCCGGCCCCGGACCGTGTCCGTCCCGGACTGGCAGGCCAGCGCGGAGCGGTCGCGGGCCCACCACCTGCCCGGCCCGGACGACACGGTCGCGCTCAACCTCGCGGTGCGTACGCTGCCCGCGGCCCGCCGCGCCGCGTTCGTACTGACCCAGGTGGTCGGCCTCGGATACGCGGAGGCGGCCGAGTTGTGCGGCTGCCCCGTGGGCACGATCCGCTCCCGCGTCGCGCGGGCCCGCCGCGACCTCGCGTCGGTGCTGGCACCGGCTCCGCGACCGCGTCCGGCGCTGCCCCGGCGGCCCGCGGTGGTCACCGCGTCAAATGTCCCGACTAGAGGATATGACGTGACGGTGGCAAATGTTCCCTAGCATCGATTAGGACCCTTTCGCGCTGCCGTGGGTAGGGGTGAGTGCTTGACGATCGTCATTTTTTTGTGGAAGGGTCGACCCTCAAGGGGGAAGGTGTCCGTAGGGGCACATCGCAATTCGCGGTCGGGAATCTGTTCAAAAACGTTTGCGTTGCGTAACAACTCTGTGGGCTTTGGGCGCCGGGTGGGCGTCCGCTCGCCCGCACGGGCTCGCGCGGGCTGACGAGGACCATTCCCGCCGTCGGGTCGATCACTGGGGAGAGTGTGCCGTGGTTGTTGGACCGACGCCCGCCAGCGGGCATCGCGGTCGGCGGGGGGCCGGCCGAACGAGGTACGGGGCGAGTTGGCCTCGGGACGTACACCGGCTGCGCTAGAGCACACGAGAGCGCTGCTGCCGTGAACCTCACCGTCACATCAGGGCGCTCATCATCGCAAGGGGCCGCGCCGCTACCGGCGCCGCGTCTCGCGATGGGCGTCGTCACCGCCGTCTTCGCCAGCATCAGTCTCATCGGCTTCCTCCACGTCATGTTCCTGCCGGTCGGCCCGGTCGCCATCGCGCTGTCGTTCACGTGCATCGCCGCCCTGATGGCCATGCAGCTGCTGTGGTACGGCCGGGACCACGGGCGCCTCCGGTCGCCGTTGGGCTTCGGCCTCCTGGCGGCCCAGGCGGCGCTGGTCTACCTGCCGATCCTGATCTTCGGCCAGGCGTGGGTCGGCATGCCGGGCTTCCTGGCCGGCAGCGTGCTGCTCGTGCTGCGGGCCATCCCGGCCTGGACGGCCTTCTCCTTCATCGTGCTGTCGATGGCCCTCGCCCAGTGGCTGTTCACCCGCGCGCCGATCGACATGCTCTACACCGCGATCTCCACCGTCACGACGGGGCTCGTGGTGTACGGGCTGTCCCGGCTGACCGCGCTCGTCGTCGAGGTGCAGGAGAGCCGCGCGGAGATCGCGCGCATGGCGGTGCTGCGCGAGCGGCTGCGCTTCGCCCGCGACCTGCACGACCTGCTGGGCTACAGCCTCTCCGCGATCTCGCTCAAGATCGAGCTGGTGCACCGGCTGATGGAGAAGTCCCCGCAGGAGGCGAGCGACCACCTGCTGGAGATCCTGGAGATATCGCGGGTCGCCCTCTCCGACGCGCGGACCGTCGCCAGCGGCTACCGCGAACTGTCGCTGGAGGAGGAGTGCCGCTCCGCCGTGTCGGTGCTCAGCGCCGCGGACATCCAGGTGCGGCTGGACAGCGACCACCTCGACCTGCCGGTCCAGGTGAGCACGGTGCTCGCCACGGTGCTGCGGGAGGGGGTCACCAACATCCTGCGGCACAGCAAGGCCAGGCGCTGTGACATCACCATCCGCCAGACGCAGGACGACGCCTGGATCGAGATCGTCAACGACGACCTGGCCGTCGGGCCGCCCAGGGATCCGAGCAGCGGCCGCAACGGCCTGCGCAACCTGTCCGTACGCGCCCAGGAGATCGGCGGATCGCTGACGGTCGAGCAGCAGCCGGACCGGTTCCGGCTGCACGCCGAGGTGCCGCTGCGCCAGGAGCGTCACCAGCCGTCCCGGTCACAGCCAGCCGGCCTCCCGGGCGAGGCGGATGGCGTCGACGCGGTTGCGCGCGGCGAGCTTGTTGACGATCGTCGTGAGGTAGTTGCGGACGGTCCCGACTGACAGGAACATCTGGGCCGCGATGTCGACGGCCTGGAGCCCTTCCGCGGTGAGGCGCAGGACCTCGGTCTCGCGCGCCGTGAGCGGGCACTCGGCGCTGTCCCAGGCCGACATCGCGAGCTGACTGTCGACGACCCGGCGGCCGGCGGCGACGCTGCGGATCGCGTCGACCAGCTGCTCGGTCGGGGCGTCCTTCAGCAGGAAGCCGGTCGCCTTGGCCGACAGCGCCCGGCGCAGGGTGCCGGGCCGGCCGAGCGCGGTCAGGACCAGGGTGCGGATCTCCGGCAGGTGGGCCTGGATGTCGCCGATCGCGGAGAGCCCGTCCTTGCCCGGCAGGTCGATGTCGATGACCGCGACGTCGGGCCGGAACCGCTGCGCCATGGGCAGGATCTCCGTGCCCGAGGCGACCGCGGCGACGACCTCGATGTCCGGCTCGAGGTTGAGCAACGCGACCAGCGCATCGCGGACCATGTGCATGTCCTCGGCCAACAACACCTTGATCAACTTGGCATCCCCTGTCGGGCCGGCGCAATTAACCCCGTTCTATCACGCGTCCGCACGTATCATGAATGCTCTTTTTCCGCGCCTTCGCGTGAACTGCTGCAAAGCCATTTACCATAGGCCGATCGGCTCATTTACATTCCGTGTACGCCCAGATACTCCTCGTTACAGGAAATGTCGTTTTCGGGTAGTCCGATGGCGAATTCGCCGACTCCGACCTCCGCCGGCCAGTCGAGCCCGAACGCCGACGCGGAAACCCTGGCGTCGCCCATGGTGAGGGCGCTCGTGGCGAGGCCGAGCATCGTCGCCACGAGGCAGAGCGTCTGCTGGAGCATGCCGACGTGCTTCAGGGTGGTGGCGTAGGAGATGCTGTCGTACACCCAGGAGAGTCGTCCCACGCGCGCCGTCATGGTGATCAGCACCGGTGGAGGCCGCCGGCCGCCGATCGACACGCGCGCGTTGTCGAGCAGCTCGTCGACGTCGGCCGGGGTGGCGTTGACGAGCGTCAGCGCGTGCTCGGCCGGGCTGTAGTGGTAGATGCCGCGCCGCAGGTCCGGCGAGCGGTCCACCGTCAGGTACAGCTCCAGCTCGTACAGCGAACCCGCGCTGGGGTACGGACGCCGCGTCACCGTGTACCGCACGTTGTCGGGCGCGGTGGCCGTGGCCTGCATCCGGACCCGCGCCGCGTGGAACAGCAGCTCCCCGAGCTCCCGGGCGGACGGAGCCGCGTCCGCGAACGTCCGCACGGAGCGGCGGCCGTCGATGGCCTCGGTGAGGGTCATCCCGTGCGGGACCGACGCGGGCGGGCGGTACATCGGGATCCGCGGCCCGTCGGGCGCCGGCTTCGCGGCGGCCGGCGGCGGCAGGGTCGCGACGTGCCGGAACGTCGCGCCGGCGGGCTCGTCGTGGGTGCCGAGCCGGCTGCGCGAATGGAACAACAGGTCGTACGGCGACCAGAGCAGCAGCGTGGGATCGGTGTCCTCGCGGAACACCGACGTGCCGTCCTCGCCGAGGACGACCATGCCCGCGCCGGCGAGGTGGGCGACGACGTCGGCCACGACCGGCAGCGCCAGGTCGACCCTCCGCGCGACCTCCACGATGGTGGTCGCGCGGGGAAGCGCGCCCAGCACCAGCGCCGCCTGCGGCCGGTGCAGCACCACCCGGTGGTGCGACAGCGGGGACTCGATCACCAGCTCGCCGTCGCGCTGGTGCGCGAACGCGAACCGGGACAGCCGCAACGGCCGGTCCCCGGCCACCTCCGGCAGCTCCAGCACCCCCAGCGGGGACACCGGCTGCACGGACAGCAGCGGCACCGGCGAGTCCCGCGAGCCGAGGGAGCGGACTATCCGGCCCGGCAGCCGGTCGAAGACCGACCTGAGGGCACGCGCGTCCAACCCGGCGACGTTGCCGAGCGCGACCGGCCCGTACGTCATCCGGTGCAGGACCTCCTCGACCGAGGGCGCGGGACGGCCCACCGGGACGTCGCCCCAGCGGCTGAGGACCGTCAGACCGCCGTCCTCAGCCGTCTCGATGGTCACGTCGTCCCGGAAGGACCACAGCGACAGGCTCGGTCCGGGGCGGGAGGTGTCGGCGTCGGATGGCAACCTGGCTCCTCGACGGGCGTGGCGGTGACGCCGCGTGCGCCCGCTCTACACGAAAAGTGGTATCGGGTTGAGGTTCTCGTACTCCGTGGGACGGTCGAGCCTGCCGAGCTGCACCGGGACGTCGAAGAGCCGGCCCGGCGCGAACCTCGCCCAGAAGCCGCGCATCCCCGGCACGATGGCTTTCACCACGGGGAGCCCGACGTCCGGACGGGTCTGGTCGAGCACGAGCACGTCGAGCCCCAGCGCCTCCAGCCTGTGCTGCACCGAGCGGACGTCCGACAGCAGGTCGTCCGTCGGGGCGTGGCGGTAGTCGGTGAGCCGGCGCGCCGGCACCGCCGGATCGGGCCGCAGGTAGGCGTCCCCGGCCCAGGTGGCGGTGCGCCACCACCGTACGGCGTCGGGATCGGACCAGCCGTACCCGCCGTCGTCGTCGCCGCCGACCTCCGCCACGGTCGGCATCAACTGGTTCATCTCGGTGAGCGCGCGGACCAAGGCCGCACGCGGATCCGGGTGCGCCCCGAATCCGAACATGATGTCCTCGCACCGCTTGTCGGTGCGCCGGGACAGCGCGGCCATGGTGGGTATGCCCACGTCCGACGACACGTCGAGGACCCAGACCTCGCGGTGCAGGCCCGCGTAGACCTCGCGCAGCTCGTCGATCCAGCGGTCGCCGAAGCTGTCCAGGTCGACCGCGGGAGCCTGGGTGCGGTTGTACCACCACAGGGCCACCGCGTCGCGTTCGACCAGCTCCAGCAGGCCCTGGAGGAGGGCGTCCTCCAGGCTGCTGCCGGCGGCGTTGCCGTTGGAGTCCGCGCACAGCGACGCGCCGCCGTGCTCCTCCGGCACGTTGAAGTAGAGCATCGAGGTGGGCAGCAGCCGGTGCCGCTGCCCGGTGAGCGACCACACCGGCGTCCAGCTCGTCACGGCGGCGTCGTCGAACGGCGCGCAGACGTACTGGAACGGCGAGCAGGTGGCGTTCCAGCGGGCCCGGTCGGCGTACTGGCGCTCGTCGAACAGCAGGCACTCGTCGGGGTGGATGGCGGTGCCGGCCAGCTCGGCGTAGCTGCCCGTGACGCGGGCCTCGTCGCCGTGGAAGTAGGCGCTGTGCCGCTCGACGGCCTCGCAGAGCGCGCTCACCTCGGCGTGCAGGGGGGTGACGCCCTTGCCACCGTTCTCGGCACGCAGCGCGAAGCGCATCTGCTCGGCGTTCCTGCGCGTCGTCATCGCCAGGTTCGGCCCGGAGCGGAACGAGTTGAGGAAGGCCGGGCCCCGCCCGTCGCGGCTGATCTCCTTGACCACGCCGCTGACCGGGCTCACCAGGTGCCCGTAGTCCTGCAGCACCCGCTCCGGGGGCAGGGCGCGGTGGCTGCCGCCGGAGCGCGACGCCTTCGGCCGGCTGCGCAGCGGCACCGGGCGGAAGGCCCGGTCGCGCTCGATGCCGGGATCGCCGCACTCCGGGCACTGCGGCCGCGCGCGCACCTCGTGGTGGGTGCCGTGCATCGTGAGGCTGTCGAGCGTCCACACCGCGCGCTGCCCGTCGTGGCGGAGACCGGCCGTCCACTTGGTGGCCTCCAGCGCCACCAGGTGCAGGGCGGCGGCGCCGAGCGGGGGCAGCGACACGGGGGGAGCGGTGACCTCCGTGCCGGGCCCGGCGACGGCGCGCAGGCGCGTCTCGGCCTGACGGTGCCCGCGTAGCCGGTGCGCCAGGCAGTGCCAGCACGCGGTCGCGGCGGCGGGGTCGAACACCGGCCCCACCCACACCTGTGCGCCGCCGGGCTTCGCGAGGAGCCAGGGCCGGCGCGCGGCGCGATGCGCGGCGTCGACGGCCGCCAGCCCCTCGTCGAGATAGTCCGCACAGAGCACAATCGATAAGTCGGCGGGGGAGCCCGAATAGTTCCCGGAAACCTGGGTCACCGTCAATCCTGCCGCCCGCAGCGCGGTTTCTGCCGCCCCGGCGCCCACCGGGTCGCCGCCGACGTGGACGAGCTCCACCCGGGCGGCGGCCGTGGCCCGTACGGCCGCGGTGGCGTCCAGGCCCGCCGCCTCCCAGTACGCGAGCGCGGGCTCCCCGGCGGTCGCCTGCGCCGCGGGCCGCAACGTGACCAGGCCGGCGTCGACGAGCCGCCGGACGACCGTGCCGATCTCGGCCGACGAGATCCCGGGTGGACTGTCCCGGACGAGTTCGGCGAGACCACGGGTGCCGTCGAGCAGCGGCGCCAGGGCCTCCACGTGTGCGCCGCTGACCGAGGTGGCACCGCGCTCGGAGAGCACGTAGACGGCGTCTCCGCGTACGACGTGGGTCCTCAGGTGTCGTCTGAACCCGACCCGAAGCTGCGCGTCCCCATCCGACATGGCTGCCCCCTGCTCGACCAGCACCACTCCAGCGGCGCTCCAGCGTGCCTCCAGTCAGCCTCCCGGCGGCGCGGGCTGCGGGCAAGTGCCGCCGTCACAGGGTGGCCCCTCGTTTGGTCACGTCGGTCCATGACGCGGTCACTATCGGCTCGACCCTCGCTGGGAATAGCGTGGAAGCCTGTCCTGACTCCCCCTGGTCGGAATCGTCGCTCCCGTCGCGGATCCAGTACGCCGACGCCACTCGTCGGCGGTGGAAAGTGCGGTGGATCCGATTGATAGCGAGGTCGGCGAAATGGTTACCAAGTTTGCGGAACTGGGTTCGATGTCGCACGAGGAGAAACTGACACTCCTCGCCGCGTTGCTGGAGTCGGCGACCGGCCCCGCACCGGGGACCGGGCGTAGCCCCGACCTGCCACCGGCCGCACCGCCGGCGCGTCGGCCGGCGGAGAATCCGCTCGCCGGCGTGCGGTTCGAGCTGCTCGGCCCGCTCGTCATCCGGTACGACGGGGTGGACATCGCGCCCAGTGCGCCGAAGCTGCGGCTGGTCCTGTCCGCGTTGCTGTTCAACGCGAACCAGCCGGTCGGCGCGTCGGTGCTCGTCCGGGAGCTGTGGAGCTCGGGGGCGCCGCGCACCGCGCACGCCACCCTCCAGACGTACATGTTCAAGGTGCGCAAGCTCTTCCGGGGGGTGCTCGGCGGGTCCGTCGAGGACGTCGCGCGGGAGGTCCTGCTCACCTGCTCCGGGGGCTACACGCTGCGGGTGGACCCGAAGCAGCTCGACATCTTCGAGTTCGACGACCTGGTCACGGCGGGCACCGCGGCGATGCGCGCGGGAGACTACGAGCAGGCGGGAGCGCACCTGCGCCGGTCGCTGGCGCTGTGGCGCGGCAACGTCGTGCACCAGGGCCAGTGGGGCCCGCAGCTGCGCGCCCAGGCGGCGCGGCTGGAGGAGCGCCGGTTCTACGCGTACATGACCAGGATCGACGCCGACCTGTGCCTGGGCCGGCACCGGGAGACGACCTCCGAACTCGCGTCGCTGGTCGTCGAGCACCCGCTGCACGAGTCGGCGCACGCGATGCTGATGCTCGCGCTGCACCGCTCCGGCCGTACGCCGGCGGCGCTGGAGGTCTACCGGCGGTTCCGGCGACGGATGCTGGGCGAACTCGGCATCGAGCCCTCGGAACGGATCCAGGCGATGCACCTGGCCCTGCTGTCGACCGAACCACTGCTCACCGACCTGTCGCTCACCTCCGACATGCTGCTGGACCGATTGGTCGGCCGGGCCCGCGCGGCCAGTTCTTCCACTGTTACCGGGTGATGGACACGCGCCGATTACGTTCAATTTCGCACTCGTGCGCAAAGGAGGAATAGCGATGACAACATCGCCGGTCAAGAACAGCGCGCCGATCGGGCGGGCGACATTTGCCAACGACCCGGTACTGCTGGCGGACGTCCTGCGTCCGTACGCCGGTGCGAAGACCCAGTACCTGAAGTCCGCGACTCTCACCGCGGCCAACGGGCTGGCGAGCGCGCAGGGCGAGTTCGCCATCCCGTACCCGTGCTACATCGACGACACCGGTCACCTCAACTCCGTCGAGGTGAACATCTGCTTCAACCAGCTCTACTACTACCTGGTCGCCAAGAGTGTCCAGGAGCAGGCCGTCCCCGCGCTGTCGGCGTGGACGATGGACGACTACTGGGCCAAACAGCTCCCGGACATGCTCATCACGCACTTCTCCAGCAAGTTCCGGCGGCCGATCGACTCGTCGTCGTTCCGGGGCGAGGTGGTCTTCGCGGAGTTCAGCGAGCGCAACCGCAGCAAGCCGGTCCAGATCATCGACATGCCCTGGCGCTTCTGGGACGACAACGGCGGCATCGCCGAGGGCGAGGTGCGGATGGCTCTGGTCAACCCGCCCGGTATGCGTCTCGCGGCTGACGCGGCGTGAGTCGCCCCCATCCGTACGCCCACTGAGGAGGACCCGGTGACTGTTCAGTTGCGCACGCTCGTCGACGTGGCGCGCAGGCACGCCGCCCAGCAGCCGGACGCCGTCGCCATGATCTGCGAGGGCCGGCGCGTCGACTATGCCACCCTGCATCGTGTCAGCAATCAGGTGGCGCGTGGTCTCCAGGCGGCGGGGTTGCGTCCTGGTGACCGTATCGCCTGGTTGGGCAGGGAGTCCGAGCACTTCTACGACCTCTTCTTCGGGGCGGCGAAGGCCGGTGTGGTGCTGGTGCCGATCAACTGGCGGTTGGCTGCCGGCGAGGTCGAGCACATCCTGCGTGACTCGGGTGCCGCCCTGCTGTTCGTCGACGCCGACTCGGCCGTCGTAGCCGAGAAGCTGGCGCCGGAACTGCCGATGCTGCGACAGGTGGTCGCGCTGGACTCCGGCGGTGTGGCCCGGGCCGGCTTCGCGGCCTGGGTGTCGGCCCAGCCCGACGCGAACGTCCTGACCAGGGTCACCCCGGACACGCCGCTGGTGCAGATGTACACCAGCGGGACCACGGGCCTGCCGAAGGGCGTCGTCCTCGCCCACCGCAGCTTCTTCGCCGTCCGCGACGCGCTGGCCTCGGCCGAGCTGAACTGGCTCGACTGGGGCCCGGGCGACGTCAGCCTCGTCGGGATGGCCGGGTTCCACATCGGCGGCCTGTGGTGGGCGACGCAGGGTTTCGTCGCGGGCGTGCCCAACGTGGTGATGCGCGAGTTCACCACGGCGGGCGCGGTCGAGCTGATCAGGACGCTGCGCGTCACCACCGCCATCCTGGTGCCCGCGATGCTGCGGCTGCTGCTGGTGGAGCCCGGCGTCACCAGGGCGGACTTCGCCTCGCTCCGCAAGGTGGTCTACGGCGGCGCGCCCATCTCGGCGGCGCTGCTGGCCCGCTGCATCGAGGGCTTCGGCTGCGAGTTCGCCCAGATCTACGGCCTGACCGAGACCGGCAACACGGCCATCTGTCTGCCCCCGGCCGACCACACTCCGGAGAGCGGCAAGATGCAGGCGGCCGGGCGCCCCTACCCGGGCTTCGAGGTCAAGGTCGCCGACGACAAGGGCAACCCGCTGCCGGCCGGCGAGGTCGGCGAGGTCTGGCTGCGTACGCCGGCGGCGATGGTCGAGTACTGGAACATGCCGGAGGCCACGGCGAAGACGCTGGTCGACGGGTGGGTCGTCACCGGCGACGCGGGCGTGCT
>NZ_JBQHDF010000030.1:0-34700 GCF_052068495.1 Micromonospora sp. SD12 | reverse complement strand
GCAGTTCGCTTCCAAGCCGTCCTAACCATCACGATCATCACTGAGTGGCTCTGACCGGTTTATGAAACACGCCTTAGTCGCCTCCCTTCTGGCTGTCGCGACGCTCGGTCTGGCCACCGCATCCCCGGCCGCCGCATTCGGTGGCGAGACCTTCGGTTGTCGCGTCGCGCCCGGCACGATCTTCACATGGGAGACCACCTGCCTGAACAGTAAGCCGGCCACCATGTACAACGTCGGATTCGCCGTGCTCAACACGGCCGGCAGCTACACCTACTCGTGGACGGTCACCGGCCCGTATGAGTATGTGATCACCGGCTGCACCACCACCTCATACGACTGCGCCGTTGCCGTGCGGGGTGGTTCCAACGATAGTGAGATCACCGCAAGCGTCACGTACTCCCAGGGCGGGCAGAGCGCCACCCGCAGTGCGACTGCGATCATCCGCGGCTACTGCGGCTCGTACCTCTGCTGAGACCGCTACCGATGCGTCTGCTTACCAGCGGTATTTACGGCGATCTCGGCAAACAGGTTCAGCGGCTGGTAAGCGTCCACCGAAGGCGACGGTAGAAGCGTTCAAACGGTATCCATCATGTCGCCGCCAGGGTTGGTTTCCCTCCTGCGGTAAGGATCGGGCCACGGGCAGCCAGGCGTGGGCGGCCATCGCGAGCTGATGTGGGCGTAACGGGTTCCCCGGTCGCGGACCTGATACTCGTCGAGACCAGCTTCAGTCTTGGCCTGTTGGAATCGGGAACGTGCCGACCAGCCGGGA
Source organism: Micromonospora sp. SD12 (assembly GCF_052068495.1). Taxonomy (NCBI): domain Bacteria; kingdom Bacillati; phylum Actinomycetota; class Actinomycetes; order Micromonosporales; family Micromonosporaceae; genus Micromonospora; species Micromonospora sp. SD12. The sequence continues at coordinate 33,931 of NZ_JBQHDF010000030.1, read as the reverse complement.
GGCGACCTACCGGGACGGCAGCGGTGCGGCCGGGCGGACCGCGGTGAACTGGGAGTGCTCGTACCGGGTGGCGGAGAGCAGCAGCAGCCACTCGTCGCAGCCCTGCCACGGGTAGAGGTCGGCGGCGCCGCCGCGTACGGTCCGCAGCCCGTCACCGGCGCGTGGCCGCGCGTCCGCCGGTGCGTCCGCGAAGCCGGGGATCCACACGTCGGCGCAGATCTCGCCGGCCGAGCCCATCGCGGCCAGGCCGAAGGCGTTCTCGGCGGCGGCCGTGCGCTCCTCGTCGCCGAAGTCGTCGAGGATCTGGTCCTCGTCGGGTTTGTCGTCGCCGCGGAACGTCAGCGTGGTGGTGCCGGCGCGGGCCGCGTACTCCCACTCGGCCTCGCTGGGCAGCCGGAACGGCAGGGCGTCGAGCAGGTCGTCCAGGTCGTCCTCGAGGCGGGCCGTGGTGGTGTCCTCGTCGGCGTAGAAGTCCTCGTAGTCGGGCAGCCAGTGCCGGACCTGCGCGACCGTCAGCGGGTGCCGGGCGATCAGGAACGGTTCGACCCGCACCTCCCGCACCGGCTGGGCGTCCGCTGCGCCGGCGAAGAAGGGCTCGAGGGTGTCCTCGACTTCTCCGCTGCGCTCGATGGCGCGTACGGCCTCCAGTTCCGCCTCGGACAGACCCATGCGGAACGTGCCGCCGGGCACCTCCCGGAACACCACACCCGACGCCGTGTGGCGCCAGGCCGGACGCCCGGCCACGATCTCCTCGGTCCACATGGCGCCGAACGCTAGCAGCCGAGAATCTGGTTATGGCGGTCTGATCCACCGTGCGACGTTCCTGGTTTGGGTTGTCCTGGAGTGGCACACCTTGATACCGGAACCCCGCTTCTCGCTTCCCGATCAACGCACCCCTTGATCCGCAAGGCATTCGTCGTCCGAGGCCCGCTCACCAGGTGCCGTCGTCGCGTACGCGGGCCGGCGCCGGGCCGAGCAGCACGTCTACAGCAACGTCACGCCGTGGAGTGCGGCATCAACCGGCTTTTGACGAAGACCTACTAGACGACGCATAGTACCGACCGTATTATGTGGTGCATGATAGCGGCAGTGGGCGGCTCGGAAGCCGCTTCCGAGCGACAGGCCCAGCTACTGCGCGGCTGCCTGGACATGTGCTTGCTTGCGCTGCTTGCCGGCGAGCCGGCGCACGGCTACGAACTCGTCCGCCGACTCGACACCGCCGGATTCGGAACGGTGAGCTACGGCACCGTCTACCCGTTGATCACCCGGTTGCACCGCTTGGGGCTCATCGCCAACGCGCTGCAGCCCAGTCCCAACGGCCCACCCCGCAAGGTCTATCGGCTCACCGATACCGGCCACGATCGGCTGCGCGCTTGGCGCGAGCAGTGGGTCCAGTTCGCTGGCGTCGTGAACGCAACCCTCGCCGTCCGTCCACCGAATCCAGGAGACGACCATGAGCACGTCGACGTCGGCCGTTGACAACCTCCTCGCCGCCGCAGACCGAGAGTGGCGCGCTCTCGGTATTCACCGTCGCGACCGGGTGACTCTCGCGGCCGACCTCCGCGCCGAACTCGAGGCAGCAGCCGCCGACGGGCTCGATCCCGCAGAGCTTCTCGGCGCTGACCCTGCCGAGTTCGCCGTGCGAATCGCCGAGGAAGCCGGCGTGGAGCGCACCCCGCCGCGGTACGGCCAGGTACTCGGCGTTGCGACCGCGGGCGCGATGCTCTCCCTCGTCGTGGGCTACGTCGTGGTCATTAGCCTGCACCAGGCATTCGTGGCGGCATTCGACCTGCCGCGAAGCGTGCGCGTGCCGTTGTGGCTTGCCGCTGGCGTCTTCTACGGCGCCGTCGCAGCGGTTGTCATCGCCGGCGCCATCCTCGCCGTACGCATCGCCCTACGAGACGCGCCCCACATCCGACACACTGCGGCGCGGATGACACTGCTGCTGCCACCCGCTATCGCAGCCGCGATCGCCGCTGCGGCCACCTTCGCCTGGTCGCTCAACTACCCGTTCACCCCACTGGCGATCGCGGCCGAGGCTGCGATTGTCCTCGCTGCCTTCCTTGCGGCAACGACGCTGGCCCGCCGCTGGTCTGTGACGGCGGCGCGGTGATCCGGCCAGCCCAACGGTCATGGCCCGGGCCACTCCTGCGCGTGACCCATCAAGAGGCCAGCAGGGCCTCCGCCACCGCGTCTACTGCTGTGTTCGGCTGCCCGGTGGCCGGCGCTGCGTACTCCTCGACGGCCACGACGGCGAGGGGCTCCCGTCGCCTGCGTCGATGACGCTCGCTGACTGTCGGAAACCCGCCATTCCGGCGGTGCGGCTGCGATCGGTAGACGGCCTCGTGCGGCGGTGGTCGGCCGAGATCGCGCTGGTGAGAGTGGGTTGGGGTGGCGCGGCCACTCGGTGATCGTCGTTCGATCGGGACGGATCTCAGATCTGGCGGTGGCGAGGTGCCACAACGTAACCTCATTGACCGCAACGGGGTGGACGTTGATCGAACCGCCCATTCCACAGGCGCCTCAATCGACGACGTCGCCCGTGTGTGGCGTCCACCGATCGACGATCTGGCGCAAGCTCCGCTCGGCTGGTCGAGCGGGGACTCATTTTCGGACGTGACGACGCAGGGAGCTCAACGCATGGCGACGGATGCCCACGACGGACCGGTTCCGGAAGCAGCCGTACGTGGGCAGCGGGTGCTTGACCTCTTGGACAAGGCAATCGACCTCCAGGGCCCACTGGTACGCAAGAACATCGCCCGGGCCCGCCAGCGGAACCCAGAGGCGACACCAGCAGAGGTGATCCGCAATCTGGAGCGGATGTACGTGGGCGCCCTGACCGGCACGGGTGCCGCGGTTGGCGGAGCCGCAGCGGCGCCCGGCGTCGGCACGGGCGTCGCGCTGGCGCTGTCGGCCGGCGAGGCTCTTTCATCGCTTCAGCTGAGCGCCCTCTTCGCGCTCTCGATCGCCGAGGTCCACGGAGTGCCCATCGACGAGATCGAGCGCCGTCGAACGATCGTGATGGGCATCATGCTCGGCGGGTCCGGCTCCGCCACCATCACCAAGGTCGCCGAGCGTACGGGGCAACACTGGGGACGTCAGGTGGTCGCCAAGGTGCCCGCCGAGACATTACGTCAGATCAACAAGGTCCTGGGGAGACACTTCATCACGAAGTACGGGAGCAAGCAGGGGATCATCGTTCTCGGTCGAGCAGCACCGTTCGGTATCGGCGCGGTGATCGGTGGTGGCGCCAATGCTGCCCTCGCCACTCTGGCTGTACGGGCCGGGCGTCGCGCATTCGGCCCACCTCCGACGTCGTGGCCATGCTGACGCGCAGCACACCGCAGACATCTGAGCGTTCGCTCCGCACGAGCACGCACCCCTAGCCTCCCGACGCGGCAGCGGTGCGACCGGGCGCACTGTGGCGAACCTGCGTGTTCGTACGCGCGAGCAAGGCAGGCGCTGCTCGGTGGAGCGCTATCCGGGCGGTTGGTCGGGCTGGATGCGCAGCGTCGTGATGGTCGTGGCGAGCATGACGTAGTGCCCGACCAGCATGCACAGCTCGATGCACTCGCGCTCGTCCAGGTGGACGCGCAGCGCCGTCCACGCCTCGTCGTCGAGGTCGCGGTGGCGTACCAGCCCGTCGACCGCGACCAGCACCGCGTGCTCACGGGCGGACCACCCGACGCCGATGTCGTCGCTGCTCACGCGCTCGATCTGCGCGTCGGTGACGCCGGCCCGCCGGGCGAGCCTCAGGTGGTGGTCGTGCTCGTAGCGGCAGGCGCACAGGTGCGCGACCCGCAGGATGACCAGTTCGGTCTCCCGGCGCGGCAGCACGCCGCCCGGCATCAGGCGGCGGGCGAAACGCAGCCAGCCGCGAAACAGCGGGCGGTGGCGGCCGAGGGTGAGGAACAGGTTCGGCGGGCCGGTGCCCGTGACCCGGCCGGCCACCCTGGCTGAACAGCCAACCGAACGTACCGACGTCCTGCCGGCCGCCGGGGCTTATGCGGGGCGCGGTCACGGTTGGCCATCCGGCTGCGGCGTGGTCAGCGGCGGACGCTCCGCCTGCGCGATGCGTAGCGCGTCGACCAGCCCGCGTTGGAATCTGCGGTCGAGCAGCGGCTGGACCGCCATGCGCAGCGGCAGCACGGGCCGCACCCAGCCGGGCGCGACGATCCGCCGGCTCCGGCGGGCGACGCCGCGCTCCAACGCGGCGACGCCGACCTCCAACGAGGCGACGCGGTGCAGCCGGCTGCCGTGCAGCAGCGCCGTCGCGGCCCTGGTGCCGAACCCGCGCGAGGTCATGTCGGTGTCCAGCTCGGCGAAGTACGCGCCGCCGGCGCGGGCGCCCGAGGGCCGCAGTTCGACCCGCAGGGTGTTGCCGAGGGCCTCGACCGCGGCCTTGGAGGCGCTGTACGCACCGAGCAGCGGCGCGTGCACCGCTGCGGCCAGTGACGCGATCACCAGCGCGTAGCCGTTCGGGTGGCTGATGTGCGGGGCCGCGGCGCGCAGGGTGTAGTAGGTGCCGAGGACGTTGACGGCGTTCGTCCGCTCGAACACGTCCGGGTCGCCGCCGACCAGCGGCAGTTGGGCGGCAACCCCGGCGTTGGCCACGACGACGTCGAGCCCGCCGAGCCGGTCCACGGCCATCTCGACCGCAGCGTCGACCTGGGCTCGGGAGCGGACGTCGCAGCTGCTCCACGGGGCGTCGCCGCACGCCGCCGACACGTCGGCCAGCAGCTCGGGTTCCAACCCGACGACGGCGACCCTGGCGCCCCGCTGGTGCAACCGACGGGCCAGCGCGGCGCCGATCCCGCGGGCGCCACCGGTGACGAGGACGCGCCTGCCCGTCAGCGACCGGGAACCATCACTCATGGCGGAATTATAGATACTTCCCGATGGATGAACGCGCGAGGCGCGGAACCGCCCGCGCAGTGGCGTCGGCGTCGGTACTCGCCACTGGAGGTTCCGTGTCGCTCACCGCTCCGGTTCGGGGTCCTGCCGTACGGGCTCGTCGGCAGTGCGCCCGTGGCTGAGGAAGTACGCCCCGAAAGCGCCGGCGAGGGTGCCGAACACCACCACGGAATAGACGGCGAGCACCAGTTCGAGTATCTGCGCGAACGTGTCGGTGGCGCCGAGCGGCACACCGGTGATGGTGGTGAGCGCGGCAGCGTGCAGGGCCCGCCCGTGGGTCGGGTAGGAGCCGGTGAGCGTCAGCAACTGCCCGGCGGCCAGGATGACCGTCACCGTCACGACGGCGAGCCAGGCCAGCCGGTTGGTGAGCAGCCGGCCCGCCGAGCGGGAGCCGCGCACGGCGGCGGCGACCACTCCGGCTCCCCGGGCGGCGCGAAGCGCGATGGCCGCGCGGGCGAACCGCAGGAAGGGCACGACGAGGAAGATCACCTGCCACCAGTTCTGCCGCCAGAACTGTCGGGCGCGGTGCCGGGACAGCCAGGCACGCAGGGCGAACTCCGCCACGAACACGGCCCACAGGATCCAACCGGCGATCGTGAGGATGGTGCTGAGCGGCTCGTCGTGGGTGAACGCCTGCACGAGCACCAACAGCAGGAACAGGAGGCCGAGAATCCCCATCGGCTTGTCGAGCCGGTCGGTGAGATCGTCGAGACGGGAACCGTCCTCTCGACGGTTGTGCGCCCGGGCGGCACGTCCGCCCTCACGCTGGGGGCGGTCGCCGTCTCCGTCGGAGTGCCCGGCCGACACGCTCAGGCACCACCGGGGTGGGTCTCGGCAGCGGCGGGAGCGGGCCGGACCGCCCGCGATGCGTCCCGCCGGCGGCGGGCACCGTACCCTCGCCTCCCACTGGTCACGATCGTCTGCATGATCTGGCTCCTCGGGCCGGTGGTCGCGACGCGTTGTCGACAACCGACCGTAGGGGCTCTATCGCGCCCCGACCGCCCGTTTGCGTCAAGTGCCGAACCGTCGCGGCTGCCGCTCCCGGGCTGACGGCACATCACGCCCCAAATGATGTCTATCCCTCGATGCCGTTGGTAGGGTGCTGCGGTGCCTCCCCCTTCCACCGTCAGCGCGCCACCGGGCGAACGCCCCCTGACCTCCGAATCCACGCCCTCCACCGCCCGACAGGTGCGGCGCGCCCGCTTCAGCGAGTCCGGTCTCGCGTGGCTGATGCTGCTGCCCTCGGTGGGGGTCTTCGCCCTGTTCGTGTTCTGGCCGCTCGGGCGGACCCTGTACCTCTCCGTGCACGGCAACGACATCTTCGGCGCCGCGTCCGAGTACGTCGGCGCGGCGCACTACCGGGACATGCTGTCCGGGGAGTTCGGCGGGGTGCTGGCCACGACGGCGCTGTTCACTCTCTTCTCGGTGGTGCCGGCCGTGCTGGGCGCGCTGTTCGTGGTGCTGCTGCTGGAGGCGCGCATCCGGGGCGTACGGGCGCTGCGCACCGCGTTCGCGCTGCCGTTCGCGTTCTCGGTGGCGACCGCGTCGGTCATCTTCGCCGTCATCTACAACCCGGCGATCGGGGTGGCGAACGGCCTGCTCGGCTCCCTCGGCATCGACCGGGTCAACTGGCTCACCGACCCGTCGATCGCGCTGCCGGCCGTCTGCGCCGCGACGGTGTGGATGAACTTCGGCTACAACATCCTCGTGCTCTCCGCCGGGGTCTCGGCGATCTCGCCGGAGGTGGTCGAGGCGGCGCGGCTGGACGGCGCGACCGGGTGGCGGCTGGCGACGCGGATCACCGTGCCGCTGCTCTCCCCGCAGCTGTTCTTCCTCGTGGTGGTCTCCACGATCCACGCCCTGCAGAGCTTCGGGCAGATCCACATCCTGACCAAGGGCGGGCCGGACCAGGCCACGACGACCCTGGTCTACTCGATCTACGAGAAGGCGTTCGCCTTCGGCTCCTCCGACTTCGGCGCGGCCAGCGCGCAGGCCGTCGTGCTGCTGGTCATCATGCTCGGCTGCACGGCCGTCCAATTCGGCGTCCTCGAACGGCGGGTCCACTACCGATGAAAAAGCTCAACCTCGGGCGGATCGCCGTCTACGTCGTGCTCGGCCTGGCGGCGATCCCCGTGCTCTTCCCGGTCTACTACGGCTTCGTCGGCGCCGTGATGGGGCCCGGCGACCTGGCGACCTACCCGCCCGCGCTGGTGCCGAGCGCGCTGCACTGGCAGAACGTCACCGACGTGTTCAGCTCGGTGCCGCTCGGCCGCTTCTACGCCAACTCCGCCGTGCAGGCCGGCGTCATCACGGTCGCGCAGGTCGTCACCAGCATCTTCGCCGCGTACGCCTTCGCGTTCCTGCGCCTGCCGGCGAAGGCGGCGACGTTCAGCCTCTTCCTCGCCACCCTCATGGTGCCGTGGGAAGCGATCATCATCCCCAACTACCTGGCCATCTCCGACTGGGGCCTGACGCGCGGAGGGCTGACGTACCTCGGCCTGGTGCTGCCCTTCCTCGCCTCGGCGTTCGGCACGTTCCTGCTGCGGCAGGCGTTCCTTCAGTTCCCGACCGAGCTGCGCGACGCCGCAGTGATCGACGGGTGCGGCCACTGGCGCCTGCTGTGGCGGGTCATCGTGCCGCTGTCGAAGCCCTCCATCGCGGCGGTCGGGGTCTACGTCTTCCTCTCGGCGTGGAACCAGTACTTCTGGCCGCTGATCCTCATCCGCGACACCGAGTTCCAGACGCTGCAGATCGGCATCTCCCAGCTCAACGACGCCGAGGCGGCGCAGCCGGGTCTCGTCCTCGCCGGCGTCGCGTTGTCGCTGCTACCCACGCTGGCCGTCGTGATCTTCGGCCAGCGCTACATCGTCCGCGGGCTGACCGCCGGGGCGCTGCGTTGAACCATCGAGAAGGAGAACCCATGAGAAGACCTCGGCTCCGCCGTAGCGCGGCGGCGTTCGTCGCCGTCGTGGCCGCCGCCGCGCTCACCGCGTGCGGCGACTCCGGCTCCGGCACCGACGGCGGCAGTGGCGCGCTCGACGCGCCCGGCGCCGAGGTGCTGGAGAAGGCCACGGACAAGACCACGATCGAGTTCTGGCACGCGATGAAGGGGGCCAACGCCACCGCCGTCGACCAGCTCGTGGCCGACTTCAACGCCCAGAGCGGCGGCAAGGTCGAGGTCAAGGCGGTCTTCCAGGGAAGCTACGACGAGACGATCGCGAAGTACAAGGCGTCGGTGCAGCAGAAGAGCACGCCGGCGCTGGTGCAGATCTACGACATCGGCAGCCGCTTCATGGTCGACTCGAAGCAGGTCGTGCCGATGCACAAGTTCATCGAGAAGGACGGCTTCAACGCCGGCGACATCGAGCCCAACATCGCCAGTTACTACTCGGTCGACGGCAAGCTCTGGTCGATGCCGTTCAACTCCTCGACGCCCCTGCTGTACCTCAACAAGGAGGCGTTCGAGCGGGCCGGCCTCGACCCGACGAAGCCGCCGAAGGACCTCACCGAGATCGGCGAGCTGGCCAAGAAGCTCACCGTCAAGGACGCCAGCGGCAAGACGGTCCAGTACGGCTTCAACGCCGCCATCTACGGCTGGCTGGTGGAGCAGTTGCTCGCCACCGACGGCAAGGAGTACTGCGACAACGGCAACGGGCGCAAGGGCCTGGCCACGAAGGTGCAGTTCGACCAGGAGACGGCCGTACGCGTCGCGCAGTGGTGGACGGACCTGGTGAAGGGCGGCTACGCGACCAACACCGGCCGCAAGACCGACGACGCCCAGGCGGCCTTCAAGTCGGGCACCGTCGCCATGCACCTGGAGTCCACCAGCGTGCTGCGCGGTTACGTCGACGCCGCGAAGGGCAAGTTCACCGTGCTCACCGCCCCGTACCCGAAGGTGAGCGCCGCCTCGACGGGCGGACCGATCATCGGTGGCGCCTCGCTGTGGATCAACGGCGTCGGCCACAGCGACAAGGAGAAGCGGGCCGCCTGGGAGTTCGTGAAGTTCGCCTCCGGGCCCGTCGAGCAGGCCAAGTGGCACACCAGCACCGGGTACGTGCCGATCAACGCCAAGGCGCTCGACGAGCAGATCGACAAGGACTGGATGGCGAAGTTCCCCCAGTTCCGCACCGCCGTCGACCAGCTGCACGCGCTGCCGCCGTCGGTCGCGTCGGCCGGCTGCCTGCTGGGCGTGATGCCGCAGGCCCGCAAGGCCTCCGAGGACGGCCTCGAGGCGGCCATCGTCGGCAGCAAGCCGGCCGAGCAGGCCATGAAGGACGCGGCGGCGAGCGTGCAGGGCGCCATCGACAGCTACAACAAGTCGGTCGGCTGACCACCGCACCGCGCTGATCGTCGGGAAGGGCCAGTTCCGTCGGAACTGGCCCTTCCCGCTGCCCGCCCGCCGTCCCACGGGCGTCGGCCGGCCACCGAGTGCGCACCTCGTGGGGCGGGCGTGCGGGCGGTTCCTAGGGTGGGGCTCGTCCGTCGATCGAGGGAGAGAGCGTTGGCGCCGTCGTACCGCCCACCCCGTTGGAGCCTGGCAGGGGCGGCCCTGGGTCTGCTCGTCGGGCTCGCCGCCTGCACCGGCCCCCGGGCGGAGCCGCCCGAGCGGCCGGCGCCGCGCGTCGAGGTGACCCAGGAGAGCCTGCGCGGAAGAGAGGGACAAGCGGAACAGGAGGGCCGGCCGCCGGTCTGGTCGGTGACGGCCGGGCGGGTCGACCAGCCGCTGACGCAGCTCGGCCAGGTCGTCGTCGTGCCCGACGGGCGGGAGCTGCGCGCGGTGGACCGCTCCACGGGGCAGGACCGGTGGCGTCACCCGTTCCCGGTGAGCTACCGGTACGCGGTCGCGGGCGACCTGATCGTCGTCAGCGCCAACAACGGTGGGCCGCTGGAGGTGCTCGACGCGGCCACCGGCGCCACCCGCTGGCGGACGGAGGACACCCAGGACGTCGTCGTCCAGCAGCAGAACGTCTACCACCGCGCGTGCGTCGGCACCGGACGGTCCGCGACGTGTGTGGTCGTCGCCCGGGACGTGCGCGACGGTCGTCAACTGTGGAAGCTGCCCGCCGACCGGTTCGCCCGGGTGACCGACGAGGCGATCGGCGTCCGCGCGCCGCACGCCGCGCCCACAGGGCGGTACGTGGCGGTGCGGCTGGACGGGCGCACCTACACCACCGTCGCGGCCGCCACCGGCAAGGCCGGTGCCGGTCGGTTGCCGAGCCGCGCCTGGCACGGCTTCGTCGCCGGTGGCCTGCTGGTGACCACCGACCACGATCCGCCCCGCGGCGACCGGCGGTGCACGGTCGACATCGCCACCGTCGACGCGGCCACCGGTGCCGGAGGCTGGTCCGGCGAGGTCTTCAGCGGGCGTCGCGAGGACGGCGAGTGTGTCAAGCGGCTGGCGCACGACCGCAGCGGCCTGACCATGATCGGGGCCGGTACCCGGCTCGTCGCGGTCACCGCCGCCGGCCGGCCCCAGGCGGTGGACCTGCGGACCGGAAAGACGCAGTGGGAGGCCGCCACCCCCGGCGTACCGGTCGACGGGGACGACCGGTCGGTGCTGGTGCGGCGCACCGCCGACGGCGGCGAGCTGGCCCTGCTCGACGCGGCCACCGGCGCGACGCGGTGGAGCGCGCCGGATCCGGGGTTGGCTGGCACCTCGGCGAGCTGGCGGTCGAGCGTGACCCGACGCCTCGTGGCGGTCAGCGGCGCGGTCGAGCAGCGGCCGGTCGTGCTCGTCCACGACGTGTCGACCGGCCGCCAGCTGGGCCGGTATCCCGGTTGGCTCGCCGGCGCCGGGGACGACTGGGTGGCGGTCAGCCACTCCGGGGGACCGGACGGGATCGCCCTGGACCTGTACGCCTTCTGAACCGGTCCACCGGGAGCGGCGGTCGGCCGGCTGCCGCTCCCGGCTGGCCGAGCAGCGCCGCCCGCGCGACGCGGAGGCGATAGTCCCCGGCCCGCCCGGGCCGGGGACCACCAACGGATGCCGTCGCTGCGGCACGCCGCCCTCAGCGCAGGCGGGCCTCGATGGCCTCGATGACGCGCGGGCGCAGCTCCGCCGCGCGGATGACGGCGTCGACGGAACCGACCTCGACCGCGCGCTGGATGTTGTGCACCCGGTCGAACTCGGCGGCCACCTCGCCCAGCTTCTCCACGCGTACCGAGGAGCGCAGCTCGTCGAGCTCCGCCGTCAGCGCCGCGCGGTCGGTGCCGGAGGCGGCCGCGACGCGGGCCTCCAGCTCCCGCACGCGCGGGTCGGCGGCGGTACGGGCGTTGACGTCGCCGGAGAACACCACCGCGGCGGCGGGGGCGCCGCCGAGCACCGAGGCGAACGAGCCCTCCAGGGCGAGCACGGTCATGTTCGGGTTCAGCGCCTTGGAGAAGACCACGAACGCGCCCCCGTGGTAGCGGGAGATCACGCAGAACACGATGGGCCCGCGGAAGTTGACGATGGCCCGGCCGATCTCCGCGCCGTACTCCAGTTGCAGGTTGCGCATCGACTCCGGCGAGCCGTCGAAGCCGGACAGGTTCGCCAGCACCACCAGCGGCCGGTTGCCGCTGGCCGCGTTGATCGCCCGCGCGGCCTTCTTCGACGAGCGCGGGAACAGGGTGCCCGCGGTGTAGGTGTCCGGGCCGTCGGTGGGCGGGAAGCCGCGCCGCGGCACCGCCCGCGACTCGATGCCGATGAGGCACACCGGCATGCCGCCGAGGTGTACGTCCTGCACCGCCACGGTCTCCGCGTCGGCCATGCCCGCCCACCGTTCCAGCACCGGGCGGTCCTGGTCGGACAGCGCCCGCATCACGGTCCGGATGTCGAACGGCTTCTTGCGGTCCGGGTTGGCCCCGGCGGAGAAGATCTCGCCGACGGTGGTGAAGTCGCTGCCCGCCACGATGTGCGGGAAGTCGGAGATGTCACGGTCGACGGGGTCGCTCGTGCGTGCCCGCCGTGGCCGCTGCTCGCCGGGCACGACGTACGTGTGCTGGTAGTGGGCCATCAGCACGTCGCGCGCGGCGGCCAGGTTCGGCGCCCAGTACTGCGCCTGCCCGTTCGGGCCCATCACCCGGTCGTAGCCGCCGATGCCGAAGTTGTCCTCGGCCGACACCCCGCCGGAGAAGTCGAGCGACTGCTTGCCGGTGAGCACCATCGCCGAGTCCGGCGTCATCACCAGGATGCCCTTGGTGTGCATGAGCATCGTCGCCTCGGCGTTCCAGTACGGCTGCGCGCCGACGGTGATGCCCGCGACCACGATGTTGATCTCGCCGCCGTCCTGGGTGAACTCGACGATCCGCTTGAGCGCCGCGGCCACCCAGTCCATGTTCTCGGTGCCCGACTCCATGGAGATCCGGGCGCCCGCGGACAGCGCGTACCACTCCAGCGGCACCTGCATCCGCTCGGCCAGGTCCAGCGCGGCGATCACGCGGCGGCACTCCGGCTCCGACAGCGCGCCGAGCGCCTTCGTCGGGTCGCCGAGCAGCACGACCCGGGTGACGCCCTGCGGGTGCCGGCGGGTCGGGGTGCTCACCACACCGGCGACGATCGCCGCGCTGTTGCGCCCCTTCGGCCGGTCGACCGGCACCAGCGCGTGGTTCTCGTCGAGGTCGTGCTCGACGAAGGTGCCGAGCAGGTCGGTCAGCTCGTACGGGTACACCGCGTTGCGGCTGCTCGCGCGCAGCACCTTCTGCCGGTAGTCGTCGAGCGGCTCGACCGGCTCCTCCGACGGCTCGCCGACCGTCAGCTTCGTGCCGCCGGTGGCGTCGAACGCGATGCGTACGGCGATCTTCGTCAGCTCGCCGGTCCTGGCGTCGCGCTGCCGCGCGATGAACAGGATCTCCTCCAGCCCGGCGCCCGCGGTCGTCGGCAGCACGCGCTGGGCGATCATCTTCAGCTCGGCGCGGGTGAGGTCGCTCGGCGGCCAGACGTAGACGACGATCCGGTTGGTGCTGAAGCGCTTGCGCGACGGGCGCCGCGACTGCGCGCGGCGGATCGAGTCGAGACAGGTGGCGAGCACGTCCTCGGCCGTCGGCAGCGCCACCAGCCGGCCGTCGTGCTCGCGCAGCTCGGCCAGGTCGCGTACCTGCGCGAACGCGACGAGGCGGTCGTCCGACGGGTTCTCCCGCGCGACGCACTGGTAGAGGTAGACCTCCTCGTCCGACGACGGCAGCCGGGTGAGGTCGAACCTGCTCAGCCGCTCCATCTGCATGCGCTGCGCGATGTACGGGTGCAGGCCGCGGATCAGCCGCTCCTCGCTCATCCCCATGGTCGACGGGCGGAAGGTGAAGTGGTGGTGCATCACCGCGCCGCTGCGACCCGCGACGGTGGTGGTGAGCCGGCGGACCTGGTTCGGCAGCGGGTGCGCGTTGACGACCTCGTGCAGCGCCGCGGCCATCGCGTCGAAGTCCTCCGGCTGCCCCTCCCACGCCAGGTAGATGTCGACGTCGATGGCGTCGTGGCCGCTCGCCAGCTCCGTGAGTCCGCGCAGCGCGCTGCCCAGCGCCTCGAAGCGCACGGCCGAGGAGACCACGCACGAGTCGGCCCGCTCGGCCACCACGAACGTGCAGCCCTCGACCTTGCTGGTGCGTACGCCGGTGAGGCCCTTGTTGCCGTAGTAGCGCCGGGTCAGCACCTCCAGCATGACCGCGTTGTCCAGGTGGTCGCGGACGAGCCGCTGGCCGAGCAGCCGCACCAGCGGCTCGGTGGAGCGCACCATCTCGGCGATGCGCTCCGCCCGGTCCGGCGCGTCGGGGTGCGCGTCCAGGTGGCGCAGGTGCCGGCGGACGTCGGCGTAGACGCGGGCGCGGTTGCGGCGCAGCAGCGGCTGGGCGAACCAGGCGAACACGACGCCGCGCGCGAGGTCGGAGACCACCGGGAAGCGCACCTGCGTCGCGGCCACCAGCCGCTCCAGCGCGAGGCCGGCGGGCTCGCGCAGCGACTCGTCCGGCGGCGGCTCCCGCAGCCAGGCGCGCAGCAGGGTCGCGACGACCGTGGCGTCGGCGGACGCGCGTTGCAGGGCGAGGAAGATCCGGAAGACGGCGGCTTCCAGCTCGGGGGAGCGCTCCAGCTCGGTGACGCCGTAGTGCCCGAGGGCCTTGGCGAGCTTGGCCTGGAAGGTCTCCGGCAGGCCGGCCCGCTCGACGTCGAGGTACTGCAGGTAGGTGTGGAAGTACTCGCGGGCGCTGGGCACGTGGCCGCCGCCGTCCTCGCCCGTCGGCCGGTTGCGGCTCAGCTCGGTGAGGTCGGCGAACACCTCGATGAGGTCGAGCTCCTCGGCCAGCGGCCGGTGACCCGCCTCGGTGGCGCCCTGGCGCGCGGCGAGGTAGTCGTCGAGCAGCCGGCGCTCGTCGTGCGGGTCGACGTCGAAGCCCAGCAGCAGGCTGCGCAGGTCCTCCTGCCCGCGCGTGGCGCGCTCACGCGCCGGGACCGCCTCGGCGGCGACGGGCAGGTCCAGCTCGACGGACTCGGTCGAGGTCTCCGCGGCCTCGGCGTCGTCGCCGAGCGGCTCCAGCCGCAGCAGCGGCGCGCCCGCCTCGACCTGGGTGCCCACCGACACGACGCACTCCCGCAGCCGCGCCCGGAACGGCGCGCGCAGCACCGTCTCCATCTTCATGCTCTCCAGCACCAGCACGGGCGCGCCCGCCTCGACCTCGGCCCCGACCAGCAGCGGCGTCGCGACGACCAGCGCCGGCATCGGCGAGCGCAGCACGCCGCCCTCGTCGCGGCTGACCCGGTGCGCCACGCCGTCCACCTCGACCAGGTGGATCGGCCCGTGGGTGCCGATGAGCAGGCGGTAACGGGCGCCGTTGACGACGATCTGCCCGGAGTGCCGGTCGAAGCGGTCCAGCTCGACGTCGGCGGTGCGCACGGCGCCACCGGCCTCGATGCCGACGCGGAAGCGGTGCGCGCCGACCCGCGCGACGCGTACGCGGTAGCCGGCGCCGCGGAGCTTGAGGTCCAGCGGCCGGCCGCTCTCGTGCTGCACCTGCGGGCGCCCGCCGAACGCCGTCGACAGCAGCCGCTGACGCTCGACGCGTTCCTCCTCCTCGTACGCCTCGATGGCGGCCGCCGCCAGCGCGACGGCGGAGTGCCGGTGCGTGACGAGCCTGCCCTCGCCCCGGACGCGGTCGATCCAGCCGGTGTCCGCGCTGGCGTCGATCACCTCCGGCTGGTCGAGCAGGTCGAGCACGAAGCTCTTGTTCGTCGCGCCACCCTCGATGATCACCGTGGTCTGCGCCATCGCGCGGCGCAGCCGGCCGAGCGCCTCGTCGCGGTCGCGGCCGTACGCGATGATCTTCGCGATCATCGAGTCGAAGTCGGCGGGGATGGTGTCGCCCTCGCTGACGCCGGTGTCCACGCGGATGCCCGGGCCGGCCGGCAGGTCGAGGCGCGCGATGCGGCCGGGGGAGGGCGCGAAGTCGCGGTCGGGGTCCTCGGCGTTGAGCCGGGCCTCGATGGCGTGCCCGCGCTCCACCGGCGGGCCGCCTTCGAGCCGCCCGCCCGAGGCCACGTGCAGCTGCGCCTTGACCAGGTCGAAGCCGGTGGTGGACTCGGTGATCGGGTGCTCGACCTGGAGGCGGGTGTTGACCTCCAGGAACGCGAACAGCCGGTCGCCGGGGTGGTAGAGGAACTCCACGGTCGCCGCGCCCCGGTAGGCGACCGCGACGGCCAGCCGCTCGGCCGACGCCTTCAGCTCGGCCGTCTGCTCAGGACCGAGCACCGGCGACGCCGACTCCTCGATGACCTTCTGGTTGCGCCGCTGCACGGAGCAGTCGCGGACGCCGAGCGCCCACGCGGTGCCCTGGCCGTCGGCGATCACCTGGACCTCGACGTGGCGGGCGCCGGTGACCAGGCGCTCCAGGAAGACGACGCCGCTGCCGAACGCCCGGGCGGCCTCCTGGCTGGTGCGCTCGTAGGCGTCGGCGAGCTCCGCCTCGCTGGTGATGACGCGGATGCCGCGCCCGCCGCCGCCGGCGGTCGCCTTGAGCATCAGCGGGTAGCCGATCTCGGCGGCCGCCGCCAGGGCGGCGTCGAGGGTCTCGACCGCGCCGCGGCTCCACGGCGCGACCGGCACGCCGACCTCCTCGGCGATCAGCTTCGCGCCGATCTTGTCGCCGAGCTTGCGCATGGCCTCCGGGCTCGGCCCGACGAAGGTGACACCGACCTTCTCGCACAGCTCCGCGAACGCCGGGTCCTCGGCGACGAAGCCCCAGCCGACCCACGCGGCGTCGGCCCCGGTCTCGACCAGCGCGCGCTCCAGCACCTTCAGGTCGAGGTACGGGCGCGCGGACGCGGGACCGAGGTCGTAGGACAGGTCCGCCTCGCGGACGAAGGTGGCCGTACGGTCGACGTCGGTGTGCAGGGCTACGGTCTCGATCCGTGTCCCGGTCTCCGCGGCGATGTCCCGTACGGCGTGGATGAGCCGCATGGCGGCCTCACCGCGGTTGACGATGGCGACACGTTTGAACACTCGACCAAGCCCTCCTGTAGAAACCCATGATGTGCCATGCCGCCACGCCGCGGCATCTTCGGCAGTGTCCACCCTTGCATCCCGGGATCAGAACCCCAGGGGTCCGCCTCCCTTCGCGCGTGGCGCGATAGCACGTGCCTGACCAGCGGAAACGCTGCCTGGGGTCGGAGCTTCTTCCTGATGCGTGGCGGGATCTTCCATTTGCTGGGACGCCGGGCCGGCGGGCGTCCCCGGAACCCCTACCGCCGCGACGGGGGTCGACGCGGCACTGGGGTCGGTCACCGCGCCGTGTCGCACCGTGGTCGGGCGGGCTGTGAACTGCGTTACCTCGCCGCCGGACGGGAATGAGATCATCGGATCCGGATTTGCAGCCAGGTGTGACTCCTACACCGCTGACGGGCCGGCCGCGCGACGACCGGCCGGAGACGATCCGTTGACCGCCGCCGTCGACACCGGCGAGGCTCCGGCGGCCCGGCCGACGCCGGGCGAGCTGATGAGCCCCCGGCAACGCCTGCGGCTCGTCCTCGTCCTCGGGTCGCTGACCGCGGTGGGCCCGCTGACCATCGACATGTACCTGCCGGCGCTGCCGGCCATCGTCGCCGACTTCCAGACCACGTCGGCGGCGGTCCAACTGACCCTCACCGGCACCCTGGCGGGCCTCGCCATCGGCCAGTTGCTGATCGGCCCGCTGTCCGACGCCGTCGGCCGGCGCGCGCCGCTGATCGCCGGCGTCGCGCTGTACGTCGTGGCGTCACTGCTCTGCGCCGTCGCACCGAGCGTCGCCGTCCTCGGTGGCCTGCGGGTGGTGCAGGGCCTCGGCGTCGCCGCCGCCTCGGTGGTCGCCATGGCCGTGGTCCGCGACCTGTTCGACGGCGCGGCCTTCGCCAAGCTGCTGTCGCGGCTGCTGCTGGTCATGGGGGCGGCGCCGATCCTCGCCCCGACCCTCGGGGGCGGCCTGCTGCGCTGGACGGACTGGCGCGGCGTGTTCATCGCCCTGGCCGCCTTCGGCGTGGTGCTCGTCGTGGTCGCCGCGCTGGGCCTGCGCGAGACGCTGCCGGCCGAGCGCCGCCGGCGCGGCGGGGCCGTCGCGACGCTGTCCGTGTACGGCGCGCTGCTGCGCGACCGTACGTTCGTGGGCCTGGTCCTGGTCGCCGGGCTGGCCATGGCGGCGCTGTTCGCGTACGTGGCCGGGTCGTCGTTCGTCCTGCAACAGCAGTACGGCCTCAACGAGCAGCAGTTCGGGCTGGCCTTCGGAGCCGGTGCCGTCGGGCTGATCGCGGCCACCCAGTTCAACGTACGGCTGCTGCGCCGGCACTCGCCGCAGCGGATCCTGGTCGTCGCCCTGGGCGCGGGGAGCGTGGCCGGCCTGGCGCTGCTGGCCTTCGCCGTGACCGGGATCGGCGGGCTGCCCAGCCTGCTCGTGTCGCTGTGGGTGGTGCTCGCGGCGGCGGGCCTCGCGATGCCGAACGCGCCGGCCCTGGCCCTGTCCCGCCACGGCGAGGCGGCCGGCACGGCCTCCGCCCTGCTCGGCGCCGTGCAGTTCGGCGTCGGCGCGCTGGCCGCGCCCCTGGTGGGCGTGCTCGGCACCGGCGCGGTCGCCATGGCCGTCGTCGTCGCGGGCGGCATGCTGGCGGCGACGGCGGTCCTGCTCCTCGTGGTGCGCCCGGCCCGCCTCGCCGGCCTCGAACCGGAGGCGGGGGTCCTGGCGGCGCACTGAGGGCCTGCACGCCGCGGCGGCGCCACGCGTCGCTCCCGGAGCACGCGGCCGGCCGTGGCCGCCGGGTGCACCGGTCAGCGGCCGGCGCCGCCGAGTGACACGGCCCGCCGCGTCCGGCTCGGCGGGCCGCCCACCGTTGGCGCCGGCCCCTGCCGCGCCTGACTCGGCGGGCCGTCCACCGTCGAAGCGTGGCCCGGCGCCGAGGCTCACGCCGGCGATGGCCACGCGACGGGTCAGCGGGGCTGCTCGGCGAGCCCCCGGATGCCCTCGAGGGTGCCGGTCATGGCTTCGCGCAGGGCGGCCAGCCGGCGTTCGATGATCTCCTCCTCGTGCTCCGGGGCCTGGTCGATGACCAGGCTCAGCCCGGTGCGGGTGGGGCCGATGCGCACCGAGTGCGACAGCCGGCACCCGTCGCCCTCAGGGGTGAGGCGGTACTGCCAGGTGGCCCCCGGGCGCGTGAGGTCGGCGGGGCCACCGCCGAAACGGTTGTCCGGGTCGGTGACCACCCAGCCGAAGACCCGCGGCTGGTCGAACTGCACGACGTGCGAGATGGTGCGCCACTCGCCCAGCGCGGGATGCTGGTTGTGCCCCTCGAACCGGGCTCCGAGGGCCGGCCCCCGGGCGTCATCCAACCAGCTCACCCGCAGCAGCTCCGAACTGAACCGCGCGGGCAGTTCGATGTCCGTGACCAGCTCCCACACCCGGGCGGGATCGGCTGCCAGGTGGAGGTCGCATTCGACCGCCGGGCCGTCGACGTAGCGCACGGCATCCTCCTTCGTGTCCTTCACGGTGCTCCGACGCTCCGGCCGCACCCCGCCGTCGCAAGGCGGGCGGCAGCCGCACCGGACAAGGATGGCCCCTGCGGGCCGATCGCGCTGCCCCGCCGGGCGCCACCTGCGTTGACGCCGGCCGGCGGCCGGGTCATGGCGGCGACGCGAACGGGTATGCCGTCGCATGGCAACCGAGGTCGTCGTGGTCGGCGCCGGTTTCTCCGGGCTGGCCGCCGCGCTCACGCTCGCCCGCGCCGGCGTACGCACGCGGGTGCTGGAGGCGCGGGACCGGGTGGGCGGGCGGGTGCTCACCCGGTGGCTGGCCGACGGCACCCAGCTCGATCTGGGGGCCCAGTGGGTCGGCCCGACCCAGGAGCGGGTCAACGGGCTCCTCGCCCGGTACGGGATCGGCACCTTCGCGTCCGCCGCGTACGGCCCGTCGACCGTGCTGTTCCCCGACGGCCGGCACGCCGGGGCGCCTGAGGCCGCCGGCAGGGTCCTCGACCTGCTCGACGCGTACGCCGAGCGGGTCGACCCGGCCGCGCCGTGGGCGGCGGCGCAGGCCGCCGAGTGGGACCGTACGACGCTGGCCGGCTGGCTGCGCACGGCCGCGCCGGACCCGGCGACCGCCCGCTATCTCGGCCGGCTGCTCGCCGGCGGCCTGCTGGCCGCCGGGCCGGACGAGATCTCCCTGCTCCAGATGGCGTTCTACCTGCGCTCCGGCGGCGGCAGCCGGGCGCTGCTCGCGATGGCCGGCGGCGCGCAGCAGGACCGCGTCGTCGGCGGGCCGCCGGTGCTGGCCGAGGCGCTGGCCGCCGCCCTCGGCCCGGACGCCGTGCGGCTGGGCGCTGCGGTGCGGGCGATCGCGCAGGACCACGCCGGCGTGGTCGTGCACACCGACACCGACCGCGTCGAGGCGGACGCGGTGGTGGTCGCCGTGGCGCCGACGCTGGCCGGGCGCATCCGGTACGACCCGCCCCTGCCGGCCCTGCGCGACGCGCTCACCCAGCGGATGCCGATGGGCTCGGCGTTCAAGGTCCACGCGGTCTACCCGGAGCCGTTCTGGCGCGCGGACGGCCGCTCCGGTGTCGCCGTCTGCCTCGCCGGGCCGGTCACCGAGACGGTGGACAACGGCACCCCGGACTCCGCGCGCGGGGTGCTGACCGCGTTCAGCTACGGGCCGGAGGCGAACGCGCTGCGGCGGATGTCGCCGGGGGAGCGCAGGGCGGGCCTGCTGGACGCCCTGGCCGCCGTCGTCGGTCCGGCGGCCCGGCGGCCCGAGGAGTTCGTCGAGTACGACTGGTCGGCCGACGAGTGGACGCGGGGCTGCTTCTGCGGGGCGCCGACCCCCGGCTCCTGGTGCGGGTACGGGCCGGAGCTGCGCCGGCCGGTGGGGCGGGTGCACTGGGCCGGCACGGAGACCGCCACCCGGTGGGCCGGCTACCTGGACGGGGCGATCGAGGCCGGCGAGCGGGCGGCCGCCGAGATCCTGGCGGGCGCGGGCCGCTGAGCACCGGCGACCCGGCGCAGGGCGACGATGGCGGCGGGCACCGGGCCGACCGGTAAGCTCGGGCGGGCCGTGGCGTCGGACGACCGGTCCACGGGTGACGGCGCGGGCTGAGCGGGGTGACGTGGTGGTGACAGCCGACTGGCAGGCGGGCGGCGCCGATGCCGCCGGGCCGGTACTGGCGCTGGCGGCCATCGCGGGGCGGCAGAGCCTGCGCGAGGAGGTGGCGCACGCGCTGCGCGCCGCGATCGTGGCGGGTCAGATCAGGCCCGGCACCATCTACTCGGCGCCCACGCTGGCGACGCAGTTCGGGGTCTCCCCGACCCCCGTGCGCGAGGCGATCCTCGATCTGGCCAAGGAGGGCCTGATCACGATCGTCAAGAACAAGGGCTTCCGGATCAGGTCCCTGTCGGAGCGGGAACTCGACGAGATCACCCAGATCCGGGAGCTGCTGGAGATCCCGGTGGTGGCCGACCAGGTGGGCCGGCTCTCGGCGGAGCAGCTGCGCGAGCTGCGGGTGCTCGCGCAGGCCATCGTCAAGGCGGCGAGCCGGGGCGACGTGGTGGCGTACATCGAGGCGGACAGCGAGTTCCACCTGACCCTGCTGCGCGCGGGCGGCAACCTGCGGCTGGTGGAGACGGTCGCCGACCTGCGTAACCGCACCCGCCTGTACGGGCTCGACGCGCTGGTCAGGGACGGCCGGCTGGTCGACTCGGCGGACGAGCACGTCCAGCTCATGGACCTGTTCGCGGCGGGGGACCGGGACGGGGTCGTGAACCTGATGCGCGGTCACCTGCGGCACGTGCGCGGCATCTGGGCCGACCGGCCCGAGCGCTAGCCGGGGCGCCTCGCGCCGGTCCGGCACGCGGCCGGCCGGCGCGCCGACCACGGTCGCGGGTGCGGTCGTCGGTGCCGGGGAGAGGAACACCGTTCGGATCTGGTGGACGTCCCGACGACCGTGCTACGGTGCCATGTAACATTTTACTGGAGGTGGCGTGGAACAGATTCCGTGGCGGGGCGTCCTGGCGGCCGCCGCCCTGCCGTTCGACCCCCGTGACCTGAGCGTCGACCTCGACGCCTACGCGGCGCACGTCCGGTGGCTCGCCGACAACGGCTGCCGCGGGGTCGTCCCGAACGGCTCGCTGGGGGAGTACCAGGTGCTCAGCGCCGAGGAGCGCGAGGCCGTCGTGCGCACCGCGGTGCAGGCGGCCCCCGCCGGCTTCTCGGTGGTTCCCGGCGTGTCGGCGTACGGCGCGGACGAGGCGCGGCGCTGGGCGGAGCAGGCGGCCGAGGCGGGCTGCCAGGCCGTGATGCTGCTGCCGCCCACCGCGTACCGCGCCGACGAGGCGGCCGTGCTGGCCCACTACCGCGAGGTGGCCAGGGCCGGCCTGCCGATCGTGGCCTACAACAACCCGCTCGACACCCGCGTCGACATCACCCCTGCCCTGCTGCGCCGGCTCTTCGAGGAGGGGCTCGTGGTCGCGGTCAAGGAGTTCAGCGGCGACGTCCGCCGCGCGTACGAGATCGCCGAGCTCGCGCCCGGCCTCGACCTGCTGGCCGGCGCCGACGACGTGGCCCTCGAACTGCTGATGGCCGGGGCGGTCGGCTGGATCGGCGGCTACCAGAACGCCATCCCGGACAGTTGCGCCCGCCTCTACGAGGCTGCCGTCGCCGGGGACCCGGCGACCGCCGTGCCGCTGTACCGGACGCTGCACCCGCTGCTGCGCTGGGACTCCCGCTCGGAGTTCGTCCAGGCGATCAAGCTCTCCATGGACGTGGCCGGCCGGCCGGGCGGCCCCACCCGCCAGCCGCGCCAGCCCCTGCCCCCGGCCGTCGCCGCCGAGATCCGCAGGACCACCGAGCGGCTGCTCGCGGCGGGTCACCGCTGATGCGTACCAACCGCGTCATCCACGTGGTCGACTCGCACACGGAGGGGATGCCCACCCGGGTGGTGACCGGCGGGGTGCCGGTGATCCCCGGCGCCACCATGGCGCAGCGCCGCGAACACCTGATGACCCACCTCGACCACCTGCGCACCTTCCTGATGTGCGAGCCCCGGGGCCACTCGGCGATGTCGGGGGCGATCCTGCAACCGCCGACCCGGCCGGACGCCGACTTCGGCGTGATCTACATCGAGGTGTCCGGCTGCCTGCCGATGTGCGGGCACGGCACCATCGGCGTGGCGACCGTGCTCGTCGAGACCGGGATGGTCGAGGTCACCGAGCCGGTGACCACCGTACGCCTGGACACCCCCGCCGGACTGGTGGTGGCGTCGGTCGCGGTGGCCGACGGCCGCGCCACCGCCGTCACGATCCGCAACGTACCGTCCTTCGTCGCGGCGCTGGACGCCGTGGTCGACGTCCCCGGACTGGGCCGGGTCCGCTACGACCTGGCCTACGGCGGGAACTTCTACGCGGTGGTGGACCTCGCCGAGTTGGGCCTGACCCTCGACCGGGCCCACAAGCAGCGGCTGCTGGAGGCCGGACTGGCCATCATGGCGGCGGTCGACGCCACCGACCGGCCCGTGCATCCCGAGCAGCCGGAGATCTCCGGCTGCCACCACGTCTACCTGGCCGGCGAGGGCTCGGACGCCCGCCACTCCCGGCACGCCATGGTGATCCACCCGGGCTGGTTCGACCGGTCACCCTGCGGTACGGGCACGTCGGCGCGGATGGCGCAGCTGCACGCCCGGGGCCTGCTGCCGCTCGACCGCGACTTCGTCAACGAGTCCCTGCTCGGCACCCGGTTCGTCGGACGGCTGGTCGACACGACCACCGTCGCGGGCCGCCCGGCGGTGGTGCCGACGGTCACCGGGCGGGCCTGGCTGACCGGCACCGCCCAGTACTTCCTCGATCCCGACGACCCCTTCCCGGCAGGATTCCTGTGGTGACCGAAATGATCCGGAGCCGTTCTCCGCAGTGCCCCGGCGACGTGGTCGCCGAGCGCGCCGCGGTGTCCCCCGACGAGGTGCGCGCACTGGCCGCGCGCTCGCGTACCGCACAGGCCGGCTGGTGCCGGGAAGGGCCCGCCGGCCGCGCCTCGGCCCTGCGCGCGGCGGCGGACCGGCTGCGCGAGCGGGCCGACGCGGTCGCCGACCTCATCGTCCGCGAGGTCGGCAAGCCGGCGGGGGAGGCCCGCGCCGAGGTCGACCGCGGGGCGGCCATCCTGGACTACTACGCACAGGCCTGCTACGCCGCGACCGGTGACGTGCTGGCGCCCTCGCTGCCGGCGCACCAGCCCGGCCTGCTCTTCACCGAACGCCGCCCGCGCGGCGTCGCCGGGCTGGTCACGCCGTGGAACTTCCCGCTGGCCATCCCGCTGTGGAAGGCCGCGCCGGCGCTCGCCACCGGCAACGCCGTGCTGCTCAAGCCCTCCCCGGAAGCGCTCGCCTGCGGCGAGGCCGTGGCCGGGCTCTTCGAGGGGCTGCTGCCGAGCGGGCTGCTGCACGTCGTGCCGGGCGGACCGGCGACGGGCCAGGCGGTCGTCGAGGCGAGCGACGTCGTCTCGTTCACCGGGTCCGCGGCGGTCGGCGCGCAGGTCGCGGTCGCGGCCGCCCGCGCCGGACTGCCGGTCCAGGCGGAGATGGGCGGCCAGAACGCGGCCGTCGTGCTGCCCGACGCGGACCTCGGGCAGACCGCCGCGCTGCTGGCCAACGCCGCGATGGGGTACGCCGGACAGAAGTGCACCGCGACCCGGCGGATCGTCGTGGTGGGCGACGCCCGGGAGTTCACCGAGGCGCTGGTGGCCGCCGTGACGTCGCTGCGGTTCGGCGATCCGGCCGAGGCGAGCGTGGTCGCCGGCCCGGTGATCGACGCGGCGGCGCGTGAGCGGGTCCTCGACGCCGCCGGGGCCGCGCGGGCCAGCGGGGCGCGGCTGCTCACCGGCGGTACGGGCGGCCCGACCGCCGCCGACGACGGCTACTACGTCGCGCCGGTGCTGATCGACGGGCTCGACCCGGCACACCCCGTGGCCCGGGAGGAGACCTTCGGGCCGCTGGCGGCGATCCTGTCCGTGCCGGACCTGGCCGGCGCCGTCGACCTGGTCAACGACGTGCGGTACGGGCTCGTCACCTCGGTGCACGGCCACGACGTCGGCGCGCTGCTCGACGCCGCCCGGCGGATCGACACCGGCCTGATCCGGGTCAACGCGCCGACGACCGGGGTGGACTTCCACGCCCCGTTCGGCGGCGAGAAGGCCTCCAGCTACGGCCCGCGCGAACAGGGCACCGCCGCCCTGCACTTCTACACCTCGGTCCGCACCGTCACCTTCGCGGCGCCGCCGCGACCCCACTGACCCACGCCACCGACCCCTCCACGTCAAGGAGCCGCTGTGACCCGCGACCTGCGTACCGGCAGCCACGACCTGCCCGTCAGCCCCGCGCTCGAGGAGTTCATGCTGTCCGGCTGGGCGGACACCGAGCAGTACGACCTGCCGGTCGACGAGGTCGCCGGCTGGGCCGCGAGGCGGCGCGCGCGGCTGCACGAGCTGTTCGCCGGCCAGCGCCTGGTGGTCCCGGCCGGTGGCTACCAGCAGCGCTCCAACGACCAGAACTACCGCTTCCGGCCCCACTCGGCGTACACCTGGTTGACCGGCGACCAGTCCTCCGACGGCGTCCTGGTGGTCGAACCCGACGGGGACGCCACGCTGTTCCTGCGTCCCCGCTCGGGACGCAAGGACGGCGAGTTCTTCCGGGACCGGGTCTACGGCGAGCTGTGGGCCGGCCGGCGTCCCACCCTAGGCGAGAGCAGCCGCCGGCTGGCCCTGCCGACCCGCCACGTCGCCGAGCTGGCGCCGGCGTTGGCCGGGGCGCACACGCCGACGCGGGTGCTGCGCGGCGTCGACGCAGGTGTCGACGCGCTGCTCGGCGGCGGGGCCACCGCCGGCGACGCCGAGTTCGCCGCCGTGCTGGCCGAGCTGCGCCTGGTGAAGGATCCCTGGGAGATCGCCCAGCTGGAGCAGGCGGTGGCCACCACGACCCGCGGCTTCGAGGACGTGGTGCGGGCGCTGCCGATGGCGATGCGGACGTCCGAGCGGTACCTGGAGGGGGTGTTCTGGCAGCGCGCCCGGCTGGAGGGCAACGACGTCGGCTACCAGTCCATCGTGGCCGCCGGCGCGCACGCGGCGACCCTGCACTGGAACGACAACGACGGGCCGGTCCGCGACGGCGACCTGCTGCTGCTCGACGCCGGGGCGGAGACCCGGTCGCTGTACACCGCCGACATCACCCGGGTCCTGCCGGTCTCCGGCCGGTTCAGCCCGTTGCAGCGCGACCTGTACGAGCTGTGCCGGCGGGCCAACGACGCCGCGCTGGAGTGCCTGCGGCCGGGGGCGCACTTCCGGGCCTTCCACGAGGCCGCGATGACCGTGCTGGTGCACGGGCTGGCAGATCTCGGGGTGCTGCCCTGCACGCCGGAGCGGTCGTTGGCGCAGGACTGCGGCCTGCACCGCCGGTGGACCCTCTGCGGCTCGGGCCACATGCTCGGCCTGGACGTGCACGACTGCGCCGCCGCCCGCTCCGAGACCTACCTGGACGGCCGCCTCGCGGCCGGTCACGTGCTGACCGTGGAGCCGGGACTCTACTTCCAGCCGGACGACGAACTGATCCCCGCCGAGCTGCGCGGGCTGGGCATGCGCATCGAGGAGGACGTGCTGATCACCGACGACGGCTACCGCATGCTCTCCGCCGACCTGCCCCGTCACGCGGACGACGTCGAGGCGTGGATGCACCGCGTCGCCTCATGACCGCCGCCAGCCCGGACGTCGTCGTCATCGGGGCGGGCATGGTCGGCGTCGCCTGCGCCTACTACGCCGCCCGCGCCGGACTGGCCGTGACTGTGGTCGACCGGGGCGGGGTGGCCGCCGGCACCACCGGCGCCGGCGAGGGCAACATCCTCGTCTCCGACAAGCCGCCCGGGCCGGAGCTGGCGCTGGCCCGGCACTCCGTCGCCCTGTGGCGGGAACTCGGAGAGAGTCTCGGCGGGGAACACATCGAGCTGGAACACAAGGGCGGGCTGGTGGTGGCCGCCTCGCCGGCCGAACACGCCGCGTTGCGGGCGTTCGCCGCGAGCCAGCGCGCCGTCGGGGTCGAGGCGTACGAGGTGGCTGCCGAGGCGTTGCCCGGGTTCGAGCCGCACCTGGCCCGGGACCTCGCCGGCGGCGTGCACTATCCGCAGGACATGCAGGTGCAGCCGATGCTGGCCGCCGCCCACCTGCTGCGTGCCGCCGGGGTGCGGCTGCTGACCGGGACCAGGGTCGTCGGGGTGCGCCGCGACGCCACCGGAGCGGTCCGGGCCGTGGTGACCGACCGGGGCACGCTGCACACCGCGACGGTGGTCAACGCCGCCGGCGTCTGGGCCGGCGAGGTCGCCGCCCTGGCCGGGGTCGAGCTGCCGATCCTGCCCCGGCGCGGCTTCATCCTCGTCACCGAGGCGCTGCCGCCGCTGGTGCGGCACAAGGTGTACGCGGCCGGCTACGTCGCCAACGTCGGCCGCAGCTCCGGCGACCTGGAGGTCTCGCCTGTGGTGGAGGGCACCAGGGCGGGCACGATCCTGATCGGCTCCACCCGGGAACGGGTGGGGTTCGACCCGACGATCCCGCTGCCGGCGCTGCGCCGGCTGGCGGCGGGCGCGGTCCGGCTCTTCCCGGTCCTCGGCCGGGTGTCGGCGATCCGCGCCTACCGGGGGTTCCGGCCCTACAGCCCCGACCACCTGCCGATGATCGGCGCCGATCCCCGGGTGCCGGGCCTCTACCACGCCGCCGGCCACGAGGGCGCCGGGATCGGTCTCGCCCCGGCCACCGGGCACGCCGTCGCGGCACTGCTGACCGGGCGCCGCCCGGACATGGACCTACGACCATTCGCCCCGGAGCGCCATGACGTTCACCTTTGACGGCCGCCCCGTCCCCACCGACGGGCGGCGGACGATCGCCGCCGCACTGCTCGCCGCCGGCATCCGCTCGTGGCGGCGCACCCGGGTCGGCGACCGGCCCCGGGGGATCTTCTGCGGGATCGGGATCTGCTTCGACTGCCTGGTACGCGTCAACGGGACGCCGTCCCAGCGCGCCTGCCTGGTCGTCGCCCGTCCGGGGGACGTGGTCGAGACCCACGACGACGGCGGGCCGCGGCCGTGACCGCGTACGACGTGGTGGTGGTCGGCGCCGGGCCGGCCGGGCTGGCCGCGGCGGCCTCGGCGGCGCGGGCCGGCTGCCGGGTGGCGCTGCTCGACGCCGGGTCACGCCCGGGCGGGCAGTTCTGGCGGCACCGCGCCGACACCGACGGCGGCGAGCACCCCGACTGGTCGACGTTCGCCCGGCTGCGCGGGCAGCTCGGCCGGGTCGCGTACCGGGCCGACGCCGCCGTCTGGTTCGTGGAGTCCCCGGCGGGCCGCGCCGACCCGCAGTTCGCCGTGCACACCCGTGCGGGGGTGGTGCGCGGGCGCCGGCTGGTCGTCGCGACCGGCGCCCACGACCGGGTCGCGCCGTTCCCGGGCTGGGACCTGCCCGGCGTGGTCACCGCCGGCGGCGCCCAGGCCATGCTCAAGGGCCAGGGGGTGACCTTCGCGCGGCGGATCGTGGTGGCGGGGACGGGACCGTTCCTGCTGCCGGTCGCGACCGGCCTGGCCGCGGCGGGCGGCACCGTCGTCGGCGTCTACGAGGCGAACGACCCGGCGGGGTACGCCCGCCACCCGCGCGCGGTCGTCGGCGCGGCGGGCAAGCTCGCCGAGGCCGGCCGGTACGGCTGGCGGATGCTGCGGCACGCCGTGCCCTACCACCGCCGGACGGCGGTGGTGGCCGCGCACGGCACCGACCATGTGACCGGGGTGACCGTCGCCCGGCTCGGTCCCGGCGGCACCGTGCTGCCCGGCACCGGCACCCGGGTGGAGTGCGACGGCCTCGCGGTGGGCTTCGGGTTCACCCCGCAGCTGGAGCTGGCCGTGGCCCTGGGCTGCGCGACCCGGCTGGACCGCGACGGCAGCCTGGTGCTGGCCGCCGACGCGGCTCAGGCGACCTCGGTGCCGGGGGTGTACGCGGCCGGTGAGGTCACCGGCGTCGGCGGTGCCGGCCTGGCGCTGGTGGAGGGGCAGCTCGCCGGGGGCGCCGCCGCGCTCTCCCTCGGCCGTCCGCCGCCCTTCCCGGCCCGCCGGCTCGACCGGCTGTTGCGGGCCCGGCGCCGGCTGCGCCGGTTCGCGGCGGCGCTGCACGCGGTCCACCCCGTGCCGGCCGCCTGGCCGGACTGGTGCGCCGACGACACGCTCGTCTGCCGGTGCGAGGAGGTGCCCGTCGCGGCGGTCCGGCGGGCGGTGCGGGAGCTGTCCGCCACCGACGCCCGGGGCGCGAAGCTGCTGACCAGGGCCGGCATGGGCTGGTGCCAGGGTCGGGTCTGCGGCTACGCCACGGCCTGCCTGGTGGCCCGGGAGGTGGGCCGGGCGCCGGGCGTGGCCGACCTGGCCGGGTACGCGTCCCGTCCGCTGGCGCAGCCGGTCACGCTCGGCGAACTCGCCGCCGACGACTGAGCGCTGCGGGCCCGGGCCGCCGCCGATCCGCAAGGCCACGCGGGCGCGCCGGCCGCCAGCCGGTGGTGGCCGCCAGCGCTACGCGCGGGCGGCCACCACTGCCGGACGTGGCGCGGGTCGTCAGTACTCCGACTTCACGGTGACCCCGCTGAACGCCTGCCTGGCGTGCAGGCTGACGTAGTGGTAGCCGGGGGCCGGATTGTCGATCGTGATCGTCTCGCCGTTGCCGCTGGTGACCGACCGGTGGGTGTACGCGCTCGTGGTGGCCCAGCCGCTGGGGCTGTAGTACAGGTCCGCGTCGCCGGTGCCACCGGACGAGGTGATCGTCAGGCGGGCGGTGCCGGCGGGCACCTGGAGGTAGAGGTAGGAGAGGTTTCCGGTGGTGGCCTGGAGGTTGCTCCGCTGGCAGTTGCGGCCCAGCGTCCGCACGTCGCCGCCGGTGCACTCGGGCAGCGCGGCGGGATCGCCGGTGACCGTGACGTCGCGGGAGGTCCGGGCGGTGGCGCCCTTGTCGTCGGTGACGGTGAGGGTGACCGCGTACGTGCCGGCGGCGCGGTAGGTCTTGGTGGGGTTGGTCGCCGTCGAGGTGGTGCCGTCGCCGAAGGTCCAGGAGCGGGCGGCGATGCTGCCGTCGGCGTCGGTGGACCGGTCGGTGAAGGTGGCGTTGAGTCCGCTGGTGGTGGACGTGAACGCCGCGACCGGGGCCTGGTTTCCGGGCGGGTTGGTGCCGCCGCAGTTGCCGGCCGCGCAGGCGCCCAGCCAGGCGTACCAGTCGGTGTCGTAGCGGCTGCCGATGGTGCCGGTCAGCAGCGTGCGGGCGGCGTTCCAGTTGCCCGTGCGGTAGTGCCCGAGCAGCGTGGTGACGTCACCGCGGTGCGACTGGAGCATGTAGCGCACCGCCAGGTAGCCCCACCGGTAGACGCGGTTGGTGTCGTGGTTGTACGTGGTGTCGAAGAGCGTACGCAGGGAGTAGGTCTTCTTCCCGGCCTCGGTGATGGCGGCGCCGTAGGTCAGTTCCCGGTACGAGTACGACACGTACTCGGCGAAGCCCTCGATCCACCAGATGGTGGGGGTGGCGATGTTGGCGGTGAAGTCGCCGTACATGTTGAAGCGACCGTCGAGGTAGTGGGTGTACTCGTGGTTGAGGTTCCAGATCTCGAAGGTGGGCCGCAGCCACTCCGCCTCGTACGCGATGAAGCGCGCCTGGTTGCCGGCGGCCGCCGGGTCGCCTTCGAGGTACATGCCGCCGTTGTTCGTGTCGATGCCGAACATCGGCCCGCCGTACGTCTGGTAGTCGGTGCTGGAGTCGTAGACCACGACCTCGATGGTCGTGTTGCGGTCGTTGGCGACCGGGCCCGTGTCCGCCGCGATTGAGTGGAAGTAGGCGTCCTGGTTGCGCATGCTCGTGCATGCCCAGTCGAGTTGGGTGGAGGTCATCTGCTGGGCGCGGATGCGGATGGTGTTGCCGCAGGTGTAGGTGATCGGCAGGACCTCGGCCGCGAGCCGCCGCTGGAGGTCGCAGGTGCCGTAGTAGGCGCACTCGGCCTTGTCGTAGTGGTCGGTCATCTCGGCGACGCCGACCCAGAGGGCGGCGGTGGGGCCGGTGATCGCGCTCAGGTCGAGCAGGCCCCGGGCCAGGGGTCGCGTCTTCGACCGTAGGGCGGTGTGCTGGAGGAAACGGCCCAGTTCGCGGCCGGCGTTGGAGACGAGGTAGCCGCGGTCGGTGCCGAGCAGGGCCCGCTTGCCGGAGGCGAAGGTGTACAGGGTGTCCAGGACGCTCGGGTCGGCGCTGACCGTGCTGACGAACTCGGGCACCTGGTGGCCGCGGAACAGCACCGTGTAGACGTTGTTGACGGCGTTGAGCATCCACCACGACGAGTCGTACGAGCTGTTGTAGCTGGTCAGCAGCCGCTTCACCACGTACAGGTAGCGGGCGTTCTCCTCCGCGCTGTCGATGAGGGTGACCGCCTCGGCCAGCACCTCGCCGTTGGCGTCGCTGACGTTTCCGGAGCGGCTGTTGGCGAAGAACGTGTCCAGCCCGGCGCGGATGGCGGTGCGCAGGCCGGGGCCGTAGGAGCCCACCGTGGCGGGATGGTTCCACCGCACGTAGTAGCCGGCCCGCAGGTACAGCACGAGCTGGGCGGTGCCCGTGCGGTTGGTGCCGTCGTAGGCGGCGGCGTCGTCCCGCAGCCCGTACGCCACGCTGGTCATCTGCGCCTCGCGGAAGGCCTGGGCGGCGTCGCTGCCGGAGAGGCTGAACAGGGTGTTCACGCAGTCGGTCGTGGACGCCTTGATCTGCTGCACCAGGGCGCTGCCGGTCCGGCTGGTGAAGTCGCTGACCGCGCATGGCGCGGCGGCCGAGGCGCGCATCGACGGGGCGACGCGGCTTCGGGCGGCGTCGGGCCGGTCGTAGTCGCGGCGCAGCTCCTCCCGGGACGAGGGGAGCGGGGCTCGTTCGTTGACCGGCAGCGGCGACCGCCGGACGTGGGCGTCGGCGGCGCCGGAGCCGGTGCCGGCGTCGGTCGGGGCGGCGCCGGTCGGCCTGGGCGGCGGTGCCGCGTTCGCGGTGCCGGCGGAGGCCATCGGGGCCAGCCCCAGCCCCAGGGCCAGTGCCAGTGCCAGCGGGACGGCGGGCCAGCCGCGCCGGTGTCGTGGTCTCGAAGTTCTCACGGGTCGCCTCCTGGCGTTCGTGGTCCGGCCGGGCGGCCGGCGGGTGGTGGTGTGAGGTGGCTGCGCGCTGACGTCCGTCGATCAAGCGGGACTCGCGCTGCGGGTGGCCAGTACAATGGCACACATCACACATCGTGTAAAGAATCGCTGGTGGTCGATATGAGTGACGGTTCGGCGACCGTCCGCAGCCGTTGACACCCGCTCGGCCGGTCGCCTAGGGTCTGCGGGCGACCCACAACTACATAGACGCCGTTCGAACCCGCGCGGGAGAGATCCCGACCGTCCGTCGGGGCGCCGAAGGAGCAAACTCCCAAGAAACTCTCAGGCCCCGTTACCGCTCGGGTGAGGCGAACTCTGGAAAGCAGACGATCCGTCGTCTCACCCACGGTGCAAGCCGCCAACCGGCGGTGAAGCTCTCAGGTCGATGACAGAGCGGGAGGCAACCGACCGTACGACGCGACCGCGTCGGGACGAGGGAGGCCTCCGTGCAGCACAGTCCGACACCCCTGCTCCGCTCACCCCTGCACGCCGTGCGCGCCGAACTCGGCGCCCGGTTCACCGGCTGGTCCGCGCCGCTGCGCCACGGCAGCGAGACCGCCGGGCACCGCGCGGTACGCGAACGCGCCGGCCTCTTCGCTGGAGGTCGGTCCGGGTCGGTTGCGTCCGGCGCCCTCAGCCCCGCCGACGCGGTACGCGGCACTCCGCCGCCGCTCTACCGCCGCCCGCGCTGACGCGCACCGATTCATCCCCAGGAGTGAGCACCATGGACGTTCCCGCGCGTCTGCGCTACAGCAGGAACCACGAGTGGCTCGACGACACGACCGAACCGGCCGCCGTGGGCATCACCGCGTTCGCCGCCGCCGCCCTCGGCGACGTCATCCACGCCGAGCTGCCCGAACCGGGCACCCACCTGAGCGCGGGCGAGGTCTGCGGCGAGGTGGAGTCCACCAAGTCGGTGGCCGAGCTGTACCTGCCGGTGAGCGGCGAGATCGTCGCCACCAACGACGCGGTCGTCGCCGACCCGGACCTGATCGGCACGGACCCGTACGGGGCGGGCTGGCTGGTGCGGGTGCGCCTGACCGACGCGCCGGCGCTGATGACGGCCGACGAGTACCGCGCCTACCTGGCCGACGCCGACGCGGCGGCTGCGGGCCCCACGGCCCACCCGTGAACGTCCGCCGGGGACGCGTGCGCGCACCGCACCCCGGCGGCACCAACCCGCTCGCCGCCGTCCGGCGACGGCGTCGCGACCCGGCCCTCCGGAAAGGCGTTCCATGCCGAACAAGCTCCTGCTCCTGGCCGCGGAGAACGAGCGCATGCGCGCACTGGTCTCGCGGTCGTCCCTGACCCGGGGAATCGTCCGCCGGTTCGTCGCGGGCGAGGAGGATCGTGAGGTGGTCGCGGTGGCCCGCCAGCTCGCCGGGGTGGGCCTCCAGGTCACGATCGACCTCCTCGGCGAGGGGACCACGGCGCTCGCGCAGGCCGAGGCCACCCGCGACACGTACGTCGCGCTGCTGTGGTCATTGCACGCCGCGGACCTGGCCGCGACCGCCGAGGTCTCACTGAAGGTCTCGGCGCTCGGTGGGTCGCTGCCGGGTGACGGGTACGGGCACGCCCTGCGGCTCACGCGCGACGTCTGCGCCGCCGCCGCGGCCGTCGGGTCCGGCGTCACCATCGACATGGAGGACCACACGACCGTGGACGCGACCCTCGCCCTGCTCGGCGAGCTGCGGGCGGAGTTCCCGTGGGTCGGCGTCGCCCTCCAGGCGTGCCTGCGGCGTACGGCGGCCGACTGCCGGCGGCTCGCCCACGCGGGCAGCCGGGTGCGCCTGGTGAAGGGCGCCTACGCCGAGCCCGCCTCGGTGGCGTACGTCAGGAAACACCAGGTCGACGACGAGTTCCGGCGGTGCCTGCGCATCCTCATGGAGGGGCAGGGGTATCCGATGGTCGCCACCCACGACCCGAAGCTCATCGAGCACACCTTGCACCTGGCGCGGGTGGGCGGGCGCAGCGTCGAGGACTTCGAGTTCCAGATGCTGTACGGCATCCGCGAGAACGAGCAACTGCGACTGGCGTCGGGCGGGAACCGGATGCGGGTCTACCTGCCGTACGGCCGCGACTGGTACGCGTACTTCATGCGGCGACTCGCCGAGAAGCCCGCGAACCTGCTGCTGCTGGCCCGCTCGTTCACGCCCGGTTCCGCCAACTGAGCCGCCGGGTGCGGCCGACGCGACAGGAAGTGCAGCCATGATCAGTGTGTTCGATCTGTTCAGTGTCGGTATCGGGCCGTCCAGTTCCCACACGGTGGGGCCGATGCGGGCGGCCCGTACGTTCGTTGCGGGGTTGAAGGCCGACGGGTTGTTGGCCGGGACGGCTCGGGT
>NZ_JBQHDF010000029.1:0-36571 GCF_052068495.1 Micromonospora sp. SD12 | reverse complement strand
CCACCGAGGCCGGCCGGCACCAGGGCTGGCTGCCGGAGGAGATGAACCGCACCATCCACGGCGTCGAGCACTGGCTGGCCGGCGAGTCCGGCCGGGTCATCGTCTGCTCCGGCTACATGCGCGACGAGGTCACCGGGCTGTTCGACGTACCGGCCGGCCGGGTCGACGTGGTGCCCAACGGCGTCGAGCCGCACCGCTGGCGCGTCCCCGCCGCCGCCGTGGCGAGCGCCCGCGCCCGCTTCGCCGGGGACGGACCGCTGGTCACCTTCGCCGGCCGGCTGGTCTACGAGAAGGGCGTGCAGCACCTGATCGCCGGACTGCCCCGGCTGCGCGAGCGGCACCCCGGGCTGCGCGCGGTCATCGTCGGCGACGGGCCGTACCGCGCGGAACTGGAGGCCGAGGTGCACCGCCTGGGCCTCGGTGGCACGGTCAGCCTCCCCGGCTTCCTCGGCGGCACCGACCTGCCCGCCGTGATGGCCGCGTCGGACTGCTTCGCCGTGCCGAGCATCTACGAGCCGTTCGGCATGGTGGCCCTCGAGGGCGCCGCCGCCGGCGCGCCCCTGGCCGTCGCCGCGACCGGTGGGCTCGCCGAGATCGTCGAGCCCGGGGTGACCGGAATGACCTTCAAGCCGCACGACCCGGACGGGCTGACCGACGCCGTCGACGCGCTGCTGTCGGACCGGGACCGGGCCCGCCAGCTCGCCCGCCGGGCCCGCGTCATGGTGCACGAGCGCTACGGCTGGTCGGCCATCGCGCAGCGCACGGCCGCGGCCTACGCGGCGGCGATCGCCACCTCCGGGTCGTTCGCCGCCGAGCGGGTCACCCGGGGCCGCGCCGTGCCGTCGGTCGCCGAGGGCAACCTGCTGGCCGCCGCCGGCCTGCGCTGACGGCCGACGCGGGCCCCTGTCGATCCGGGGGTCCGCGCCGCCGGGCCCGACGACACGACGAAGGCCGCCGACCCCGTGCGGGTCGGCGGCCTTCGTCGTCGGTACGGCCGGGGCTCAGCGCTCCGAGAACGGGGCGTACGCCCGCTCGGGGGCGCCGGTGTAGATCTGCCGCGGGCGACCGATCTTGGTCTCCGGGTCGTTGATCATCTCGCGCCACTGCGCGATCCAGCCGGGGAGCCGGCCCAGCGCGAAGAGCACCGTGAACATCTTGCTCGGGAAGCCCATGGCCTTGTAGATCAGGCCGGTGTAGAAGTCCACGTTCGGGTAGAGCTTGCGGGAGACGAAGAACTCGTCGGCGAGGGCGATCTCCTCCAGCTGCATGGCGATGTCCAGCAGCGGGTCCGGCTTCGCCATCCGGCCGAGCACGTCCTGGGCCGCCTTCTTCACGATGGCCGCGCGCGGGTCGTAGTTCTTGTAGACCCGGTGGCCGAAGCCCATCAGCTTCACGCCGTCCTGCTTGTCCTTCACCTTGCGGACGAAGGACGCGACGTCGCCGCCGTCGGCCTGGATCTTCTCCAGCATCTCCAGCACGGCCTGGTTGGCGCCGCCGTGCAGCGGGCCGAAGAGCGCGTTCACGCCGGCCGAGACCGAGGCGAAGAGGTTGGCGTTGCTGGAGCCGACCAGCCGCACGGTCGAGGTGGAGCAGTTCTGCTCGTGGTCGGCGTGCAGGATGAACAGCATGTCCAGCACCTTGGCCATCACCGGGTCGACCTCGTACGGCTCCGCCGGCACGCCGAAGGTCATCCGCAGGAAGTTCTCCACGTAGCCCAGCGAGTTGTCCGGGTACAGCAGCGGCTGCCCGATCGACTTCTTGTAGGCGTACGAGGCGATGGTGGGCACCTTCGCCATCAGCCGCACGGTGGACATCTCGACGTGCGAGGCGTCGAAGGGGTCCAGGCTGTCCTGGTAGAAGGTGGAGATGGCGCTGACGGCCGAGGAGAGCACGGCCATCGGGTGCGCGTCGCGGGGGAAGCCGTCGAAGAAGCGGCGCATCTCCTCGTGCAGCAGCGAGTGCCGGCGGATGCGCTCGGTGAAGTCGGTCAGCTGCTGCTGGGTCGGCAGGTCACCGTAGATCAGCAGGTAGGAGACCTCCAGGAAGGAGGACTTCTCCGCGAGCTGCTCGATCGGGTAACCCCGGTACCGCAGGATCCCCGCGTCACCGTCGATGTAGGTGATGGCGGACGAGCAGGCCGCGGTGTTGACGAAACCGGGGTCGTACGTCGTCATCCCGGTTTCCTTCAGCAGCTTGCCCACCCCGATGCCGGCGGGGCCCTCGACCGCGGATTGCACCGGCATCGAAAGCTGCCCACCGGGGTGATCGAGCTTGACTTCCGTCATGTTTCCCTCGCTTCGCCGGCAGATCTGCGTTGAATTGCCTTCGCTTTTACCGTAATCACGGTCGAGGTGATACCGCCCGTCGTGGTTCGACGGTGAGGCATGCGTCACCCGTTTCCCGACGAGCGAGCCGAGAAACCCACTCAATCTGGACGCACAACCGCCAACCAGCCCCACCCCACAGCACCCCGCCGCCCCGCGCCACTCACGTTGATCATGAGGTTAGCGCCTACGGAAAGCGCATTCCAGCGCAGTGACCTCATGATCAACCTTGGGGAGGGCGCGGGAGGACTGCGCGGCCGAGCCGGAGCGCGGCAGGGTCGGGCCGGGACGCGGGGCGCCGGAGCGCGGGCTGGGCGGGGCAGGTGGGGCTGGGCGGGTGGGTGGGGTCAGGTCAGGGTCAGGCGGAGGAGGGTGTTGTCGCCGGTTACGCGGTAGACGGCGAGGCGGTTGGCGCCGGCGTGGAAGAGGCGGTCGTCGGCGAGCAGGGCGGCGAACCGGCGTCCGCCGGCGTCGCGGGGGACCACGGGGACGACCGCGCCGATCCGGCCGTTGACGGCGATCGCCAGGGGCGTGCCGTCGGGTACCTCGTCCGGCACGTCGCCCCAGACGGCGGCCGGCAGCCGCCCCGTGTCCGGGTCCACCGCGTCGTACGCGGCCAGGTCGGCGACCTCAGCGGTGCCGCCCGCCGGGCGGTCGCCGACGGCGGTGCCCACCAGCGGGTGGGGCGCGGGCGGCGGGAGTGGGGCCGGTACGCCGCCGGCCACGGGGGTCGGCTGGCCGGGGCGGTCGTAGAAGACCTTGCCCGCCTCCGCACGCGGGGCCTGCCGGGCGGAGCGGCCGTCGACCGGCCACGGGAGCCGGATGGCCGCCTCGTCGGCGATGGTGGGCAGCAGGTCGACGTGCTGCCAGTTCCGGTCGTCGACGCGCCCGGCGCGCTGGCCGGGGGCCTTGACGAAGGTCGGCACCCAGGCGACCTCGGCGGGGGCGGTCCGGATGGCGTCCATGCCCCGGCCCTGGGCGCCCGGGGTGAAGCTGACGCCGTGATCCGCGGTAACCACCAGCAGGGCCTGGTCGTAGAGGCCGGTGGAGCGCAGGGTGCGCAGGGTCTGGCCGATCAGCCGGTCGGTGTAGCCGAGCTGCGCCAGGTGCCGCCCGCGGGCCAGCTCCACCCATCCGGCGCCGTCGTTCGGCAGGTCCTCCGGGGCGTCGTAGCGCGCCCCCGACGGCAGGTACGCCCACGGCGAGTGCGGCATCAGCAGGTGCAGGAAGTGCAGGGTGGGCCGGGCCGCCGGCCGCAGCCCGGTGAGGAAGCTGGTGAAGCGGGCCGGCTGGTTGTCGTCCAGGCTGTCCCAGCGGAACTTCGGGTCCGCCGGCACCGGCTCGGCGGCGTCGATGCCCGCCTCCACGGCGGTGGGTTCGCGGTACGAGTCCTCCGGGTCCACGCGACTGTCGACCGGCGCGGTGATCTGGCGCAGCAGCCCGCCGGCCTGCCGGACGAGCACGCCCATCCCCTGTTCCGGGTCGACCGGCTGCTCGCAGCGGCTGGGCGGGCAGAGCCGGGTGATGCTCTCCTCGGCGCGCACGTCGTACAGGCCGCCAAAGGCGGTGAATAGGTTGTCGGGGTACTGCGAGTAGTGCGGCGCCGCCGCCCGCTGCGGGTAGCGGCCGGTGAGCATCGCCGGTAGCGCGTAGGGCGTCCAGCCGCTGACGCCGGTGGCGTTGCGGTACCAGGTGGAGCCGCCGGCCAGCTCGGCGAAGTGCGGGAACCGGGCGGCGTCGATCCGCCCGTCGGGGCCGAGCAGGGACACCAGGGGCAGCTCGTCGAGGACCAGCACGACCACCGGCGGGTGGTTGCCGGGCCCGGCAACCCCGGCGGCGCCGCCCTCGCCCCGGGGCAGCACCACCGTGGAGGTGGGCGAGGCGAACACGAACAGCCCCAGGAACACCAGCGGCCCGGCCGCGGCCAGCCGCAGCGCCCGGCCGGGCGCGCGCCACCGCCGGTGCGCGGCGGCCCCGGCGGCCCCCGCCACCGCGGCGAGCAGCAGCAGCGGTACGCCCCGCAGCGGCGTGCCGTGCCGACCGACCTGCACCGCCAGCGCGGCGAGCAGCAGGCCGACCACCAGGGTGTGGGTCGCCGAGCGGGCGGCGCGGCCGGCCAGCCGGGACAGCGCGCCGAGCACCGCCACGGCGGCGGTGGGCACCAGCGCGACCAGTGCCACCAGCAGCAGGATCTCCCGGCGCTCGGCGCGGTGGAACAGGAAGAAGTCGGGGCTGCGCCCGAGGACGTCCAGCAGCGGCTGGGTGACCACGAGCCCGACCAGCCCGGCCACCTCGGCCAGCCGGCCCAGCTCCGTACGCCAGCCACCCGGCGCACGCCTGCCCGGCCCGGGCAGGGACGGCTCGGACAGCGACGGTTCACCGGCCGGGTCGGGCCGGACGGTGGGGGCGGCTCGGCCGGCGGGGTCGGACGCCGGTGACGCGGCGGACGCTTCGGGGGTCGGCTCAGCCACCCACGACCGCCGCGTAGAGCGTCCGGGTGCCCGAGGGCAGGTCGAGTCGCCGCGTGATCCGGCAGCGCGCGGCGAGCAGCCGCTCGAACTCGGCCGGCCGGTAGTCGGGGAAGAGCCCCTCGGGCTTGTTGGCCAGCAGCCGCCGGGTCATCGGGTCCCCGGGGTGGACGAACTCCACCACCAGGCGGGCGCCGGGGGCGGCGAGCCCGACCAGCCAGTCCAGCACCTCGGGCAGCGGTACGTTGCGCCCGATCGCCAGGTGGTGCACGACGGCCAGGGCGAGGACGACGTCGGCGTCGGCCCGGTCGGCGAACGAGGCCCGTTCGACGCCGCGCCAGCCGCCGCCGGGCGACGGGTCGGCGAGGTCCATCACCAGGGGCAGGATCCGCCGCTCCCCTGCCGCGCGCAGGTCCCGGTAGAGCCCGTCCACGACGCCCGGGTCCTGCTCGACGGCGACGACGTAGTCGGCGTGCCGGGCGGCGAGGCGGGCGTACCGGCCGTCGTTGGCGCCCAGGTCCAGCGCCAGTCGGGGCCGTGGACCGTCGGCCAGCGCATCGGTGACGAAGCGTTCCTTCGCGGCCCGGTCGTCGGCCGTGTACGCGCAGGTGCGCTGGTAGTCCACCCAGTGGCTGGCCGCCGGGCGGGGCTCCAGCCGCCGGACGAGCTTCTCGATCCCCCGTACGGTGGCCAGCGCCAGCTCACGGGAGTAGCCGGCCGCCCGGAGCTGGGAGCGGACGTCGGTGGTGCTGGCCCGGGCGTTGCGCCGCTGCATCGCGTCGTGCAGGTGCACGTGGGTGGGCACGCCGGGCAGCAGCCGCCGGGCGCCGCCGAACAGCCGGCGTATCTGGTCGGGCTCGATGCCGTCGACCCGGGCGCGCAGCCACGGCTGGAAGTCCAGCCCGAGGTGGGCGCCGAGCATCAGCGGGTAGAGCAGCGTCTGGCAGAACTGCCGGTACCCGGCCCAGGGCTCGCCCTCGCACGCCGGGGTGAACGAGCCGACGTCGATGAACACCGGTTCGACGCCGCGCCACTGGAGGTTGTAGGCCGAGCCGTCCTTGGTGGTGAACCCGGCCGGCAGGGCCTCGCGCAGGATCTCCAGGTGCAGCAGCGCGGCGTCGCGCAGCATGGCGAAGGACCACTCGTACGGGTGGGAGACGAACGGGATGCGCTCGTGGCGCAGGACGGCGGCCCACCGGTCGACCGACGGCACGGCCGGCGACTCGACCGCCTCGGTGCCGCACACCTTGCCGGCGGCGAGCAGCGGCGGGAAGAACGCGCTGGCGCTCAGCGCGCGCCACTCGCCGGCGGCCTGCTCGTCGAGCCCGCGCAGCACGTCGCCGTCGAGGTGGAAGACCCGGTTGGCGGGGTCGCGGAAGGAACCTGGCTCGGCGCGCAGGCCGGTGCGGGAGTTCGCCATCGGCCGGGGTCAGCGCTGGTCGGTGGGCTGACGGCGGAACCGGTCGACCAGTCGCCGCCAGTAGAGCTTGGCCGCCACCGCGGCGCCGGCCACCCCGCCGACCACCGCCTGCACGATCAGGCTGCCGGACCCCGCGTCCAGGTAGGCCAGGTGTTCCACCGACCGCTCCTTCCCTCGCGTATCGAGATCGGCGTACGCGGACAGGACCCCTTGGGGGATTTGCCCGGAAAGCCGGAGTTGTCTGACACGCTACGCCGATCGTCCGGCTCGTGCGGCCACACCCGGCACTCCGCCCGGCGTCCGTTTCGTTCAAGACCACCGCCGCCGGCGGCCCTACCGTGGGGGCCATGACACCGACGCTCGACCTCATCGGCCTGGTCAGCACCAACCTGCCCCGTTCCCTCGCCTTCTACCGGCGGCTGGGCCTCGACATCCCGGCCGACGCCGAGGCCGACCCGCACGTGGAGATCACCCTTCCCGGCGGCCTGCGGCTGGCCTGGGACACCGTCGAGACCATCCGCGCGTTCGACCCGGACTTCAGGCCTGGGAGCGGCGGCGGGGCCAGCCTCGCCTTCCGGTGCGCCGATCCGGCGGAGGTCGACCGGCTCTACGCGGACCTGGTCGCCGAGGGGCACAAGGGCCACCTGCCCCCGTGGGACGCCTACTGGGGTCAGCGGTACGCGGTGGTGCTCGACCCCGACGGCAACGGCGTGGACCTGTTCGCCCCGCTCCCTGGTGCCTGAGCCGGGCAGGGACCCCGCCCCACGCGGCCGGCTCAGCGGGACAGCAGGGCGGTCGGCGGCACCCCGGCCAGGTCCCGCACGTCCCGGGTGAGATGGGCCTGGTCGGCATAGCCACAGCGGGCCGCCACCTCGGCCAGCGGCGTGCCGGCGCGGGCCAGCGCCAGCGCCCGCCGCATCCGCAGGATCCGGGCCAGCGTCTTCGGGCCGTACCCGAACAGGTGCCGGCAACGGCGGTGCAGGGCGCGCGGGTCGAGGCCCGCCCCGGCGGCGGTCGCGGTCACGGTGGCGCCGGCGGCCAGGGCGGCGGCGACCCGGGTCCCGAGCGGATCGGGCCCGCCGGCCGCGCCCAGCCGCCGTACGGCGATCTCCGTCAGCGCGGCGGCCGGGGCGGCCTCCACCCGCCGGGCCAGCCGGGCGGCCTCCCGCTCGCCCCACAGGTCGGCGAGGGCGACCCTGCGGTCGCGCAGCTCGACGGCCGGTACGCCGAGCACGGCGGGCCCGGTGCCCGGCGGGAACCGCAGGCCCACCCAGCGCTCCGCCAGACCGCCGCCGCTGAGGTGCGCCCTGCGGTCCGGCCCGGCCACCAGCAGCCCGACGCGGCTCGACCAGAGCAGGTCGACGCAGCCGTCGGGGAGCACCCGGGTCGGGGCGGCGCCCGCCGTCGTGACGCTGGTCCAGAGCACCGCGCCGGCGAACCCGGCCGGACGTTCCCGGTACATGCCGCTCAGCCTGCCACGGCCGGGCTAGCCTCCGGGTGTGCGATGGTCGGTGCTGGACGCTCCCCTCGACTCCTCCGGACGCGGCCGGGGCGAGCACCGGGCGCCCGCCGCGCTGCGGTCCGCCGGGCTGCTGGGCCGGCTGGGTGTGGCCGACGCCGGCGCGGTGGACGCCCTGATCACCGACCCGGTACGGGATCCGGAGACCGGGGTGATCGGCGTCGACCAGCTGCGCCGCGCCGCCCGGGCGATCGCCGTACGGGTGACGACGCTGATCGGCGCCGGGCGGCACCCGTTGGTGCTCGGCGGCGACTGCGCGATCCTGCCGGGCATCCTCCAGGGGCTTCCCTCCGGCTTCGACCTGTGGTTCCTCGACGCGCACCTCGACTTCGAGGACGGCCGCACCTCGCCCACCGGCGAGGCGGCCGACATGGACCTGTCGATCGTCACCGACCACGGCCCGGCGGGGGTCCTCGACCGGGAGGGACCGCTGGTCGACCCCGACCAGGTGCACGTGCTCGGCCACCGGCCGCTCGACCGGGCCGTGGACGGCAGGGAGGCCTCCCGGCTCGACCCGGCCGTGCACCTGGTGCCGGCCACCCGGCTGCGGGGCGCCGGCGCGGCGGAGCAGGGCCGGGACCTCGCCGTCGGTACGACGCCGACCTGGCTGCACCTCGACCTCGACGTGCTCGACCCGCTCGTGCTCCCGGCGGTCAGCTACCCGGAGCCCGACGGCCTGGACTGGGCCGACCTGATCGCGCTGGCCCGACCCATGGTGCGCTCGGGTCGGTTGATCGGGATGAGCGTCACCGACTTCAACGCCGACGAGGACCCGGACGGGCGGCACGCGGAACGCATCGGGCAGGCCCTCGCCGAGCTGCTGGCCGACTGAACGCGCCTGTCGTTCGCCGCGGGGGCGGCCGGCTGTGGCGTCGCGGACGCGACCGACAGGGAACTCCGCAGCGCGGGCGGGCAGCGCGGCGACGGTCCCGGGGGCGGGTGGGCGCGCTCAGGCGTCGGTGGTGGCGCCCGGCAGCCGGACGGTGAACACCGTACGCCCCGGCCGGCTGTCCAGCCCGACCGAGCCGTGGTGGGCCTCCACCACGGCGGCCACGATCGCCAGACCCAGGCCCGTACTGCCGTGCGCCCGGGACCGGGAGCTGTCGCCCCGGGAGAAGCGCTCGAACACCTCGGCCCGCAGCGCCGGCGGCACCCCGGGCCCGTCGTCCGCGACGTCGAGCACGGCGGCGTCGCCGGCCACCCGCAGGGTGGTGGTGACCGTCGTGCCGGGCGGGGTGTGCACGCGGGCGTTCGCCAGCAGGTTCGCCAGCACCTGGTGCAGCCGGGCCGGGTCGCCGGGCACCCGGACGACCACGTCCGGCAGGTCGAGGCGCCAGTGGTGCTCCGGCCCCGCCACGTGCGCGTCGCCGACCGCGTCCACCGCCAGGGCGGACAGGTCCACCGGCTCGACCGCGAGGGGGCGGCCCGAGTCGAGCCGGGCCAGCAGCAGCAGGTCGTCCACGAGGCTGGTCATCCGGGCGCTCTCGGACTCGACCCGGCGCAGCGCGTGGGCCACGTCGGGCGGCACCTCGTCCCGGCCCCGCCGGGCGACCTCGGCGTACCCCCGGATGGCCGCCAGCGGGGTGCGCAGCTCGTGGCTGGCGTCGGCGACGAACTGGCGTACCCGGGTCTCGCTGGCCTGGCGGGCGGCGAGCGCGGCGCCGACGTGCCCCAGCATCCGGTTGAGCGCCGCGCCCACCTGCCCGACCTCGGTGCGTGGATCGGTGTCGGCTGCCGGGACCCGCACCGACAGCGCCACCTCACCGCGGTCCAGGGGCAGCTCGCTGACCCGGCCGGCGGTGGCGGCGACCCGGCGCAGCGGGCGCAGGGTCGCCCGCACGATCAGGGCGCCGGCCCCACCGGCGACGAGCAGCCCCGCGGTGGCCACGCCGGCCTGCGCGGCGACCAGCCACCACACGGTCTCCGACACGCCCGACAGCGGCAGGCCCAGCACCCGCACGGTCCCGCCCGGAAACTGGCGTGCCACCACCCGGTAGTCGCCGCGCCCGCCCAGCTCACGGGTGCGGGGCCGGCCGTCCGTGGGCAGGTCCGCGAGGT
The DNA here is from genome assembly GCF_052068495.1 of Micromonospora sp. SD12. Classification (NCBI taxonomy): domain Bacteria; kingdom Bacillati; phylum Actinomycetota; class Actinomycetes; order Micromonosporales; family Micromonosporaceae; genus Micromonospora; species Micromonospora sp. SD12. The sequence goes on along the minus strand of NZ_JBQHDF010000029.1, from coordinate 26,782 downwards.
CGGCCAGGTCCTCGGCGGGGGCGGCCTGCTCCTCCCGGCCGGCCAGGATCCAGGCCCGTACGACCCGGCCGTCGACCACCTCGGCGGCGACGGTCCCCGGCGGCAGGCCCCGGGGGATCCGCGCGTCCGGCCCACCGGTGCCGCCGCGCGGCCACTCGGCGGGCACCGGCCCGCCCCACCCGGGGGCGGCGCGCATCGGCACCAACTGCTCGTCGACCCGGTCGATCAGGAAATGTCGCAACGCGACCGTGGTGATCCCGCCGATGGCGACGCTGACCAGGGCCAGCAGGGCGACCAGGATGAGTACCAGGCGGGTCCGCAGCGACAGCCCGGCCAGCCGGCGGCGCAGCCGGCCGGCGGAGCGCTCACTCCGCCGGTCGAAGGACATACCCCGCGCCGCGCAGCGTGTGGATCATCGGCTTGCGACCCGCGTCGATCTTCTTCCGCAGGTACGAGATGTACAGCTCCACCACGTTGGCCTGACCGCCGAAGTCGTAGTGCCAGACCCGGTCGAGGATCTGCGCCTTGCTGAGCACCCGGCGCGGGTTGCGCATCAGGTAGCGCAGCAGCTCGAACTCGGTGGCGGTGAGCGTGATGGGGCAGCCGTCGCGGGACACCTCGTGGCTGTCCTCGTCGAGGCTGAGGTCGCCGACGGTGAGCACCGCGTCCGGGCGGGTCGCGACGGCGAACCCCGAGCGGCGCAGCAGCGCGCGCAGGCGGGCGACGACCTCCTCCAGGCTGAACGGCTTGGTGACGTAGTCGTCGCCGCCGACGGTCAGCCCGGCGATCCGTTCCTCCACCGCGTCCCGGGCGGTCAGGAAGAGCACCGGCACCGTGGGGGCCTGCTCGCGCAGCCGGCGCAGCACCTGGAAGCCGTCCAGGTCGGGCAGCATCACGTCGAGCACCACGGCGTCCGGCTGGAACTGCCGCGCCGCGTTCAGCGCCGACGTGCCGTCGCCCGCCGTACGCACCTGCCAACCCTCGTAGCGCAGCGCCATCGACAGCAGGTCGGCCAGGGTCGGCTCGTCGTCGACCACCAGCACCCGCACCGGTTCCCCGTCGGGGCGGCGCAGCTCCACGCGGCCCGCTGCGGCCCGCCCGTCCGTCACCATGGCCCCCATCGTGCGCCGGCCCGCTGGGCCCGACTTGTGCGCCACCTGTGTCCCACCTGTGCGTCGCCCCGGCCCGCTCACCGTCGGGCGGCCAGGTGCCCGACGCGCGTACTCACTCGGTCATGCCGACCGGGTAGGTGTGCACGAAGCGCATCGTCCAGGTGCCGTCGCCGGCGGGATGCTCGCGCCGGTAGAGGTGGTCCGGCCCGCCACCCGGGGCCGGTCCCGGGCCGTCGGGGTGGCGCAGGATCCAGTGCGCCGGCGGCGCGCCGTCGGGCTCGGCGGGCACCGGCCGCACCAGGTCGTGGGCCGGGCCGCCGACGAAGCGTACGGTCACCTCGCTCATCCGCGCGCCCGCCTTCCCGCGTACCGCCTGACATCCGGCCCTGGCTCGCAAGCTACCGCAGCGGGAGGCGGCCCCGCCCCGAACCGACGGCGGTTTGCCCTGATCGGAGCCCGGGTACCGCAGCGTTGGCGCCCTGTCGCGGGACGGGCCACGAGCGACAGGGAGCAGTCGATGAGAACGCTGGACGGGCGATACCGGCTCGAACAGCGCATCGGCATCGGCGGCATGTCGGAGGTCTGGCGGGCCCACGACGCGGTACTGGACCGGCCGGTCGCGGTGAAGGTCATGTCCCCCGGGCAGGAGGGCCAGGACACCTCTGTGGAGCGCATCCGCGCGGAGGCCCGCTCCGCCGCCCGGCTGGTGCACCCGAACGTGGCGTCCGTGCACGACTTCGGCACCTGCGGGACCGGCCCCGAGGGCCAGGTGCCCTACATCGTCATGGAACTGGCCGAGGGCGAGACGCTGGCGGCGCACCTGCGGGCCGGGCCGCTGGACTGGCGCATCGCCGTACGGGTCTGTGCCGAGGTGAGCGCCGCGCTGGCCGCCGCCCACGCGCACGGCATCGTGCACCGCGACGTCAAGCCGGCCAACGTGATCCTGACCCCGGCCGGCGTGAAGGTGCTCGACTTCGGCATCGCCACCCCCTCCGGCACCCCCGACCGGTCCCCGGAGGGGATGGTGGTCGGCACGCCGGCCTACCTCGCCCCGGAGCAGCTGGAACGGGCGCCCGCCACCCCCGCCGCCGACATGTACGCCCTCGGCGTCCTGCTCTACTACTGCCTGACCGGTCGGCTGCCGTACCAGGCGGGCACCACGACCCAGCTGCTCGGCGCCCGGCGGCGGCAACCGCCGCAGCCGCTGCCGGAGATCGAGGGGCTGCCGCCGGAGGTGGCCGACCTGTGCGCGTCCTGCCTGGCCGACGACCCGGTCGAGCGACCGTCGAGCCTGATGGCGGCGCTGCTGCTCGCCGAGGCGGTGGACGCCCGGGTGTACGTGCCGCTGCTCCAGTCGGCCGTGCCGCGCCAGCGTGTCGGGACGATGTCGCCGTGGACGGAGCGGGCGGCGGCCGAGGTGACCGAGGCGGCCCCGCTGCCCGACTGGTCCACCCGGGCCGGCTGAGCTGTCCCCGGCCTTCCCGCCGGCCGCCTGCGGTTTCACGGCCCGGGGGCCGGGTAGCCGGGCGGCTGAGCGACGGGAGGAACGCGATGCCGGAATCGAGCTCCTGGCTGAACGAGACGGCCACCGCGACCGCCGAGGGCGGCCACGTACGCACCGACGACGGGAGCCTCTCCACGGCCCTGGCGTCCCCGCTGGCGCCGCACTGCTCGGGGCTGACCCCGGAGCAGTTGCTCGCCGCCGCCTTCGCGTCCTGCCTGCACCACGCGGCGGTGGAGGCGGCGGGCGAGATCACCGACGAGGCGCACACCGTGCAGGTACGCGCGGAGGCGAAGCTCGGACGCGACGACGACGGCCGGTACCGGGCCGACGTGCACGCCTCCATCTCCTCGGCGGGACTGAGCCGGCAGCAGCTCGCCGAGCTGGTCGAGCACGCCGACCGCCTGTGGCCCTTCTCCAGCGGCGACGGCAGCCGGCACCGGCTCACGGTGACCCCGGCGGAGAACGGCCGGCACTGACCGGCGCGCGCGGCGGGACGACGCCGGAGGAGTCACGGCACCGGCCCGGACGGCAGCCGGCTCCGCCGCGCGGGATCGTGCGGGGGCGCGCGGGATCGTGCGGGGGCGCGCGGGATCGCCCCGGGGACGACCGGTGGTCGTCCGGGCGGGGTGAGGCGACCTCCACCGTTCGGTGGAGGTCCGGCCGAGCCAGGGCATCCCCGTCCATGATCGACTTTTGATCCGATTACCTCCCCCGTATCGGATATACACGGAAGATCAGACAAGGGCAGATGGCGGCGTTACTGCTTCGCCGGGCGTAATCGGCCCGCAGATCGGCGCAAATTGTGGCGCATGCCACCAAGCAGGCCGATGGCAAGACGCGCTCGCCTTTCTAGCCTCGGCGGGTGCACCCCGACGACCCCACCGACAAGAAGCCGACCCAGGATCGACCGTCGGCCCGTACGGATGATCCCGCCTCGACCGAACGGACGATCGGCCGTCATCGCGCCGCGCAGCGGCGGCGGCGCGGCGGCCGCGCCCTGCTCGCCTCGACCCCCGTGCGGGTCGCCCTCGCCACCGGTGTGACCTGCTGCCTCGGCGTGGCCGCGTTCGCCGGCGCGCGCGAGGACGCCGACGCCACCCGGGAGCCCGTGGCCGAGGCCCTGGCCGAGCGGGCCGTCGACGACGGGCGCGCCTCGCGGTCCCTGGACCGGGCCGTCTCCCCCTCCCCCACGCTCAGCCCCAGCCCGACCCCGAAGCCGACCCCCTCGGCCACCCGCAAGGTCCCGCGCAAGCCGGCCCCGCCGCCCCGGCCGCGCCCGGTCGCCGGGCTCACCCAGGCGCAGATGGACAACGCCAAGACCATCGTCGACGTGGGCGTCGAGCTGAAGATGCCCCGCCGCGCGCTGGTCGTCGCCGTGGCGACCGCGATGCAGGAGAGCCGGCTCTACAACCTCGCCAGCGACGTGCTCCCGGAGTCCAGCCGGTACCCGCACCAGGGCAGCGGCGCCGACCACGACTCGGTGGGCCTGTTCCAGCAGCGCCCGAGCAGCGGCTGGGGCACGGTACGCGAGCTGATGCGCCCGACGTACGCCGCGCAGGCCTTCTACGAGGCGCTGCGGGACGTGCCGGGCTGGCAGCAGATGAGCGTGGCCGGTGCCGCCCAGGCCGTGCAGGTCTCGGCCTTCCCCGACGCGTACGCCCAGCACGAGGAGCTGGCCACCACGGTGGTCGCGGCGCTGACCTGACGGTCCGCGAGGACCGTGCGCGGCCCGGACGCACGCGGAGGGTCAGCGGATCCCGGCGCGGCCGCCCGGCGGCTCGCTGGGGGCCTCCGCGCCGTTACGGTCGGCGATCCGGGTCGCCGGCACGCCGGCCGCGGCGGTCGGGGTCTCGGCGGGGACCGGTTCGACGGTCAGCCCGTCGAGGATCCGGTCGACCCGGGCCTCGCGCCGGCGCCGGGCGAGCAGCGCCTCCTCGAACTCCCGGCGGGCCTGTACCGCCTCGGCGTAGACGCGCTCGCGCACCTGGCGGGCCTCCTCCCGGGCCGCGTCCAGCTCGACCCGCGCCCGGGCCAGCAGGTCCACCGCCTCGCGATCGGCGTCGTACGCGCCGCGCGGGGCCCGGTCGGCGCCGCCCAGGTCCAGTCGCTGGAGCAGCCCGCTCAGCGCCGTCGCCTCGTCACGGATCTCGTCCCACTCCCGCCCGGCCCTCGCGGCGCCCTCCGCGCGGGCGGCGAGCCGGGCCAGCCGGATGCCGATCTCGTCGAGGCAGGAGTCGACCTGCCGCTGGTCGTAGCCGTTCTCAACGACGGAGAACCTCATGCTGTCGCCCCCCAGGCAGCTGGTGTTTCCTTCCCCACCCTGGATCCTCGGCGCTGGGGGCGGCGCCGGAGGGGGTTCGGGAAAAATGTTCACCATGCGGACACGCCGGAGCGCCGGGCGAGCCGTGGAAGGGCCGGCGGGCGACCGGGTTCACCCAGGCGACTCGGGAGCGCTCGGGCGCCTCAGGAGCGCTTCGGGAGCACGACCACCCGGCCGAAGAACTCGTCGATCCGCCGCACCACGTCGTTGAAGTCGTCCAGGTCGATCGGCTTGGTCACGTAGGCGTTGGCCTGGAGCGTGTAGCTGCCCACGATGTCCGTGTCGGCGTTGGAGGTGGTCAGCACGACGATCGGGATCGTACGCAGGTCCTCGTCGCCCTTGACCTCGCCGAGCACCTGCCGCCCGTCCATCCGGGGCATGTTCAGGTCGAGCAGGATGACGTCCGGCCGCCGGGCGTCCGTGTGCCGCCCCTCGCGGCGCAGGAACTCCATCGCCTCCTGGCCGTCGCTGACGACGTCGATGACCTTGTCGACGTCGGAGTCCGCGAGCGCCTCCTCGATCATCAGAACGTCACCCGGGTCGTCGTCCACCACCAGGATGCGAACCGGACTCGGGGTGTCTACACCCATCACTACCTGCTTCGTGTCGGTGGAACGGAGAACCGCGGGGCGCTCTGCGCCGGCGGAAATCTAGCCCATCAGCCGGCGGAGCGCGTCGTCGGGTCCGCCCTGCCGGGGTCGTACCGGAGCACCTCCGCCAGCCCGGTCACCTGGAGCACGCGGTCGACCCGGCCGGTGGCGCCCGTCAGCCGCAGCCACCCGCCGTCGGCGGCCACCCGGTTGTCGCCCCGGACGAAGGCGGCGATGCCGGTGGAGTCGCAGAAGGTCAGCTCGGTGAGGTCCACCAGCAGGCGGCGCTCGCCGGCGTCGACCAGCCGGTCGATGGCGGCGTTGAGCTCGGGCGCCGTGCTCAGGTCGAGCTCACCGGCCAGCCGCAGGCGTGTCGTCCCGCCGTCGCGGTCGGCGCACGTGACGGTGAACGTCACCCCTGGTCCCCCTCGCTCCACCGCAAGGCGGATGCTTGCAGTGAGGCAAGTATAAGCAGGGGTGCCGGCGGCGACCGCACCGGCGCTCAGCGCACCCCGGCGCCGCCGAGCCTGGCCAGAGACGACCCGGCCGCCCCGAGGAAGCGCGCGGCCCGGGGGAAGTCACGCAGGACCCGGCCGTAGTGTTCCAGAGTCGACCCCAGCGTGGGAGCCGGCACACCGCGGCTGGTGAGGATCTCCACCAGCCAGTCGACGAACTCCGTGAACAACGTGGCGTCGTCGACGTAGAGCGCGGCGGCCAGGAAGTCGACGATGTAGCCGAGGTCGCTGACCGTCGAGTCCATCTGGCTGGGCGTGTAGTCGCGCGTCCCCGGGTCGCGTTCGCGCAGTTCCGCCAGCGCCCCGTCGATCAGCTCGCCGCGCCGCTTGAGCAGGCTGGTGTACTCGTCGTCGGCCAGGTGACTCAGCTCCGCCGACGGGACGCGGCGCAGCGTGCGCTCGTCGGCGATCAGGTCGGCCGCGCTCGGGGCACCGGGTGCCCAGGCGACGCCGAGCTTGCGGGCCCAGCGCCCGTCCACGCCGAAGCCCCGGCCCCCCACCACCACGGGGACGTCCACGCGGCGGCACGCCTCGATCATGCGGTGCGCGTGCGGCAGGCGCATCGGCAGCGCGCAGGCGAGCGCGACCGCGTGGGCGTCGTGCCGGTGCAGGTAGGACACCAGGTGCGGGGCGGGAACGCTCGCGCCCAGGAAGGTGACCTGCCAGCCCCGCAACCGCAGCACCTCGGCGACCAGCCGGGGCGGCAGGGCGTGCCACTCGCCGTCCATGCAGGCCACCACGACCCGCCCGCGCGTCGGGCGCGGGTTCACGTACGCCGCGACCGCCGCCACCACCCGCTCGCTGATGTGCGTCGCGGCGTGCTCCTGGGCGACGCTCCACTCGTTGCGCGCCCACCGCTCCCCCACCTCGGCCTGCGCCGGGGCGACCAGGTCGAGCAGGACCCGCTCGGCGGGCACGCCCGCCTCGAGCAGGCCGACGGCCACCTCGATGGCGGCGTACTCGTCGGCCTCCTGGAGGCAGTCCAGGTATGCCGGCCAGGCGCCGGCCGGGAGGATCCCGGCGGTCGGGGCGGCGGTCACGGGTGGGTCCCCCTCAGCTCGGCGGTTCCGGTCGCGTCGGGCACCGCGTGCAGGTGCCGGGGCGTACGCTCACCCGGGCCGGTCGCGCGCAGCGCCAACACGGCGATGTCGTCGTGGTCGCCGTGCGCCAGCCAGTCGCAGGTCACCTGCTCGACGCGTTCGGCCAGGGCAGGGGCGGGCATCCGCTGGCAGCCGCCCACCGCGTGGATCAGCCGTTCCGTGCCGAACTGCTCGTTGCCGCGGCGGCCACCGCGGGCCTCGGTCACCCCGTCGCTGTAGAGCAGGCAGGTCTCCCCCGGCTCCAGCCGGACGGTGACCTCGCCGATGCGGGGATCGGGGACCACGCCGACCAGCATGCCCGACAGCGGGACCGGCTCGACCTCGCCGGAGCCGCGCAGCACCAGCGGCGGCAGGTGCCCGCCGCCGGCCATGGTCAGGGTGAGCCCACCCTCGCGGTGCGGGCGGACCACGCCCAGCACCATCGTCGCGAACCGCCCCTGGCCCTGCGCCTGGCTGGTCTCCAGCAGCGCGTCGTTGAGCAGCTTGAGCAGCCGCCCCGGCTGCGACTCGACCCGGTGCAACGCCTGGAGGCACTGCCGGAGCTGGCCGGTGAAGACCGCCGCCTCGACGCCCTTGCCGGAGACGTCGCCGAGGAAGAACACCGAGCCGCCGTCGGCCAGCCGGTGCGAGCCGTAGAAGTCGCCGCCGATGCGCAGGCCCGCCTGGGCCGGCCGGTAGGCGGTGCCCCACTGCACCCCGGTCGCCTCCGCCGGCTCCACCGGCACCAGGCTCGCCTGGAGCGTGTCGGCGACCTCGGCCTGGTCGCGGTAGAGCAGCGCCGTGGTCAGTGCCGCCCCGGCCCGGGCCGCGAAGGCGCGGACCAGGTCCACGTCGGCCTCGTCGTACCAGCGGTCGAGGCGCCGCGCGACCAGCAGCACACCTGCCGGGGCGTCGCGACCGGGCAGCGGCACCACCCGCGCGCAGGACTGCGCCGCGGTCAGCCCCGGCAGCCAGCCGGCCTCCACGGCCTGCTCCACCAGCCAGTCGAGGGTGTGCGGTTCCGCGCCGTCCAGGCCCTCGGTGATCGCCGCCGGCAGGTCGACGGCGGGCAGGACACCGCTGTCGACCATCGGGGCGTCGTCGTCGGTGCGGGCGGCCCGCCACCAGCGTGCCCGCCCGGAACGGGGCGCCAGCACCAGCACCGCGACCTCCGCCAGCGTCGGCACGGCCAGCCGGACGACCGCCGCGGCCGCCCGGTCCGGGTGCAGCGGGTTGCCGAGCTTCTCGCCGACGACCGCCAGGAAGGCCGAGCGGGCCCGCTCGGCGAGCAGCGCGTCGGCACGGGTGACGCTCTCGGTGACGTCCTCGACGTACCAGCAGCAGCGGGCGGCCGACAGCGGCACCTGGCGCGCGCGCAGCCGACGACCGTGGTGGGTGAACTCGGCGTCGGCGGCCAGCCCCGCGATGCCGGCCGCCGCGAGCAGCTCACCCGGGGCGACCTCGGGCAGCAGCCGCTCGGCCACCGGGCTGACGTGCCGGACCACGCCCTGCGCGTCACAGACGACGAGGCCCTCGCGGAAGTGTTCGACGATCTCGGACCAGTCGGGTGCCGCGTGCTCCCGGTCGGCCGCGAGCACGGGCAGGGTGGGTGCCGGGCGTGCCGGGGCCTCGGCTCTCCACGCCGTGGCCCGTGCGGCACCCGATGCGGAGATCCGTCCGTCGCCGGGATCTGAGTCCCGGACGTCGGCAGCAGTCACCAGCTGAGCCCCACTCCTTGTCGACACCCGTACCACCGTGAGGCGGCGCATGTGGTCAAATCTCTGCACCCACCCTACGCCCGTGGGCCGCGAGCGCCACCCGACGCCCGTCGCGCGGGCGGCGTGCGCGTGCCGGGCGGGACCTGCCGGGGGTTGTTACGATCCCCTCACCCTCTGCCCCTCGCAGCCTGCGGAAAGGCGTGATCGTGCTGTCCCGTCGGAGCCAACCCGAGGCGACTCCGTTGAGCATGACCGTCGACCGGTCGGATCCGGCTGCCACGCTCATCCGGGTCGGGGGCGACCTCGCCTACACCACCGCCGGGCCGCTGCGCGCCGAGGTCGACCGGGTGCTCGCGGACGCTCCGGCGACCCTCGTCCTCGACTTCTCCGACCTGATCTTCATCGACAGCACCGGCCTCGGGGTGATCGTGCACGCGTGGCGCGAGGGGCAGCAGTGCGGCACCGCGCTGCGGCTGCACGCCGTGCCCCGGTTCCTGGAGACGATCCTGGACATGACCGGCGTCACGAGCCTGCTCGACCGGCCGCTCGGCGAGGGCCCGACGGCCCCGACCGAGGGCGCCGCCGGCACCGCCTGACGCGACCCACCGGCCCCCGGCTTTGCGCGCGAGCCCTCGGCTGGGACCATGGGGGACATGCCCGCCCAGCTGTTGACCATCGAGGTGACCCGGCTCGACGCCGGGCGTGCCCGGCTCCGGCTGTCCGGTGAGCTGGACTTCGACACCGCCCCGGAACTCGTCGCCGCCGCCGCGGAACTGCGCCGCGACGGCTACCAGGAGCTTCTGTTCGACCTGAGCGCGGTCAGCCTGTGCGACTCGTCCGGGCTCAGCGCGTTCCTGACCGTTCACCGCGGCGGCACGGGCGCCATCCGGCTCCGCGGGGTCGGCCGCCAGCTCCAGCAGCTGCTCGACCGCACCGGCCTGACCGAGCTGCTCGCCGTGGAAGGCGCCACCGACGGCGACGTCCGCCGGGCGGGCTGAGGCCGGGGCCTCCCGCCGAGGGGTGGCCCCCGGCCCTGGGACCAGGGGCCGGGGGCCGGAATGAGGATCAGGGCGTGGTGAGCGGTTGCAGCCGGGGCCCGGTCGTCCGCAGCTGTCGCGTCGACGGCGGCTCGGCGTCCTCCGGTGGGCCGGAATCGGGAGTCTGGAAGAGATAGCGGACGAACACCCCACCCGCCTCGTTGTCGTCCGCTCCGGGCCACTGCCCGATGCAGTCCACCCCGACCACCTCGCGGCCCGAGCCGTCGCCCTCCTCCAGCAGCGCCCACAGGCTCACCGGGTAGCAGCGGGTGTCCTCGGGCGAGAGGCGCCAGCGGGCGTACCAGCCGGGTCGGGCGGGAACGATCTCGACGATCCTCTTCATCACGACCTGTCCTTCCGCGTTCTCGGAAGTTCTCCGGTCCGCTGCGATCGTCGGCTCCCGCCGGGTGAGCACCCCTCACCCCCGCCGGATGAACCTCCGCCGGGGCGCCCCCGGCCCGACGGGCGGCGTCCGTTTCGGTGCCGGCGACGACGGGAAGGCGTCGGGTGGAAGCGAGGGAACACCAGCGGAAGCGAGGTGTCACCATGCGCAAGCAGATGGAGGGCGACAACCAGCGCCGCCGCGCGCTGGCCCGCCAGGCCCGCGAGCGCGGCATGCAGGCCAGCGAAACCGGCGCCAGCCTGAGCGCCTCCAAGCAGTTGACCCACCTGGAGCAGGGCAAGCGTGCCGGCCCGCCGCCGGCCGGCAGCCGCCACAAGCCGGACAGCACGCGGGGTGGGCCGGCCCCGCCACCGGCGGGCGTGCCGGAGTCCCCCCGCCCGCTGCCCGACCGGGGGCCGGGCCCGCCGGACGGGACCGCGCTGGGCTACCACGCGCTGGTCGACGACGTCGTCCGCCGTACCGGGGCCGACTTCCGCACCGCCAAGGTGGGGGTCGAGTCGACCGTGCTGGTCCTCGCGTTCGCCCTCGGCGAGGCGGAGCGCCAGCGGCTGCTGGCGGCCGTGCCGAGCAAGCTGCACGACGTCGTACCGGTGGACGGCATCCGGCGCCGGCAGGACCTGGCCGGCTTCCTGGCCGAGGTGGGCCGCATCAGCGGCCGCACCCCGGAGCAGGCCCGCTACCACGCGGAGGCGACCGTGGCGGCGCTGGCCGACCACGACGGCGACCTGATCGAGTCACTGCACGTGCCGGACGGCCTGCGTGACCTGCTGGAGCCGCCGTCCGTCGGCGGCGGGGTGGTCGGCGCGGTCGGTGCGACGCCACCGCTGAGCGAGGCGGAGCTGCGCGAGGCGCTCGACGGGCTGCCGTACTGGTCCGGCGACGGCGACGCGCTGACCCGGACGATGGAGCTGCCGGCGGACAACCTGGACCGGGTGCTGGACCGGATCGACCGGCTGCGGCAGGAGACCGGTCGCGGCCCGCGGATCGGCCGCCCGGACCCGGGCACCGCCGTGCTGACCGTACGGTCCCGGCAGGCCGACGCCGTGACCGCGATGGACGTCGACCTCGCCCACGCCGTGGACGACGCGATCGACGAGGCGGGCGCCGGCATGGCGTCCGGCTGACCGGGGCGCGGGCCGGCGGACGCCAACCCGCCGGCCCGCCCCGGCTCGGCTAGCCTGCCGGGATGGAGCCCTCCGACGCGCCCCGCCTGGAGCTGGTCGTCGACCCGGCGCGCCCCACCGGGCGTACGCTCCTCGCCGCCGGCGTCGAGCAGTCCTACGTCGACGTGTCCGACCCCCGCCACCTGCACTTCGAGTACGTACGGCGGATGGCCGCCGTGGTCGACCTGGCGGCCCCGCCCGGCCGGGCGCTGGACGTGCTGCACCTCGGTGGCGGCGCGCTGACCCTGCCCCGCTACGTGGCCGCCACCCGGCCCGGCTCGGCGCAGCTGGTCGTGGAGCGCGATCCGGCCGTGGTCGACCTGGTGGCGCGGGAGCTGCCGGCGCTGCCCGCCGGGGTCGACGTACGGGAGGCCGACGCCCGGGACGCACTGGGGCGGGCGCCCTCGGCCGGCTACGACCTGGTGCTGGCCGACATCTACCGGGCGGCGCGGATGCCCGCCCACGTACGCAGCGTCGAGTTCGTCACCGAGGTGGCCCGGACGCTGCGTCCCGACGGCGTGCTGGTGGTCAACGTGACCGACCTGCCGCCGCTGGTCCTCGCCCGGGTCCACGCGGCCACCCTGCGGGCCGTCCTCGCCGACGTCTGCCTGGTCGCCGACCGCCGGATGCTGCGCGGGCGGCGCTACGGCAACGTGGTCCTCGCCGCCGCGGCGCTCCCCGGGCGGCTGCCGGTGGCCCGGCTGTCCGCCCGGGTCGCCCGGGATCCGGTGCCCGGCGGGGTGCTGCACGGGGCGGCCCTGGACGCGTTCGTCGCGGGCGCCCGTCCCGCCACCGACGCCGCCCTCGCCGCGCGCTGAAGCCCCCCGAACCCGCCGCCCTGGCCGCCCGCTGAAGCCCCTCGGCCCTGCCGCCCTCTCCGGCAGGGAACGTCAGTCCCGGCGTGCGCGACGGCCCCGCCGCCCGCCCGTGCGCTGCCCGCACCGCAACCGGTGGCGCGACGAGCGCCACGGCCTGGCGGGGTGATCCCGGCCGGTGCGGGTCAGCGCGCCCGGACGGCCACCTCCGGCGAGGAGCTCTCCAGCGGTACGGCGTTGGCCGGCACCAGGCCGAGCTGCACGGCCGGGCGCGGCAGGGCGGCGTCGAGCATCCAGTCCGCGCCCACCCGGACGCGGTTGCCCGGCATCGCCAGCAGGTGGTAGCCGCGGGTGACCGCCTTGGCGGGCAGCCCGGACAGCGACACCTTCAGCGGGTTCGCCGCGGCGTCCTTGCCGCCCAGGTCGACCACCCAGCCCAGGTCGTGGTGCTTGTACGGCCTGCGCCGCCCCTGCCCGTAGGAGGCGGCGATGTTGTGCGCGGCCAGTTTGCCCTGCCGCTGCGCGTGCTGCGCCGTCATGGCGCAGATCTGCCCGGGCCGGGCCAGGTCCGGCACGGCGGCCGCGTCGCCGCACGCGTACACCTCGGGGAAGCCGGGGACGTTGAGGTACTCGTCGACGACGAGGCGGCCCCGCTCGGTGCGCAGTCCCAGCTCGGCGACGAACGGGTCGGGGCGCACGCCGACGCACCAGACCAGGGTGCAGGTGGGCACGTAGTCGCCGTCGGTGAGCGTGACCCCGTCGGCGGTGGCCACGGCGACCGAGGTGCCCATCCGCACGTCCACGCCCCGGCGGCGCAGCACCCGGTCGGCGGTCTCCGACATCCGCTTGTCCAGCTCGGGCAGCACCCGGGGCGCGACGTCGAGCAGCATCCACTTCGGGCGGATCTTGAGGCGGGGGCGTTGGGAGACCAGTTCGTCGGTGAAGAGCTGGCCGTGCGCGGCCACCTCGGTTCCGGTGTAGCCGGCGCCGACGACCACGAAGGTGGCGCGTGCCTGCTGCTCGGCCGGGTCCTCGGTCTGCTCGGCCAGCTCGATCTGCCGGACGACGTGGTCGTGCAGGTAGAGGGCCTCGGGCAGGCCGCGGAAGCCGTGCGCGTACTCGGTGACGCCGGGGATCGGCAGCAGCTTGTTGACGCTGCCCACGGCCAGCACCAGCCGGTCGTACGCGATCCGGTTGCGGTCGCCCTCCGGCTGTGTGAAGCCGACCCAGCGGTTCTGCAGGTCGACGTGGTCGGCCTCGCCGATCAGCACCCGCACCCCGTCGAGCGTCCCGGTCAACGGCACGGAGATCCGCCGGGGCTCCACCACACCGGCGGCCACCTCGGGCAGCAGCGGCAGGTAGAGGAAGTAGTCGGTGGAGTTCAGCACCACGATCTCGGCCCGGCCCCGGGCCAGCCGGCTCAACGTCTTCGCCGCGTGGTAACCGGCGAAACCGGCCCCCACGATCACCACACGAGGTTTCGTCATTGCGGCCCCGTTCCCACCCGGCAGCGGGACAAACGTGGCGACACGGACGAATCAACACGCGGCCCACGGCGCCCGGAGGCCAGGCGTGGGCCCGGCGGGGGTCGGACGCGGGGCCGGGCAGCCGACAGCGGCGCACTTGCGACAGGTGGCTGTGCGGTTGCCGACAGTGACGTCTGCCGCGGTGGCGCACGCTGCTTGCCGACCCGACCCTCGTCACCAGGAGGAAAGATGCGACTCCGTTCGCTCGCCGCCGCCGCGCTGACCGCCGTGCTGACCGCCGGCGCGCTCGCCGCGGCCGGCCCGGCCGCGGCGGCCACCGCCGACCGGTGGGGCTTCGCCTACGTCAAGGACCCGACCGTGCCGGCCTGGACGGTGCTCGACACCACCCGGCAGTGGGGCAGCTGGAAGACCGCCTTCCCCGCCGCCTGGGCGCAGGGCGGCAAGCTCGCCCCGGGCCGGTTCCAGGTGCGCTTCCCGCAGGTCGCCGCCGGCGCGCGGGGCGTGCCGCACGTGACCCCGGTCAACCGCACCGGCCACTACTGCGAGGTCGTCCGCTGGTTCTCCGCCGGCGCCGACCAGATCGTCGACGTGCAGTGCCACAAGCCGGGCGGGGACCGCGACGACACCCCGTTCACCGTGCTGTGGACCACCAGCAGCGGGGTGCTGCCGGCGGGCACCTCCCACGCGTACGTCCAGCAGGCCGGCGGGGCGCTGGTCCAGTCGTACAACTCGACGGGGGCGGCCAACGGCCTCGGCCCGCTGGGGGTCGGCCAGTGGGCGGTGAAGCTCCCGGGCGTCGGGCTCGCCGGCGCGCTGGCCGGCGACGTGCAGGTCACCGCCGTGCAGCCGAACGCGGCGCCGCGCCGTTGCAAGATCGACAACTGGTCCGCCGCCGGGACCGACGTGGCCGCGAACGTGTCCTGCTTCGACCAGGCGGGCGCGCCGGCGGCCACCGACTTCGTACTGTCCTACCACCGTCGGCGGCCGGTGATCGGCTCGCTCGCCCCGCCGTCGCGCTTCGGCTACCTGGGCACCGGGGTCGGCGGGCCGACCAACGACAACTCGGTGCTCGGCGTCGGCGCCAACACGGTGGCCGCGATCGCCCCTGCCGGCCGCTACCTGGCGAAGTTCCCGCAGCTCGGGGTCAGCCAGACGCACGCGCAGGTCGTGGCGCAGGGCGCCGGGTCGAACTACTGCCACCTGACCCAGCCCTGGTCGACCGGCCTCGACGTGGAGGTGGACGTGCTCTGCTTCGACAACGCCGGGGTGACCACCCCGCACCGGTTCCTGGCCACCTTCACCTCCCGCGTCTGAGGCGGCCGCGCCGGGCCGGCTCACCCGGGGCGGGTGGGTTCGACTCACCCGCCCCGGCGACACGGTGGTCCCGGACCCGAGCGACGGGAGGACAGCGCCGTGAGCACACCGATGTCGAACGACCAGCGACAGCCGATCTACCTGCGGCAGAGCGGTCGCAGGCAGCTCACGCCCCGGCAGCGCCGGCGCGTCGAGCAGAAGCAGGGACGGTTCGAGCGCCTCGGCGTCCAGCGGGCCGAGGCGCGCCGGCCGGGACGCTGACCCGGCGGTCGGTGGCGGTCACGACGGGCCGCCACCGGCCTGCGTACCGGCGGGCGCCGGGGCGGTGATCGCCCACCGTTCGTGGTCGCGCCACGCCCCGTCGACGAACAGGTAGTCCGGTGAGTAGCCCTCCAGCCGGAATCCGAGCTTGCGCGCCACCCGGCGCGACGGCTCGTTGCCCGGCTGGATGTTCGCCTCCAGCCGGTGCAGGCCGAGCGCGTCGAAGGCGTGCCGGACCACCAGGCCGATGCCGGCGGAGGCGTGCCCGGTGCCCTCGTAGGGCAGGAAGGCTGCGTAGCCGAGGTACCCGCCGCGCAGCGCGCCCATCAGGATCCCGCTGATGTTCACGTAGCCGGCGATCGCGCCCGAGTCCCGGTCGCAGATCAGGTATCCGGCATGGTCCCGGCGGCGGATCTTACGCAGGTACGCGGCGTACCGCGCCGGGTCGTCGGGCGCGGCCAGCCAGGGGTGGTGCAGGTCGCGGCTGCGCCGGGCCGCCGCGACGAACTCGGCCTCGTCGCCCGGACGGGGCGGGCGGATGCCGACCGGCCCCGCCGTACGCAGATATCTCACGGCGAACCACTGTCACGGTGGGCGCCGCCGTTGTCCAGCGCGTTGCGCGCGCGACCCGGCACTCACGGTCCCGCGGGCCGGTCCGCCTCGTCGTCGACCGGCTCCAGCGTGTAGTGAATGGTCTGGGCGACGATCCAGCCCTGCTCGATGAGGAACGAGTCCGCCCCGTCGCAGACCCGTACGCCCTCGATCTGGGCCGTCCACTCCAGGAACGCCATCCGGCCCTCGACCATCCGGTTCGTGTACACGTACCGGGCGCCGGGCAGCTCGTCCTCCAGCCACCGGGCCAGCTCGCGGACCCCCTCGCGCCCACGGAACACGCCCCGGCGTTCCAGGACCACGCACGACGGCGACACGTTGCGCGCCAGGTCCTCCGCGAACCGGTGCTCGGCGGCCAGCCGCAGGTGGTCCTCGAACACCTCCCGCGCCGACCGCGCCCGCAGGGCCTCGTCCGTCACGTCGCCTCCGTCCGGTCCGAGAGTCGGGGTCACGTCCCCCTCCCCCGCCCTCACAGCGGGCCCGGGTACGGCTGCTCGGCCGGCATCGGCACCCGCAGGAAGGTGGCCCCGCGCAGGTCCAGCCAGGCGTCCTCGGGCGAGCGGACCAGCCGCAGCATCACCTCGGCACAGTTCGGGCAGCGGGCGACGAGGCCGGGCGCGTGCGGGTAGACCCGCAGGCGGGCCAGCGGGCCCGTCATGCCGCAGTGCGCGCACCGCCCGGCGGCCGTGCTCAGGTCGACGGCGAACAGCTCCCGCAGCGGGCCGTCGAGCATGTTGCCGTCCAGGTACGACGTGTCGGTCATCGGCGTTCCTCCTCGACGCTCAGCCGGTGGGGCCGAACCGTTCGGTCTTCACCCGGCGGCTCTGGTGGCCCAGCCCGACGAGCAGGTCCGCCGCCGTCTCCACGAACCCGGTCGGGCCGCAGACGTAGCAGAGGGGTTCCAGCTCCGGCGGCCAGCCGTGACTGTTGACGTCGGCCAGCCCGATCCGGTGCGGCTCGCCCCGCCAGCCCTGCGGGGCTTCGCGGGTGTACACGTAGGCGACGTCCAGGCCCGGGTCGTCGCGGACCCGGCAGCGCAGCTCGTCGGCGTAGATCACGTCGGCCGGCGTGCGCACCGAGTAGATCAGCCGGAACGGCACCCGGCTGCCGGCGGCGCGGCGGGCGCGGACCATCGCCATCAGCGGTACGACGCCCGACCCGCCGGCCACCAGCAGCACCGGTGCGGTCTCCTCCGGATGCCAGACGAACCAGCCACCGACCGGGCCGCGCACCTGCACCGGGTCGCCCTCGGCGTAGACGTCGATCAGGTACGGCGACACCTCGCCGTCGGGCACCCGCTGCACGGTCAGCGCGATCCGGTCGACCTCGGCCGGGCCGGCCAGCGAGTACGACCGGGCCGCCTGGTAGCCGTCGGGGGCGGTCAGCCGCACGTCGACGTGCTGCCCGGGCAGGTGCCCCGGCCAGCCGGGCACCTCCAGCACCAGGGTGTGCGCGGTCGGCGTCTGCGCCCGGCGTTCGCGCAGCCGGGCCACCCGCCAGCGCAGCGGGGCGGTCAATCGCCCTGGTACCGCTGCTCACGCCACGGGTCCCCGTAGTCGTGGTAGCCGGCGGTCTCCCAGAATCCGGGCTGGTCCTCCGTGGTGAGGCGGATGCCGCGCACCCACTTGGCGGACTTCCAGAAGTAGAGGTGCGGCACGAGCAGCCGGGCCGGGCCGCCGTGTTCGGCCGGCAGCGGTCCGCCGTCGTAGCGGTGCGCGATCCAGGCCCGCCCGCCGCGCAGGTCGGCCAGCGGCAGGTTCGTGGTGTAGCCGCCGTACGAGTGGGCCTGCGCGTACCGGGCGCCGGTGTCGACGCCCTCCAGCATCGTGTCCAGGGAGACCCCCTGCCAGCCCGTGTCCCGTTTCGACCAGCGGGTCACGCAGTGGATGTCGACCGTCGGGGTCTCCTGGGGCAGCGCCATCAGCTCGTCCCAGCTCCAGCGGAACTCGGCGCCGGACTCGGTGGAGATGACGAACTCCCACGTCTCCAGCGGCACCCTCGGCGTCGGGCCGGCGGAGAGCACCGGGAAGTCCTGCGTCAGGTACTGCCCCGGCGGCAGGGCCGGCTCCGCTGAGCGGGGCCGGCCCTGGAAGCCCGGTGACACGATTCCCACCCGTCAGTCGTACCACCCGGGGTGGGTGGCACGGCGCGGTCGGACGGATCCGCACCGCGACGGGTGACGCCTCAGCGCCGCTCGACCACGATCTCCTTCTCGCCCCCGCCGGCCTTGCTGGTGGCCCGCAGGCTGGTGAGGGTGACGATCACCAGTACGCCGATGATGACGCCCAGGGAGGCGAGGGTCGGGATCTCCGGCACGCCCGGCCAGATGCCGTGCGCCCAGTGCAGGCCGAGCTTGACGCCGATGAACGCCAGGATGATCGCCAGGCCGTAGCTGAGGTGCACCAGCCGGCTGAGCGCGGCGTGCAGCACGAAGTAGAGCGCGCGCAGCCCCAGCAGGGCGAACGCGTTGGTGGCGAAGACCAGGTACGGGTCCTCGGTGATGCCGTAGACGGCGGGCACCGAGTCGACGGCGAAGACGATGTCCGTGGCGAGCAGCGCCGTCACCACGAGGGCGAACGGGGTGAGCGTACGCCGGCCGGCGATCCGCACGACCATCCTCGGACCGTGGTAGTCCTCAGTGACCGGCATGAACTTGCGCAGCAGCCGCACCGAACGCATCTTGCTGATGTCGACTTCCTGCTCGTGCCCGGTGACGGCGTCGCGCAGCAGCTTCGCCGCCGTGAGCAGCAGGATGATCGCGAAGAGCAGGAAGGCGAAGTCCAGGGTCTGCAGGGCCGCCGCGCCGATGGCGATGAACACCGCGCGCAGCAGGAGCGCGCCGGTGATGCCGTAGAGCAGGGCCCGCTGGGCCAGCTCGGCCGGCACCGCGAACGCGGCCAGCAGCAGCATGAAGACGAAGAGGTTGTCGACCGAGAGGGACTTCTCCACCAGGTAACCGGTGAGGTACTCCACGCCCTGGTTGGAGCCGAAACGGGACCAGATCCAGGCGCCGAAGGCCAGCGGCAGGGCGATGTAGAAGGCGGACCAGCCCAGCGCCTCCCGCATCGACACCTCGTGCGGCTTACGGGTGACCAGGAAGTCCAGCACGAGCAGGGCGATCACGGCAGCGATGGTGACGCCCCACAGCGTGGGGGTACCCACCGACTGGAGATCGGTGGCGGCAAGATACGGCAAATCGGACATGGAGCCTCCTCGAACACCCTGTCATGTTCGAGGTCTCCTTCACCCACTTTTCGTGGGCAGCCACCCGAGGCGTGCTCCGGGCACGCCGTACTGACCGGGATGGCTCGTGGGAAGTACTCCCCTCGTCGCGACAAGGTTAGGGCAGGCCCGTGGGCTCGGCAAACGGGGCACGCCAGATCACACCGGCGACGTGTGACGCGGGCTTGCGTCCCAGCTCAGCTGGCGGTTACGGCGGCGAGCACGGCCGCCACGTCGAGGTCGGCCATGCACGCGGGGCCGGCCGCGTCGAGCGGGCAGCGCGCCTCCCACCAGCAGGGCTGCTCGGTGATGGCGGTGGGACGCCGGTACGCGCACCCGGGCAGGCCCTGCAGGTCGGTGCCGCCCATGCCGTACCGCCGGGCGTCGGTGGGGCCGAACAGCGCCACCGTCGCGGCGCCGGCCGCGGCGGCCAGGCGCACGGGCCCGGTGTCCGGCCCGACCACCACCCCGCCGCGCCGCCCCACCGCGGCGAACTGCCCGGCGAGGGTCGGCAGGTCGGCCCGGGGAAGCGGCACCCCGAGCGGCGCGGCGGGATCGACCGGGCCGACGGTGAGCACCGGGTGCCCGCGCCGGGTCAGGGCGCGGGCCAGCCCCCGCCAGTGCCCCCGCGGCCAGCGCTTGACCGCCATTCCGGCACCGGTGACGAGCACCACCGGCGGCGCCAGGGGCTCCCCCACCAGCCGCGCCACGGCGCGCTCTCCCGCCCGCCGGGCCGCACCGGCCAGGTACACCCGGGGCCGCGCGCTCCGGTCGGCCGCGCCGAGCAGCCCTTCGGCGCAGAGGACCTCCAGGTAGCGGTCGCCGACCGGCTGCTGCGGCGGCGGGTCGCGCCACAGGTTCGTCACGGCCCGCCCGGCGCCGACCTCGAGCAGGTCGGGGATGCCGTCGTAGCGAGTGGTGCTGACCGCGAGGTCGGGTCGGGTGGCCGCGAGGGCCGCGACGACCGCGTCCCGCTCGGCGCCCGGCCGGCCGTGCGGGGGTGTGCGCACCTCGGCGACCGCCGGGTCGGCGCGCACCAGCTCCGCCCCGGGGTCGTGGGTGAGCAGCCGCAGCCGCGCGCCCGGGTTGCGACGGGCCAGCCCGTGCACCGCCGGCAGCAGCATCAGCAGGTCGCCGATCCCGCCGAGCAGGTCGACCACCAGGATGTTCGCGTACCGCTCAGGCATCCGCGCGGCCCAGGGTCCGGACGTAGAGGTCGCGGTGCGCGGCGGCCACCCTCGGCCAGGAGTACGCGGCGGCGAAGGCCCGCGCGCGCTCGGCGAGCCGGCGGCGCAGCACCGGGTCGGCGAGCAGCCTGCCGACGGTACGCACGATCGCGGCGCTGTCCCGGCGGGCCCCGATCACCGCGACCGCCCCGCTGCGGTGCGGGCCGTCGTCGCCGGCGTCGGACTCCGTCACCGCGGTCGGTACGCCGTGCGCGAGCGCGGCGAGCAGGGCGCCGCTCTTCGTGCTCACCCCCGTGGTGAACGGCAGCACCGCGACGTCGGCGGCGCGCAGCGCGGCGGAGACCCGCTCGGCGGGCAGGTGCCCGGTGAACGTCACCGCGTCGGCCACCCCGCAGCGGTCGGCCAGCCCGGTCAGCTCGGCGCGGAACGCCTGCGCCTCCCGCTCGGGCAGCGCCTGCGAGGTGAACCCGCCGACCACCAGCAACCGCAGGTCGGGGTGGTCGCGCCGCAGCTCGGGCAGGGCCTCGATGAGGTACCGCAGCCCCTTCACGGGGTGCACGAAGCCGAAGAAGGCCAGCAGCGGCGCACCCTCGGGCAGGCCCAGCTCCGCCCGCAGGCGGGACCCCGCCGTCGCCGCCCCGACGTGGTCGACGACGTTCGGGGCGATCGGGATGTGGGTGGCCGCCCGGCCGGTACGGGCGCGCACCACGGCCCGGTGGCCGGGGTTCGTGACGATCACCGCCGCGCTGGCCGGCACCAGCCGGCCGGACTCCCGGTCCCAGCAGCGGGTCCGCTCCACCGCCGACCAGAGCCGTCCCGGCAGCCAGCCGGGGCAGGCCCACCAGCCGTACTCGTGCAGGGTGGTGACCAGCGGCACCCGCCGGGGCAGCCGCCACGGCAGCAGCCCGGCCTGCCCCGAGAACCGGTACGCCGACGGGGCGAACTGCACGTGCACCACGTCGGGGGTCAGCTCCCGTACCCGGCGGGCGGCCCGGCCGGTGGCGACCCGCCAGCGTCCCCGGTCGCCGTCGGGGCGCACGGGCACCGGGGTCACCTCGACGCCGACGCCGTCGAGCGCCTCGACCAGGTGCGTCACGTAGTCGCTGACGCCGTCGGCGTCGGGGCGACCGGGACCGTGCAGCATGGCCACCCTGATCCGGTCGTCGACCACGCCACCTCCCACGTCTCGACGGGCGGGTTCCCGACCCCTTACGGGGCAAACGCGCCTCGCCTATGGTGTGCCGATGACGGAGGACCTCCCGGCCGGCCCGCTGGCCGGCGTGCGGGTGATCGAGCTGGCCGGCATCGGGCCCGGTCCGTTCGCCGCGATGATGCTGGCCGACCTGGGCGCTGACGTGGTCCGGGTGGACCGGGCCACGGACGTGGACCCGGCGGCGTTCGGCACCGCGCACCCGGACCTGCTCAACCGGGGACGCCGCTCGGTCGGGGTGGACCTGAAGTCCCCCGGCGGCCGGGAGGTGGTGCTGGCCCTGGTCGCCGGCGCCGACGCGCTGATCGAGGGGTTCCGTCCGGGGGTCACCGAGCGGCTCGGCGTCGGCCCGGCGGACTGCCTCGCGGTGAACCCCCGGCTGGTCTACGGCCGGATGACCGGCTGGGGTCAGGACGGCCCGGCCGCGCCGTACGCGGGGCACGACATCGGCTACGTCGCGCTGACGGGCGCGCTGCACGGCATCGGGCGGGCCGGCGAGCGCCCGGTGCCGCCGATGAACCTGCTCGGCGACTTCGGCGGGGGCGGGATGATGCTCGCCCTCGGCCTGGTCTCCGCCCTGTACGCGGTGCGCGGCGGCGCGCGGGGACAGGTGGTCGACGCGGCCATCGTCGACGGCGTGGCGGTGCTCAGCACCCAGATCCACGCGCTGCGGCGGCTCGGCATGTGGCAGGACGCGCGCGGGGTGAACCTGCTCGACGGCGGCGCACCGTTCTACGACACCTACGAGTGCGCCGACGGCCGGTACCTGGCGGTCGGCGCGCTGGAGCCACGGTTCTACGACGAGCTCGTCCGGCGTACCGGCTTCCCGCTGCCCCCGGACGAGGCGCTGGACCGCACCGACCCGGCGAACTGGCCGGCGCTGCGCCGGTCGTGGGCGCGGCTGTTCCGCACCCGGACCAGGGACGAGTGGACGGCGCTGCTGGACTCCTCGGACGCCTGCGTGGCGCCGGTGCTCGACTGGCGGGAGGCACCGGAGCACCCGCACCTGGCGGCGCGGGGCACCTTCGTCCAGCGGGACGGGGTCACCCAGCCGGCCCCGGCGCCCCGTTTCTCGGGCACCCCCACCGCGCTGCGCCGCCCGCCGCCGCAGCCGGGCGAACACACCGACGAGGTGCTGGCCGAGGCGGGCTTCGACGCGGGGCGGGTGGCCGCCCTGCGCGCCGCCGGCGCCGTCGCCTGACCGCCGACGGGAGCCTGTCGGCGTCGTGCCGGTGGTTCCTCGGTGGTCAGGTGGGCGACGGTGTCGCCGACGAACAGCCGGCGGGTCAGGAACGGCGCAGGGTGGCGCCCGGCGCCATGGCGGGCTCGACCATGTCCCGAAAGTCGCGTGGGAGCTGGACCACCACGTCGTCGAACTCGCCGCCGCTGATCGCCTCGCGCAGGGTCACGAAGACCGCCCGGGCGGCGTCGCGCGCGGCGGGCTCGGTCACGTCGGCCCGCACGGCGACGCGGGCGACGAACTCGGCCGCGCCGAACCGCTCCGCCGACTCGGTGCGTGGGCTCGGCTTCAACACGAGCTGCAACGGCTTGGGCAACTGGGCGGCCAGGTCCAGCACCTCCCCGCCGGTCAGCCGCTCGGCGAGGGTCTCCAGCGTCGCCCGGGTCAGCGCCACCGCCTGCTCCGAGGAGGTACGGGTGCGCTGGGCGACCTGGTCGACGAAGGTGTCGTAGTTCATCCGGGCTCCTTCGGGCTGGTCGGGGCCTGCGCGTACCCGCCGGCGGGGCGGGGAAACGGCGGGGATTTGCGCGCCGGGCGGCGCGTGACGGTCGCCCGGGCGGGTAACCGCCGCCGGTCGTGACCCGATCGATGCCCCGGAGGAGCCGACACCATGGCGAGTTACGCCGACGTGCTGCAGTACCTGTCGAGCCTGGACTACCCGGCCGAGAAGGACGACGTGGTACGCGAGGCCGAACGGGAAGGCGCCCCGCCGGACGTGCTGCGCGCGTTGCGGGCCCTGCCGCCGGTCGACTACGCCAACGGCAACGAGGTGGCCCGCTCGGCGGGCATCGAGGCGGCACCCGAGGTCGGCCCCGCCCAACGGGCGGAGCAGGCCCGGGACAAGCGGCACCAGCGCGTGTCGCAGCACCTGCGCGGCATCTGAGCCTTGCCGTCGCGGGCCAGCGGCTCGTCGCGGCGGTCGCCCGCGGCGAGCGCGTCCCCGACCCGACCGAGCGCGCCCTCGCCGGGGCCGGAGCGCGGCTGGTCACCGCCGCCGCGCGTACGGAAGCCGACGCGGCCGGTCCGCGCCGGTGCCGGATGACGGCCCGTCGGCCGGTCGGGCACACGCCGGCCGCCGTCCAGCTCACCGTGATGGGCGTGGTCGGCCTGGCGGTCGGCGGGCTCGCCGCGCTGGCCGCCACGCCGGCGCTGGCGCCGCTGGCCGGCTGGGACGCCGCCTCGCTGAGCTGGCTGGTGCTGGTCTGGCACAAGCTGTGGCCGATGGACGCGCGGCGCACGGCCCAGGTGGCCGTGTACGAGGACCCGAACCGGGCGGCGCGTGACGCGCTGCTGCTCGCCGCCTGCCTGGCCAGCCTGCTGGCCGTCGGCGTCGTGGTGACCCGTACGCACGGGGCGCCCGCCACGCCCGCCCGCAACGCCCACGGCGGGCTGGCCGTGCTGAGCGTGCTGCTGTCCTGGCTGGTGGTGCACACCGTCTTCGCCGCCCGGTACGCGCGGATCTACTACACGGGGCCGGACGGTGGGATCGACTTCAACCAGGCCGAGCCGCCCCGCTACTCGGACTTCGCCTACGTGGCGTTCACCGTCGGGACGACCTTCCAGGTCTCCGACACGGCGCTGACCAGCAACCAGATGCGCCGTACGGCGCTGCGGCACTCGATGGTGTCGTACCTGTTCGGGGCGTTCATCATCGCGGTCACGGTGAACCTGCTGGCGGGCCTGGCGAGGTGAGCCGGCGGCCCGGTCGACCCCGGGCGGGACGCGGGGGTGCCGGACAGGCGGGCGCCCCCGTCGCGAACCGCGACCGGGGCGCCACGCAGAACCTGTCCGGTGGCCGGTCGGGCCCGAACCGGGCCGCGACCACCAGGCGGTCGATGTACGCCCGAACCGGGCGGGCATCAGTGCCGCGACCATCATACGATGAAACATCATCCGTTCGGCTGATTACGAAGTAAGTGTGGGCCAGCCCACCCGCAGGTCAGGCAGCCAACTCCGCGTACCGCTTCTCCAGGTCGACCCGGGCCAGCGCCCCCACCAGCCAGGCCAGGCGCTCGGACTCGCCGCTGCCGGCGAGGCTCGCCAGGTCGTCGGCGGAGCGGCCAGCCCCAGCCGGCGGGCCGCGGCCAGCGCCCTGCGGTCGGCCACCGGCGCCACCTCCCGCCACAGCGCCTGGGCCTCGCGCAGGAAGAGGTCGACCACCGTGGCGTCGACCCCGGGCAGCTCGGTGAGCAGCTCCCGCTCCCGGGCCGGGTCGTGGTGGGCCACCGCGCGCAGCCGGCGCAGGTCGCCCCGGTAGCGCTCGACGACGGCCCGCGCCAGGTCGCCGAGGGTGTCGGCGAGCGCGTCGACGTCGCCGCGTTGGCCGCTGTCGCGCAGCACGCGTACCCGGTCGGCGTGCAGGGAACGGGCCAGCCGGGCGGCGCTGTCCCAGCCCGCGGCGGGCAGGGCGTGCGCGCTGTCCACGGCGCGCCGGAAGTCGCCCCGGCGGGCCAGCAGCACGGCGAGGCAGAGCACCTGGAACAGGCTCGACGGGTTGTTGATCACCCGAAAGCCGTACTGCTCGGCGAAGCCGCGCCCGCTGCCGGCGAGCCGGCGCACCAGACGTTTCCTGTCCTCGACGTGGGAGGTGGCTGTGGTCGGCATGCCGGCGACTACCCACGCCGCGCCGGGCCACGCCTGCCCAACTCAGCCGTGCAGGCCGCCGCTGCGGTCGCGCGCCTTGAGCCGGGTGGTGGGCAACGCCGGTGCGGGCAACGGCGGGGCGGGATCGTCGGCGACGACGCCGAAGCGCCGCCCGGCCATCCAGTCCTCCCGGGCGGCTGCCACCTCCTCGTGCGAACGGCCCACGAAGTTCCACCACATCACCAGCGGTTCCTCGAACGGGGCCCCGCCGAGCAGCAGCAGGCGGCTCCCCGGCTCGCCCGTCACGGTGAGGCGCTCCCGACCGGTGCCGAGGTAGAGCAGCGCCCCGGGGGCGAAGCGCACCCCGTCGACCTCGGCGGCGCCGGACATGGCCAGCAGCCCGTACTCGAAGTCGGGGCGCAGCGGCAACATGGCCGGCGCGGGCCCGCGCAGCTCCAGCTGGGCCCCCAGCAGCGGGGTGTACGTCCGCGCCGGGGACCGCTCGCCCGCCAGCTCACCGACCAGCAGGGTCACGTCCAGCTCGCCGTCGCGCCAGCGCGGCAGGTCGGCGTGGTGGGCGAAGTCGGCGGCCCCGGCGCGGGCCGGGTCCGGCAGCGCCACCCAGAGCTGTACGCCGTGCATCAGCGGCGGATGCCGCTCGGGCGACCGCTCCGAGTGGGCGATGCCGTGCCCCGAGGTCATCACGTTGAGCTGGCCGGGGCGGATGGGCTGGACGTTGCCCAGGCTGTCGCGGTGCAGGATCTCCCCGTCGAGCAGCCAGGTCACGGTCTGCAGGCCGGTGTGCGGGTGCGGCGGCACCTCCATGCCGGGCCGCTCGGCCACGTCGTCCGGGCCGAAGTGGTCCACGAAGCACCAGGCCCCGACCATCCGCCGCTGCCGCTGCGGGAGCAGCCGGCGAACGGTGGTGTAGCGACCCAGCGGCACGTCGTGCCCCGGCAGCAGGACGCTGCCGGGATCGGCCGTGGCCACACCAGGTGGTCGGGTCTCCGCGGGCATCTTCTCGGTGCGCTCCACCGCCCGACTGTACGCCCGGCCACGACACCGAGCCGCCGCTCGCCCACCACCTGCGGGCACCCCGGCACTGGCGGGCACCCGGCACCCGCCGACACCCGGCATCTGCGGGGCTCCCGGCTACTGCCGGCTGCCGGGCATGCGTCTGGCCGGCACCCCGGGTGGGGTGCCGGCCAGCGGCAGTCGTTCACACTGCTCGGGTCAGCCGTTCCAGTGCTCGGCCACCAGGTCGGCGGCCATCTGCTCCCACTGCGCGTAGTGATCCGGGTACGCCGACACCTGCACCGTCTGCGCGGCCTCAGTCAGCGGCATGTCCTGCCACCCGTCGACCTGCTTCAGACCCTTCAGGAACGCCATCGTCGAGTACTCCGGGTCGGT
>NZ_JBQHDF010000028.1:0-38950 GCF_052068495.1 Micromonospora sp. SD12 | reverse complement strand
GATGTGCGGTGGGATCGGTTTGTGCCGTCGTTTACGGCGTTGCGGCCGTCTCGACTGTTCACCGAAATCCCCGAAGCGCAGCCCGGGCAGGGCGAGGACGCCCCGACCCGCGAGGACCGGGGCGCGGCGACGGCGCTGCGCGAGCGGCTGGCCGCCGCCTCCGGGCCGGAGCGCGACCGGATCCTGCTCGACCTGGTCCGCGGCACCGCCGCGGCGGTGCTCGGCCACGCCACACCGAGCGGGATCAGGCCCAGCCGTGGCTTCCTCGAACTGGGCTTCGACTCGCTCACGGCGGTCGAGCTGCGCAACCGGCTGACCGCCGAGACGGGCATCGGGCTGCCCGCCACCCTCGTCTTCGACCACCCCACCCCGAACGCGCTCGCCGGGCACCTGCGGGCCGAGCTGGCGCCCGAGCAGCCGGCGTTGCCGATCGTGGCGGAGATCGAGCGCCTCGACCAGCTCCTCGGCGGCCTGCCCGGCGACCAGGTCGACGACGCGGTCATCGGCCGGCTGGAGGACCTGGTGGCCAGGTGGCGGGGGCGACCCGCCGCCGTCGCGCCGGCGCCGGCCGCCGGGCAGGAGTTGGAGTCGGCGAGCCGGGAGGAGTTGTTCGACATCATCCAGCGCGAGTTCGGCAAGTCCTGACCGGACGTGAGGAGTCCCCGACGGCACGGAAAGCCGTGACCTGACCGGCGTCGGCCAGGTCACGGCCGCCTAGGGGTCCGCGCGGCCCGTCTAGGGGTGTGCCTGCGTGGACCCGGCTCCGTAGGGTCGGAGCCCGTCAGGCCGTCTCGCCATGCCCACCGGCAGCGAGCGGTGCGGATGTGGGTGCGTGCGGTACCCCGGATGGACGGGAGGTCCGCATGGCCGGATCCGGCCTGCCTCAGTTGCTCGCCATCAGTGACCTGCACGTGGTCCACGCGGAGAACAAGGCCATCGTCGAGCGGCTGCGGCCGGAGCGGGACGGCGACTGGCTCATCGTCGCCGGGGACGTCGGCGAGTTCGTCGCCGACATCGAGTGGGCGCTGGGACTGCTCAGCCGCCGGTTCGCCAAGGTGATCTGGGCCCCCGGCAACCACGAGCTGTGGACGCCCCGCGAGGACCCGGTGCAGCTGCGCGGGGACGCGCGCTACCAGCACATGGTGCAGCTCTGCCGAGGGCTCGGGGTGGTCACCCCGGAGGACCCGTACCCCGTGTGGGACCCGCAGGGCGACGACCCGGTCCTCATCGCGCCGCTGTTCCTGCTCTACGACTACAGCTTCCGGCCGGCGGGGACGTACACGAAGGAGCAGGCCCTGGCGCGGGCCCACGAGGTCGGCGTGGTCTGCACCGACGAGATCCTGCTGCATCCGGACCCGTACCCGACGCGGGACGCCTGGTGCCGGGCGCGGCTGGCCCTGACCGAGCGCCGGCTGACCGCGGAACGCGACGGGCTGCCCACCGTCCTGGTCAACCACTTCCCGCTCGTGCGGGAACCCACCCGGATCCTGCGGTACCCGGAGTTCGCCCAGTGGTGCGGCACCGAGGCCACGGCGGACTGGCACGTCCGTTTCGACGCCCGCGTCGCCGTCTACGGCCACCTGCACATCCCGCGCACCACCTGGTACGACGGGGTCCGGTTCGAGGAGGTCTCGGTCGGCTACCCACGGGAGTGGCGCCGCCGCTCGACGCCGCCCGGACGGCTGCGCCGCATCCTGCCGGCGGTCACCGGACAGCCCGCCTGAACGGCCGTCGCGATGCTGGTCCCCGCTTCGTCCGGGACCAGCCGCGACGGCCCTCACGGGCCAGTCGATCAGGGGTTCTCTAGGGGTTGGGCGCGTGATGGGCGCTCAGTACCGTCCAGTCACGGTGGCGGGCATGTGTCGGCGGGACGGCCCGGCGTGGCGGGCGCCTGAGCAGGCACGACAACCGGAATCAGGAACAGGTGTCGGGTTCGTGGCCGAGCGGCCGTGTCTCCCACCCACCTGTGCACGAGGCCGGTCCGTCGGCGGTGGTGTGGTCAACGAATCGGCAGATTCCGATCGATAGCAAGCTCTGGGCGGGTGGGTCATGGCGGACGAAGACAAGCTCCTCGAACACCTGAAGTGGGTGACCTCCGAGCTCCGCCTGGCGCGCCGGCGCCTGACCGAGCTGGAGAACGAGGACGCCGAGCCGATCGCGATCGTCGGCATGGCCTGCCGGTTCCCCGGCGGGGTCGCCTCGCCGGAGGACCTCTGGGACCTCGTCGCGGGCGGCGTGGACGCCACCGGCACCTTCCCCGACGACCGGGGCTGGGACCTCGACGGACTCTACGACCCCGACCCGGACCACCCCGGCACCACCTACAGCAACCGCGGCGGCTTTCTGCGCGACGCCGGCCTGTTCGACCCGGCCCTGTTCGGCATCTCGCCGCGCGAGGCGCTGGCCATGGACCCGCAGCAGCGGCTCCTGCTCGAGGTGACCTGGGAGGTCTTCGAGCGGGCCGGCATCGACGCCACGTCGGTGCGGGGCAGCCGTACCGGGGTGTTCGTCGGCACCGCCGGGCAGGACTACACGTCCGTGCTGCGGCAACTGCCCGAGGGCACGGAGGGCTACGTTCTCACCGGCACGGCCGCGAGCGTCATGTCCGGCCGGCTGGCGTACTCCTTCGGGCTGGAGGGGCCGGCCGTCACGATCGACACCGCCTGCTCCTCCTCGCTGGTCGCCCTGCACCTGGCCGGTCAGGCCCTGCGCGACGGCGAGTGCTCCCTCGCCGTGGCCGGCGGCGTCACCGTGCTGGCCACCCCCGGCGCCTTCGTCGAGTTCTCCCGCCAGCGGGGGCTCGCCTCCGACGGGCGGTGCAAGGCGTTCTCCGCCGACGCCGACGGGACCGGCTGGTCCGAGGGCGTCGCGATGCTGCTCGTCGAGAAGCTCTCCGACGCCCGACGCAACGGGCACCCCGTCCTGGCGGTGATCCGGGGCAGCGCCGTGAACCAGGACGGCGCCAGCAGCGGCCTGACCGCCCCCAACGGTCCCTCGCAGCAGCGGGTCATCCGGCAGGCGCTGGAGAACGCCCGCCTCACCCCGGCCGACGTGGACGCCGTCGAGGCCCACGGCACGGGCACCCGGCTCGGCGACCCGATCGAGGCGCAGGCGCTGCTCGCCACGTACGGCCAGGGACGGCCCGCCGACCGGCCGCTGTGGCTGGGGTCGCTGAAGTCGAACATCGGTCACCCGCAGGCCGCGGCCGGCGCCGGCGGCGTCATCAAGATGGTGATGGCGATGCGGCACGGCGTGCTGCCGCCCACCCTGCACGTGGACCGGCCGTCCCCGCACGTCGACTGGTCGACCGGGGCCGTGTCCCTGCTCGACGAGGCGCGCCCGTGGGCGGGCGGCGACCACGTCCGCAGGGCCGGCGTGTCGTCCTTCGGCATGAGCGGCACGAACGCCCACCTGATCCTGGAGCAGGCGCCGGCCCCCGACCCGGCCGACGAGGAGGCCGCCCCGTACCGCCCTCGCGCCGTCGCGCCGGTGCTGCTCTCCGCCGCGCAGCCGGCCGCGCTCTCCGCCCAGGCCGACCGGTGGGCCCGCTGGCTCGCCGACGACGAGGAGCCGCGCCCGCTCGACGTGGCGTGGTCGTCGGTGGTGTCCCGCTCGGCGCTCGACCGGCGCGCGGTGGTGCTCGCCGACGACCGGGCGGGCCTGCTGGCGGGCCTGGCGGCCCTGGCGGCGGGGGAGTCGTCGGGCACGGTCGTCACGGGCCAGGCCGGGGACCGGGGTCCGCTGGCGGTGCTCTTCTCCGGCCAGGGCGCGCAGCGCGCCGGCATGGGCCGGGAGCTGTACGGCGAGTTCCCCGTCTTCGCCGCCGCCCTCGACGAGGCGTGCGGGCACCTGGACCGGGTGCTGCCGCGCCCGCTCAAGGAGGTGCTGTTCGCGCCCGAGGGCTCCGCCGAGGCGGAGCTGCTGGACCAGACCGTGTTCACCCAGGCCGGTCTCTTCGCCGTCGAGGTGGCGCTGTTCCGGCTGGTCGAGTCGCTCGGCGTCGCGCCGGACTTCGTGGGCGGGCACTCGATCGGCGAGATCGCCGCCGCGCACGTGGCCGGGGTGCTGTCCCTCCAGGACGCCTGCCTGCTCGTGGCCGCGCGGGGCCGGCTGATGCAGTCGCTGCCCGACGGCGGCGGGATGCTCGCCGTGGCCGCCGACGAGGCGGCGGTGGCGGAGTCGATCGCCGGGCTGACCGACCGGGTCGGCGTCGCGGCCGTGAACGGCCCGACGTCGGTCGTGGTCTCCGGCGCCGTCGACGCCCTCGACGAGGTCGAGCGGGTCTGGCGCGACCGGGGCGTGCGTACCCGCCGGCTGACGGTGAGCCACGCGTTCCACAGCCCGCTGATGGAGCCGGTGCTGGAGCGCTTCCGCGGCATCGTCGAGCGGCTGGCCTTCGCCGCCCCCACGCTGCCGATCGTGTCGAACCTGACCGGGGCGCTCGCCGACGCCGACGAGATCCGTACCCCCGAGTACTGGGTGCGGCACGTCCGCGAGGCCGTCCGCCACGCCGACGGGGTCGCCGCCCTGCGCGACGCCGGGGTCGACACGTTCCTGGAGATCGGCCCGCAGAGCGTACTGACCGCGATGGTGGCGGACGTCCTGCCCGACGACGACGTGCTGGCCGTCGCCGCCCAGCGTCGGGACCGGCCGGAGGCGCAGGCGCTGCTGGCGGCGCTGGCCGAGCTGCACGTGCACGGCGTGCCGGTCGCCTGGCAGGAGTGGTTCGCCGACACCGGCGCCGCCCGGGTGGACCTGCCCACGTACGCCTTCCAGCGGGAGCGGTTCTGGCCCGAGGTGCTGCCGTGGCGGGTCGGCGACGTGTCGGGCGCCGGCCTCGGCGTGGCGGGGCATCCGCTGCTCGGCGCGGCGGTGCGTCTCGCCGGCGACGACGAGGTGGTGCTGACCGGCCGGTTGTCGGTGTCGACGCACCCGTGGCTGGCGGACCACGTCGTCGGCGACGCCGTGGTGGTGCCGGGCACGGCGCTGGTGGAGCTGGCGGTGCGCGCCGGCGACGAGGTGGGCGCGTCGCGGGTACGGGAGCTGACCGTGGCGGCGCCGCTGGTGCTGCCCGAGTCCGGCGCGGTCCGCGTCCAGGTGCGCGTGGGCGCGGCCGACGACGCCGCGGTCCGCTCGGTGTCCGTCTACTCCCAGCAGGAGGACGACGACGACACCGAGTGGACGCGGCACACCGAGGGCCTGCTCGAACCGGTGTCGGTCGACGAGCCGGGCGTCGGCGCGTGGCCGCCTCCGGGCGCCGCCGAGGTGGACCTGAGCGGGTGGTACCCGGCGCTGGCGGAGCACGGCCTGTCGTACGGCCCGGTGTTCCAGGGCGTGCGGCGCGCCTGGACGGCCGGCGACGAGGCGTACGCCGAGGTGGCGCTGCCGGACGGCGTGGCCGGGGACGCGAGCGCGTTCGGGGTGCACCCGGCGCTGCTGGACGCCGCGCTGCACCCGGTGGCCCTGCTGCTGGCGTCGGAGCCGGCGGGCGGGCCCCGCGTGCCGTTCGCGTTCGAGGGCGTGCAGGTGCACGCCTCGGGCGCCAGGACGCTGCGGGTGCGGCTGACCCGGGACGGCTCCGGGGTGCGGCTGGTGGCCTGCGACGGCTCGGGCGCGCCGGTGGTGTCGGTGGACTCCCTGGTGCTGCGGGAGATGACCCCGACGTCGAGCCGCGGCGCCGCCGCCCGGTCGCTGTACGAGGTGACCTGGCAGGCCGAGCAGATCGAGGGCGTCGACGACCTCGCGGGGTGGACGGCGCTGGGCCGACCGGCCACGGACGCGCTGCCGCAGCTGCCGGTCTTCGCCGACGTGGCGGCGCTGGCGGCGGGCGGGGCGACGGCCCGGCGGGTGCTGCTGACGGTGCCGGCCGGCGAACCCGACGCCGCCGTGCCGCAGGCCGTACGGGCGGTCACCGGCTCCGTCCTGGACGCGCTGCGCTCCTGGCTCGCCGCCGAGGCGCTGGCGGACACGAAGCTCGTGGTGGTGACCCGCGGCGCGGTGGCCGCCGCAGACGACGACCAGGTCACCGACCTGGCGGCCGCCGCGGTCTGGGGCCTGCTGCGCTCGGCGCAGTCGGAGCACCCGGGGCGGATCGTCCTCGCCGACGTCGACGGCGAACTGACCCCCGCGACCCTCGCCGTGCTGGCCGGGGCGGCGGTCGACCCGTCGGCCTCCGGCGGGCAGCTCGCGGTGCGGGGCGAGCGGACCCTCGTGCCGAGGCTGGCACGGCCCGTGGGCGACGAGCTGACGCCGCCGCCCGGACCGTGGCACCTCGCCCCCGTCACTCCCGGCACCCTGGACGGGATCGGGCCGGTTCGGGCCACGCCCGTGGAGTTGGGCGCGGGCCAGGTGCGCATCGCGGTGCGCGCGGCCGGCGTGAACTTCCGCGACGTGCTGATCGGCCTGGGCATGTACCCGGATCCGGCGGCCGTGATGGGCAGCGAGGGCGCGGGCGTCGTGGTCGAGGTCGGTCCCGGCGTGACCGACCTGGCGCCCGGCGACCGGGTGATGGGCATGTTCGAACTCGGGTTCAGCCCGCAGGCGGTCGCCCACCGGGAGCGCGTCGCCAAAATGCCCGCCGGCTGGAGCTTCACCCAGGCGGCCTCCGTCCCCCTGGTCTTCCTGACCGCGTACTACGCGCTGCGCGACCTGGCCGGCCTGCGGGCCGGTGAGTCGGTGCTGATCCACAACGGCGCGGGTGGCGTGGGCATGGCCGCCATCCAGCTCGCCCACCACCTCGGCGCCACCGTCCACGCCACCGCCAGCCCCGGCAAGTGGGGGGTGCTGCGGGGCCTGGGGGTGGCCGAGGAGCGGATCGCGTCGTCGCGGACCACGGAGTTCGAGCAGGTCTTCGGTGTGGTCACCGGCGGTGCCGGCGTGGACGTGGTGCTCGACGCGTTGGCCGGTGAGTTCGTCGACGCGTCGCTGCGGCTGCTGCCGCGCGGCGGCCGGTTCGTGGAGATGGGCAAGGCCGACGTGCGCGATGCGGAGACGGTCGCCGCCGAGCACCCCGGCGTGGCCTACCGCGCGTTCGACCTCAACGAGGCGGGCAGCACCCGCATCGGCGAGATGCTGACCGAGATCCTCGACCTGTTCGCGCGGGGCGCGCTGCGGCCGCTGCCCGTACGGGCCTGGGACGTGCGCCAGGCCCGGCAGGCGCTGCGGCACGTCAGCCAGGCCCGCCACGTCGGCAAGGTCGTCCTGCGCATCCCCGCGCCCGTGGACCCCGACGGCACCGTGCTGGTCACCGGCGCGGCCGGAACCCTGGCCGGCGTACTCGCGCGGCACCTCGTCACCACCGGCCAGGCCCGCCGCCTGCTGCTGGCCTCCCGCCGCGCACCCGGCCGCGACGGCGACGACGACTACGCCACCCTGGTCCGGGAGTTGACCGACGCGGGCGCCGACGTCACCGCCGTTGCCGTCGACGTCAGCGACCCCGCGCAGGTCAGTGAGCTGATCGCCGGGATCGACCCCGCGTACCCGCTGACGGCGGTGGTGCACACCGCCGGCGTGATCGCCGACGCGACCATCGGTTCGTTGGACGAGTCCGCCCTACGTACGGTGCTGGTGCCGAAGGTGGACGCCGGGTGGGCGCTGCACGAGGCGACCGCGCACCTGGACCTGTCGGCGTTCGTGCTGTTCTCCTCGGTGGCGGCCACCCTCGGCTCGCCGGGGCAGGGCAACTACGCGGCGGCCAACGCGTTCCTCGACGCCCTCGCGCAGCACCGCCGGCAGCAGGGGCTGCCCGCCACCAGCCTCGCCTGGGGCATGTGGGCCACCGACAGCACGATGACCGCGCACCTCGACGGCGACGACCAGCAGCGGCTGCGGCGGGTCGGGATGAGCCGGCTTTCCCCGGCCGAGGGCGCCGAACTCTTCGACGCCGCCCTGCCGGCGGTCCAACCGGTCGTCGTCGCGGCCCGGCTCCACGTCACCGGCGAGGCGAGCCACGTACCGCCGCTGATGCGGCACCTGCTGCGCGGCGGCGGCCGGCGCCGCACGGCCACCGACCAGCCGACCGCCGGTACGTCGTGGCGGGACCGGCTCGGCGGCCTGTCCGAGGCGGACGCCCGGCAGGCCCTGGTCGACCTGGTCTGCGGCCAGGCCGCCACGGTGCTGGGGCACGCCTCGGCGCAGGCGGTCCCCGCCGCGCGGGCCTTCAAGGACCTCGGGTTCGACTCGCTGACCTCGGTGGAGCTGCGCAACCGGCTCGGCGCCGCCACCGGGCTGCGGCTGACCGCCACGCTGGCCTTCGACCACCCCACCCCCGCCCGGCTGGCCGACCACCTGTTCCAACAGCTCGGCCAGTCCACCGGGGCCGGCCCCACGGTCCGCACCGTCGTCACCGCCGACGCCGACGAGCCCATCGCCATCATCGGCATGGCCTGCCGCTACCCCGGCGGCGTCGCCACCCCCGAGCAGCTGTGGCAGCTCGTCACCTCCGGGGCCGACGCGATCGGCGAGTTCCCCACCGACCGCGGCTGGGACCTCGACCGGCTGTACGGCACGGACGGCGACCAGGCGGGCGGCACCGTCACCCACCAGGGCGGCTTCCTCTACGACGCGGCCGACTTCGACGCCGGCTTCTTCAACATCAGCCCCCGCGAGGCCCTCGCCATGGACCCGCAGCAGCGGCTGCTGCTGGAGACCGCCTGGGAGAGCTTCGAGTACGCCCGCATCGACCCCGCCACGCTCAGCGGCACCGCCACCGGTGTCTTCATCGGGGCCGCCTCCTCCGGCTACGCCACCAGCGGACGCGACGACCTGGACGGCCTCGAGGGGCACCTGCTGACCGGAACGGCGGGCAGCGTCGCCTCCGGGCGGGTCGCCTACACGTTCGGCCTCGAAGGCCCGGCGGTCACCGTCGACACCGCCTGCTCCTCGTCCCTCGTGGCGCTGCACCTCGCCGCCCAGGCGCTGCGTGGCGGCGAGTGCGACATGGCGCTGGCCGGCGGGGTGGCGCTGATGGCGCAGCCCGGCATGTTCTCCGAGTTCTCCCGGCAGGGCGGGCTCGCCCCGGACGGGCGGTGCAAGGCGTTCGCCGCCGGCGCGGACGGCACCGGCTGGTCCGAGGGCGTGGGAATGCTGCTGGTGGAGCGCCTGTCCGACGCCCGGCGCAACGGGCACCGGGTGCTCGCGGTGGTGCGTGGCTCCGCGATCAACCAGGACGGCGCGTCCAACGGGCTGACCGCCCCGAACGGCCCGTCGCAACAGCGGGTGATCCGGCAGGCCCTGGAGAACGCGCGGCTGACCCCGGCCGACGTGGACGCCGTCGAGGCGCACGGCACCGGCACCACCCTCGGCGACCCCATCGAGGCGCAGGCGGTGCTGGCCACCTACGGGCAGGACCGCGCCGGCGGGGAGCCGCTCTGGCTCGGCTCCATCAAGTCCAACATCGGTCACTCGCAGGCCGCGGCGGGTGTGGCCGGCGTGATCAAGATGGTGCTGGCGATGCGGCACGGCATGCTGCCGCCGACCCTGCACGTGGACGAGCCGTCCCCCCACGTCGACTGGAGCACCGGGGCGGTCGCCCTGCTCACCGACGCGCGGCCGTGGCCGGCGGTGGAGCGGCCGCGCCGGGCGGCGGTGTCGTCGTTCGGCATCAGCGGCACCAACGCGCACACCATCATCGAGCAGGCGCCCGACGAGGCGGCCCCGGCGGCGCCCCCGCCGGCCGGGGACCTTCCCGGCCTGGTCGGGCCTGCCGCCGTGCCCCTGCCGGTGTCCGGCAGGAGCCCTCTCGCGCTCCGGGCGCAGGCCGCCCGCCTCGGCGAGCTGCTCGCCGGCGACGCCGCGCCGGAGCCGCTCGACCTCGGGTTCTCCCTGGCCACCCAGCGGGCCCACCACCCGTACCGCGCGGTCGTCGTGGCCGCCGACCGCGACGACGCGGTCACCCGACTGGCCGCCCTGGCCTCCGCCGACAGCTCGCCGGCCGGCGTTGACGCCGCGCCGAAGGTCGTCTTCGTCTTCCCCGGCCAGGGCTCCCAGTGGAAGGGGATGGCGCTGGACCTGCTGGAGACCTCGCCGGTCTTCCGGCAGCGGATGGGGGAGTGCGCCGAGGAACTGTCCCGGCTGGTGGACTGGTCCCTCGAGGACGTGCTGCGGGAGGCGCCCGGTGCGCCGCCCCTGGACCGGGTGGACGTGGTCCAGCCCGTGCTCTTCTCCGTCATGGTGTCCCTCGCGCAGCTCTGGCGCTCGTGCGGCATCGAACCGGCCGCCGTCGTCGGGCACTCGCAGGGGGAGCTCGCCGCCGCCTGCGTCGCCGGCGCGCTGACCCTCGCCGACGCGGCGCGGCTCGTCGTGGCGCGCAGCCGCGGCCTGCTGGCGATCGCCGGCCGGGGCGGCATGGTCTCCGTCCCGCTCCCGGCCGCCGACACCGAGCAGCTCATCGCGCCGTGGCGGGGGAGCCTCTCCGTCGGCGCCCTCAACGGCGCCGCCGTGACCGTGGTGGCCGGCGACTCGTCGTCGGTCGCCGAGCTGCTCGCGCACTGCGCCGAGCGCGGCATCCGCGCCCGGCGGGTCGCCGTCGACTTCGCGGCCCACAGCGGCCACGTCGACGCGATCCGCGACGACGTGATCACCGGGTTCGGCACCGTCGACCCGCGGTCCACCACCGTGGCCTTCCACTCCACCGTCACCGGCGGGCTGATCGACACCGCCGAACTCGACGCGGACTACTGGTACCGCAACCTGC
Source organism: Micromonospora sp. SD12 (assembly GCF_052068495.1). Lineage (NCBI taxonomy): Bacteria > Bacillati > Actinomycetota > Actinomycetes > Micromonosporales > Micromonosporaceae > Micromonospora > Micromonospora sp. SD12. The sequence continues at coordinate 28,257 of NZ_JBQHDF010000028.1, read as the reverse complement.
GTGAGACCGTCCGGCTCGCGCCGGTCGTGGACCAGCTGATCGACCAGGGCTTCCGGGCCTTCGTCGAGGTCAGCCCGCACCCCGTGCTCAAGGTGGCCGTCCAGGACTCCCTCGACCGGGCCACCGGCGTGGGCGTGGTGGTGGGCTCGTTGCGCCGCGACGAGAACGGGCCGCACCAGCTGCTGGCCAACCTCGGCGATCTGCACGTCGCCGGTGTGCCCGTCGACTGGGCGCGGGTGTTCGCCGGCTCCGGCGCCGCCCCGGTCGACCTGCCCACGTACGCCTTCCAGCGGGACCGGTTCTGGCCGGCGGTCGACCGCTCCGCGGCCGGCGACGTGTCGGGCGCGGGGCTGGGCGCGGCCGGACACGGACTGCTCGGCGCGGCGGTGCGCCTCGCCGGCGACGACGAGGTCGTGCTGACCGGCCGGCTGTCGGCGTCGACGCACCCCTGGCTGGCGGACCACGTGGTCGGCGGCGCGCTGGTGCTGCCGGGCACCGCCCTGGTCGAACTCGCGGTACGCGCCGGCGACGAGGTCGGCGCCTCCCGGGTCCGGGAGCTGACCGTCGCCGCGCCGCTGGTGCTGCCGAACTCGGGCGCGGTCCGCGTGCAGGTGCGCGTCGGCGCGGCCGACGGCTCCGGCGCCCGGCCCGTGACGGTGCACTCGCAGCCCGACGGCGACCCCGAGGACGCGTGGACGCGGCACGCCGACGGCCTGCTGGAGCAGGCCGCCGACGAGCCGACCGTGGGCCCCTGGCCGCCCACCGGGGGCACCGAGGTGGACCTCGTCGGCTGGTACCCGGCGCTCGCGGAGCACGGCCTGGCCTACGGGCCGGCGTTCCGGGGCCTGCGGCGGCTGTGGACCGCCGGCGACGAGGCGTACGCCGAGGTCGCCCTGCCGGACGAGGCGGCCGGCGACGCCGCCGCCTTCGCCGTGCACCCGGCGCTGCTGGACGCCGCACTGCACCCCGTCGGGCTGCTGCTGACCGAGCGGACCGGCGGACCGCGCGTGCCGTTCGCGTTCGAGGGCGTGCAGGTGCACGCGTCCGGCGCCAGGGCGCTGCGGGTACGGCTGACCCGGGCGGGCTCGCGCGTGCGACTGGTGGCCGGCGACGAGTCCGGCGCGCCGGTGGTGTCCGTCGAGTCACTCGCCCTGCGGGAGATGACCGCCACCACCGGCGCGGAGACCGCGGAGCGGTCGCTGTTCGAGGTGACGTGGCAGCCCGAGCCGGTCACCCCGGCGCGGGACGTCGCCGGCTGGGCGCTGCTCGGCGACGGGGACGCCCCGGCGGGCCTGGCCACGCCGGTGTTCCCGGGCGTCGACGAACTGACCGCGGCGGTCTCGGCCGGATCGGTCGAGGCGCCCCGCGCGCTGGTCCTCCCGGTCCACGCCGGTACGCCGGAGGGCGACCTGCCCGACCTCGTCCGTACGGTCACCGCCCGGGTCCTGGCCGTGGTGCGCTCCTGGCTGGAGAGCGACGCCCTGGCCGACACGACGCTGGTGGTGCTGACCCGTGGCGCCGTGGTGGCCACCCCGGCCGACTCGGTGCGGGACCTGCCCGGCGCGGCGGTCTGGGGTCTGCTGCGTTCCGCGCAGTCGGAGCACCCGGGGCGGATCGTCCTCGCCGACGTCGACGGCGAGCTCACCTCCGCCACCCTCGCCGTGCTGGCCGCCGTGGCCGAGGACCCGTCGACCACCGGCGGCCAGGTGGCCGTGCGCGGCGACGAGGTCCGTACCCCTCGCCTGGGCCGGCCCGCCGGTCCGGCCGCCGACGAACTCGTCCCGCCGGCCGGGCTGTGGCGGGTCGGAGCGGTGAGCCCTGGCACCCTGGACGGCGTCGGCATGGTGCCTGCCACGGCCGTCGCCCTGGACGCCGGTCAGGTACGCATCGCCGTGCGCGCCGCCGGGATGAACTTCCGGGACGTGCTGATCGGCCTGGGGATGTACCCGGATCCGGCTGCGGTGATGGGCAGCGAGGGCGCCGGCGTCGTGGTCGAGGTCGGTCCCGGCGTGACCGACCTGGCGCCCGGCGACCGGGTGCTCGGCATGTTCGAGCCCGCCTTCGCCCCCGAGGTGATCGCCACCCGCGACCTCGTCGCGAAGATCCCCGACGGCTGGTCCTTCGCCCAGGCCGCGTCCGTGCCGGTGGTGTTCCTGACCGCGTACTACGCGCTGCGCGACCTGGCCGATCTGCGGGCCGGCGAGTCGGTGCTCATCCACAACGGCGCGGGTGGCGTGGGCATGGCCGCCATCCAGCTCGCCCGGCACTGGGGCGCGACGGTGTACGCCACCGCCAGCCCCGGCAAGTGGGGGGTGCTGCGCGGCCTGGGGGTGGCCGAGGAGCGGATCGCGTCGTCGCGGACCACGGAGTTCGAGCAGGTCTTCGGCGCGGTCACCGGCGGTGCCGGCGTGGACGTGGTGCTCGACGCGTTGGCCGGCGAGTTCGTCGACGCGTCGCTGCGGCTGCTGCCGCGCGGCGGCCGGTTCGTGGAGATGGGCAAGGCCGACCTGCGCGACCCGGACGTGGTCGCCGAACGGCACCCGGGCGTGACCTACCGCGCGTTCGATCTCAACGAGGCCGGGCACCGGCGCATCGGCGAGATGCTCACCGAGCTGCTCACCCTCTTCGCGCAGGGCGCGCTGCGGCCGCTGCCCGTACGGGCGTGGGACGTGCGCCAGGCCCGGCAGGCGCTGCGGCACATGAGCCAGGCCCGGCACATCGGCAAGGTCGTCCTGCGGGTGCCCGCCCCCGCCGACCCGGACGGCACCGTGCTCATCACCGGCGCCGGCGGCGCCCTCGCCGGCGTGTTCGCCCGGCACCTCGTCACCACCGGTCAGGCCCGGCACCTCCTGCTGGCCTCCCGGCGTGGCCCCGAGCAGTACCGGGACCTGGTCGAGGAGCTGACCCGCGCCGGCGCCCGGGTCACCGTCGGCACCGCCGACGTGGCCGACCCCGCGCAGGTGACCCGGCTGCTGGAGCTGGTCGAGCCGGCGCACCCGCTGACCGCGGTGATCCACACCGCCGGGGTGATCGCCGACGCGACCATCGGCTCGCTCGACGCGCCGGCCCTGCACACCGTGCTGACGCCGAAGGTGGACGCCGGCTGGGCGCTGCACGAGGCGACCCGGCACCTGGACCTGGCCGCGTTCGTGCTGTTCTCCTCGGTGGCGGCCACCCTCGGCTCGCCGGGGCAGGGCAACTACGCGGCCGCCAACGCGTTCCTCGACGCCCTCGCCCGGCACCGCCACGAGCAGGGCCTGCCCGCCACCAGCCTCGCCTGGGGACTCTGGGCCACCAGCAGCGCCATGACCGCCCACCTGGGCGGCACCGAACACCGTAAGGCGATCCGCGCCACCAGCGCCCCGCTGACCGACCAGCAGGGCGTGGCGCTCTTCGACCTGGCGCGGCAGCGCGGCAACGCGCACCTCGTCCTCATGAACCTGCCGCCGGCAGCGTCGCGACCGACCGGCCAGACCGTGCCCAGCCTGCTGCGCGACGTGGTCCGGGCCAGCGGGCCGGCCCGGCGCGCGGTGGGCCGTGGCCCGGCGGACACCGCCTCGGTGCGGGACCGGCTGGCGATGCTCAGCCCGGCGGAGCGGCGCTCCCACCTGCTCGACCTGGTGGCCGCCAGCGTGGCCGCCGTGCTCGGGCACCGCTCGGCGGAGACCGTCGACGCCCAGCGCGCCTTCAAGGAGCTGGGCTTCGACTCGCTCACCTCGGTGGAACTGCGCAACCGACTGTCGGCCGCGACCGGGTTGCGGCTGCCCGCGACCGTGGCGTTCGACTACCCGACCCCGGTCGTGCTCGCCGAGTTCCTCGACCGGGAACTCGGCGGCGCGGCGGCCGTGGACCGCCCCGCCGCGGTCGGCACCGCCGCCGCCCTCGACGAGCCGATCGCCATCATCGGCATGGCCTGCCGGTTCCCCGGCGACGTGCAGACCCCCGAGCAGCTCTGGGACGTGGTCACCGCCGGCGCCGACGTCATCTCACCCTTCCCGACCGACCGGGGCTGGAACCTCGACGACCTGCGCGTCGGCGGCGAGGACGGCGGCGCCGTACCGCGCCAGGGCGGCTTCCTCCACGACGCCGCGCAGTTCGACGCCGCCTTCTTCGGGATCTCCCCCCGCGAGGCCCTCGCGATGGACCCGCAGCAGCGGCTGCTGCTGGAGACGTCCTGGGAGGCCTTCGAACGCGCCGGGATCGACCCCCACACGGCGCGGGGCAGCAGCACCGGCGTCTACGTCGGTCTCATCTACCACGACTACGCCTCCCAGGCCGCCGGCACCGACGACGAACTGGGCGGCCACGTCGGCAACGGCAGCGCCGGCAGTGTCGCCTCGGGCCGGATCTCGTACCTGTTCGGCCTGGAGGGCCCCGCCGTCACCGTCGACACCGCCTGCTCGTCGTCGCTGGTGGCGCTGCACCTGGCCACCCAGGCGCTGCGCCAGGACGAGTGCCGGCTCGCGCTCGCCGGCGGGGTGAGCGTCATGTCCACCCCCGGCATGCTCACCGAGTTCTCCCGGCAACGCGGCCTGTCGCCCGACGGGCGGTGCAAGGCGTTCGGCGCGGGCGCGGACGGCACCGGCTTCGCCGAAGGCGTCGGCATGCTCCTGCTGGAGCGCCTCTCCGACGCGCAGCGCAACGGCCACCGCGTCCTCGCCGTCGTACGCGGCAGCGCGGTGAACCAGGACGGCGCCAGCAGCGGCCTGACCGCGCCGAACGGCCCCGCCCAGCAGCGGGTGATCCGGCAGGCGCTGGCCAACGCCCGGCTCGCCACCACCGACGTGGACGCCGTCGAGGCGCACGGCACCGGCACCGCACTCGGCGACCCGATCGAGGCGCAGGCGCTGCTGGCCACGTACGGGCAGGGCCGGCCGCAGGACCGGCCGCTGTGGCTGGGTTCGGTCAAGTCGAACATCGGCCACGCCCAGGCTGCGGCCGGGGTCGCCGGCGTGATCAAGATGGTGTTGGCGATGCGGCACGGCATGCTGCCGCCGACCCTGCACGCCGAGAAGCCGTCCCCGCACATCGACTGGACGGCCGGTTCGGTCGCCCTGCTCACCGAGGCGCGGCCGTGGCCGGCCGCCGACCGGCCCCGCCGCGCCGCGGTGTCGTCGTTCGGCATCAGCGGCACCAACGCGCACACCATCATCGAGCAGGCCCCGGAGCCCGTCCCGGCGCAGGCCGCACCGCCCGCCACGGGCGTCCCCGGCGACCTCGTCGCCTGCGTCCTCTCGGCCCGCGACGACGCCGCCCTGCGCGAGCAGGCACGCCGGCTGCGGATCCTGGTCGACGACGAGCCGGACCTGACCGTCGCCGACGTGGGCCGGGCGCTCGCCACCGCCCGGACCGCGTTCGAGCACCGCGCGGTGCTGCTGCCCGGCGACCGCGACGGAATGCTCGCCGCCCTCGGCGCGCTGGCCGACGACGAGCCCTCGGCCGCCGTCGTGCGGGGGGTCGCCCGCAGCGGCCGGACCGCCGTCCTCTTCTCGGGGCAGGGGGCGCAGCGCGCCGGCATGGGTCGCGAGTTGTACGCGGCCTTCCCGGTCTTCGCCGCCGCCCTGGACGAGGTGTGCGGCCACCTGGACCCGCTGCTGCCGCGCCCCTTGCGGGAGGTGCTGTTCGCCGCCGAGGGCTCCGCCGAGGCGGGACTGCTGGACCAGACGGTGTTCACCCAGGCGGGGCTGTTCGCCGTCGAGGTGGCGCTGTTCCGGCTGGTCGAGTCGCTCGGTGTCGTACCGGATCTGGTGGCCGGGCACTCCATCGGCGAGGTGGCCGCCGCCCACGTCGCCGGCCTGTTCAGCCTGGCCGACGCGTGCGCGCTGGTCGCGGCGCGTGGCCGGCTGATGCAGGCGCTGCCCGCCGGCGGGGGCATGCTGGCCGTGGCCGTCGACGAGGCCGCGGTGGCCGGGTCGCTCGCGGGCCTGACCGACCGGGTCGGCGTCGCGGCGGTGAACGCCCCGGCGGCCGTGGTGGTCTCCGGTGCCGTCGAGGCCCTGGACGAGGTGGAGCGGGTCTGGCAGGAGCGGGGCGTCCGTACCCGCCGGCTGACCGTCAGCCACGCGTTCCACAGCCCGCTGATGGAGCCGATGCTGGCCGAGTTCCGGCAGGTGCTCGACGGGCTGACCTTCCACTGGCCCGTCCTGCCGATCGTGTCGAACCTGACCGGTCAGGTCGCGGACCCCGACGAGATCGGCACCCCCGACTACTGGGTCCGGCATGTCCGGGAGACCGTCCGGTTCGCCGACGGGGTCGCAAGCCTGCGCGAGCGCAACGTCCGTACGTTCCTGGAACTGGGCCCCGACGCGGTGCTCGCCGGCATGGTGGGCGCCTGCCTGCCGGACGACGGGACCGCCCCGCCGGCGACGGTCGTGGCGACGCTGCGCCCCGGCCGGCCCGAAGCGGCGTCGCTGGTCACCGCGCTGGCGCAGCTGTACGCGCACGGCACGCCGGTCACCTGGACCGCCCTCCTGCCGGCCGGGACCCGCCCGGTCGACCTGCCGACGTACCCGTTCCAGCGGCAGCGCTTCTGGCCGGCCGTGGGACGGCTGCGCGCCGGCGACGTCAGCGGCGCCGGCCTCGGCGTTGCGGAGCACGGGCTGCTCGGCGCGGCGGTGGACCTGGCCGGCGACGACGAGGTCGTGCTGACCGGTCGGATCTCCCTGACCACGCACTCCTGGCTGGCCGACCACGTGGTCTCCGGCGTCACGCTGGTCCCGGGTACGGCGCTGGTGGAGTTGGCCGTACGCGCCGGCGACGAGGTGGACCTGCCCCGGCTGCGCGACCTGACGGTCCTGGTGCCGCTGCTGCTCCCCGAGTCCGGCGCCGTACGGATCCAGGTGCGGGTGTCCGCGTCGGAGTCGCCGCAGCGCCCCGTCGCCGTCTACTCCCGCCCCGACGACGACCCCGAGGCCGGCTGGACCCGGCACGCGGAGGGCGTGCTCGAACCGGCGACGGCCGACGAGCCGCGGACGGCCGCCGCCTGGCCGCCCGCCGACGCCGCCGAGGTGGACCTGGCCGGCTGGTACCCGGCGCTGCTCGGGCACGGCCTGGCGTACGGCCCGGTGTTCCAGGGGCTGCGCCGGGTGTGGACCGGCGGTGACGACGTGTACGCCGAGGTCGTCCTGCCGGACGAGGCGGCGACGGAGGCGGCACGCTTCGGCGTGCACCCGGCGCTGCTGGACGCCGCTCTGCACCCGATCGGGCTGCTGCCCGGCACCGAGGAGTCGGGCCGGCCGCGCGTGCCGTTCGCGTTCGAGGGCGTGCAGGTGCACGCCTCGGGCGCGGGGCTGCTGCGGGTGCGGTTGACCCGGAACGGATCCGGGGTGCGGCTGACCGCCTTCGACGAGGCGGGCGCGCCGGTGGTGTCGGTGGACTCCCTCGTCCTGCGGGAGCTGACCGGCGTGGCCGCCGCGAGCGCCGCGTCCCGCTCGCTGTTCGAGGTGGCCTGGCAGGCCGAGGAGGCCGAACCGGTCGACGACGCGTCGGGCTGGGCGGTGCTGGGCGGGCCGGCCCTGCCGGGCGTCCCCGGCGGTCCCTCCGCCGAGACGATCAGCCAGTTGCGGGCCGCGATCGACGCCGGCATCGCGCCACCGCGCCTGCTGCTGTTCACGCCGCCGGCCGCGCACGACGACGCCGACCCGGCGCAGGCCGTACGCGCGGTGACCTCCGACGTGCTGGGTCTGGTGCAGGCCTGGCTGGCCGTCGACGCGCTGGCGGACTCGAAGCTCGTGGTGGTGACCCGGGGCGCGGTGGCCGTCCGCGACGAGGACCGGGTGACGGACCTCGCGGGTGCGGCCGTGTGGGGTCTGCTGCGCGCGGCGCAGTCGGAGCACCCGGGCCGCATCGTGCTGGCCGACGTCGCCGACGCGATGAACCCCGGCGTGCTGGGCATCCTGGCGCACTTCGCCGCGGACCCGGCCGGCGGCCAGCTGGCCGTCCGTTCCGGCGAGGTGTTCGTGCCGCGCCTGGTGCGCGCGGTTGCCCCGGCGTCGGCGGAGGCGCCGGTCGTGGGTGACGGCGCGGTGCTGGTGACCGGTGGTACGGGTGCGTTGGGCGCGTTGGTGGCGGAGCACCTGGTGTCGGTCCACGGCGTGCGTTCTCTCGTGCTGGTGTCGCGGCGCGGCCCGGAGGCCGCCGGTGCGGGCGAGCTGTCGGAGCGGCTGACGGCGCTTGGCGCCGCCGTGCGGATCGTCGCGTGCGACGTGACGGACCGGGAGCAGGTGTCCGCTCTGGTCGGTGAGGTCGTTGCCGACGGCCGGTTGGCGGGTGTGGTGCACACGGCCGGTGTCCTGGACGACGGGGTGATCGAGCGGGTCACCGATGAGCGTCTTGCGGGGGTGTTGGCGCCGAAGGTGTCGGCGGGTTGGTTCCTGCACGAGGCGACGGCGTCGCTGGACCTGGACTTGTTCGTGGTGTTCTCGTCGGTGGCGGGTGTGTTGGGTTCGCCGGGGCAGTCGGCGTACGCGGCGGGTAACGCGTTCCTGGACGGGTTGGCGGGGTACCGGCGGCAGCTGGGTCTGCCGGCGGTGAGCCTCGCGTGGGGCATGTGGGACACCGCAGGCATGGCCGCGTCGATCGGCGGCAACGACCGGGCCCGGACGGCCCGTGCCGGACTCCGGCCGATGAACGCCCGCACCGGGTTGGAGCTGTTCGACGCCGCGGTGGGCGCGGAGCGGGCGGTGCTCGTGCCGGCCGCGATCGACGTACCTGCGCTGCGGGCGGCGGCCTCCGGCGCGGTCGTACCGCCGATGCTGCGCAACCTGGTCGACGTGGCGACGACCCGCCGCCGCGCCGGGCAGGGCGGCGGCGGCTGGGCCGACCGGCTCACCGGCCTCAGCGCCGAGGACGGCCTCGCGCAGGTCGACCAACTGGTGCGCGGCCTGGTCGCGCAGGTGCTCGGGCACGGCGGCGCCGAGGCGGTGCCGGCGGACCGGGCGTTCAAGGACCTGGGCTTCGACTCGCTGACCGCCGTCGAGCTGCGCAACCGGGTGAACGGCGCGACCGGCCTGCGTCTCACCTCGACGCTGGTGTTCGACTACCCGTCCCCGCAGGTCCTGGCGGCCCACGTGTACGCGGAACTCGCCGGCACCCGGCCCGGCACCGTCGCGCCCGACGAGGCGACGGCCGGCGACGCCGACGAGCCGATCGCGATCGTCGGCATGGCCTGCCGCTACCCCGGCGGGGTGGAGTCTCCCGACGAGCTGTGGAAGCTGGTGAGCACCGGCGGGGAGGGCATCGGGGAGTTCCCGGCCGACCGGGGCTGGGACCTGGAGTCGCTGTACGACCCGGACCCCGACCACGCCGGCACCTCGTACACCCGGCACGGCGGCTTCCTGTACGGCGCGGCGGAGTTCGACCCCGGCTTCTTCGGGATCTCGCCGCGCGAGGCCCTGGCGATGGATCCGCAGCACCGCCTGCTGCTGGAGGCGTCGTGGGAGACGTTCGAGTCGGCGGGCCTGGACCCGTCGGGCCTGCGGGGCAGCCGGACCGGCGTGTTCGCGGGCGTCATCTACCACGACTACTCGACGCGGCTGATGGAGACACCCGAGGTCGAGGGCTACATCGGCACGGGCAACTCGGGCAGCGTGCTGTCGGGCCGGGTGGCGTACACCTTCGGCCTGGAGGGCCCGGCGGTCACCGTCGACACGGCGTGCTCGTCGTCGCTGGTGGCCCTGCACCTGGCCGTGCAGGCGTTGCGCAGCGGTGAGTGCGACCTCGCGCTGGCCGGCGGCGTGACGGTGATGGCGACGCCGGGGACGTTCGTGGAGTTCTCGCGGCAGCGGGGTCTGTCTGCCGACGGCCGGTGCAGGTCGTTCGCCGCGTCGGCCGACGGCACGGGCTGGTCCGAGGGCGTCGGTGTGCTGCTGGTGCAGCGCCTCTCCGACGCGCGCCGCGAGGGCCGGCGGATCCTGGCGGTCGTACGCGGCAGCGCCGTCAACCAGGACGGCGCGTCGAACGGTCTGACGGCGCCGAACGGCCCGTCGCAGCAGCGGGTGATCCGTCAGGCGCTCGCGTCGGCGCGGCTCTCCGCCGCCGACGTGGACGTGGTCGAGGCGCACGGCACGGGCACGACGCTGGGCGACCCGATCGAGGCGCAGGCCGTGCTGGCCACCTACGGGCAGGACCGGCAGGGCCGGGAGCCGCTGTGGCTCGGCTCCATCAAGTCGAACATCGGCCATGCCCAGGCCGCGGCCGGCGTCGCGGGTGTGATCAAGATGGTCATGGCGATGCGGCACGGTCTCGTGCCGCCGACCCTGCACGTGGACGAGCCCTCCCCGCACATCGACTGGACGGCCGGGGCGGTCGCCCTCGCCACCGAGCCCACGCCGTGGCCGCAGGTGGACCGGCCGCGTCGGGCGGCGGTGTCGTCGTTCGGCATCTCCGGCACCAACGCCCACGTGATCATCGAACAGCCGCCCGCCGAGGTGGTCGAGGGCGAGATCGTCGCCGACGATGTGCCGCCGGTGGCGCCGGTGCTGCTGTCCGCCCGCGACGCGGCCGGGCTGTCGGCGCAGGCCGGCCGGTGGGCGCGCTGGCTGTCGGCGGACGGGCAACTGCGCGCGGTGGACGTGGCGTGGTCGTCCGTGGTGTCGCGGTCGGCGTTGGAGTACCGGGCGGTCGTGTCCGGTACGAGCCGGGACGAGCTGCTGGCGGGCCTCACGGCGGTGGCGTCGGGCGAGCCCTCCGGGACCGTCGTGACCGGTTCCGCCGCCGCGCGCGGACAGCTCGCGCTGCTCTTCTCGGGTCAGGGCGCGCAGCGCGCGGGGATGGGTCGGGAGTTGTCGGCCGGGTTCCCGGTGTTCGCCTCCGCCCTCAAGGAGGTGTGCGCGCACCTGGATCCGTTGCTGCCGCGTCCGTTGCGGGAGGTGCTGTTCGCGTCGGCGGGTTCCGCCGAGGCGGGGTTGCTGGATCAGACCGTCTTCACGCAGGCGGGGCTGTTCGCGGTCGAGGTGGCGCTGTTCCGGCTGGTGGAGTCGTTCGGGATCGTGCCGGACATGCTGGCCGGTCACTCGATCGGCGAGATCACGGCCGCGCATGTCGCGGGCGTGTTGTCCCTGGCGGACGCGTGTCAGCTCGTGGCCGCGCGGGGTCGGTTGATGCAGGCGCTACCCGCCGGCGGCGGGATGCTCGCGGTGGCGGCCGACGAGGCGGCGGTGGTCGAGTCGATCGCGGGCCTGGGTGCGCGGGTCGGCATCGCCGCCGTCAACGGGCCGGCGGCCGTGGTGGTTTCCGGCGCCGTCGAGGCCCTCGACGAGGTGGAGCGGGTCTGGCGGGAGCGGGGTGTGCGGACGCGCCGGTTGACGGTGAGTCACGCGTTCCACAGCCCGTTGATGGAGCCGATGCTCGACGAGTTCCGTGCGGTCCTGGACGGGTTGACCTTTGCCGCGCCGATGCTGCCGATCGTGTCGAACGTGACCGGTGTGCTGGCCGGCGACGAGATCCGTACGGCCGGGTACTGGGTGCGGCACGTGCGTGAGGCGGTGCGCTTCGCCGACGGGATCGCGGCCCTGCGCGACGCGGGCGTGGACACGTTCCTGGAGGTCGGGCCGCAGAGCGTGTTGACCGCGATGGCGTCGGACGTGCTGCCCGACGACGAGGACGTGCTGGCCGTGGCCGTGCAGCGTCGGGACCGGCCGGAAGCGCAGGCGCTGCTGCACGCCCTGGCCGAGTTGCACGTGCACGGGGTGCCGGTGACCTGGCGGCCGTGGTTCGCCGACTCCGGCGCGCGGCGGGTCGACCTGCCCACGTACGCCTTCCAGCGGGAACGCTACTGGCCCGCGCCGTCGGGGCGGCTACGACAGACGGCCACCCACGGCGTCGACGCCGACTTCTGGGACGCGGTGGAACGCGCCGACCTGACCGCCCTCGCCGCGCAGTTCGGCGACGACGGCGCGGCCCTGGACGCCCTCACCCCGGCCCTGCCGGTCCTGTCGACCTGGCACCGGGCGCGTACGCGGCGGGCGGTCGTGGACGCGTGGTCGTACCGGGTCGGATGGAAGCGGACCGACATCACCGCCGATCCGGCGCGCCCGGGCGTGTGGCTGCTCGTGACGGCGGAGGACGACCTGACGGACGGCACCCGCGCGGAGGCGGCCACCAAGGCCCTCGCCGAGGTCGGCGCCGACGTGGTCCGGCTGACCGTCGACCCGGTCGGCACCGACCGGGCGGGACTCGCCCGCCGGCTGGCCGACGCGCTGGCCGACGGACCCGTCACCGGCGTGCTGTCCCTGCTCGGCCTCCGCGACCAGCCGCACCCCGCCCACCCGGCCGTACCGGTCGGGACGGCCGCCACGCTGCTGCTGCTCCAGGCCCTGCACGACACCGGGACGACGGCCCGGCTGTGGTGCCTGACCCAGGGCGCGGTCAGCACCGGCGACGGGGACGCCGTGCACGGCGTCGCCCAGAGCGGGTTGTGGGGCCTGGGGCTCGTGGCGGGCCTGGAACACCCCCAGCTCTGGGGCGGACTCGTGGACCTGCCCGAGCAGGTCGACGCGACGGCCTGGGACCGGGTGGCGCGGGTGGTGACCGGCGCCGGCGACGAGGACCAGCTGGCCGTACGTCCCTCCGGGGTGTTCGTCCGCCGACTGGTCCGTGCGGCACCCGCCGCCCCCGACACGGCGGAGCGGTGGCGGCCGTCCGGCACGGTGCTGATCACCGGTGGTACCGGCGCTCTGGGCGCCCACGTCGCCCGGTGGGCGGCGGCCAACGGGGCCGCGCACGTCGTGCTGACCAGCCGTCGGGGCGAGCGCGCCCCCGGGGCGGCGGAGCTGCGCGAGGAGCTGACCGCGCAGGGCGTACGGGCGTCGGTCGTGGCCTGCGACGTGGCCGACCGCGACCAGGTGGCGGCACTGCTGGCCCGGCTGGACGAGGACCCCGCGCCGTTGACGGCCGTGGTCCACGCGGCGGGTGCCGGCGAGCCCGGCCTGATCGCCGACACCGACCTGGCTGCGTTCGCCGGCGTGCTCGACGGCAAGGTGGCCGGCGCGGTGCACCTGGACGCGCTGCTCGGCGACCGGCCGTTGGACGCCTTCGTGCTGTTCGCCTCCATCGCCGGGGTGTGGGGCAGCGGCGGGCAGTCCGCGTACGCCGCCGGCAACGCCTTCCTGGACGCGCTGGCGGAGCAGCGTCGCGGACGGGGCCTGCCGGCGACGTCCGTGGCCTGGGGGCCGTGGGCCGACGGCGGCATGGCCACCGGCGAGGCCCAGCAGCTGCTGGCCCGGCGCGGCCTGACCGCGATGGCACCGGCCGACGCCGTGCACGCCATGCGGTACGCCGTCGGCCTGCCCCGGGCGGCGCTGACCGTGGTGGACGTCGACTGGGCGGTCTTCGCCCCGGCGTACGCCTCGGCCCGCCCCCGGCCGCTGCTCGACGACGTCGCCGAGGCCCGCGAGGCGCTGCACGCCCAGGCCGGGGAGCAGCAGCCGGGCGGGGTCGCCGACGCCCTGCGGGAGCACCTGCTCACCCTGCCCCGGCCCGAGCGGGTCCGGCACCTGGTCGACCTCGTCCGTACCCACGCCTCCGCCGTGCTCGGCCACTCGGGCACGGACCGGGTCAAGCCGCAGCGCGCCTTCAAGGAACTCGGGTTCGACTCGCTGACGGCGGTCGAGCTGCGTAACCGACTGACCGGGGCCACCGGCCTGTCGCTGCCCGCGACCCTCGTCTTCGACTACCCGAACCCGGCCGTGCTCGCCGAGAACCTGCTCGACGGCCTGCTGCCCGAGGGGGCGCAGGCGGACGACGGCGACCCGGCGGAGGTGGCCGTCCGGCAGGCGCTCGCGGCGATCCCGCTGACCCGCCTGCGGGAGGCCGGGCTGCTGGACCTGCTGCTCAACCTCGCCGACGCCGACGGCGGCGATGGTGACGAGTCCACCGACGAGGCCCTGGACCTCGACGAGCTCGACACCGACGCCCTCGTCAGGCTGGCGCTTGACGGAACCGATTCCTGACCGTTGTCCCCAGTACGGAGCTCATGATGTCTACGTCCGCAGACAAGGTCGTCGAGGCGCTTCGCGCCTCGCTCAAGGAGACGGGCCGCCTCCGTCAGCTCAACCAGCAGCTGACCGCTGCCGCCCGGGAGCCCATCGCGATCGTCGCGATGTCCTGCCGCTACCCGGGCGGCGTCGCCAGCCCCGAGCAGCTCTGGGACCTGGTGGCCTCCGGCGGCGACGCCATCGGCGGCTTCCCGACCGACCGGGGCTGGGACCTGGACAACCTGTACGACCCGGACGCCGACCGGGCCGGCCGGTCCACCACCCGGGAGGGCGGCTTCCTCTACGACGCGGCCGACTTCGACGCCGAGTTCTTCGGCATCTCGCCCCGCGAGGCGATGGCGATGGACCCCCAGCAGCGGCTGCTGCTGGAGACGTCGTGGGAGGCGTTCGAGTACGCCGGGATCGCGCCCGCGTCCATGCGTGGGCAGAAGGTCGGCGTCTTCGTCGGCACCGCCGCCAACGGCTACGGGATGGGACCGCAGAGCGAGGCCGAGGGCACCGACGAGGGCTACCTGCTGACGGGTACGGCCACCAGCGTCGTGTCCGGGCGGATCGCGTACGCCCTCGGCCTGGAGGGCCCCGCGGTCACGGTCGACACGGCCTGCTCGTCGTCGCTGGTCGCCCTGCACCTGGCCTGCCAGGCGCTGCGGCAGGGCGACTTCGACCTGGCCCTGGCCGGCGGCGTGTGTGTCATGGCCACCCCCGGCCCCTTCGTGGGCTTCTCCCGGCAGCGGGGGCTCGCCCCCGACGGCCGGTGCAAGTCGTTCGCCGCCGCCGCCGACGGCACGGGCTGGTCCGAGGGCGTCGGCATCCTGCTGGTGGAGCGGCTGTCGGACGCCCAGCGCAAGGGGCACCCCGTCCTCGCCGTGATCGCCGGCAGCGCCGTCAACCAGGACGGCGCGTCCAACGGCCTCACCGCGCCCAACGGGCCGGCCCAGCAGCGGGTGATCCGCCAGGCCCTGGCGAACGCCCGGCTGACCACGGCCGACGTGGACGCCGTCGAGGCGCACGGTACCGGCACCGTCCTCGGCGACCCCATCGAGGCGCAGGCGCTGCTGGCCACGTACGGGCGGGACCGGCCCGCCGACCGGCCGCTGCTGCTCGGTTCGATCAAGTCGAACATCGGTCACAGCCAGTCTGCCGCGGGCGTGGCCGGCGTGATCAAGATGGTGATGGCGATGCGGCACGGGCTCGTGCCGTCCACCCTGCACGTGGACGAGCCGACGCCGAAGGTGGACTGGTCGGCCGGCGAGGTGTCGCTGGTGACCGAGGCCCGGCCGTGGCCGGTCACCGACCGTCCCCGCCGGGCGGCGGTGTCGTCGTTCGGCATCTCCGGCACGAACGCGCACACCATCCTGGAGGAACCGCCCGCCCCCGACGCCGACCAGCCCGCCGACGCCGACTCCGGCCCGGCCCCCGCCCTGCCGGCGGTGCCCGTGCTGCTGTCGGCCCGCTCCGAGGCCGCCCTCAGCGCGCAGGCGGGCCGCTGGGCCCGGTGGCTGGACGCCGACGAGACCCTCCGCACGGTGGACGTCGGCTGGTCGTCGGTGGTGTCGCGCTCCGCGCTGGAACACCGCGCGGTGCTCACCGCCACCGACCGCGAGGACCTGCTGGCCTCGCTGCGCGCCCTCGCCGCCGGCCAGCCGTCCGGCGCGGTCGTCGCCGGTCGGTCGGCCGACCGGGGCCCGCTCGCCGTGCTCTTCTCCGGTCAGGGCGCGCAGCGCGCCGGCATGGGCCGCGAGCTGTACGGGGAGTTCCCGGTCTTCGCCGCCGCCCTCGACGAGGTGTGCGCGCAGCTCGACCCGCTGCTGCCGCGTGCGCTGCGGGAGGTGCTGTTCGCTCCGGAGGGCTCCGCCGAGGCGGCGTTGCTGGACCGGACGGTGTTCACGCAGGCCGGCCTGTTCGCGGTCGAGGTGGCGTTGTTCCGGCTGGTGGAGTCGTTCGGGGTCGCGCCGGAGTTCGTGGGTGGTCATTCGATCGGTGAGGTGACGGCCGCGTATGTGGCCGGGGTGCTGTCGCTGGCCGACGCGTGTGCGCTGGTGGCGGCGCGGGGGCGGCTGATGCAGGCGCTGCCCTCGGGCGGCGGGATGCTGGCCGTCGCGGCTGCCGAGGCGGACGTGCTGGTCACGCTGGACGGGCTGGCCGACGTGGGGATCGCGGCGGTCAACGGGCCGACGGCGGTGGTGGTCTCCGGTGCCGTCGACGCGCTCGACGAGGTGGAGCGGGTCTGGCGGGAGCGGGGCGTACGCACGCGTCGGTTGACGGTGAGTCACGCGTTCCACAGCCCGTTGATGGAGCCGATGCTCGCGGAGTTCCGCGCCGTCCTCGACGGGTTGACGTTCGCGGCGCCGGCGCTGCCGCTCGTGTCGAACGTGACCGGGGCGCTGGCCGACGCCGACGAGATCCGTACGGCCGACTACTGGGTGCGCCACGTCCGCGACGCCGTCCGCTACGCCGACGGAATCACCGCGCTGCGGGCCGCAGGCGTCGACGCGTTCCTGGAGATCGGTCCGCGCAGCGTGCTGACCGCCATGACCCGGGACGCGCTCAGCGGGCAGGAACCGGCCGACGACGACACCCCGGTGATCGCCGTGCCCGTCCTGCGCGCCGACCGTCCCGAGGCGCGGGCCCTGCTCGCCGCCCTCTCCGAGCTGCACGTCAACGGGGTGCCCGTCGACTGGCCGGCCCTCTACTCCGGCGCGGGAGCGACCCCGGTCGCCCTGCCCACGTACGCCTTCCAGCGGCAGCGCTACTGGCCCGAGCAGATGCCGGTCTCGGTCACCGGCCCGGTCAGCCCGGACGTGGTGGACGTCGAGTTCTGGTCCGCCGTGGAGCGCTCCGACGTGGCGGCCCTCGCCGCGCAGCTCGGCGCCGACGGCGCGGCCCTGGACGTCCTGGCCCCGGCCCTGCCGGTCCTGTCGTCCTGGCGCAGGGCGCGGCTGCGGGACGCGGTCGTCGACGGCTGGTCGTACCGGGTGGTGTGGAAGCGGACCGCCGCCCCCGCGCCGGTCACCCCGTCGGGCCGCTGGCTGCTCGTGGCACCGGCCGACGACGCCGCCACGACCGACTGGGCCGAGGCGCTCGCGGGGGCACTGACCGCCGCCGGCGGCGAGGTGTCCCGGCTGGCGGTGGACCCGCTCGCCGAGCGCGACCAGGTGACGTCGCGGGTGGCCGAGGCCGTGGGGGACACCCCGTGCACCGGGATCGTCTCCCTGCTGGGCCTGCTGGAACAGCCGCACCCCGGCCAGCCGGCGGTGCCGCTCGGCACGGCCGCCACGATGACGCTGGTGCAGGCCCTGCACGCCGCCGACGTCGCGGCGCCACTGTGGATGCTCACCCGGGGCGCGGTCGGCACCGGGGACACCGACCCGGTGCGCAGCGTCGCCCAGGGCGGCCTGTGGGGCCTGGCCCGGGTCGCCGGGCTGGAACACCCGCAGCTCTGGGGCGGCCTGGTCGACCTGCCGGACGGCCCCGGGCGTGGTGACTGGGACCACCTGGTGGGCGTCCTGACCGGGGGCGGTCCCGAGGACCAGGTCGCCGTACGACCCTCGGGCGTCTTCGTGCGGCGACTCGTGCGCGCCACGCCGGCGGCCGTGGGCACGGTCGAGCGCTGGCAGCCGTCGGGCACGGTGCTGATCACCGGTGGCACCGGGGCGCTCGGCGCCCACGTGGCCCGCTGGGTGGCGGCCAACGGCGCGGAGCACGTCGTGCTGACCAGCCGCCGGGGCGAGCACGCCCCCGGGGCGGCGGAGCTGCGCGACGAACTGACCGGGCTCGGCGCCCGGGTGACCCTGGTCGCCGCCGACATGGCCGACCGCGCCCGCGTCGAGGCGCTGCTGCGCGACGTCGACGCCGACCCGGCGCCGCTTACGGCGGTGGTGCACGCCGCCGGGGTGGGGCAGCTGACCATGCTGGCCGACACCGACCTCGTCGGGCTGGCCGAGGTGCTGGACGGCAAGATCGCCGGGGCCGTGCACCTGGACGAGCTGCTGGGCGACCGGCCGCTCGACGCGTTCGTGCTCTTCTCCTCCATCGCCGGCATCTGGGGCAGCGGCGGACAGGCCGCGTACGCCGCCGGCAACGCCTTCCTCGACGCCCTCGCCGAGCGGCGCCGCGCCCGCGGCCTGGCCGCCACCGCCGTGGCGTGGGGACCCTGGGCCGACGGCGGCATGGCCAGCGGCGAGGGGCAGGAACTGCTGGCCCGCCGCGGCCTCAGCCCGATGTCCCCGGCCCAGGCCGTGTACGCGCTGCGCAGCGCCGTCGGCCGCGCCGTGCCGTCGGTGACCGTGGCGGACGTCGACTGGTCCCTGTTCACCCCGGCGTTCGCCGCCGCCCGCGCCCGCCCTCTGCTCGACGACATCGCCGAGGCGCGCGACGCCCTGCGCGTCGTCGACGGGCAACCGGAGGACACCGCCGGCGGCGGGCTGCGCCAGCACCTGCTGACGCTGCCCCGCGCCGAGCAGGACCGCCACCTGACCGACCTCGTACGCACGCACACCGCCGCCGTGCTCGGCCACTCCGGCACCGAACTGGTCAAGGCCAACCGGGCCTTCAAGGAGCTGGGCTTCGACTCGCTGACCGCCGTCGAGCTGCGCAACCGGCTCGGCGCCGCCACCGGCCTCAGCCTGCCCACCACCCTGGTCTTCGACTACCCGAACCCGGCCGCCCTCGCCGACCACCTGGCGGCGACGCTGCGCCTGCACGAGGTCGAGACCGTCACCGCCTGGGGCCCCGCCGGGCCGGTGGACGACGACCCGATCGTCATCGTCGGCATGAGCTGCCGCTACCCGGGCGGCGTGGCCAACCCGGACGACCTGTGGAACCTCGTCGCCACCGGGCGCGACGGGATCAGCGGCTTCCCCGAGGACCGGCACTGGGACATGGGTCGGCTGCTGGCCGTCGACGCCGACGGGCAACCCGTCTCGCACACCCGCGAGGGCGGCTTCGTCGACGGCGCCACCACGTTCGACCCGGGCTTCTTCGGCATCTCGCCGCGCGAGGCGGTCGCCATGGACCCGCAGCAGCGCCTGCTGCTGGAGGCGTCCTGGGAGGCCATGGAGCAGGCCGGCATCGACCCGGACGAGCTGCGCGGCAGCCGTACCGGCGTCTTCGTGGGCGCCTCCCCGTCGGGCTACGGCACCACCGACACCCCGGCCGAGCTGGCGGGCTATCAGCTCACCGGCGGCGCGCACAGCGTCATCTCCGGCCGGGTGTCGTACACCTTCGGGCTGGAGGGCCCGGCGGTGACCGTCGACACCGCCTGCTCGTCGTCCCTGGTGGCGGTGCACCTCGCCGCCCAGGCGCTGCGCGGCGGCGAGTGCGACATGGCGCTGGCCGGCGGCGTCACCGTCATGGTGACCCCGGGCGCCTTCGTCGAGTTCTCCCGCCAGGGCGGCCTCGCCCCGGACGGGCGCTGCAAGTCCTTCGCCGCCGACGCCGACGGCACCGGCTGGTCGGAGGGCGTCGGCGTGCTGCTGGTCCAGCGGCTCTCCGACGCCCGGCGGCAGGGCCGTCAGGTGCTCGCCGTGATCGCCGGCAGCGCCGTCAACCAGGACGGCGCGTCCAACGGCCTCACCGCCCCCAACGGGCCGGCCCAGCAGCGGGTGATCCGCCAGGCCCTGGCGAACGCCCGGCTGACCACGGCCGACGTGGACGCCGTCGAGGCGCACGGCACGGGAACGACGCTCGGCGACCCCATCGAGGCGCAGGCCCTGCTGGCCACCTACGGCCAGGGCCGCCCCGCCGACCGGCCGCTGCTGCTCGGCTCGATCAAGTCGAACATCGGCCACAGCCAGGCCGCGGCCGGCGTCGCCGGC
The DNA here is from genome assembly GCF_052068495.1 of Micromonospora sp. SD12. NCBI lineage: Bacteria > Bacillati > Actinomycetota > Actinomycetes > Micromonosporales > Micromonosporaceae > Micromonospora > Micromonospora sp. SD12. Next base: position 8,447 of record NZ_JBQHDF010000028.1, on the reverse strand, counting down.
ATGATCAAGATGGTGCAGGCGATGCGGTACGGCCTGCTCCCGCAGACCCTGCACCTCGACGAGCCGACCCCCCACGTGGACTGGTCCGCCGGCGCGGTGTCCCTGCTGGCCGAGGCGCGCCCCTGGCCGGCGGTGGACCGGCCGCGCCGGGCCGCCGTGTCGTCGTTCGGCATCAGCGGTACGAACGTCCACCTGATCCTGGAGCAGCCGCCCGCGCCGGCCGACGCGGACGAGCCGGACACCGGCGACGAGCCGTCCCGGGCGCCGTCGGTGCTGCCGGTGCTGCTGTCGGCCCGCGACGCGGCCGGGCTGTCGGCGCAGGCCGACCGCTGGGCGGCGTGGCTGAGCGGGGACGAGACCCCGCGTCCGCTGGATGTGGCGTGGTCGTCGGTGGCGTCGCGCTCCGTACTGGAGCACCGGGCGGTCGTGTCCGGGACGAGCCGCGAAGAGCTGCTGGCGGGCCTCGCAGCCGTGGCGGCGGGCGAGCCCTCGGCCGGCGTGGTCAGCGGCCCGGGCGGTCAGCGCGGCCAGCTCGCCCTGCTGTTCTCGGGTCAGGGTGCGCAGCGCGCCGGCATGGGTCGGGACCTGTACGCCGGGTTCCCGGTGTTCGCGGCGGCGTTGGACGAGGTGTGTGCGCAGCTCGATGCGCTGCTGCCGCGCCCGTTGCGGGAGGTGCTGTTCGCGGAGGCGGGCAGTGCCGAGGCGGCGCTGCTGGACCAGACCGTCTTCACCCAGGCCGGGTTGTTCGCGGTCGAGGTGGCGCTGTTCCGGCTGGTGGAGTCGTTCGGGGTCGTGCCGGACATGCTGGCCGGTCACTCGATCGGCGAGGTCACGGCCGCACACGTGGCGGGCGTGCTGTCGCTGGCGGATGCGTGTGCGCTGGTGGCGGCGCGGGGTCGGTTGATGCAGGCGCTGCCGGCCGGTGGCGGCATGCTGGCCGTGGCGGCGGACGAGGCAGCCGTGGCGGAGTCGATCGCCGGGCTGACCGACCGCGTCGGCATCGCCGCCGTCAACGGTCCGACGTCCGTGGTGGTGTCCGGTGCCGTTGACGCGCTCGACGAGGTGGAGCGGGTCTGGCGCGAGCGAGGCACCCGCACTCGCCGGTTGACCGTGAGCCACGCGTTCCACAGTCCGTTGATGGAGCCGATGCTGGCCGAGTTCCGTGCGGTCCTCGACGGGTTGACGTTCTCGGCGCCGTTGCTGCCGGTCGTGTCGAACGTGACGGGTGCGCTGGCCGATGCCGACGAGATCCGCACCTCGGAGTACTGGGTGCGGCACGTGCGGGAGGCCGTCCGGTACGCCGACGGGGTGACCGCCCTGAGGGCCGCCGGGGTGGACACGTTCCTGGAGATCGGGCCGCAGAGCGTTTTGACCGCGATGGCCGGCGACGTGCTGCCCGCCGACGGCGCCGTGCTGGCCGTGGCCGTGCAGCGCCGGGACCGGCCGGAGGCGCACGCGCTGCTGCACGCCCTCGCCGAGCTGCACGTCCACGGCGTGCCCGTGACCTGGCGGCAGTGGTTCGCCGACAGCGGAGCGCGGCGGGTCGACCTGCCCACGTACGCCTTCCACCGGGAGCGGTACTGGCTCCCGCCGGCCGGCCAGTCGGCCGACGTCTCCGGGGCGGGCCTCGGCGTGGCGCGGCACCCGCTGCTCGGCGCGGCGGTGTCGGTTGCCGGCGAGGACATGGTCGTGCTGACGGGCCGACTGTCGGTGTCGACCCACCCGTGGCTCGCCGACCACGTCGTCTCCGGCACCGTGGTCGTGCCGGGCACCGCGCTGGTGGACCTCGTCGTCCGGGCGGGCGACGAGGTCGGCGCGTCCCGCGTGCGTGAGCTGACCGTGCTCGCCCCGCTCGTGCTGCCCGCCACCGGCGGTGGGGTACGGGTCCAGGTCCGCGTCGGTCCCGTCGACGGGACCGGCAGCCGCTCGGTGACCGTGCACTCCCAGCCCGAGGACGACCCGGAGTCGGGCTGGACCCGGCACGCCGACGGCCTCGTCGGCACCCCCACGGTCGACGAGCCCACGCTGGGCGCCTGGCCGCCGCCGGGAGCGTCCGAGGTGGACGTCACCGGCTGGTACGCGACGGTCGCCGAGCACGGACTCTCGTACGGGCCGGTCTTCCGGGGCCTGCGACGGGCGTGGGCCGCCGACGGCGAGGTGTTCGCCGAGGTCGCCCTCCCCGACGAGGTCATCGGCGACCCGGCGGGCTTCGGGGTGCACCCGGCGCTGCTGGACGCCGCCCTGCACCCCGTCGGGCTGCTGCCCGCCGACGAGTCGGGCGGCCCCCGGGTGCCGTTCGCGTTCGAGGGGGTGCAGGTCCACGCAGTCGGGGCCCGGACGCTCCGGGTCCGCCTCACCGCCACCGGTAACTCCGTGCGGCTGGTCGCCGTCGACGAGACCGGTGTGCCGGTGGTGTCGGTGGACTCGCTGACGCTGCGCGAGATGACCGGCCTGGCGGCCGCCCCGGACGAGGCGTACCGGTCCCTGTTCGAGGTCTCCTGGCAGCCCGAGCAGATCACCGCGCCCGACGGCGCGTACGGCTGGGTCGTGCTCGGCGACCGCCCGCTCGACGGCGCCCCGCAGCTTCCGGCGTACGCCGACGTCGCGGCCGTGACCACGGCGGTGACGGACGCAACCGCCCCGGCGGCGCTGCTGCTGCCCGTCACCTCGGCCGCCTCCGGGTCGGACGTGCCCGACGGGGTGCGCTCGGTCACGGCGGACGTCCTCGGCACGGTGCAGGCGTGGCTGGCCGCCGACCCCCTCGCCGACGCGCGGCTGGTCGTGGTGACGCGCGGCGCGGTGGCCACCGGCGCGGACGACCGCGTCACCGACCTGGCGGGGGCGGCGGTCTGGGGCCTGCTGCGTTCGGCCCAGTCGGAACACCCCGGCCGGATCGTGCTGGCCGACCTCGAACCGGACGCCGACCTGGACGCCGACCTGCTGGCCCTGCTCGCCGCCGCCGCCGACGACCCCGCCCTCGGCGGGCAGCTCGCGGTACGGGCGGGCGCGGCATACGTGCCGCGGCTGGTGCGTGCCACCGGCGACGCCCGCACCCCGGCGACCCTGGGCCGGGGGACCGTCCTCGTCACCGGCGGCACCGGCTCGCTCGGCGCCCTGGTGTCCGAACACCTCGTCACCGCGTACGGCGTGCGCTCGCTGGTGCTGGCGTCCCGGCAGGGCCCGGCGGCCCCCGGCGCCGACGAACTGGTGCAGCGGCTGGCCGCGCTGGGCGCGACCGCCCGGGTGGTCGCCACGGACGTGACCGACCGCGAGCGCGTCGGCGAGCTGGTCCGGGCGATCACCGCCGAGGACCGCCTGGCCGGGGTGGTCCACACCGCCGGCGTCCTCGACGACGGCGTGGTCAGCGGGATCACGGCCGACCGGTTGGCGGACGTGCTGGCCCCGAAGGTCACGGCGGGCTGGTGGCTGCACGAGGCGACCGCCGAGCTGGACCTCGACCTCTTCGTGCTCTTCTCCTCCGTCGCCGGGGTGCTCGGCTCTCCCGGCCAGGCCGCCTACGCGGCCGGCAACGCCTTCCTGGACGCCCTCGCCCTGCTGCGGGCGCAGCGCGGGCTGCCCGCCGTCAGCCTCGCCTGGGGCATGTGGGACACCGACGGCATGGCGGCGTCGATCAACGACGCCGACCGGGCCCGGGTGACCCGGGCCGGTCTGGTCCCGATGACCGCCCCCGTCGGGCTCGGGCTGTGGGACGCCGCCCTGACCCACGGCGGCGCGGCCCTGGTGCCGGCCGTGGTCGACCTGCCCGCCATGCGGGCGCAGACCGCCGCGGGCCGGGTGCCGGTGATGCTGCGGGCCCTGGTGGGGCCGGCCGCGAAGCGCCGCCGCTCCGGCACCGGAGCGTGGGCCGACCGGCTGGCCGGACTCGACCCGCAGGAGGCGCGCACCCAGGTGGCCCTGCTGGTTCGCGGGATGATCGCGCAGGTCCTCGGCCACGGCGGCGCCGAGGCGGTGCCGGCGGACCGGGCGTTCCGGGAGCTGGGCTTCGACTCGCTGACCGCCGTCGAGCTGCGCAACCGGATCAACGGCGCGACCGGGCTGCGGCTCACGTCGACGCTCGTCTTCGACTACCCGACCCCCGGCGCCCTGTCGGAGCACCTGTACGAGCAGCTGTCCGGCCAGGTCGCCGACCAGCAGCAGGCCGTGCGGGCGACCACCGTCGACGAGCCGATCGCCATCGTGGGCATGGCCTGCCGCTACCCGGGTGGCGTGACGAGCCCGCAGCAACTGTGGGACCTGGTCGCCGCCGGCACCGACGGCATCGGCGAGTTCCCCACCGACCGGGGCTGGGACCTCGACCGGCTCTTCCACCCCGACCCGGACAATCCCGGGACGTCGTACACCCGCCACGGTGGCTTCCTGTACGGGGCCGCCGACTTCGACCCGGACTTCTTCGGCATCTCGCCCCGCGAGGCGATCGCGATGGACCCGCAGCAGCGCCTGCTGCTGGAGGCCTCGTGGGAGACGTTCGAGTCCGCCGGCCTCGACCCGTCGCGGCTGCGCGGCAGCCGGACCGGCGTCTTCGCCGGGCTCATGTACCACGACTACGCCTCGGGTGTGCAGGACCTGCCCGAGGGCGTGGGCGGTTACCTCGGTACCGGCACCTCCGGCAGCGTGCTGTCGGGTCGGGTGGCGTACACGTTCGGGCTGGAGGGCCCGGCGGTCACGGTGGACACGGCGTGTTCGTCGTCGCTGGTGGCGCTGCACCTGGCGGTGCAGGCGTTGCGCAGTGGTGAGTGTGATCTGGCGTTGGCCGGTGGTGTGACGGTGATGGCGACGCCGGGGACGTTCATCGAGTTCTCGCGGCAGCGTGGTCTGTCGCAGGACGGCCGGTGCAAGTCGTTCGCGGCGTCGGCCGACGGCACGGGCTGGTCCGAGGGCGTGGGTGTGCTGTTGGTGCAGCGCCTCTCCGACGCCCAGCGGGAGGGCCGGCGGATCCACGCGATCGTGCGCGGTACCGCCGTGAACCAGGACGGCGCGTCGAACGGGCTGACCGCCCCGAACGGCCCGTCGCAGCAGCGGGTGATCCGCCAGGCCCTGGCGAACGCCCGCCTGACGCCTGCCGATGTGGACGCGGTCGAGGCGCACGGGACCGGCACGACGTTGGGTGATCCGATCGAGGCGCAGGCTCTGCTGGCCACGTACGGGCAGGAGCGTCCGCAGGACCGGCCGCTGTGGCTGGGCTCGATCAAGTCGAACATCGGCCACACCCAGGCCGCCGCCGGGGTGGCCGGCATCATCAAGATGATCATGGCGATGCGCAACGGACTGCTGCCCTCAACGCTGCACGTCGACGAGCCGTCCCCGCACATCGAGTGGAGCGCCGGGGCGGTCACCCTGCTCACCGAGGCGCGCGACTGGCCCACGGCGGGCCGACCCCGGCGGGCGGCGGTCTCGTCGTTCGGAGTCAGCGGCACCAACGCTCACGTGATCATCGAGCAGCCGCCCGCCGAGGCGGGACCGGCCCGGGGCGAGGGCGCGCCGACGCGCGCCGACGAACCCGCCGCCGGGTCGCTGCCGACCCCCGTACTGCTGTCGGCCCGGTCCGAGACCGCCGTCGCGGCGCAGGCGGACCGCTGGGCCCGCTGGATCGCCGGCGACGAGGCGCTGCGCCCCGTCGACGTCGGCTGGTCGTCGACCGTCAGCCGGGCCGTGCTGGAGCACCGCGCGGTGGTCACCGCGACGGGCCGGGACGAACTGCTGGCCGGGCTGCGTGCCCTCGCCGCCGGCGAGCCGGCCGCCGCCGTGGTCAGCGGCACCGGCACGACGCGTACGCAACTGGCCGTGCTGTTCTCGGGGCAGGGTGCGCAGCGTGCGGGCATGGGTCGGGAGTTGTATGCCGGGTTCCCGGTGTTCGCCGCCGCGCTCGACGAGGTGTGTGCGCAGCTCGATGCGCTGCTGCCGCGTCCGCTGCGGGAGGTGCTGTTCGCGGAGGCGGGCAGTGCCGAGGCGGAGCTGCTGGACCAGACCGTCTTCACCCAGGCCGGTCTGTTCGCGGTCGAGGTGGCGCTGTTCCGCCTCGTGGAGTCGTTCGGGGTCGTTCCCGACATGCTGGCCGGTCACTCGATCGGTGAGGTGACCGCCGCGCACGTCGCCGGGGTGCTGTCCCTGGCGGACGCGTGTGCGCTCGTCGCCGCGCGGGGCCGGCTGATGCAGGCGCTGCCGGCCGGCGGCGGCATGCTGGCCGTGGCCGCCGACGAGGCGGAGGTGGCGGAGTCTCTCGCCGGGTTGACCGACCGGGTGGGTATCGCGGCGGTCAACGGGCCGGCTGCCGTGGTGGTTTCCGGCGCCGTCGAGGCCTTGGACGAGGTGGAGCGGGTCTGGCGGGACCGGGGTGTGCGGACGCGTCGGTTGACGGTGAGTCACGCGTTCCACAGTCCGTTGATGGAGCCGATGCTGGCGGAGTTCCGTGCGGTCCTGTCCGGGTTGACGTTCTCGGCGCCGTTGCTGCCGGTCGTGTCGAACGTGACGGGTGCGCTGGCCGATGCCGACGAGATCCGCACGGCCGAGTACTGGGTGCGGCACGTGCGCGAGGCCGTCCGTTACGCCGACGGGATCACCGCCCTCCGTGAGGCGGGCGTCGACACGTTCCTGGAGATCGGGCCGCAGAGCGTACTGACCGCGATGAACGCCGACCTGCTCGCCGACGACGCGCTCGCGGTGGCCGTCCAGCGCAGGGACCGTCCCGCCCCGCAGGCGCTGCTGCACGCCCTCGCCGAGCTGCACGTCCACGGCGTGCCGGTGACCTGGACGCAGTGGTTCACCGACACCGGCGCCACCCGGGTCGACCTGCCGACGTACGCCTTCCAGCACCAGCGGTACTGGCTCGGCGCGGGCCAGGCACGTACCGCCGACGTCTCCGGCGCGGGCCTCGGCGTGGCCGGGCACCCGCTGCTCGGCGCGGCGGTCACCGTCGCGGGCGCCGACATGGTCGTGCTGACCGGCCGACTGTCGCTCACCACCCACGCGTGGCTCGCCGACCACGTCGTCTCCGGCGCGGTCATCGTGCCCGGTGCCGCCCTGGTCGAGTTGGCCGTGCGGGCGGGCGACGAGGTGGGTGCGTCGCGGGTGCGGGAGTTGACCGTCGCCGCGCCGCTGGTCCTGCCGTCGGCGGGTGCGGTGCGGGTGCAGGTGCGTGTGGGCGCGGCCGACGAGGCCGGCACCCGCGTCGTGGCGGTGCACTCGCAGTCCGAGGGCGATCCGGAGGCCGAGTGGGTCCAGCACGCCGAGGGCGTGCTGGAGCCGGCGTCGGCCGACGAGCCGGGCGTGGGGGAGTGGCCGCCGGCTGGGACGTCCGAGGTGGACGTCACGAGCTGGTACCCGACGCTGGCCGAACACGGCCTGACGTACGGGCCGGTGTTCCAGGGGCTGCGCCGCGTGTGGACCGCCGACGAGGACGTGTACGCCGAGGTGTCCCTGCCGGACGAGGCGGCGACGGAGGCGGCGCGCTTCGGCGTGCACCCCGCGCTGCTGGACGCCGCCCTGCATCCGATCGGGTTGTTGGCCGGTGCGGAGGGCCCGGGTGGGCCGCGGGTGCCGTTCGCGTTCGAGGGTGTGCAGGTGTACGCCTCGGGTGCGCGGGTGTTGCGGGTGCGGCTGTCGCGTACGGGTTCTGCGGTGCGGCTGGTCGCGTGTGACGAGTCGGGTGCGGCCGTGGTGTCGGTGGACTCCCTGGTCCTGCGCGAGCTGACCGGCGTGGCGGCGGCGGGTGCGGCGGCCCGCTCGCTGTTCGAACTCACCTGGCAGGCCCAGGAGGTCACTCCGGCCGGGGACGTCTCCGGGTGGGCGCTGCTGGGCGCGCCGGCCACCGCCGACCTGCCGGCGTACGGCGACGTCGAGGCGCTCGTCGCGGGGGTCGACGCCGGCCGGGCGGTCGCGCCGAAGGGGCTGCTGCTGCCGCTCGACGCGCCGGAGACCGCCGTCCCCGACGCGGTACGCGCGGCGACCTCGCACGTGCTGGCGACGGTGCAGTCCTGGCTGGCGGCGGACGCGCTGGCGGAGTCGCGGCTCGTGGTGGTGACCCGGGGCGCGGTCTCGGTCGGTGCCGACGACCGGGTGGCCGACCTGGCGGGTGCGGCGGTGTGGGGTCTGCTGCGCTCGGCGCAGTCGGAGCACCCGGGCCGGATCGTCCTGGCGGACGTGGACGGCGACGTGGATGCCGGGACGATCGCCGTCCTGGCGGCGGTGGCCGATGAGCCGTCGACTCACGGTGGTCAGGTCGCGGTGCGCTCGGGTGGGGTGTTCGTGCCGCGTCTGGTGCGCGCGGTCGCCCCGTCGTCGGTGGAGGCGCCGGTCGTGGGTGACGGCGCGGTGCTGGTGACCGGTGGTACGGGCGCGCTGGGTGCGCTGGTGGCGGAGCACCTGGTGTCGGTGCACGGCGTGCGCTCTCTGGTGCTGGTGTCGCGGCGTGGCCCGGAGGCCGCGGGTGC
>NZ_JBQHDF010000027.1:0-39546 GCF_052068495.1 Micromonospora sp. SD12 | reverse complement strand
CCTTCCACTCCCACCTGATGGACCCCATGCTCGACGACTACCGAGCCGTCGCCGCGTCCATCACCCACCACGAGCCCACCATCCCCGTCATCTCCACCGTCGACGCCCGACCACTGCACTCCACCCCCGACTACTGGGTCACCCAACTACGCCACACCGTCCGCTTCCACGACACCATCGAAGCCCTCACCGGCACACACCACGTCGACACCTACCTCGAAATCGGCCCCGACACTGTCCTCGCCACGGCCGCCAACGCCGCCGGCGACGCCACCACCATCGCCACCACCCACCGCAACCACCCCGAGACCGCGACCCTCACCAGGGCCGTCGCCGACCTGCACAACCTCGGCTTCCCCGTCGACTGGCCCACCTGGTTCGCCGGTGCCCGCACCACCGACCTGCCCACCTACCCCTTCCAGCGCCAGCGGTACTGGGCGGAGAATGCGACCGCGACGGGGGCGGCCAGCCGGCTCGGCCTCGCCGACACCGAACATCCCCTGCTCGGAGCGGCCGTCGCGCTGCCCGACTTCGACGGTGTCGTCTACACCGGCCGGCTGTCGACCGGCACGCATCCGTGGCTCGCGGACCACGTCATCGCGGGCCGGGTGCTCGTTGCCGGCGCGGCGCTCGTCGAACTCGCCGTACACGCCGCCGACGCGGTCGGCTGCCCGGTGGTGGACGAGCTGACCATGGTCGCCCCGCTGGTCCTGCCCGAGGACGGCGCGGTGCAGTTGCGGCTGCGGGTCGGTGAGCCGGACGAGGAGGGGCGCCGCAAGGTCGAGATCCATTCCCGCGGCGAGCACACCGAGAGCTGGACGCCGCACGCCACCGGGCTCGTCACCGCCGACCCGGTGGCCACGCCGGACACCGTGGCCGAGTGGCCCCCCGCCGACGCCCGGCCCGTCGACCTGGCCGACGCGTACGACCGGCTCGCGGACCGGGGCTACGGGTACGGGCGGGCGTTCCGGGGCGTCACGGCCGTGTGGCGACGCGGCGACGAACTGTTCGCCGAGGTCACCCTCCCCGAGGCGGAGGAGCGGTTCGCGCTGCACCCCGCCCTGCTGGACGCGGCGCTGCACGCCCCGCTGCTGGCCGACCCGGACGGCACCGGCGACACCCTGCTCCCGTTCTCGTGGCAGCAGGTGGTGCTGCATGCCACGAACGCCACCGCCCTGCGGGTCCGGATCGTCCCCGTCGACTCCGGCTGGGCGCTCACCGCGACCGACGGCACGGGCGCGCCCGTGGTGTCCGTGGGCAGGCTGGAGACCCGGCCGGTCGCCGGGCTCGACGTGCGGCCGACCCACCACGACTCGCTGTACGAGCTGACCTGGGTGCCGGTGCTGGCCACCGGCGGGCCGGCCGGGGACGTGACGGTGCTCGACACCACCACGTTCCCGCCCGATCCCGCCACGACGGACACCCCGGCCGCCGTACGCACCACCCTGCACCGCGTACTCGACGAGATCCGGTCGTTCCTGGCCGACCCCGCCGGCTCCCGGCTCGTCGTGCGTACCCGGGGCGCGGTCGCCCTGCCCGGCGAGGACGTCACGGACCTCGTCGGCGCCGCCGTGTGGGGCTTCGTCCGCTCGGTCCAGGCCGAGCACCCCGACCGCGTCGTCCTCGTCGACGGCGACGTCGTACTGGCCGACGACGAACCGCAGCTCGTGGTCCGCGACGGCGTCGCGCACGCCGCCCGACTGGCCCGGGCGGCCACCGCCGACCCGGTGCCGGCGGACTTCGGCTCCGGCACCGTGCTGGTGTCGGGCGCGTCCGGCGCGCTGGGTGCGGTCCTGGCCCGGCACCTCGTGGCGACCCACGGGGTGCGCGACCTGCTGCTGGTCTCGCGCCGGGGCGCGGCGGCGCCGGGCGCGGCGGAGCTGGCGGCGGAGCTGACGGCGTCAGGCGCCGCCGTGCGGTGGGCGGCGTGCGACGTGGCCGACCGGGACGCGGTGACGGCGCTGGTCGCCGGCCGGGACCTGTCGGCGGTGGTGCACGTCGCCGGCGTGGTGGACGACGGTCTGCTGACGTCGATGACGACCCAGCGGCTGGACCGGGTGCTCGCACCGAAGGTCGACGCGGCCTGGCACCTGCACGAGGCGACGGCCACGGCGGGGCTTGCGGCGTTCGTGACGTTCTCGTCGGCGGCGGGCGTGTTCGGCAACGCCGGTCAGTCGGCGTACTCCGCGGCCAACGCCTTCCTGGACGCGCTGGCGGTGCGCCGCCGGGCGGCCGGCCTGCCCGGGCAGTCGTTGGCGTGGGGCATGTGGGACGGGGGGATGGCGGGCGAGTTGGGCGCCGCGGAACGGCAGCGGCTGGCCCAGGCGGGCGTACGGGCGCTGTCGGTGGACGAGGGCCTGCGCCTCTTCGACGCCGCGAGCACCTGCGCCGCGCCGGTGCTCGTACCCATCGGGCTCGACCTCGGCGTGGTCGACGGCCCCATCTACCGCGGCCTGGTCCGGGCCAGGACGCGGCGGGCGGCGTCCGCCGGCAACGGCCTCGCCACCCGGCTGCTCGGCCTGCCCGCCCCGGAGCGCGCGGACCTGCTGCTGGACCTGGTCCGTACGAAGGTCGCGGGGGTGCTCGGGCACCGGGACCCCGACGCCGTCGATCCCGCCCGCGCCTTCACCGAACTGGGCTTCGACTCCCTCGCCGCGCTGGAACTGCGCAACCAGCTCAACGCCGCGACCGGCCTGCGGCTGCCCGCCACGCTGACCTTCGACCGCCCGAACACCCGCGCGGTCGCCGACCTGCTGCACGAGCGGCTCGTGCCGGACACCGGCACCGACGGCGGGCTGCCGGAGGACGAGGTCCGCCGCATCCTGCTCGCCATTCCGATCAGCCGGCTGCGCGACGCCGGCCTGATGGACAGCCTGCTCGAACTGGGCGGCGTACGGGTCGCCACCGGCGAGCCCGACGCCGCACCGACCGGGTCCATCGACGACATGGACGCCGACGCACTGATCAGCATGGCGCTCGCCGACCTCGGTGACGCGACGACGGAAGCGGGGAGCTGACCACATGGCGCACTCGGAGGAGAAGCTCGTCACCGCGCTGCGGGCCTCGCTGAAGGAGAACGAGTGGCTGCGGGAGCAGAACCGCAAGCTCGACTCGGTGCTGCGCGAACCGATCGCCATCGTGGGCATGGCCTGCCGCTACCCCGGCGGGGTCCGGACCCCGGACGACCTGTGGGACCTGGTGGCCGCCGGCGGCGACGGGATCACCGGTTTCCCCACCGACCGCGGCTGGAACGTCGCCGAGCTGTACGACCCCACGCCCGGTACGCCGGGCCGCTCGTACACCCGCGAGGGGGGCTTCCTGCACGACGCGGGCCAGTTCGACCCGGAGTTCTTCGGCATCAGCCCCCGCGAGGCGCTGGCGATGGACCCTCAGCAGCGGCTGCTGCTGGAGGTCTCCTGGGAGGCGTTCGAGAACGCCGGCATCGACCCGACCGGCCTGCGCGGCAGCGACGCCGGGGTCTTCGCCGGCATGATGTACCACGACTACGCCGACAACAAGGCCGCCGGCGCGGTCGTCTCGGGCCGGGTGGCGTACACCTTCGGCCTGGAGGGGCCCGCCGTCACCGTCGACACCGCGTGCTCGTCGTCGCTGGTCGCCCTGCACCTGGCCGTGCAGGCGCTGCGCAACGGCGAGTGCTCGCTGGCGCTGGCCGGCGGGGTCACCGTCATGGCGACCCCGCTGACCTACGTCGAGTTCTCCAAGCAGCGCGGGTTGGCGCCCGACGGCCGGTGCAAGTCCTTCGCCGCCGCCGCCGACGGCACCGGCTTCGCCGAGGGCGCCGGCATGCTGGTCGTGGAGCGGCTGTCAGACGCCCGGCGCAACGGGCACCGGGTGCTCGCCGTCGTGCGCGGCACGGCGGTCAACCAGGACGGCGCCTCCAACGGCCTGACCGCCCCGAGCGGGCCCGCGCAGCAGCGGGTCATCCGGTCGGCGCTGGCCAACGCGCGGCTGTCGGCCAACCAGGTCGACGTGGTCGAGGCGCACGGCACCGGCACCACCCTGGGCGACCCCATCGAGGCCCAGGCCATCCTCGCCACCTACGGCCAGGACCGGGAACGGCCGCTGTGGCTCGGCTCCGTCAAGTCCAACATCGGCCACACCCAGGCTGCCGCCGGCGTCGGCGGGATCATCAAGATGGTGCTCGCCATGCGGCACCGGCTGCTGCCGAAGACGCTGCACGTCGACGCACCGAGCGACCAGGTCGACTGGACGGAGGGCGCGGTCTCCCTGCTGACCGAGGCCGTCGCCTGGCCGCGCGGCGCCGAGTCGTCCCGCGCCGCCGTCTCGTCGTTCGGGGTGAGCGGAACCAACGCCCACGTGATCCTCGAGGAACCGCCCGCGCAGGAGGCCGCGCCGGCCGCCGAGGCGACCGGACCGGTGCCGTGGGTGCTGTCCGGTCGCACCGCCGACGCCCGGCGCGACCAGGCGGCCCGCCTGGCGGCCCACCTCGACCGGCACCCCGCCGCCCCGGCCGACGTCGCCGCCGCCCTGGCGGCCCGCACCCGCTTCGAGCACCGGGCGGTCGTGGTCGGCACGGACCCCGCCGAGCTGCGGGCCGGCCTGGCCGCCGTCGCGGCGGACGAACCCGCGCCCGCCGTGGCCGCCGGCACCGCCCTGAAGAACGAGCCGCGGGTCGCCTTCATGTTCCCCGGCCAGGGCTCGCAGTGGGCGGGCATGGCCGTGGAGTTGATGGACACCCACGAGGTCTTCGCCGCCCGGATGGACGAGTGCGCCAAGGCGGTGGACGGGTTCACCGACTGGTCGCTGCTCGACGTCGTGCGGGGCGTGCCCGGCGCGCCCTCGCTCGACCGGGTGGACGTGGTGCAACCCGTGCTGTTCGCCGTGATGGTGTCGCTGGCGGCGCTGTGGCGGTCGTACGGCGTCGAGCCCGCCGCCGTGGTGGGGCACTCGCAGGGCGAGATCGCGGCCGCCGTCGTCGCCGGCGCGCTCACCCTCGACGACGGCGCCCGCGTCGTCGCGTTGCGCAGCCGGGCGATCGCCGCCGGCCTGGCCGGACGCGGCGGGATGGCCTCCGTGGCGGCGCCGCGCGCGGACGTGGAGGCGCGCCTGGCCCGGTGGGGCGAGCGGATCTCGGTCGCCGCCGTCAACGGGCCCGCCGCCACCGTCGTCTCCGGCGAGCCCGACGCCCTGCGGGAACTGCTGGCGGCGTGCGAGGCCGACGGCGTGCGGATGCGGATGATCCCGGTGGACTACGCCTCGCACTCCGCGCAGGTCGAGGCCATCCGGGACGAACTGCTGAGCGTCCTCGCCGACGTCCGGCCGCGAGGCGCCGACGTGCCGCTGTACTCCACCCTCACCGGCGTGGTCGCCGACACCGCCACCCTCGACGCCGACTACTGGTACGCGAACCTGCGCGGCACGGTCCGGTTCGAGGAGGCGATCGACCGCCTGCTCGCCGACGGGCACGACGTCCTCGTCGAGATCAGCCCCCACCCGGTGCTGGGCATGGGGGTGCGCGAGATCCTGGACCGCGCCGACGTCCCCGCCGCGCTCGTCGCGTCGCTGCGCCGCGACGAGGGCGGCCTGTCGCGGTTCCTGCTCTCCCTCGCCGAGGCGTACGTGCGCGGGGTCGCCGTCGACTGGTCCCGGCACACCAACGGCGTGCCGGCCCCGCTGCCGACGTACCCGTTCCAGCACCAGCGGTACTGGCAGCTGGAGGCGGCGTCCGCCGTGGACGCGCGCGGGCTCGGCATCGACGTCGTCGGCCACCCGCTGCTCGGCGCCGCGCTGACCGTCCCGGAGCGGGACCTGGTCGTGCTCGCCGGCCGGATCAGCCTGGAGACGCACCCCTGGCTGGCCGACCACGCCGTCCTGGACACCGTCCTGCTGCCCGGCACGGCGCTGGTCGAACTCGCCGTGCGCGCCGGTGACGAGGTCGACTGCCCGGCCGTCGAGGAACTCACCCTCACCACCCCGCTGGTCCTCCCGCCCCAGGGCGGGGTGGCCCTGCGGCTCACCGTCGAGGCACCCGACGAGCACGGCCGCCGCGCGCTGGGCGTCTACGGCCAGACCGACGCCGAGGCGACGGTCGGCATGTGGACCCGGCACGCCACCGGCGTCCTCGCCCCCGTCACGACGGAGGGGGAGCGCCTCGCCGAGTGGCCGCCCGCCGACGCGCAGCCCGTCGACCTCGGCGACCTGTACGACCGGCTCGCCGGGCTCGGCCTGCGCTACGGGCCGGTGTTCCAGGGCCTGCGGGCCGCGTGGCGCCGGGGCGACGAGACGTTCGCCGAGGTGGCGCTGCCCCAGGGCACCGACGCCGACGGGTTCGGCCTGCACCCCGCGCTGTTCGACGCGGCCCTGCACGCCCTCGCCGGCGACGTCGCCGACGGCACGGCGCAGCTGCCCTTCCTCTTCAGCGGCGTGACGTTGCACGGGGCGGGCGCGACGAGCCTGCGCGTCCGGTTCACCCGGAAGGGGGCGGACAGCGCCGCCCTGCTCGTCGCCGACCACGCGGGTGCCCCGGTCGCCACCGTGGCGGCGCTCACCGTACGCCCGGTGGCCCCGCAGGCGCTGCGGGGTCGCAGCGGCTTCGTCGAGTCGCTGTTCCGGCTGGAGCACGCGCCCCTGGCTGTCGGTCGGGGCGACCGGGGTGCCTGGCAGACGCTGGGCGCCGCGCCGGTCTTCGACGCGCCGCCGGTGGCGTTGGCCGACGCGTCCGCCGACACGCTGTTCCTGCCGTGCTTCGCCGACGCGCCCGGCGTCGCCGCGGTCGCCGACCTCACGGCGTACGCGCTGACCACGATCCAGCAGTGGCTCGCCGCACCGGACCTGGCCGACACCAGGCTCGTCGTGGTGACCCGCCCGGACGACCTGGCCGGCGCGGCGGTGCACGGGCTGGCCCGCTCCGCGCAGGCCGAGAACCCGGAGCGGATCGTCCTGCTGGAGGCCGACCACACCGCCGACGAACTGGTGGCCGCGGCGCTGGCGACCGGCGAGCCGGTGCTCGCCATCCGCGACGGCGTGGTGAGCGCGCCGCGCCTGGCCCGGGTCCCCGACTCCGACGTCGCCGGGCCCGCCGTGTTCGGCCCGGACGGCAGGGTGCTCGTCACCGGCGGCACCGGCACCCTCGGCGCGCTGGTCGCCCGCCACCTGGTCACCGAGCACGGGGTACGCGAACTCGTGCTGACCAGCCGCCGTGGCCTGGCCGCCGAGGGCGCGGCCGAGCTGCGCGACGAACTCACCGGGCTGGGCGCGACCGTGACCGTGGCGGCGTGCGACGTGGCGGACCGGGACCAGGTCGCCGCGCTGCTCGCGGCGTACCCCGTCACCGGCGTCGTGCACACCGCGGGCGTGATGGCCGACGCCACCATCCCCACGCTCACCCCCGAGCGGCTGGCCACCGCGCTGCGACCCAAGGTCGACGCGGCCTGGCACCTGCACGAGCTGGCCGGTGAGCTGAGCGCCTTCGTGCTCTTCTCCTCGGCCGCCGGCATCTTCGGCAGCCCCGGCCAGGGCGCCTACGCGGCGGCGAACGCGCTGCTCGACGCGCTCGCCGCGCAGCGGCGGGCGGCGGGACAGCCCGCCCACTCGCTCGCCTGGGGGCTCTGGGCCGAGCGCAGCGAGATGACCGCCGACGTGGACGGCGCGCAGCTCGGCCGGATGGCCCGCAGCGGCATGGCCGAGCTGTCCAGCAAGGACGGTCTGGCGCTCTTCGACGCCGCGGTCCGGTCGACCGAGGCGCTGCTGGCACCGGTGCCGATGGACCTGGCCGTGCTCGGCCGCGGCGACCGTGAACCGCCGGCGCTGCTGCGCGGCCTCGTCCGCGCCCCGGCCCGCCGGGCGGTGGGCGGCTCGTCGCTGGCGCAGCGGCTGGCGGAGGTGCCCGCCGAGCGCTGGCACGAGGTCGTGCTGGAGGTGGTGCTCACCCGGGTCGCCTCCGTCCTCGGCTACGCCCGCGCGGACCGGCTGCCGGCGGGGCGCGCCTTCAAGGAGCTCGGCTTCGACTCGCTCACCGCGCTCGACCTGCGCAACCAGCTCAACGCGACGACCGGGCTGCGGCTGCCCGCGACGCTGGTGTTCGACTACCCGACGCCGGAGGTGCTGGCCGGGCACCTCGTGGAGCAGTTGGGCGGCGGGCGCACCGCGACGACGGACGTCGCGCTGGCGCGCCACGACCAGGAGCCCGTCGTGATCGTGGGGATGGCGTGCCGCTTCCCGGGCGGCGTGCGTACGCCGGAGGACCTGTGGCGGCTGCTGTCCGGCGGCGCGGACGCGATCGGGCCGTTCCCCACCGACCGGGGATGGCACCTCGACGCGCTGTTCGACCCCGACCCGGACCACCCCGGCACCAGCTACGTCGACCAGGGCGGTTTCCTCTACGACGCGGCCCAGTTCGACCCCGGCTTCTTCGGCATCTCCCCCCGTGAGGCGCTGGCGATGGACCCGCAGCAGCGGCTGCTGCTGGAGACCTCGTGGGAGGCGCTGGAGCGGGCCGGCATCGACCCGACCACGCTGCGCGGCAGCCGCACCGGCGTGTACGCGGGCGTGATGTACAACGACTACGGCAGCGTGCTGAGCGGCTCCGCCGAGTCGGTCGACGGGTTCCTGTCCACCGGCAACTCCGGCGGGGTGATCTCCGGCCGGATCTCGTACACGCTCGGGCTGGAGGGCCCGACGATGACCGTCGACACCGCCTGCTCCTCGTCGCTGGTCGCCCTGCACCTCGCCATCTCCGCGCTGCGCAACGGGGAGTGCTCCCTCGCGCTCGCCGGCGGCGTGTCGGTGATGTCGACGCCCAGCACGTTCCTGGAGTTCTCCCGGCAGCGCAACCTCGCCCCCGACGGACGGTGCAAGTCGTTCGCGGGCGCCGCCGACGGCACCTCGCTCTCGGAGGGCGTCGGCGTGCTGGTGGTGGAGCGGCTCTCCGACGCCCGCCGCCACGGGCACCCGGTGCTCGCCGTGGTGCGGGGCTCGGCGGTGAACTCCGACGGCGCCTCCAACGGGCTCACCGCGCCGAACGGGCCGGCCCAGCAGCGGGTGATCCGGGCCGCCCTGGCGGACGCCCGGCTGTCCCCGTCCGAGGTCGACGTCGTCGAGGCGCACGGCACGGGCACGACCTTGGGCGACCCGATCGAGGCGCAGGCCGTCCTCGCCACGTACGGCCAGGAGCGCGCGGCACCGGTGCTGCTCGGTTCGGTCAAGTCGAACCTCGGGCACACCCAGGCCGCCGCCGGGGTGGCCGGCATCATGAAGATGGTGCTGGCGCTGCGGCACGGCCTGCTGCCGCAGACCCTGCACGTGGACGAGCCCTCGCCGCACGTCGACTGGACCTCCGGCGCGGTACGCGTCGCCGCGACCCCGGTGCCGCTCGCCGCCACCGACCGGCCCGTGCGCGCCGCCGTGTCGTCCTTCGGCATCAGCGGCACCAACGCGCACGTCGTGCTGGAACAGGTCGAGCCGGCGGCGCCGGTCGAAGAACCGGACGTCCCGTTCACGCCGTGGCTGCTCTCCGCCCGGACCGAGGAGGGGCTGCGCGAGCAGATCCCGCGGCTGCGTGCCCACGTCGCCGCCGATCCCACGCTGCGCCCGGTCGACGTCGCGTACACGCTCGCCACCGGGCGGGCCGGGTTCCCGCACCGCGCGGTGCTGCTCGGCGACCAGGTGGTGACCGGCACGGTCGACGGCGGCAGGCTCGCGATGCTCTTCACCGGCCAGGGCGCGCAGCGGGTCGGCATGACGGCGGAGCTGTTGGGCTTCCCGGCGTTCGCGCGGGCGTTCGACGAGGTGTGCGCGGAGCTGGACCGGCACCTGGAGCGGCCGTTGCGGGAGGTGCTGGACACCGACGAGGTGCACCAGACCGCGTGGACCCAGCCGGCGTTGTTCGCGGTCGAGGTGGCCCTGTTCCGGCTGTTCGAGTCGTGGGGCGTACGGCCGGACCTCGTGGCCGGGCACTCGATCGGTGAGCTGGCGGCGGCGCACGTCGCCGGGGTCTGGTCGCTCGCCGACGCCGCGGCGGTGGTCGCGGCGCGGGGCCGGCTGATGCAGGCGCTGCCCAGCGGCGGCGCGATGGTGGCCGTACGGGCCACGGAGGACGAGGTCACGCCGCTGCTCACCGACGGCGTCGCGATCGCCGCCGTCAACGGGCCGGAGTCGGTTGTGCTCTCCGGGGAGGAGGCCGCCACCCTCGCCGTGGCCGGGCAGCTGACCGGGCGGGGCCGCAAGGCGCAGCGGCTCACGGTGTCGCACGCGTTCCACTCGCCGCTGATGGACCCCATGCTCGACGAGTACCGCGCGGTCGTGGCGCGGGTGGAGTGCCGCGAGCCGGTCATCGAGCTGGTCTCGACGGTGACGGGCGACGTCACCACCCTCGACGCCGACTACTGGGTGCGGCAGGTACGCGAACCCGTCCGGTACGCCCACGCGGTCGCCACGCTGGCCGCGTCCGGGGCCACCACCTTCCTGGAACTCGGCCCCGACGCGGTGCTCACCGCGCTCGGGCGCAACGTGGCCGAGGGAGAGTGGATCCCGGTGTGCCGCAAGGGCCGCGCCGCGCCGGAGACCGTGGCCACCGCGTTCGCCCGGCTCGCGGCGCGCGGCGTGGCCGTCGACTGGCCCACGGTGGCGCCGGGGCGGACCGTGGAGCTGCCCACCTCCGCGTTCCGGCACCAGCCGTACTGGCCCCGGCCGGGCGCCGGCACCGGCGACGCGAGCGGGCTCGGCCAGACGCGGACGAACCACCCGCTGTTGGGCGCGGCGGTCGAGCTGCCGGACGGCGGCGCCGTGTTCACCGGCCGGCTCGCGCTGGCCACCCACCCGTGGCTGGCCGACCACGCGGTCGCGGACCTGGTGCTGCTGCCCGGCGCGGCGCTGGTCGAGCTGGCGGCGCACACCGGCCGCGAGCTCGGCTGCCCGCGCGTCGAGGAACTGACGCTGGAGGCGCCGCTGGTGCTGCCGGACGCCGGCGGCGTCCAGGTGCGCGTGACGGTGGGCGAGGCGGCGTCGGACGGCGGCCGGGACGTGAGCGTCCATTCGCGGGTCGAGGACGAGGACGGCTGGACGACCCACGCGGCGGGCCGGTTGACCCCGGCCGGGGCCCTCGGCACCGACCTGCGGGCCTGGCCGCCGGACGCCGAACCGGTCGACGTCTCCACGACCTACGGCGACCTGTTCGCGCGCGGCCTGCGCTACGGCCCGGTCTTCCAGGGCCTGACCGCGGCGTGGCGGCGCGGGGACGAGGTGTTCGCCGAGATCGCCCTGCCCGAGCAGGCGCACGACGACGCCGCCCGCTTCGGGCTGCACCCGGCGCTGCTGGACGCCGCCCTGCACGCGGCGGCGTCGACCGGCGACGGCGAGCCTGTGCTGCCGTTCTCGTGGCGCGGCGTCACCCTGCACGCCGCGGGTGCCACCCGCCTGCGGGCCCGGATCGTGTCGGGCGACGGCACGGCGACGGTCACCCTGGCCGACGCGGCCGGTGCCCCGGTCGCCTCCGTCGAGGCGCTGGCGGTGCGCCCGGTGTCGCCGGAACAGCTCTCCGCCCTGCGTCGCGACCGCCACGAGTCGCTGCTGCACCTGGAGTGGACGCCGCTGACCGCCTCGCCCCGACCGCGTACCGTCGCGGTGCTCGGCGCCGGCATCGGCGGCCTCGACGCCACCGCGTACCCGGACCTGGCGGCCCTCGCCGGGGCCGTCGACGCCGGCGCCGCGGTGCCCGAGGTGGTGGTGGCGCGCTGCGCCCCCGACCGGGGCGCGGCGCAGGACGTACGCGCGCACACGGCAACCCACCAGGTCCTCGCCCTCGCGCAGCGGTGGCTCGCCGACGAGCGCTTCGCCACCTCCCGCCTCGCCGTCCTGACCAGCGGCGCGGTGGCCACCCGCCCCGACGCCGACGTCACCGATCTCGCGGGGGCAGCGGCCTGGGGCCTGATCCGCTCCGCCCAGTCCGAACACGCCGACCGGTTCGTGCTGGTCGACGTCGACGCCGAGGAATGCCCGGGGCTGCTGGCCGCGCTCGGCTCCGACGAGCCGCAACTGGCCGTCCGGGGCGCCGACGTCCTGGTGCCCCGCCTCGCGCGGACCGCCGTCACGGCCGACGCCCCCGCCGCCGGGTTGGAGGGTCCCGTCCTGGTCACGGGCGCCACCGGCGTGCTCGGCCGGCTCGTCGCACGGCACCTGGTCGACCGCCACGGGGTACGCGAGCTGGTCCTGGTCAGCCGCAGCGGCCCCGCCGCCGAGGGCGCGGGCGAGCTGCGCGACGAACTTCTCGCCCTCGGGGCGGAGGTCACCGTCGCCGCGTGCGACGTCGCCGACTCCGAAGCGCTCGCCGCGCTGCTCGCCGCCCACCCGGTACGCGCGGTGGTGCACACGGCGGGTGTGGTGGACGACGGCGTCATCTCCTCGCTCACCCCGGAGCGTGTCGACCGGGTGCTGCGGCCCAAGGTCGACGCCGCCACGAACCTGCACGAGCTGACCGGGGACCTGACCGCGTTCGTCCTGTTCTCCTCGGCCTCCGGGGTGCTCGGCGGGCCCGGCCAGGGCAACTACGCGGCCGGCAACGCCTACCTGGACGCGCTGGCCCAGCACCGGCGGGCGAACGGCCAGCCGGCCGTGTCGCTGGCCTGGGGCCGCTGGGAACAGGCGGGCATGGCGGAGCAGCTCACCGAGGCCGACCTGCGGCGCATGTCGCGCTCGGGCGTCGGCGCGCTCTCCGCCGAGGAGGCGCTGACCCTGTTCGACGCGGCGCTGTCGCACCGGGGCATGGTGGCGCCCATCCGCCTCGACCACCGGGCCCTGCGCGAGCGCGCGGTCGCGGGCATGGTGCCGCCGCTGCTGCGCGGCCTGGTCCGGGTGCCCGCCAGGCGGGCGGCCGACGCCGACGCGGGCGCGGTCGACGCGCTGCGGCAGCGGCTGGCGGGCCGGGACGCCGAGGAGGCCGAGGCCATCCTGCTCGACCTGGTGCGTACCCACGTGGCGGGCGTGCTGGCGTACCCCGACCCGGGCGCCGTCGCGGCCGACCGGCCGTTCAACGAGCTCGGTTTCGACTCGCTGACCGCGGTCGAGCTGCGCAACCGGGTCAACGCCGCCACCGGGCTGCGGCTGTCCGCGACGCTGGTGTTCGACCACCCGACGTCGAACGCCCTCGCCGCGCACCTGCGCGCCGAACTTGCCGGCGAGGCGGGCGACACCAACGCGGTGCTGGCCGCGTTCGCCGAACTCGACCGCCTCGAGGCGGTCCTGTCGGACGTCGACGAGCAGTCCCGTACGCGGCTGTCGCTGCGGCTGCGCGACGTGCTCTCGAAGCTGGGCGGCGAGCCCGCGTCCACCGGCAACGACATCGATTCCGCGACCGACGACGAGGTCTTCGCTCTCATCGACAGCGAACTCGGCATCTCATGACAGTGCGAGGAGGGCGACTGTAGTGGCCAACGAGGACAAGCTCCGGGACTACCTCAAGCGGGTAACGGTCGACCTGCAGAAGACCCGGCAGCGCCTGCACGAGGTGGAGGCGTCCGCGCACGAGCCGGTCGCGATCGTCGGCATGGCCTGCCGCTACCCGGGCGGCGTGACCAGCCCCGAGGACCTGTGGCGGCTGGTGGAGTCGGGCACCGACGCCACCGGCGCGTTCCCGACCGACCGCGGCTGGGACCTGGAGTCCCTGTACGACCCGGAGTCCCGCCGGGAGGGCACCTCCTACACCTCGCGCGGCGGTTTCCTGTACGACGCGGCGGACTTCGACCCGACGTTCTTCGGCATCAGCCCCCGCGAGGCGGTCGGGCTGGACCCGCAGCAGCGGCTGCTGCTGGAGGTCGCGTGGGAGACGCTGGAGCGCGCCGGCATCGAACCCGGCTCGCTCGCCGGCAGCCCCACCGGCGTCTTCACCGGCCTGATGTACCACGACTACGCGGGCAGCAACAGCTCGGGCAGCGTGGTCTCCGGCCGGGTCGCCTACACGCTGGGATTGGAGGGGCCGGCGGTCACCGTCGACACCGCCTGCTCGTCGTCGCTGGTGGCGCTGCACCTGGCGATCCAGGCCCTGCGCCGGGGCGACTGCACGCTCGCGCTCGTCGGCGGCGTCTCGGTGATGGCGACGCCCCTGACGTTCGTCGAGTTCTCCCGCCAGCGCGGCCTGTCGCCGGACGGGCGGTGCCGGTCGTACTCGGCGGACGCCGACGGCACCGGCTTCGCCGAGGGCGCCGGCGTGCTGCTGGTGGAGCGGCTGTCGGACGCGATCGAGCGCGGCCACCGCGTCCTGGCGGTCGTCCGGGGCTCCGCGGTCAACCAGGACGGCGCGTCGAACGGGCTCACCGCGCCCAACGGGCCGTCGCAGCAGCGCGTCATCGAGGCGGCGCTGGTCGACGCGGGCCTGTCGACGCGCCAGGTCGACGTGGTCGAGGGCCACGGCACCGGCACGACCCTGGGCGACCCGATCGAGGCGCAGGCGCTGCTGGCGACGTACGGCCAGGAGCGTGAGGACCCGCTGTGGCTCGGCTCGGTGAAGTCGAACATCGGGCACACCCAGGCCGCCGCCGGGGTGGCCGGGGTCATCAAGATGGTGGAGGCGATACGGCGCGGCGTCCTGCCCGGGACGCTGCACGCCGACCAGCCGTCGGACCAGGTGGACTGGACGGCCGGGAACGTGCGGCTGCTGACCACGGCCGTCGCGTGGCCCGAGACGGGGCAGCCGCGCCGCGCGGCGGTCTCCTCGTTCGGGTTCAGCGGCACGAACGCCCACGTGATCGTGGAGCAGG
This sequence comes from Micromonospora sp. SD12, assembly GCF_052068495.1. Taxonomy (NCBI): domain Bacteria; kingdom Bacillati; phylum Actinomycetota; class Actinomycetes; order Micromonosporales; family Micromonosporaceae; genus Micromonospora; species Micromonospora sp. SD12. The sequence continues at coordinate 24,817 of NZ_JBQHDF010000027.1, read as the reverse complement.
CGCCGCACGCCGAGGCGCCCGCGCCGGCCTCCGCGCCGGTTACCTCGTTGCTGGTCACCGCCCGCGACGCCGACGGGCTGCGCGACCAGGCGCGGCGACTGTCCGCCGTGGTGTCGCGGGTCGAGCCCGCCGAGCTGGGCTACGCCCTGGCCACCACCCGGTCCCGCTTCCCGCACCGGGCCGCCGTGTTCGGCGCCTCCACCGAGGAACTGGCCGCCGGCCTGGCCGCCCTGGGCCGTGACGAGCAGGCCGCCAACCTGGTACGCGGCCGGGCGGCGGACGGCCGGGTGGCGATGCTCTTCTCCGGGCAGGGCGCGCAGCGCCTCGGCATGGGCCGCGGGCTGTACGCGACGTACCCGGAGTTCGCGGCGGCGTTCGACGAGGTGTGCGCGGCGCTGGACCCGCACCTGGACCGGCCGCTGCGCGAGGTCCTGGACACCGAGGAACTACACGAGACCGGCTGGACGCAGCCCGCCCTGTTCGCCGTCGAGGTGGCCCTGTACCGGCTCGTCCGGTCCTGGGGCGTCACCCCGTCGGTCCTGGCCGGGCACTCGATCGGCGAGCTGGCCGCCGCGTACGTCGCGGGCGTGTTCCCGCTCGCCGACGCGGCCCGCCTGGTCGCGGCCCGGGGCCGGCTGATGCAGGCGCTGCCGACCGGCGGCGCGATGCTCGCCGTCCAGGCCACGGAGGCCGAGGTCGCGCCGCTGCTCGGCCCCGACGTCGACCTCGCCGCCGTCAACGGCCCGGACTCGGTGGTGGTCTCCGGCACCGAGGAGGCGGTGGCGGCGGTGGCCGCCCGGTTCACCGACCGCCGGACCCGACGGTTGACCGTGTCGCACGCCTTCCACTCGCCGCTGATGGACCCGATGCTCGCGCAGTTGCGGGCGGTGGCCGAGACGGTGACGTACGCGCCGCCGACGATTCCGCTGGTCTCGACGGTCACCGGCGCGCCGGTGGGCGACGAGCTGGCGACGCCGGAGTACTGGGTCGGACAGGTCCGCGCGACCGTACGCTTCGCCGACGCGGTACGCGCCGTCGCCGCGACCGGCACCACCACGTTCCTCGAGCTGGGCCCGGACTCGGTGCTCGCCACCATGGCGGCCGACTGCCTCGACGGCGACGTGCTGGCCACGCCGGTGCTGCGCCGCGACCGCGACGAGCCGCGTGCCCTGGTGGAGGCGCTGGCCCGGCTGGAGACCCGGGGCGTCACCGTGGACCCGGAGGCGTTCTACCACCGGTCCGGACCGTCCCTGGTGGACCTGCCGACGTACCCCTTCCAGCACGAGCGGTTCTGGCAGGACAGCGTCGAGCCGGCCGCCGCCGGCGGTTCCGGCGACGACGACGGCCTGTGGGCGGCCGTGGACAGCGGCGACCTCGACACGGTCGTCACCACGCTCGACGTGGACCCGCAGGCGCCCCTGGCGTCGGTGCTGCCCGCGCTCTCGGCGTGGCGCCGGGGCCGGCAGGAGCGCTCCGCGCTGGACGGCTGGCGCTACCAGGCCCGCTGGGAGCGCCTCCCCGGCGGCACCCCGGCGGCGCTGAGCGGAACCTGGCTGCTGGTGGCCGGCGACCCGGCGGTGACCCGGGACGCGGGCGCCGCCGTCGCCGACGCGCTCGCCGCGCACGGCGCGACCGTCGTCACCACCGACCCCGAGGGCCTGCCCGGCCACCTCGACGGCGAGCCGGCCGGCGTGGTGTCCCTGCTCGCGCTCGACGAGACGTTCCTGCCCGGCCGCCCCGGCGTCCCGGCGGGCGCGGCCGCCACCCTCGACCTGATCCGCGTCCTCGCCGGGCGGGGCGTCCGGCTGTGGTGCGTCACCCGTGGCGCCGTCGCCACCTCGCCGGCCGACCCGGTGACCGGGGTGGCGCAGTCGCAGGTGTGGGGCCTCGGCCGGGTCGCCGCCCTGGAGCTACCCGACACCTGGGGCGGCCTGGTCGACCTGCCCGCCGAGCTGGACGGGCGCACGGCCGCCGCGCTGGCCGGCGTGCTCGCCGGCAGCGGGGAGGACCAGGTCGCGGTGCGCCCGGACGGGGTGTTCGTCCGCCGGCTGCACCGCGCGCCGGTGACCGGCACCCCGCGCTGGCGCGGCGTGTCCGGCACCGTGCTGGTCACCGGCGGCACCGGCACCCTCGGCATCGAGGCCGCCCGGCTGTACGCGCGCCACGGCGCCGAGCGGGTCGTGCTGCTGAGCCGGCGCGGCACCGCCCCCGCCGAGATCCTCGACGAGCTGCGCGGGGCGGGGGCCCAGGTCGACGTCGTCGCCTGCGACGTGGCCGACCGGGCCGCCCTGGCGGCGGTCGTCGACGGCTACCCCGACGTACGCGCCGTGGTGCACGTGGCGGGGCTGGCGCAGCTGACCGGCATCATGGACATGGACCACGCCGAGTACGCCGACGTCGTCTCCGCCAAGGTCGCCGGCGCCACCAACCTCGACGCGATCTTCGCGGATCGCGACCTCGACGAGTTCGTGCTCTTCTCCTCCGTGGCCGGCGTCTGGGGCAGCGGCGGCCAGGCCGCCTACGCCGCCGGCAACGCGCACCTGTGCGCCCTCGCCGAGGCGCGGCGCGGCCGGGGACAGCCGGCCACCGCCCTCGCCTGGGGCCCGTGGGCCGAGAGCACCCTGGTGGACGACGAGATTTCGGCCTCGCTGCGCAAGCGGGGCCTGGCGCCGATGGCGCCGCAGCGCGCCGTCGCGGCCATGCGTACCGCCCTGGGGGCCGGGGACACGAACGTCGTGCTCGCCGACGTGGACTGGGCGGCCTTCGCGCCGTCGTTCACCGCGCTGCGGCCGAGCCGGCTGTTCGACGCCATCGGCGAGGCGGTCGCCGACGAGGAGCCGACCGCGACGTCCACCTCCTCGGACTTCGCCCGCCGGCTCGCCGCCCTGCCGGAGGCGGACCGCCTGGAACACGCCGTCGGGCTGGTGCGTACGCAGGTGGCGCTCACGCTCGGCTACGCGGGCCCGGAGGCGGTCGAGCCGACGTCGGCGTTCAAGGAGCTGGGCTTCGACTCGGTCACCGCCGTCGAGTTCCGCAACCGGATGGTGGAGGCCACCGGCGTACGGCTCTCCGCGGCCGTCGCGTTCGACTACCCGACCCCGGTCGCGCTGGCCGAGCACCTGTTGGAGACCGGCCGCACCGAGGTGGTCGTCGGCACCGTCGCCGCCGACGAGCCGATCGCCATCGTCGGCATGAGCTGCCGGTTCCCCGGCGGCGTCGGCTCCCCCGAGGAGCTGTGGGCGATGCTGCGCGAGGGCCGCGACGGCATCGGCCCGTTCCCCACCGACCGCGGCTGGGACCTCGACAGCCTGTTCCACCCCGACCCGGAGCACTCCGGGACCAGCTACGTGCGGGAGGGCGGCTTCCTCGCCGACCTGCCGGGCTTCGACGCCGCCTTCTTCGGCATCAGCCCCCGCGAGGCGGAGGCCATGGACCCGCAGCAGCGGCTGGTGCTGGAGGCGTCCTGGGCGGCCTTCGAGGACGCCGGCATCGACCCCACCGCGCTGCGGGGCAGCACCACCGGGGTGTACGTCGGCGCCAACAACGTCGACTACGCCCGGATCACCGGCGGCGCGGGGACGAGCGCCGAGGGCTTCATGGCCACCGGCAACGCCGCGAGCATCCTCTCCGGCCGGCTCTCCTACGTGCTGGGGCTGGAGGGCCCGGCTGTGACGGTGGACACCGCCTGCTCGTCGTCGCTGGTCGCCATGCACCTGGCGGTGCAGGCGCTGCGCTCGGGCGAGTGCGCGATGGCGGTGGCGGGCGGCGTGACCGCCATGTCGACGCCGGGCGCGTTCCTGGAGTTCAGCCGCATGCGCGGGCTCGCCCCGGACGGGCGCTGCAAGGCGTTCGCGGCCGGCGCGGACGGCACCAACTGGGGCGAGGGCATCGGTGTGCTCGTGCTCGAACGGCTCTCCGACGCGCTCGCCGCCGGCCACGAGGTGCTGGCCGTGGTGCGCGGGACCGCGGTCAACCAGGACGGCGCGTCCAACGGGCTGACCGCGCCCAACGGGCCGTCGCAGCAGCGGGTCATCCGGCAGGCGCTGGCCGACGCCGGGCTCTCCACGGCCGACGTGGACGTGGTCGAGGCGCACGGCACCGGCACGACGCTGGGCGATCCGATCGAGGTCGACGCGCTGTTCGCCACGTACGGCCGGGACCGTGCCGGCGACCGGCCGCTCTGGCTCGGCTCGGTGAAGTCGAACATCGGGCACACCCAGGCCGCCGCCGGCGTCGCCGGAGTGATCAAGATGGTGCTCGCGCTGCGGCACGGCGAGTTGCCCCGGACCCTGCACGTGGCCGAGCCGACGGCACACGTCGACTGGGCGGGCGGCGTCCGGCTGCTGGCCGAGGCGCAGCCGTGGGGACGCAACGGGCACCCCCGCCGCGCCGGTGTCTCGTCGTTCGGGTTCAGCGGCACCAACGCCCACCTCGTCGTGGAGGAGGCCCCCGAGGCGCCCGAGGCCGAACGGACGCCCGACGACGGGCCCGTCGCGCTGGTGCTCTCCGCCCGCTCGGACGGCGCGCTACGCGAGCAGGCCGCCGGGATCGCGCCGCTGCTGGCCGACGTGCCGCCGCGCGACCTGGCGTACTCGCTGGCGCGGCGCAGCACGCACCCGCGTCGCGCGGTGGTGGTCGGCGGGGCCGACGAGCTGCGCGCCGGCCTCGCCGCGCTCGCGGCGGGGGAGCCCGCGCCCAACCTCGTCACCGGGGTCGCCGGCACGCCCGGCAAGGTGGCGTTCTCCTTCCCGGGGCAGGGCTCGCAGTGGATCGGCATGGCCGTGGAGCTGCTCGACGCCTCGCCGGTGTTCGCCGCGCGGATGGCCGAGTGCGCGGACGCCCTGGCGCCGCACGTGGACTGGTCCCTGGAGGCCGTCCTGCGCGAGGGCAGGGACCTGGACCGGGTGGACGTCGTGCAGCCCGTCCTGTTCGCCGTGATGGTGTCGCTGGCCGAGCTGTGGCGCCACCACGGCGTCGAGCCCGCCGCCGTGGTGGGGCACTCGCAGGGGGAGATCGCCGCGGCCTGCGTGGCGGGCGCCCTCTCCGTTCCGGACGCGGCCAGGGTCGTGGCCCTGCGCAGCCGGGCCCTGCTGCGCCTGTCCGGCAAGGGCGGCATGGTGTCCGTGCCGCTGCCGGCGGCCGAGGTGCGCGACCGGCTGGAGCGCTTCGCCGGCCGGGTGACCGTGGCCACCGTCAACGGGCCCCGGACCACGGTGGTGGCCGGCGAGCTGGACGGCCTCGACGAGCTGCTGGCCGAGTGCGAGCGCGACGGCGTGCGCGCCAAGCGCATCCACGTCGACTACGCGTCGCACTCGGCGTACGTGGCGGAGATCCGCGACGAGCTGCTCGACGTGCTGGCCGGGCTGACGCCCCGCCGGCCCGAGGTGCCGCTCTACTCGACGGTGGACGACCGCTGGCTCGACGACGTGCCGCTGGACGCCGAGTACTGGTACCGCAACCTGCGCCAGACGGTGTGGTTCGAGCCGGCCATCCGCGCCCTGCTCGACGCGGGCGTCACCACGATCGTGGAGGTCAGCCCGCACCCGGTGCTGACCATCGGCGTGCAGGACGTCGTCGACGACGCGGAGGCGCCCGCCACGGTGGTCGGCTCGCTGCGCCGCGACGAGGGGGGCATGGCGCGCTTCCTGCTCTCCCTGGGCGAGGCGCACGCGCACGGCGTACCCGTCCGCTGGGACGACGAGGGGGCGCGTCGGGTCCGGCTGCCCGGCTACCCGTTCCAGCACGAGCGCTTCTGGCCGGCCACCGCGACGGTGGCGGCCGACGCGGCCGGGCTGGGACTCGGCGCCACCGAGCACCCGCTGCTCGGCGCGGCGGTGGCCCTGGCCGACACCGACGGCCTGCTGTTCACCGGGCGGCTGTCGGTGGCCGCGCACCCGTGGCTGGCCGACCACCGGGTGGGCGGTCAGGTGATCGTGCCCGGGACCGCGTTCGTGGACCTCGCCGTCCGGGCCGGCGACGAGGTGGACTGCGGCCGCGTCGAGGAGCTGACGCTGACCGCGCCCCTGGTGCTGCCCGACAAGGGCGGCGTCCAGGTGCAGATGCGCGTCGAGGCGCCCGACGACAACGGGCAGCGGCAGGTGACCATCCACTCCCGTCCTGACGGGGTCGCCACCGACGCGACGCCGTGGGTGCGCCACGGCGTCGGCCTCCTCGCCCCCGGCGGGCCGGCGGGCGACTTCGACGCCACGTGGCCGCCCCCGGAGGCCGAGCCCGTCGACGCCGACGAGCTGTACGCCACCCTGGCCTCGGCCGGTCTCGCGTACGGCCCGACGTTCCAGGGGGTGCGCCGGGTGTGGCGCCGGGGCGAGGAGATCCTCGCCGAGGTCGCCCTGCCGGCGCAGGCCGCCCGCGCGGCGGCCGGCTACGGCCTGCACCCGGCGCTGCTCGACGCCGCGCTGCATCCGATCGCGCTCGCCACCTCGAGCACCGAGGCGTTGCTGCCGTTCGAGTGGAGCGGCGTGTCCGTACACGCCGTCGGGGCGACGGAGCTGCGCGTCCGGTTGCGTCCGCGCGGCCGGAACACGGTCGAGGTGACCGTCGCCGACCAGACCAACACCGTGGTCGCCGAGGTGGAGTCGCTGGTGCTGCGGGAGGCCACGGCCCCCGCGCAGCCAAGTACGCACCACGACGCACTGTTCCGCCTGGAGTGGACCCCGGCCGCCATCCCGGCGACCCCGCCGGACGCCCGCTGGGCGGCTCTCGGCGGCTGCACCCTGCCCCAGGACGCCGGCCTCGTCGCCGACGCGTACCCGGATCTGGCGACGCTGCGGGCCGGCGTGGCCGACGGCGCGCCGATGCCCGCCCTGGTCGTGCTGCCCTGCGCGGCCGACGCCGCCGGCGACCTCGCCGGGGCGGCGCACCGGGCCGTGCACGACACCCTCGCGGTGCTGCGGGAGTGGCTGGCGGAGGAGCGGTTCGCCGACGCCCGGCTGGTCGTCGTCACCCGGGGCGCCGTGAGCGTGCACGAGGCGGCGGCGGACCTGGCCGGCTCGCCGGTGTGGGGTCTGCTCCGCTCGGCGCAGAGCGAGAACCCGGACCGCTTCGTCCTGCTCGACGTCGACGACCGCGAACCGCACCGGGCGCTCGCGGCGGCGCTCGCGGCCGACGAGCCGCAGCTCGCGATCCGCGACGGCGTCGCCCTGGCGCCGCGGCTCGCCCGGGCGGCCAGCAGCCCCGCGCTGACGGCGCCCACGGCCGAACGCTGGCGGCTGGACGTCACCGAGCGGGGCACGCTGGACAACCTCGCCCTGCTGCCCGAGGCGGAACAGGCCCCCGCCCTGGCGCCGGGTCAGGTGCGCATCGCGATGCGGGCCGCCGGCCTGAACTTCCGCGACGTGCTGATCGCCCTCGACATGTACCCCGGCGGCGGGGTGATGGGTGGCGAGGGCGCGGGCGTGGTCGTCGAGGCCGCACCCGACGTGCGCGGCGTCGCGGTCGGCGACCGCGTCATGGGCCTGTTCTACGGCGCCTTCGGCACCGAGGTCGTCACCGACGCGCGGATGGTCGTGCCGGTACCGCCGGGGTGGTCGTTCGCCCAGGCGGCGTCTACCCCGATCGCCTTCTGCACCGCCTACTACGCGCTGGTCGACCTGGCCCAGGTGAAGCCGGGGGAGCGGGTCCTGGTGCACGCCGCGTCCGGCGGCGTCGGCATGGCCGCGGTCCGGCTCGCCCGGCACCTCGGCGCCGAGGTGTACGGCACGGCGAGCACCGGCAAGTGGGACGCGCTGCGCGCGATGGGGCTGCCGGACTCGCACATCGGCAACTCCCGCACCCTGGAGTTCGAGGAGCGGTTCGGCGGGGCCGGCATCGACGTGGTGATCGACTCGCTGGCCAAGGAGTTCGTCGACGCCTCGCTGCGGCTGCTGGGCCGCGGCGGCCGGTTCATCGAGATGGGCAAGACCGACGTACGCGACCCGGGGCGGGTCGCCGAGGACCACCCGGGGGTCGAGTACCAGGCGTTCGACCTGCTCGCCATCGACCCGGAGCGGGTCGGCGCGATCCTGCGCGACGTGCTCGCGCTCTTCGCGGAGGACCGGCTCACCCCGCTGCCGGTGCGCACGTACGACGTGCGCCGCGCCCCGGAGGCGTTCCGGACCATGTCCAAGGCCCGGCACGTCGGCAAGCTCGTGCTCACCACGCCGCCTCGGCGCGACCCCGACGGCACCGTGCTCGTCACGGGCGGCACCGGCACCCTCGGCGGGCTGCTGGCGCGGCACCTGGTGACCCGGCGCGGGGTGCGGCACCTCCTGCTCACCAGCCGCCGGGGCCCGGACGCCGCCGGCGCCGCCGACCTGGTGGCCGAGCTGACCGGGTACGGCGCGCAGGTCACCGTCGCCGCCTGCGACGCGGCGGACCGCGACGCGCTGACCGAGACCCTGGCCCGGGTCCCCGCCGCGCACCCGCTGACCGCCGTGGTGCACACGGCGGGCGTCCTCGACGACGGCCTGGTCACCGCGCTCACCCCGGAGCAGGTCGACGCGGTGCTGCGGCCGAAGGTCGACGCGGCGGTCAACCTGCACGAGCTGACGCTCGACGCCGAGCTGGCCGAGTTCGTGGTGTTCTCCGCGGCGGCCGGCACGATGGGCGGCCCCGGGCAGGGCAACTACGCGGCGGCGAACACCTTCCTCGACGCGCTCGTGGCCCACCGGCGCGCGGCCGGGCTGCCCGCCCGCTCGCTCGCCTGGGGACTGTGGGGCGAGGCGAGCGGGATGACCGCACACCTGGACGCCACCGACCGGGCCCGGATGGCCCGCGTCGGGCTGCTGGAACTGTCCGTGGCGCAGGGCATGGCGCTCTACGACGCGGCGGAGCTGATCGACGAGGCGCTGCTGGTGCCGATGCCGGTGGACCCGGCGGCCCTGCGCGAGCTGGGCCGGGTCGGCATGCTGCCCCCGCTGCTGCGCGGCCTGGTGCGGGGCACGTCCCGGCGGGCGGTGGAGCAGGCCGCGCAGTCGCCCGGCGCCCTGCGGGACCACCTGGCGAGCCAGAGCGGCCCGCAGCGGCGGCACACCGCGCTGGAGTTCGTCAAGGCGCAGGCCGCCGCCGTGCTCGGGCACGCCAGCGCCAGCGCCGTGGACCCCGACCGGCCGTTCACCGAGCTGGGCTTCGACTCGCTGACGGCGGTCGAGTTCCGCAACCGGCTGAAGGCGGCCACTGGCCTGAAGCTCTCCGCCACGATGGTCTTCGACCACCCGACCGCCGGGGCGCTCACCGACCACCTGCTGGCCGGGCTGGCCCCGGCCGAGGTGGACCCGGCGGCGGGGCTGCTGGCCGAGCTGGACCGGCTGGAGCGGTCGTTCGCCCAGGCCGGCGCGGCGGGCCTGGCGGACGCGGTCAAGGCACGGATTACCGATCGGTTGCACGCGGTGATGTCGAATTGGCGTGGCAGGTCCGACGTGGACACCGAACCCGACGGCCTGGACGTCGGCCTGGCGCTGAAGACCGCATCGGCCGACGACCTGTTGCGGTTCATCGACGACGAACTCGGCACCGGTTGAGCCGGAGGCGCTGAGGAGGGCTACTGATGGCGAACGAAGAACAGCTTGTCGAGTACCTCCGGCGCGTGACGGCCGACCTGCACGAGACGCGGCGCAAGCTGCGGACCGCGACGGAGCGGGAGCCGATCGCTATCGTCGGCATCGGCTGCCGCTTCCCGGGCGGCGTACGCTCCGCCGACGAGCTGTGGGAGCTGGTGTCGGCCGGCGGGGAGGGCATCACCGACTTCCCCACCGACCGGGGCTGGGACCTGGACGACCTGTTCGATCCGGACAGCGGCACCGGCACCAGCTACGTACGGCGCGGCGGCTTCATCTCCGACGCCATCGACTTCGACGCGGGCTTCTTCGGGATCAGCCCGCGCGAGGCGCTGGCGATGGACCCGCAGCAGCGGCTGATGCTGGAGACCTCGTGGGAGGCGTTCGAGCACGCCGGCATCGACCCGCACTCGCTGCGGGGCAGCCGGACCGGCGTGTTCGTCGGCGCCAACAGCGTCGAGTACCTGTCGGCGATGCAGCAGGACATCGACGCGCTGATCGGCTACACGATGACCGGGGTCGCCGGCAGCGTGGTGTCCGGCCGGGTGTCGTACGTGCTGGGGCTGGAGGGACCGGCCGTCACCGTCGACACGGCGTGCTCGTCGTCGCTGGTGGCGATGCACGTGGCCGCGCACGCGCTGCGCAGCGGCGACTGCGACCTCGCGCTGGCCGGCGGCAGCTGCGTCATCGGCACCCCGGGCACGTTCATCGAGTTCTCCAGCCAGAAGGGGCTCGCCCCGGACGGGCGGGTGAAGGCGTTCGCCTCGGCCGCGGACGGCACGGCGTTCGGCGAGGGTATCGGCGTACTCGTGCTGGAGAAGCTCTCCGACGCGCGCCGCAACGGCCACCAGATCCTGGCCGTGATACGGGGCTCGGCGGTCAACCAGGACGGGGCGTCGAACGGCCTGACCGCGCCCAACGGGCCGTCGCAGCAGCGGGTCATCCGGCAGGCCCTGGACAGCGCCGGGCTCACCCCGGCCGACGTGGACGCGGTGGAGGCGCACGGCACCGGCACCACGCTGGGCGACCCGATCGAGGCCCAGTCGCTCATCGCCACCTACGGTCAGCAGCGCGACCGGCCGCTGTGGCTGGGCTCGGTGAAGTCCAACTTCGGGCACACCCAGGCCGCCGCCGGCGTCGCGGGCGTGATCAAGATGGTCATGGCGCTGCGGCACGAGGAACTGCCCCGCACGCTGCACGTGGACAGGCCGTCGCACCACGTGGACTGGACCGACGGCGCGGTGCGGCTGCTGAGCGAGCCGGTCGGCTGGCCGCGGGGCGACACCCCGCGCCGGGCGGGCGTCTCGTCGTTCGGCATCTCGGGCACCAACGCCCACGTCCTGATCGAGGAGCCCCCGGCCGTCGAGGCCCCGCGGGACGCCGCGCCGGCCGAGGGCCCCACCCTGTGGGTGCTGTCGGCCCGTACCGAGGCGGCGCTGCGCGAGCAGGCGGTCCGGCTGCGCCGACACCTGGCCGACGACCACACCGAGCACGACGTCGCGCACGCCCTCGCCACCACCCGGGCCCGCCTGCCGCACCGCGCGGTGCTCGTCGGCGACCGGGCGGAGCTGTCCACCGCCCTCGACGCGCTCGCCGACGGCGAGGCCGCCCGCAACCTCGTGACCGGCCTCGCCGACGTCGGCGACCGCACCGCCTTCCTCTTCCCCGGGCAGGGTTCGCAGTGGCTGGGCATGGCCGCCGAACTGCTCGACACCTCGCCCGTCTTCGCCGACCGGATGACGCGGTGCGCCGCCGCCGTGGACCGGCACACCGACTGGTCGCTGCTCGACGTGCTGCGCGGCGTACCGGGCGCGGCCTCCCTGGAGCGGGTCGACGTCGTCCAGCCCGCGCTGTTCGCCATGATGGTCTCGCTGGCGGCGCTGTGGCGCTCGTACGGGGTCGAGCCCGCCGCCGTCGTCGGGCACTCCCAGGGCGAGATCGCCGCTGCCTGCGTGGCCGGCGCGCTCTCCCTCGACGACGCCGCGCTGGTGGTGACCCGGCGCAGCCAGCTCATCGCCGTGGAACTCGCCGGCCGGGGCGGCATGGTGTCCGTGTCGCAGCCGGTGGCGGAGGTCGCCCGACGGCTGCGGCCCGGCCTGTCGATCGCCGCCGTGAACGGGCCCGCCACCGTGGTGGTATCCGGGTCGCCCGAGGCGCTCGACGAGCTGCTTGCCGAGTGCGAGCGCGACGAGGTCCGGGCCCGGCGGATCGACGTCGACTACGCCTCGCACTCCGCGCACGTGGAGTCGATGCGCGACGAGCTGCTCCGGATCCTCGCCCCCGTCCGCCCGCGTACCAGCGACATCCCGCTCTACTCGACCGTGACGGGCGAGCTGCTCGACACCGCGGAGCTGACCGCCGACTACTGGTACCGCAACCTGCGGCAGACCGTCGAGTTCGAGCAGACCGTACGCGGCCTGGTCGCCGACGGCGTCGACTCCTTCATCGAGGTCAGCTCGCACCCCGTGCTCGTACCGGCCGTGCAGGACCTGCTCGACGAGGCCGAGGGCGGCTCCGTCGTCGGCACGCTGCGCCGCGACGAGGGCGGCCTGCGCCGGTTCCTGCTGTCGCTGGGGCAGGCGCACACCCGGGGCGTACGGCCCGACTGGGCCACGCTCGTCACCGCCCCCGCCCGGCCGGTCGCCCTGCCGACGTACGCCTTCCAGCGGCGCACCTACTGGCCGAGCGGCGCGGGCGGCCCGGTCGACGCCACCGGCCTCGGCCTGGGCTCCACCGGGCACCCGCTGCTCGGCGCGACCGTGTCGCTCGCCGGGGCGGACGGTGTGCTGCTCACCGGCCGGTTGTCGACCTCGGCGCACCCCTGGCTCGCCGACCACCGGGTGGCGGGCCGGATCCTCCTGCCCGGCACCGCCTTCGTCGAGCTGGCGATCCGGGCGGGTGACGAGGTCGGCGCCACCCGGATCGAGGAGCTGACGCTCGAGGCGCCCCTGGTGGTGCCGGAGCGGGGCGCGGTGCAGGTACAGCTCCGCGTCGGCGAGCCCGGCCCGGACGGTGCCCGGCGGCTGACGGTCCACTCGCGGCCCGACGCGGACGGCCAGTGGACCCGGCACGCCACCGGCACCCTCGCCACCGGCGCAGCGGGCGCCGACGACCGTGCGGCGACCCCGGCGGGTGTCTGGCCGCCCGAGGGCGCCGAGGCGGTGGACACCGCGCAGTTGTACGACCGGTTCGCGTCGCTCGACGTGACCTACGGCCCCGCCTTCGGCGGTCTGGGCTCGGTGTGGCGGCGGGGCGACGAGCTGTTCGCCGAGGTCACCGCGCCCGAGACGGCGAAGGTCGCCGGCTTCGGCCTGCATCCCGCCCTGCTCGACGCGGGGCTGCACCCGCTCGGTCTGGGCGTCTTCACCGCCGACGACGGCGCGGGCGGGCCGTGGCTGCCGTTCGCCTGGCACGGGGTGAGCCTGCACGCCACCGGCGCCGCCCGGCTGCGGGTCACCATCCGGCCGGCGGGCCCCAACGCCGTCGCGGTGGCCGTCGCCGACCACGCGGGCGCGCCCGTCGCCGCGATCGAGGCGCTGGCCGTGCGCCGCCTGCCCGCGGGCGCGCTCGCCGCCCTGACCAACCCGCGCCACCAGGCGATGCACGTGCTCGACTGGGTGCCGGTCCCGGTGGCCGACGGCGCGGCCACGGTCGCGGTCGTCGGCGGCGACCTGCCCGGCGCCACCGCGTACGACAGCCTCGCCGCGATCACCGAGGTTCCCGGGCACGTGGTCCTCCCGATCACCCGCGACGGCGACGACCTCGTGGGGGACACCTACCGGGTGGCGGAGCGCACCCTCGCCGCCGTCCAGGAGTGGCTCGCCGACGACCGGTTCGCCGACGCCCGGCTGGTCCTGCTCACCGAGGGCGCGACGGACGGGACCGACCCGGCGCTCGCCGCCGTGTGGGGGCTCGTGCGCTCCGCGCAGTCCGAGAACCCCGGCCGGTTCGTCCTGGTCGACGTCGCCGGGCAGCGGTGGCAGCCGAACCTGGTGCCCGCGCTGCGTACGGGTGAGCCGCAGCTCGCCCTGCGCGACGCCGAGGTGCTCGCGCCCCGCCTCGCCAAGGCGGCGGGGGAACCGGGCACGCCGCCGGAGATCACCGGATCCGTCCTGGTCACGGGCGCCTCCGGCACGCTCGGCCGCCTCGTCGCCCGGCATCTCGTCGCGCGTCACGGCGTCCGCCGGCTCGTGCTCGCCGGTCGCCGGGGCATGACCGAGGACCTGGCGGTCCTGCACGACGAGCTGACCGCCCAGGGCGTCCACGTGACGGTGGCCGCCTGCGACGCCGCCGACCGCGCGGCGCTGGCCGCGCTCGTCGCGGAGCACCCGCCCACGGCGGTCGTGCACACGGCCGGCGTCCTCGACGACGGCATGATCGCGTCGCTCACGCCGGAGCGGCTCGCGACCGCGCTGCGCCCCAAGGTCGACGCGCTGGTCAACCTGCACGAGCTGGCCGGCGACCTGAGCGCCTTCGTCGTGTTCTCCTCGGCGGCGGGCGTCCTCGGCGGCCCCGGGCAGGGCAACTACGCGGCGGCCAACGCCTTCGTCGACGCGTTCGCCGCCCACCGGCGTGCCCGGGGCCTGCCCGCCGTCTCGCTGGCGTGGGGCATGTGGGCGCAGCGCACCGGCCTCACCGGCGCGCTCGACGACGCCGACCTGGCCCGGATGCGGCGCTCCGGCGTACGGCCGCTGTCCACGGAGGACGGCCTCGCGCTGTTCGACGAGGCGCTCGGCGCGCCGGAGGCCGCCCTCGTGCCGATCCACCTGGACCTCGCCGCGCTGCGGGAGCAGGCGACCGGCGGGGTGCTGCCCACGGTGCTGCGCGGCCTGGTCCGCACCCCGGCGCGACGGCAGGTCTCGGCCGACGCCGCGGCGGCCTCCGACCTGGTCGCGACCCTGGCCGGGCGGGGCCCGGCGGAGCGCCGCAAGGAACTCGTGGACGTCGTCCGCGCGCAGGTCGCGGTCGTGCTGGGGCACGGCGGCGGCGACGCGGTCGGCGCCACGACGGCCTTCAAGGAGCTGGGCTTCGACTCGCTCACCGCGGTCGAGTTCCGCAACCGGCTCAACGCGGTGGTCGGCCTGCGGCTGCCCGTCACGCTGGTCTTCGACTACCCCAACCCGACGGTGCTCGCCGAGCACCTGGACGCGGAGCTCTTCGACGGCGGGCCGGCCGCCGCCGTGGTGGTGGCCTCCTCCGACGGCGGCGACGACGACCCGATCGCGATCGTCGGCATGGGCTGCCGGTTCCCCGGCGGCGCCAGCTCGCCGGAGAAGCTGTGGGACCTGGTCGCGGGGGGCGTCGACGCGGTGGCCGGCTTCCCGACCGACCGGGGCTGGGACATCGACAACCTCGTCGACCCGGACCCGGAGAAGCCGGGCCGCACCTACTGCGGGGAGGGCGCCTTCCTGTACGACGCGGCCTGGTTCGACGCCGAGTTCTTCGGCATCTCCCGACGCGAGGCCCTGGCCATGGACCCGCAGCAGCGGCTGTTCCTGGAGACTTCGTGGGAGGCCGTCGAGCGCGCCGGCATCGACCCCACCACCCTGCGCGGCAGCCGCACCGGGGTGTTCGCCGGCCTGATGTACCACGACTACAGCGCGCACCTGCAACACCTGCCCGCCGAGCTGGACGGCTTCATCGGCACCGGCGTCGCCGGCGGCGTGGTCTCCGGCCGGGTGTCGTACGCGCTGGGGCTGGAGGGGCCGGCCGTCACCGTCGACACGGCGTGCTCGTCGTCGCTGGTCACCCTGCACCTGGCCGCCCAGTCGCTGCGCCGGGGCGAGTGCGCCCTGGCCCTCGCCGGCGGCGTGACCGTGCTCGCGACGCCCAACGCGTTCATCGACTTCAGCCGCCAGCGGGCCCTCGCGCCGGACGGCCGGTGCAAGTCCTTCGCCGCCGGCGCGGACGGCACCGGCTGGGGCGAGGGCGTCGGCGTACTGGTGCTCGAGAAGCTCTCCGACGCGCGCCGCAACGGCCACCCGGTGCTCGCCGTCGTGCGCGCCACCGCCGTGAACCAGGACGGCGCGAGCAACGGCATGACCGCGCCGAACGGCCCCTCCCAGCAGCGCCTGGTCAACCAGGCGCTCGCCGACGCGCGGCTGCGCCCCGGTGACGTGGACGCGGTCGAGGCGCACGGCACCGGCACCACGCTGGGCGACCCGATCGAGGCCCGGTCGCTGATCGCGACGTACGGCCGCGACCGGGGCGAGCAGCCGCTCTGGGTCGGCTCGATCAAGTCGAACATCGGGCACACGCAGGCCGCCGCCGGTGTCGCCGGGGTGATCAAGATGGTGGAGGCGATCCGGCACGGTGTGCTGCCGCAGACGCTGCACGTCGACGCGCCGTCGCCGCACGTGGACTGGGCCGACGGGGCCGTCCGGCTGCTGACCGAGGCGGTGCCCTGGCCGGAGACGGGACGCCCGCGCCGCGCCGGCGTCTCCTCGTTCGGCATCTCCGGCACCAACGCGCACGCGATCATCGAGCAGGCGCCGGAGCCGGTGGTGGTGGACTCGACCGCCGAGGTGCCGGTGGTGCCCCTGCTGGTGTCCGGCCGCGACCAGGCCGCGCTGCGCGACCAGGCGGCCCGGCTCGCCGCGCGCCTCACCGCCGACGCGTCCGCCGCCGACGTGGGCTTCTCGCTGGCCACCACCCGTACCGCGCTGCGGCACCGGGCGGCCGTGCTGGGCAGGGACCTCGACGAGCTGCGCGCCGGCCTCTCCGCGCTGGCCCGCGGCGAGAACGCCCCCGGTGCGGTCGGCGGGACCGCCGACACCGCCGGCGCGACGGCCGTGCTGTTCACCGGCCAGGGGGCGCAGCGGGTCGGCATGACGGCGGAGCTGTTGGGCTTCCCGGCGTTCGCGCGGGCGTTCGACGAGGTGTGCGGGGAACTCGACCGGCACCTGGAGCGGCCGTTGCGGGAGGTGCTGGACACCGACGAGGTGCACCAGACGGGCTGGGCGCAGCCGGCGTTGTTCGCGGTCGAGGTGGCCCTGTTCCGGCTGTTCGAGTCGTGGGGCGTACGGCCGGACCTCGTGGCGGGGCACTCGATCGGTGAGCTGGCCGCCGCGCACGTGGCGGGCGTACTCACCCTGCCGGACGCCGCCCGGCTGGTGGCCGCCCGCGGCCGGCTGATGCAGGCGCTGCCCACCGGCGGCGCGATGGTGGCCGTACGGGCCACGCAGGACGAGGTCGCGCCGCTGCTCACCGGCGACGTGGCGATCGCCGCCGTCAACGGGCCGGAGTCGGTGGTGCTCTCCGGCGAGGAGGCCGCCACCCTGGCGGTCGCCGGTGAGCTGGCCCGCGCCGGCCGCAAGACCAAGCGGCTCACCGTGTCGCACGCGTTCCACTCGCCGCTGATGGAGCCCATGCTCGACGAGTTCCGCGCGGTGGCCGAGTCCGTCGCGCACCACCCGCCGACGATCCCCGTGCTCTCCACGGTCACCGGCGACGTCGCCGAGCTGACGCCCGGGTACTGGGTGGAGCAGGTGCGGGCCACGGTGCGCTTCGCCACGGCGGTCGAGGCGCTGGCGGCCCGCGGCGTACGCACCTTCCTCGAACTGGGGCCGGACGCGGTGCTCACCGCGCTCGGCCGCGAGTGCGTGGCGGACGGCGAGTTCGTTCCCGCGCAGCGCGCCGACCGGGACCCGGCGCTGGTGGCGACCGAGGCCCTCGCCCGCCTGCACAACCGTGGCGTACCCGTCGACTGGGCGGCCTTCTTCGCCGGCGCGCGCCCGGTGGTGCTGCCAACGTACGCCTTCCAGCGCACCCGCCTGTGGCCGGACGCGCCCGCCGTCGCCGCGCCCGGCGACGACTTCTGGGCCGCGGTCGACCGCGACGACCTGGGCGCGCTGCTGGGCCTGGATGACACCGCGACCCTCAAGGACGTGGCGGTGGCCCTGTCGACGTGGCGGCGTGGGCCCGCGCCGGGCTACCAGCTGCGGTGGTCGCCGGTCACCGCGCTGCCGGCCGCCGCGCTCCCGGGCGTCTGGCTGGTGCCGGAGGGCGTCGATCCGATCGCCGAGGCGATGGCCCGGCACGGCGCCGACGTCCGCGTGTACCGCGCCGGCACGGCCGACGAACTGCTCGACCTCGCGCCGGACCACGTGGCGTCGGGGGTGCTGACGACGCCCACCGGTCCCGCCCCCGCCGAGCTGCTCGGGGCCCTCGACGGGGCCCGCATCGACGCTCCGGTGTGGGCGCTGACCCGGCAGGCGGTCGCGGTCGCCCCCGGCGAACGCGTCGCCGACCCGACCGGGGCCGCGGCGTGGGGCTTCGGCCGGGCCGCCGCCGTCACCACGCCCCGCGCCTGGGGTGGGGTCGTCGACCTGCCGGAGGCGCTCGACGAGCGGACCCTGGGCGCCCTGTGCCGGGTGCTCACCCGGGGCGCGGGCGAGGACCAGGTGGCGCTGCGCCCGGCGGGCGTCTTCGCCCGCCGGCTCGTCGCGGCTCCCGCGCACGCGGGTGACCCGTGGCGGCCGGCCGGCACGGTCGCGCTGCACGGCGGGCCGCTGGCGGAGCGGATCGCCACCCTGCTGGAGGCGGCGGGCGCGACGGTCACCACGGGCGCCGCCGACACGGTGGTCGTCACCAGCGACGCCGACGACGCGGTCCCGACCGCCCTCGCCGCCGAGGCGGAGCGGCTCGTGCTCGTGCACACGGTCGACGAGCTGTTCGGGGTCGCCGGCGCCGCCGAGACGGCAGCCGTGTTCGACGCGATCGCCCAGCGGCGTGACGGGGCGGTGTGCGTAGCGGTCGGGCCGGACCTCACCGTCGAGCGGTTCGCCGCCGCGGTGGGCGCGGGCGCCGTCGGCCGGGTCGCGGCCGACGTGGACTGGGCCTCGTTCGTGCCCGACTACACCCGGTACCGGCCGAGCCCGCTGCTGCGGGACCTGCCGGACGCGATGCGCCACATCACCGAGACCGCCGAGGACACGCTCGACGTCGACAACCCGGACGCGTTGCGCCGGCTGCTCGACGGCGCCGACGAGGCCGAGAGCCGCACGGTGCTGTCCCACGTGGTGCGGGCCCAGACCGCGTACACGCTCGGGCTGCCGTCGGCGGCCACCGTCGAGGAGGACCAGGAGTTCCTCGACATCGGCTTCTCCTCGCTCACCGCCGTGGAGCTGCGCCGCAGGCTCGAAGCCCTCACCGGGCTGGAGCTGACGGCCGCGCTCGTCTACGACCACCCGACACCCGCCGAGGTGGTCGAGGAACTGCTCGCCCAGCGGGCCCTCGTCGCGTAGCCGACCCCCCCCCACGACGTGGAGCGGCCCCCTTCCTCACCCCCCTCACAGAAGGAAGCCCACATGAGCAAGTCCGCTCGGATGAGCACCCTGATCAAGCCGCCCAAGGTGGCGTGGAACCCGACGGAACGCCGGCTGCTGCGCGCGGCGGGCATCGCCGACCTGCGCGCCACCGCCCGCCGGGCCGTGCCCCGGATGGTCTTCGACTACTGCGACGGGGCGGCGGACAGCGAACGCAGCCTCACCCGTGCGCGGGAGACGTTCGCGAACATCGAGTTCCAGCCGTCGGTGCTGCGCGACGTGTCCAACCTGGACACCAGCCGTACGGTGCTGGGCAAGCGGCAGAAGCTGCCGTTCGCCCTGGCGCCCGTCGGGTTCAACCGGGTGATGCACGCCGAGGGCGAGCCGGCGGTCGCCTCGGTCGCGCAGCAGTTCGGTGTGCCGTACTCGGTCTCCACCCTCGCCACCACGTCGCTGGCGGACGTCGCCGCCGCCGCGCCGGAGGGCCGGCACTGGTTCCAGCTGTACTTCGCCGAGGACCGGGCGATGGTCAAGGAGCTGCTCGCGCTCGCGGAGGAGGCGAGGTTCGACACGATCCTGCTGACGCTGGACACGCCGATCTCCGTGCCGCGCCGCCGCGACATCCGCAACGGCCTGACCATCCCGCCGTCGATGAGCATCGGCACCATCGCCGAGGCGTTCCTGCACCCGGGCTGGTGGGTCCGGCAGTGGCGGGCGGGCACCCCGTCGCCGCAGGTGCTCAAGGCCACCGGAGGGTCCGCCTCCGACATGATCAAGCGGGTGTTCAACCCGCGGCTGTCCATCGAGGACGTCGAGTGGCTGCGCGGCGCCTGGTCGGGCAAGCTCGTCGCCAAGGGCGTGCAGAGCGTCGCCGACGCCAAGCGGGTCGCGGCCGTCGGGGTCGACGGGGTGTGGCTCTCCACGCACGGCGGGCGCAAGCTCGACCGGGCGCCGGTGCCCGTGGAGCTGCTGCCGCACGTGGTCGACGAGGTCGGCGACCGGGTCGAGGTGCTCGTCGACACCGGCATCACCTCGGGCGCCGACATCGTGGCGGCGCTCGCCCTGGGCGCCACCGCCGCCGTGGTCGGCCGGGCCTACCAGTACGGGCTGATGGCCGGCGGCCGCCGTGGCGTCGTACGCGCCATGGAGATCCTGAGCCGGGAGATCGAGGTCACCATGAAGCTGCTCGGGGTCTCCTCGGTGGCCGAACTGAACCGTTCCCACGTCAAATTCCGCTGACTCCGGGTCGGGTTCAAGGCCCAAATCGGCTTTGTCGTTTATCGATCTCTCCTCGTCGGTCGCCATCTTCGCGGGTGGTGAGGGGTGCGGGTAGGGGTTACCTCCCCCAACTCCTGTTCGTAATGATCGGACTGTCGTATTTCGGGGCGTACGTGGAGGTAATTTGTGGCACGCATGAGCGGGAATGGTCACTGCCGTTCGTTCAACGGGGACGGGAGGATGGACATCATGGCCCGTGACGACGTCACCGGTGAACTGTTCGTCTTCCCGCACAGCGGCAGCTTCCGGGGTGGCGAGACCTTCGGCGAGCCGGTGCTGATCAGCACCGACTTCCATCCGACGCGCAATTACGGACTGGTCCGTCCCATCGACGTCAACGGCAACGGCTACGCCGACGTCATCGGCGTGAGCATGAGCTTCATGAACCCGACCCACGGGATCTTCCTCTACCCGAACAAGGGCGGGCTGAACGGCCTCGACACCCTCGGCGAACCGATCCGCATCTCCGGCGCGCGCGACGACAAGAAGTGGGAGACGCTGGGCATCGCGGACATGGACCTGGACGGCTGCGACGACATGTTCGGCCGGGAGCAGGACGCGGGCCATGTCGACGCGTTCTTCAACCAGCGGCAGGTCAGGCAGAACGAGACGTACGACCGCACCGCGCACCGCATGGTGACCGTCGACGTCGAGGACTTCCCGCTCGCGATGGCCGACGTCACCGGCACCGGCCGGCCCGACCTGCTGGTCCGCCGCGCCAACGGCGACCTCGACCTGTACGAGTTCGCGCAGAACACCTCCGGCGAGGGCCCCTGGTGGCGGGGCGAGGGCCAGTGGTTCACGCTCGGCCGGGGCTGGCAGGAGTTCGCGCACATCTCGGTGACCGACATCGACCTCGACGGCCGGCCGGACCTGCTGGCCGTACGCGCCGACGGAACGCTCGTCGTCCACCTGCACAACGGCAAGTTCGATCCGGAGCAGCCCTCGGCCACGTTCTCCGCGCCGGAGGTCCTCGCGACGGGTTGGCAGAAGTACTCGGTGGTGAGCTGACGTGGGCGGCCCGCTGGAGGCCGGACGGCCCGGTGACGCCGACGTGGGACGAGAGGGGCAGCGGTGAGCGAGAACGCGGACGACCAGGCCGGATGGCGGTTGAGGGTGGACTCCACCCGATGCGTCAGCTCGGGCTTCTGTGTCGGCAGCGCGCCGGAGCACTTCACGATGGAGCAGGTCTCCCGGCCGCTGGCCGACGTGGTGGCGCCGAGCGACGCGGTGCTGGAGGCCGCCGACTTCTGCCCGGTGGAGGCCATCTCGGTGTTCGACGCGCGGACGGGGGCACAGATCGCCCCGAAGAGGTGACGGCGGCCGGGCCCCGCGCCCGGCTCCCGGCCACGCGGCGACACCACCGGTCCGGCCCGGGCGGCATCCCGTACGCGCGGACGACCGGCTGAAGCACCGGTATCGCAGGACATCTCGAACGGCCCACCGGCCCCGGGCACGCCCCGGGGCCGGTGGGCCGTTTCGGGCCCCGGGTGCTGGGCGCGACCGGGCTGCGCCGGATGCTGCACGGGGTCGGGCGACGACGCGCGGGCCGCGTACGCCGTCTCGGCCGGGTGGGCCGCCTCCGGTCCGGGCCGGCACCTCGGTGTACCCGGCGAGGCGTCTCGTGCGCCCCGCGAACGGACCGGCCCCCCACCCCGGTCGTGCGTCGGGGTGGGGGGCCGGTCGTGGCTCACCCGGGTCAGACGTTGTCCAGCTCGCTGTCCAGGATGTCGAACAGGTCGTCCGCCGTGACCGAGGCGAGGTCCGTGGCCTCGGCGGGGCTGGACTTGTCGCGCCACCTGGTCAGCAGCCGTTGCAGGGCCGCGGCGATGTCCGTCTCCGCCGTCTGCGCCGCGTCCACCAACTCCAGCGTCGCCTCCACCTTGGCGATGCCGTCGACGAGGGCACGCAGGTTGAGCTGCGCCTGGTTGCCGCCCAGTTCCCCGATCAGGTGCTCCACGAGCGCCGCGGGCGTGGGGTGGTCGAACGTCAGCGTCGCCGGCAGGCGCAGGCCGGTGGCCTGGTTGAGCCGGTTGCGTAGCTCCACCGCCGTCAGCGAGTCGAAGCCCATCTGCTTGAACGCCTGCTCCGCCCGGACGGTCTCCACCGAGCCGTGTGCCAGCACCGAGGCGACGTTCGTGCGTACCAGGGTCAGCAGCACCTCGCGCTGCTCGGGCTCGGCGAGGCCGGCCAGCCGGCTGGACAGCGACGCCGCGCTGCCGGCCGAGGAGGCGCGCCGGGGCCGGGTGAAGGATCGCAGCGGTGGCGGCGCCGACGTGTTCGTCCGCAGGGCGGCCACGTCCAACCTGATCGGGACCAGACACGGCTCGTCCGTCCGGCAGGCGGCGTCGAACAGCGCGAGCCCCTCCTCCACGGTGTGCGCCAGCACACCGTTGCGCCCGATACGGGCGAGGTCGGCCTCGGTCAGCCCACCGGTCATCGCGCCACCGCTGCGCCACAGGCCCCAGGCCAGCGACGTCGCCGTGAGGCCGGACGCCCGACGTCGCGCGGCGAGCGCGTCCAGGAAGGCGTTCGCCGCCGCGTAGTTCGCCTGGCCGGCCGTGCCCAGCACCCCCGTCGCCGAGGAGAACAGCACGAACATCTCGACGTCGCCGGCCAGCTCGTGCAGGTTCAGCGCGGCGTCGACCTTCGCCCGCAGCACCGCGTCCACCCGCTCCGGCGTGAGCGACTCGACCGTACCGTCGTCCAGCACGCCCGCCGCGTGCACGACACCGACCAGGTCGGGCAGGGACGTCAGGAGCGCCGACAGCGCGGCCCGGTCTGCGGCGTCGCAGGCGGCCACCGTGACCCTGGCGCCCAGCGACTCCAACTCGGCCGCCAGCTCCGCGGCGCCCGGCGCCGCCGGCCCCCGGCGGGAGGTCAGCACGAGATGCCGCGCACCGTGCGCGGTGACCAGGTGGCGGGCCAGCGCGGCGCCCAGTGCTCCCGTGCCGCCGGTGACGAGCACCGTGCCCGCCGGGTCGAACAGGGGGCGGTCCGACGCGGCCGCGAAGGTCGCGAGGCGCGGCACGGTCGGCACCCCGTCGCGGACGGCGACCTGTGGTTCGCCGGTCGCGACGGCCGCGCCGACGAGAGCCGGATCGTCGGCGTCGACGAGGACGAAACGATCGGGGTGCTCGGTCTGCGCCGAGCGGACCAGGCCCCAGACCGCCGCCCCCGCCGGGTTCGTACCGTCGGTCGCACCCCGGGACACGAACACCAGCGGGGAACGGTCGCCGGGCAGCCACCCGTGGACCGCCGCGAGCGCGTCGTGCACGGCGGCCCGTACCGCCTCGGCGTCCGTACCGGTCCCGACCTGGAACACGTCGAAGGCGCCGGCGGGGGCCACGGGCGTGGGGACCGGCAGCCACTCCAACCGGTGCAGCCCGTCCGGGCCGGCGGTGGAGCGCAGTTGCTCGATCGTCACCGGGCGCGCGACCAGCGACTCGACCGTGGCCACCGGCATCCCGGTGCCGTCGGCGAGCGCCAGGGCGTACGCGTCCTGAGCGGTGGGCGTGATCCGCACCCGCAGGGCCGTCGCCCCGACGGTCGACACCCGTACGCCGTGCCAGCTGAACGGCAGGCGCAGGGGACCGTCGGCCCCGGTGGCCAGGGAGATCGGGTGCAGGGCCGCGTCCAGCAGCGCCGGGTGCAGTCCGAAGCGGGCCGTGGGCGCGTCGACGGGGAGCGCGACCTCCGCGAGCAGTTCGTCGCCGCGCCGCCAGGCCGCCACCAGTCCCCGGAACGCGGGCCCGTAGTCGACGCCGAGGTCGGCGATGCGGTCGTACAGCTCCTCGACCGGGACGGGGACGGCGTCGGCGGGCGGCCACTCACCGGCCCAGCCGGTGTCGGGCTCCGCGGCGGCGTCGAGCAGGCCGCTCGCGTGCTGCGTCCACGGCTCGCCGTCGGATGCGTCCTCGCGCCGGGAGTGCACCCGCAACGGTCGGCGCCCGGCCTCGTCGGGTTCCCCGACCTCCACCTGTATCCGCACCGCGCCGTCCGGTGGCAGCACCAGCGGCGCGTGCAGGGTCAGCTCCTCGATGCGGTCGAGGTCGACGTGCTCGGCGGCCCGCCGCGCGAGTTCGACGAAGGCGGCACCCGGCAGCAGGACCGTGCCCAGGACGGCGTGGTCGGCGAGCCAGGGCTGTTCGCGCAGGGAGAGCCGGCCGGTGAGCACGCTCCGCTGGGAGTCGGCGAGCGCCAGCACCGCGCCGAGCAGCGGGTGGTCCGCCGCCCCGAGCCCGAGTCCACCGGCGTCGGCGGGGGAGTCGTCGGGGACCAGCCAGTACCGCTGGTGCTGGAACGGGTACGTCGGCAGCTCCACCTCCCGGGCGCCCGCCCGGTACGCGGCGGCGTCGGGGCCGGTCCCGGCGGTGAAGAGCTGCCCGACGGCCCTGGTGAGGGTCGCGGTCTCGGGTTGTCCCCGGCGCATGGTGGCGATGGTGGTGGCGTCGCCGGCGGCGTTGGCGGCCGTGGCGAGGACGGTGTCGGGGCCGATTTCGAGGTAGGTGTCGACGTGGTGCGTACCGGCGAGGGTCTGGATGGCGCCGTGGAAGCGGACAGCCTGGCGGACCTGGTCGACCCAGTGGTCGGCGGTGGGCCGCAGCGGTTGGCCGGTGACGGTGGAGATGAGGGGGATGCGGGGCTCGTGGTGGGTGATGGACGCGGCGACGGCTCGGTAGTCGTCGAGCATGGGGTCCATCAGGTGGGAGTGGAAGG
>NZ_JBQHDF010000026.1:0-46541 GCF_052068495.1 Micromonospora sp. SD12 | reverse complement strand
CTACCTCAGCCCGAACGAGTACGAGACCGCCTGGCACAGCCGCCAGACGCAACCAGCTGAGCCACCTATCGCCATCCATGCACCAGCCGGGAGCAGGTAACCACCGCTCCATCAAAGCGGGGGGAACTCAACTCCAGTCCGGAATGGAATGCGGGCTGCCGCCGCGCTGGCCCGCGGTCAGCACGATTGCCATGGCTTCTGCCCTTGCTCACAGCCCAGGTGCGGCTTCGTGATCAACCCACCCGCGAGCGCCGAGCGCGTGGTCGGCCGGCTCGACGCTGACGCCGGCAGGTTATTCGGCCCGGCGGCCGGCGGCTGTCGAGCCGACGCTCTGGCCGAGGCCGCGAGCTAGCAGCAGCGCGTGCGGACATCCAGTCCAACGCGATAGACGTCACCGTGCCACCGTCCTCGGCGAGCGCGACTGCGCGTTGAGTTGTCAGGGCGGATCGAGCGTTTGTAGCAGGGACGTGGCGTCGCGCATCGCCGTCAGCAGATCGAAAGATGTCGACCGCAGCAGTGCCACCGGGTAGGCATCGTAGGCGTCAGCGTGTGCGGCGACAGTGATGAACTGGGCACCTGCGGCGACCGTCCGCAGAACGCTGCTGGCGAATGCTACGCCCGGCGTTGGCGGCCGGTTGGCCGGGCGCCCGAGCACTGAGGCGAAGGCCTGGTGCCAGTCGTAATCCAGCGGGTCGGGCAGACGCAGCGCTGTGGCGAGATCAGTACCGACGCGACCGAGCGCCTCGGGCGACGTCCGCTGAGCTACTTTCCAGAGTCGGGCAACCACGGTGGTGCCGCTACGCGAGTCTGGCCGGAACGCACGCTTGTTGCGGACTGTGGCGCGGAAGCGGCGTGACCGCGAGAGGAAGTCGCTCAAGTCATACTTGTCGTCGAACCTCACGTGAACCCAGAACGCGTCCGCAGTCGCGGCCTCCGCTGCCTGGACGCTTGTGAGCCGCTCAAGCAGCGCACCGTCCAAGGTGAACAGCCCAGCGCAGATCTCAGGGACGGCCGACTCGCTGCAGTCGATCGCCGCGCTGCCGGTCCAGGTGAGGTCGCGCAGGTAGATTGGGACAACCGTGCCACCCACGCGGGGGAACCATCCAGGCATGATGGCCGGCGACGCCACCTGCGGCACCGTCGGAACGCGACGGGTCAGCAGCACGACGGTTACCGCTGGCGGATACTCGGGCAGCTCGCTGAGCACCTGCTCGAACTCGTCGCGATGCTTGTCGATCAGGTCGACGAACTCCGACTGCACGGCGTTCGGGTTGTCGAAGACGATCTCGCGGACGACGAGGACCACAATCGCAGAGCCGACCAGCAACCGGCGTAGATCGTCGGCGTACTTGTCCCGGTCGCCGCGCACCTCGTACCAGTACCCGGCGACCGGTGACTCCTCGGCGTCGAGACGGTCCGCCACCACCTGCGCCAGCCGCTGCGGTGACATGTGCTCGTCGATGTACCCGGTCACCCCACACCTCCGTGTGCGACGGCGGCGATCCGGCCGAGCAGCCGGATCCGCGGCCAGACGTGATGGTCGTCGTAGGCGAGGAAGTTGCTGTCGCTCGCCGTGGCAAGCAGCCGCCCCGCGTCTATCCCGTTCCGGACACCCGCGGCGATCTCGTCGAAATCGCTACGGGTACAGCTCAGGGTCTCCGGCGAGGACCGCGCCACGGCACGCAGAACCGCATAGACCTGGTGTAGCCACAGTGACCGTCGGCGACCGGCCTCGCTTAGCGCCTCCCGCGCGGCCTCGTGGAAGATGCCATAGTCCCGGTTGAGGCTCACCGCGCTGGGCCGCAGCCGGATGGCGGCGAACTGGTCGAAGTCCTCCCGGGTGAGCTCGAGCCTGTTGACAGGCCGTTTCTCGTCGATGAGCCAGTCGACGAGGCCCGAAAGCATCGACACAGTGAGATATGGGTGGCCGGCGGTCTCACCGTAGACGGCGTCGATGAACGACGCATCGGGGTTTACGGGGTTGGCGAGGACCTTCCGGATGAGCTGTGCGAACTCCTCCCTGGGCTCGCCGTGCTTGTGGGTGAAGAGCGGGAAGCAGTCCTGCTGCACGTAGGGGCTGAGCTGGTTCTGGTCCATGAGGATGTAGTGCGCGTTGGGCTGCTGCCCTAGGAAAATGATGAGGTTCTCACGAGAAAACTCGACCATCTGGTTCAGCAGTGGCTGCACGACGAAGTAACGCAGGTCGTTGTCCCGCCGCAGTGACGCGCTGAGCGCACCGAAGAGCGTCTCGTACTCGTCGAGGACGAAGACGGCGCGGTCAGAGATCGCCTGGCCGTCACCGCACCGCCGGACGAGATCCCGGAAGAACGTCTCCGGCAACCAGTTGCCCTCCGTCAGGGCCGCCTGCACCTGCTTGTAGAACATGTTGTCGTTGGGCGTCTCGCCGGTCGTGTCACAGGTTTGCTTGACCACGGTCACCTGACCTGTCGTGGCGTCGGCGTCGAGCCGCGCTCCCGCCGTCGTCTTTCCGCTACGTCGCACGCTGCACCAGAGGCGGACCCCGCTGCGGCTCTCGAATGTGCGGAATAGATCCCGCACGGACTGGCGGTGGACGATGTAGTAGGGCAGAAGGTTGGGGTTGTCACGGGGGAAGGCCCGGGCGACATTGTGTCCCAGCGGCTGCCGGCGCGACGAGGCGGTGCCCTGGTGGTAGGCCCGGGCGGCCAGCGGCGCCTTGATGGCGTCACGGGCGGTGGACACCTTCGACAGGTCTGCCTCGGCGGGCACGACCATCTGCCGGAACCGCAGGTCGGCCGGTGCGACGTGTGCTGACCCGGTGCTGACCGGGACCACAGCGACCGTGACACCCCGGCGGACGGCTTCTAGCAGATCCGGTTGCCGCACGTACCGTTCGCCGAGATAGCACTCGAGCTCGATCAGCTGCGGGTACGGCGAGAGTGCCGACGGCTTGAGCCAGACGTTCATCAGCCCGGCATCCGACCGTAGCTGGGAGAGTGCGGGCAGCGGCATGTGCTCCCTACCCTCACCGAGCGATTCGATTGCCTCCACCAGCGGTGTGAGGTAGAACATCAGACCGCGCACGAAGTCGTTGTGCTCGATGCGCTCCAACAGGGCGTCCAGGTCATCCGGGGTGAAGAAGGCGAGCGTGTGTGCCCACGACCGCGGGTAGCGGGCAAGTACTCCACCGCCCGTGTGGCTGCCGAAGTCGAGTTGGCTGTATCCGGTGAGGATCGCGGAGAGCATGCTCGACGTGAGCGCCCGCAGCCTCGTCGCCTGCTTCGTATCCGCCGCAGTCGATAGTCGGGCGGAGTAAAACTCGATCGGCAGGTCGAGAAAGCTCTGCAGACCCTTGAGGGACTTTTCGATCGCGAACTGCTCGGTCTCTCCCTGGTTGATCTGGTGGCGCCTGCCCTTCTCGAAGATCTCCGCCGAATGCGCCATGAGCGCCTCGTGGATCTTTTCCAGAACCTGCGGGTAGCGTACATAGCTGGCCAGCGCGTCCAGGAACCAGTCGAAGTCCTCCGAGAGCCAGTCGCGGTAGAGGGTCTGCCACTGGAAGATATGCTTCTCGCTCAGCTCGTGGAGCGCGTCCTCGAGGCCTGCCAGCCGGTCGTCTATCTCTGCCTGCGTGACCGGCCTCATCGCTGAGCGAACGGCGGGGATCTGGGGTGCCGGTGCGGCCGCGACGATCCGCCGGAAGACAGTTGCCGGGGTGGGCGGCCTAGCCGGTGCTGGTGGATGCGGCGGCTTTGGCGCTGTCAGCTTCTTCTCGAGATATTCCACGAGATGCCGACGGCGCTTCGGAAGAAACGCCTCGATGGCGTCCCGAAATGAGGGCTCCAGCGCCTTCAGCTGCTCCTGCTGGACGCTATCCATCAGCCTGGTCATGTGCTCTTGCGCGGGACCCGGCTGGGAAATGGCCATCCGCGCGATCTCCGCGAGAGCAGATTGCACCTGCGCGGCAATCTCGGTCTCGTCCGGGGGCGTCTCCACTGACACGGCCGTCAGGATATCTCCGCCTGACTCGGCACAAGGTCCGCGTGGCAAACATCCGACACTAGCTTGGTCAGGGTGTCGATATGGACGCAGTGTTGTATCGAATCGCGTCTGTGAGTTTGAGTGGGCGATAGCCGCCAAGGAAGCCACGGCACAGGTCAGGGCGCAAGGGCCAGATTCGGGTGGCAACGCGTACGAGGGTGAATCGGAGTGGGGTGGCGGCCCGTTCAGCCTGATGTTCCCGCCCGTACGTCAGCAGGGCAGCGACGATGGCGCGCGCGTCTGGTCGAGCGAGAACGGGCACGTGCCCGACGCGGATGAGTGGGGTCCCGCACGGGCTCGGTGGCCCGCCAGTGGTGTCCCGGGTCATTGCTTGGATGATCGGGCCGAGCGACCCTGGGCGCCGCGTCGGGTCAAGTCGTCGGGCCTCGTCGATCAGCTCCGCTCGGCTGAAGTCCGGCCTGTGGCCGGTTCATCATTGCTGTTTCCCCTCAGGAGCCGGTCGTAGATCCAGGACCTCGGGCACGGCTGCCCGGTCGGTGTCTCGCCGTCGCAGCAAGTTAAGTAGGTCTTCCTGCCGCGGTTGGCCGAACGCCAACCGGTACATCACCAGGTCCGACTTGAGCCGGTCGAGCTTCGCCTGATCGCGGCTGAGCGGGTACGGCAGGACGTGCCGTTCGATCTTCGCCGGCCCCGGGAACACCCAGTACGGCGCGAAGTCGCCCAGCTCTCCGGAGACCGCTCGTGCCGCGTCGTACAGGGCCTTCCACACGTCCGGCTCGGGGGAGCGCAGGGCCTCCGCACGGTGTGCGGCGGCGACGTTGCGGCGCACGGCGTGCCCACCGAACCGGTGCACCCGGCCCTCACGCTGCTCGAAGTCGACCGGGTTGGCGGGGGTGTTCCAGTGCACGACAGCCGAGCACCACTGGTGGAAGTCGATGCCCTCCTGGCCGGCGCTGGTGGTGGCGACGACGAACGGCCAGAAGGGGCTATTGAAGGCCCGACGTACGGTCTCCTTGCGGTTGACCTGGGACTGCTCCTCGCCGCGGCCGCCGTAGCGCAGCGCAAACCGGCCGGGCAGCTTGATCCGCTCGTTAGGGTGACGCGGGTCGAAGGCTTCGTACGTCGACGGTCGGCTGGCGATCGCCTGCCGCGCCTCGTCGGCGAGCCGGCAGAGTTCCTCGTCGTCGAGGCGGGTGTCGGCGGCACCGCTGCGCAGGGTGTGCAGGTGCTCGTCGAGGACGGCCTGCAGACCGCCGGCGGCGCAGTACCGCAGCACCGCCTGCCAGTAGACCGAGCCCATCGACAGGCTGTCGAGCAGCTGCGCGGATTCAGGCCGGTTGAACAGGGACCGCAGCCCGTTCGCCAGGACCGCCGCGGCGCGCCAGTGCCCTGCGGGTGTGACCGCATCGTCGGGGTGGATCAGCCGGGACAGTGCCCGCCAGGCGATGTTGCCCGGCCCGTGCAGGCCGATCTCCGCGACGCTGCCGAGCAGACCGTCGAGATGGTCTGCTGTCGGGTAGCGGGCGTCGCTGGCCAGCTCACGGGCTCGCTCCACGTGCCGGTCCAGGCCGGTGGCCGTTCCGTCCTCGTCGGCGGAGGTACCCAGGGCGGCAGCGGCGTCGTCCAGGTCGGGGTCGGCGCCGGGCCACCGGAAGACCAGTTCCCACGGCTCGGCCGGGCTCGCTTCGGTGGCCGCCGTATCGGCAGATGCGCGGGCGCATAGCCGTTCCCGAACCTCCCGTTCGGCCACGTCGAGCGGTGCGGTCTCGTCCGGCCGTTGCCGGGCTAGGGCCAGCGGGTCGCAAAG
The DNA here is from genome assembly GCF_052068495.1 of Micromonospora sp. SD12. Taxonomy (NCBI): domain Bacteria; kingdom Bacillati; phylum Actinomycetota; class Actinomycetes; order Micromonosporales; family Micromonosporaceae; genus Micromonospora; species Micromonospora sp. SD12. The sequence goes on along the minus strand of NZ_JBQHDF010000026.1, from coordinate 40,753 downwards.
CGCGGCCAGGCCGGGATGGGGCCAGAACAGCGCCAGGACGCTCATCGCCGCCGGTCGCCCGTGCTCCAGTCGGTAGTCGAGGTGCCGATGCCGTTCCCCGGCGCGGCCGAGTCGCCGTTCGGCTTCGTAGCTGAGCAACCCTGCCACGGCGGTGGGTGTGGCGTTCCAGGACGAGAACAGCAGCCGCTTAGTGATGCCGTCCCGCGCTGCGGTGGTGAACGGCTCGCCGAGCGCGTGGTAGGGCATGGATGGGGGCAGCCACAGCAGCCGCCACCAGCCCTGGTCGACGGTGTCGGCGGCGAGCTGCCGGAGCCGACCGTTGCCGAGATCCACCGGTTCCCGTCGGTTGATCGCCTCAGCGTCGAGCAGCTGGGCGGAGGCCAGCAGCGCGGACACCTCGGGGTGTGGCTGGCCGTCGAGCGCGGCGCGGACCTTGTCACCGAGATGGTAGCCGTCGAGGAAGTTGAGGAAGTACGGGGCGGACTTCCAATACTCCACGGTCATCGGTGCGCCGACGACGTGTGCGATCTTGCGCATGGCCACGTAGCTGCGGACGTCGCGCGCGTCGATGTTGTCCGCCACGGTGAGGTGCTCCCGCAGCATGCCGTCCTGCACCAGCGCGGGCCGTTCGGTCCGGCACATGACCCGCAGCAGCAGGCCGCGCAGCCAGTCGCGCAGGTCACCGTAGGGCTCGCCGCGCACCAGCGCGTCCCGGTATTCCTCGAACGCCTTGGTCACGTCGGCGTGCCAGGACTCGTCGTCGCTGAGGAAACGAAGCACCTGCCGGAAGTCACTGTAGTGGTCCTCGCCGGCGGCAGCCTCCTCGGCGAAGGTGAACGGCTTGTACGGGGTGGCCGACAGCAGCAGCACCCGGGCGGCCCGGTAGTCGAACAGGTGGCGGGCGAGTTCCGCGCCCTCGCCGCCGTTCGGGTCGAGTAACTCCCGGAACCGCTGAAACTCGTCGAGGATGACCAGGTCGGGTTCGAGAACCTCGACGCCGGCGGTGGCCAGCGCCGTACGGAGGTCGCCGGTGAGCTTGCGGGCGGTCTCTCGCAAGGCATCGGGCAGGGCGGCGCGCCGACCGATGCCGTCAAGCAGCACGTCGAACTTGTCGAGCAGACCCCGCTGACGGGCACGGCGCAGAAACTCGCCGGTGATCGTGGGGTCGAGTTTCCCTTCGAGCTGATCCCACAGCCGGTTGCACTGCTCCTCGAACCGATCCGGCGTGGCGACGCCCGCCTGCAGAGCCCGTAGCGCGGCTCGGGTCCGCCAACCGTCCCACGAGCTCGCCTGTTCGAGGATCAGGAACAACAGTGCGCGCTCCTCGGCCGTACCGGTTCGCCAGCCCTGGTCGAAGGAGGTGCCCGGAGTGAACGCCACCAGGTTGATCGGCTTGCCGGAGGTAGCGGTCGCGGCGTTGAGCTGGTGCGCGTGCTTGGCGAGCAGGGTGAGCCGGCTGGACAACGTGACCGTCTCGTCTGGGGTGACCCGTAGCCGGGCGATGTTCTGCCGGGCGACGTCCTGGTTGGAGCAGACGTAGATGACATCCACCCGGTCGACGCTGTCGTCGTCCTGCAATCGCTGCAGAGTCTGGGCGATGACGCCTCGGGCGACGACGCTCTTGCCGAGCCCTGTCTCGTCGGCGACCAGGAACCGGCGGGTCGGATCGGTGCCGAAGAACCGGTCGATGACATGCGCGACGGTGGCGCGCTGGAAATCCTTCAAGCCGGCCATGACCGGGCCGGCGTCGTACCGCTTCACGCGCGCACCGCCTCTGTCATCGTGTCGCGTGCCGCTGTGATGACCCGCCACAGCTCGGGGAAGCCGGGCGGCAGCAGCCGCTTGCCGTCGCCGCTGGCTTCGATGCGGGTGACCAGCCGGGCCAGGTCGTCGAGCTGATCCGGCCGGTCCACGAGAGCGTTGAGCAGCAACTCGAGGATCCCGGTGCCGCCGGTGCGCCAGACGCCCTGTCCGCCGGCGTCGCCGCTCGCGGCGGCGGCAGCCTCGGTGCCGAGGCCGAGCATCAGCAGCAGGAACTGCAGGAACTTCTCCGGCGTGTCGATCTGCTGGGCGATGACGTGGTCGAGCCGATGCGCCGGGTCGCCGATCAGGGTGGCGAGGACGACGGTCTGCTCCCGGCCAGTGCCGTCCTCGGCGATGACGAGAACGAACGGGGTTATGTCGGCCAGCGCGAGCCCAGCGAACGTAGCGTCCACCAGCTGTCCCGGAACCAGCAGCACCGCCTCACCGCGGCGCGTGTGCAGCTGCGCCGTGATCCGTACGCCCGTCAGGTCAGGCAGGGCGTCCTCCGAGGTCAGCCGGATGCCGTACCCGCCGGCCTCGGGCGTGACGGTTGCCGACAGCGGGATGGCGGCGATGTCGCGGACCAGATCACGCAGGATGCCCGCCTCCGGCTCCGGCTCGGTGGCGTCCTGGCGTTCGTATGGCTCGAGGATCTCCCGGAAACCCGCCCCGGGACCGAGGAGGGCGTTGATGCCCCACTGGCTGCGGCTACCTACCAGCTCCACCAGCAGTTCGACGTTCCCGCTGAACGCCGCATCAGTGGCATTCGCGGAGCCGAGCAGGACCCGCGCCTGGTGGCCCTTCTCCACCACGTACACCTTCGCGTGCAGCCCGTGAAGCACCTCCTGGCCGGACGGCGCCTCCTCGGCGGGCAGGCCGGCCAGCGCGCTGACCACGAACGTCCCGGATTCCGCCAGGACCTCCGGTGGCAGACAGTCGAGCGCCTCCTGCCGGCTCACCAACGCCAACTGGCCATTCGGTGCACACCGATTCAGGCCACCCGGCGTGCAGAACGGCGAGATGACCAGGTGACGCGTCCCTTCGAAGTTTGGGGGGTGAGCACGAGGCACCCCCAGCGCGTGAAAGAACATCTCCCGCGCGCCTTCGGGACGGTCCCACTCGGCTCGACGCAGGTCCTCACCCAGAGCCTCGATGGCCGCCTGCCGGTCCGGTGGTAGCGGCGCCACCGCCAGCCGCACCGCATGCCGCAGGAGATCGAACAGAGGCCGGTTGTCCGCCTTCGGCTGTGTCCCGATCACGCCGTCCAAGCGCAGGCATACGTCCCAGCTGCGATCCTTGGTCAGGTTCCGGCTGAGTACCAGCAGCCGCAGTGACGTCTCCCCGGTTGTCTCGTCGTGGAAGCGCAGCGCCCACACCTTCGGGTGGAACAGGTGCCCGGGCTTGGGCTGGCGTACCTGGTGCACCATGGGCTCGACGAAGGCCAACAGCGCAGACTGGGTCGGCGGCACCGCGATCTGCCCCGCCTGGCAGAACACGTCGATGCGGTCGGCGCAGTGCCGTACGCCCTCCATCACCGCGATCGGGTCCGACGACCCGCGCAGGCCATGCGCGGCGAACGCCAGCGGGGCGACCAGCAGACTCTCCAGATCCAGGGTGTACGTCAAGGCCACGGCCCGGGACAGCCGCGCCCCCGGTGGTGGGCGCAAAGCGTCCAGCAGCAGCGCGCGGGAGTCAGGCGCGAGCACCGGCAGCCTCCAGCAGGTCGGCGGCGTAGCCGTCGTGGATGTCGGTGAGGATCCGGCGAACCTGCGACCAGCGGAACACCAACTGCCGACTGCCCGACGCGCCACTCCACGTGCGCAACAGCTTGTCGTTGACCAACCGCGACTGGCCCTTCTTCACCGACCGTTCCCGCTCGCCGACGAGGTTCCGCAGGGCCGGGTCGGTGGCGGCGTCACTGGCGGCACCGCTGGTCACCGCGTCGAGCCACCGCTCGATGAATAGGCGCGCCTTGACGTTTGTGCTGATCCGAAGATTCTGCTCGATGAGCCGGCTCCACATCCCCGACCGGTCCCAGCCCTTGAGGCCGTGCTCCGCTGACACCCGATCGCTCCACCCCAAGAGCTTGTCGCGGTACAAGACCGCCGGCTCCTCGTGCTCGGTCAGGCCCGCCTTCTCGTACCGCTCGGCGACGAGCAGGTTGTACAGCAGTGCCGCGCCGTGCATCGCCAGCGAGAATCGCTGCGCGTCCCGCACGAGGGAGCCGACCGGCTCCGGCGCGGCCAGCGCCGCCGGCTCATCCCACGGCGCCTCGCTGTCCCAACCCGGGCGGTCCTCGGGCTCGAGCAGGTACGCCATCAGCGTGTTCGGTGCCGCGGCGAGGAGTCTCTCGCGCAGCCAGCGGGCCTCGTCCGGGCGCAGCCTCAGCGCACCCTCGACGTCATTCGGGAAGTTCGCCGGTGCCGATGGCAATGTCGGGTGCCAGGTGCCGTTCGACCGTTCGGTCAGCTCATCGGCCTCAGCCAGGCCAGACGCCAGCCGTCGGTCCCCTGCGGCGTCGTCGTCACCGGTGCGGATGCCGTACCGCAGCAGCGCCGCCGCGTAGATGCTCGACGGCAGCGTCCGCACGCCGACACCGGCCCGCCGGCCGATCACGCCCTCGGTGTCGTCCCCGCGCAGCAGAGCGGCGATCACCTTCCGCTCGTTGCGGTCAACCTGCGCGGCGAGGCGGTCACCGCGCAGCCCACGCTGCTGCGCCTCCTGATAGCACCAGGGCACGATCAGCAGGTATCGCGCCCGGGTCTGAAGGACCGACGTACCAGGGAACAGCAGGTCACTGAACGCATCACGGACCTGACCGATGCCCAACTCGTCCCGGCTCTCCGTGTCGCTGAAGAGCTTGAGCAGCTCACGAATGCGTTGCTGGTCGTCGCGGGAGCTGTCCAGCCAGCTCAATCCTGAGGCCATGAATGCCTTTCGCTCATGCTTCTGTAACATCGATGAGGCCGCTGAGCGGACCGGTGGGCAGTGCGATCCAGCCCTCCGTGCGTGCGACCATTCGCTGCTCGTCGTCTGGCTGCCTCGCCATGCCGATCGCCGCGGCACGCGCATTCAGCGCCGCGATCACCGAGTCGAACGCGTCGTGGCTGCGTCGGCACAGAGCCTCGAAAGCACCCAACTCCAGCCAGGGCGCGGCACCGCAGAGTGCAGTCACAAGATCGGCATGCTCGTCCTTCTGACCCCGGCCCTTGTAACCGCGGTACGTCAACCCCCAGCGGCACAGGGCCGCAGCCGGGTACACCTCGACGATCCTGCCGCCGCCGCAACGGTCGATGTCCTGTCCGGCGGCGGCGAACATCGCCAGCAATCCGGCGCAGCGAAAGGCTGCATGAGCGATGCGATCCGCAGCCACACTGAGTGGGATGATGCCGGTTTCCTCCCGGACCACTTCGTCCGTTAGCCGGTAGGCCAAGCGCCGCCGCCACTGAGCACCGTCGTCGTTGGTGACGGTGACGTGGCCGGACTGGTGGGCTGTGACGAGCGCGACGAAGGATTCCGGCCAGCCGAGCGGGCAGTCCAGCCCGATCTTCTCCGCGTCCTGGCCTGCCTTCACGATCCGGGCATCGCTGACGTCGAGGACAAGGTCCCGCACCACCGCGCGGCCCGCCAGCCATTCGATAGTGGCCATCGCCGTTCGCTTGTCTGCCGCTGCGAGGTCGACGCCGAGGGTCAGCACCGCACCACTCTAGGTGCCGTTCGCCCCGGTGGCACATGCCTCGTTCGACGGTCGTTATAGGACGCTCGGTCGTATCCGGCTGCCGGTTTGGTGGGCCAGGAGTACCTCGTCCAAGTATTTATCATCACCTGCAACACGTCCGGCGACGCCCTCCAGCTGCTTTTGCAGTAGGTCAAAGGGTTTGCGCTCTCAGATGCGGCCATCGCGTCCTATTCTGCTTCTTTGACTTGATCGTCTTTAAGGATCAACGCGGTGACCGTCTCCTATCTACGCAACACGCCCATCACGGGCAAGTCGTACAACACGTACGCGGATGCAACCCGCAGGGTGTCGAGCAGGAGGAAACTGCACCGAGGAGCGCCCCAATGCTCCTGTGGGTCGGTGTGAAACATCGATCGTTCTTGCTGTCGGGGCTGTCGAGTCAGCGGCGAGCAGGCGGCTGTTTCGGCGGTCGGCACACGCACGCCGGATCTTGGATGACTGCACTACGCCTGCCGCAACACGGGTCCTTGCGCTCGGCCTTCCTGGTGGGCGTAACTTAGATCACTACAGGCACTCGATGCCCCGTGCAGGGCGGCAACCATGGGGAGGCTCCCGTTACTGTTCGCGAGTCCCGGGCGGGCGATGACTTTCACATGCTGTGGGCGGCACGTAGGTGTCTCGCGCTGCTCGATCCTCGCTCGGGGCTGCAGCTGGTGCGCCTCGAGGGGATGAATCCTGCAGACGTACCGGACGAGGACGATCAGTTTCTTGGCTGCGACCTCAGCGAGTGTTACGGATCTGACCGGCTAGTCAGTGCTGAGCGCGTCGTGTTGACGCAGCTGAAGTACAGCGTCCTCCATGCGAGTACGCCATGGACAGCTGCTCGGCTGAGTTCCGTGAAGCGGCGTGGTGGCGCCTCGGTCATTAAACGACTGGCCGAGATGTTCGCACGTATCGGCAGAGAGACCGACGCCGAGAAACGTCTAGCCAAGCTGACCATCGCGCTGGTCAGCAACCAGCCAATCGATGCGGGGCTGAGGAGCGCGCTTGCTGCGGCACGTGCTGCGCTAAACGGTCGCAGGCCGGGCACGTACGCTGGGACCGCCTTCACTAGCCTGTCTGCCACCGAGCGGGACCTCCTCGGAAAGCTTCGTCAGGCCAGCGGGCTGTCAAGTGGTGACTTCACCGATTTTGTCCGAGTTCTGGACGTAGACGGCTGCGGGTCTGGAAGCCGCCTGCTGCAGCGGCTTGAGCTCGGCAAGGAACTGTCTGCCCTGGCTCCCGATGGGGTGCAGGCAACACCCAATCTGGTGCAGCTGATGTACAGCTGCATGATGCCGGAGGCTGCGGGGCAGGCTGGGCTTCGTGCCCACGACCTGCTCGTAGCGTTGGGCGCCAGTGGCACCAGAAGCTTGTTCCCTTTCCCCCCACGGATCACTGAGCCCGCAATGCGCGTGCGGACCAGGCAGGCCGAACGGTTGGCGGAGGCGGTGGCCGCCGACACCACCCGCAGGCTGCTGGCCCACGGCCAGCCGGGGGTGGGGAAGACAACCACGGTGGCCAGACTCGAGGAGCAGCTACCGGTCGGGTCGGTATTGGTCGCCTACGACTGCTACGCGGCCGGGGATTACCAGAATCCGGCGGAGGCACGTCATTCCTCCCGCGCCGTTGTGCAAATCATCAACGACATAGCTCTCCGGACCGGGACCCTTCCACTCGTGGTGCGCGACGCTCTGCTCGATGAAGGGTCGTTGTGGCAACAGTTTCAGGACCGGGTGGCGGTCGCGGCAGGCACATTGCCGGCCGGTGCCGTGTTGGTCATGGTGATCGATGCCGCCGATAACTCTGTCACGGCTGCTCACCGGCTCGGCGAAAGATCGTTCGTTCATCGACTGTGGCGGATCACATTGCCGGACAACGTCCGCCTCGTGATGACAGCACGCAGTGCACGCCGCACCGACGTGCTCAGAGGAACGGACGACTTGAGCATCGGCGAGGTCAACATTCCGGCATTCGACCTAGCGGCGAGCAGCGACATGCTCCGGGCTACCTATCCTGCGGCCTCAGATGACCATTGCGCGGCATTCCACCACCGTAGCCGTGGGTTCGCCCGGGTGCAGGCCTATGCGCTCGGTGCCGGCGACATTCCACATGCCGCAGACCCCGGAGGCGTCGATCTTAAACAGGTCATCGAGCGCGCCGGACGCCAACTGTCCGAATTGTTCGACGAGGTTCTAGACACAGCCCTGGCCGCGATCGAGGACCCGGACAAGCGACGGGCGCAAATCGCGGTACTGGCGGCGATGGCCAGGCCAGCCCGGATCTCGACCCTGGCTCAGGTCATGCGTGTAAGGGAAGACAGCATCGACCGGCTGGTTCACGACCTGGCGCCGGGTCTCGTTCTCGGCGATGCCGGAGTTGGGTTCTACGACGAGGACTTCGAGCAGCATGTGCGAGATGTAGTTGATGCAGATGATCTCGCCTCCGCCCATGAGCGGTTCGCGGACTACTTCAGCCCGCGTCGGCATACAGACGAGGAGGCCGCGCGACTGCTCGGCGAGCACTTGTTTAACGCCGGACGAGGACACCACCTGGTCGACCTCATCCTTGACGAGGGCGTACCAACCGCGATAACCGACGGCCTTCTCCGGGCGCAGACCTTCCGTAGCAGTATCAGTCTCGCCCTGCGCTCGATCGCACAGCCAGCTGACCCAGACACGCCAAGTAACGTCACCGCCCCGGCGGACATCGTCCGGCTGGTTCTCGCCGCTGCGGATGCGGCGCGAACGGACTCGAGCCACATCGACACCGTGCGAGCGGCTCCGGAACTAGCCGTCTTGAACAGCAGCCCGTCCGCGATCGCCGCGATCTTGATGCGCGAAGACAGCCAGCCATGGCGAGGCAAACTGCATATGCGTGCCGCCGCTGTCCTCGCCGCCTGCGGGCGACGGGACGAGGCAGCCGAACAACTGGCGATGGCCAAGGCGTGGCTGCGGGCCTGGGCGCGTCAGGCAGACGCTGGTCGGTCTCAATTCGGCGCTTCAGATGTGGCACGGGCGGCGGTCGCCGCGTTCTTGCTAGAAGGCGTCGAGTCAGGGCTGCGGCTGGTGGCGGGATGGCGTCCGCTGGATTTCGTCGAGCGGGTCACGACGGAGTTTCTAAAGTTGGCGCCCCGACTGGTCCCGGTTAAGGACATCGTTCAGGCGTTGCGGGCGTCCTCGGCCGGCACGTTGTTGCAGGCGCGGGCCGCCGCTGCGTACGTCGTCGCTGGTCAAGTCGTGCCTTCCGTCTGGGTTCGGCAGATATCGGCTCGCCTTGATCGGCTGCCTATGCGGCGGGTGCCCCATCGAACAACGTGGGGTGTCACGTTCTGCGAGCTCGCACTTGCCTCCGGGGTTTCGAGAGCCCGGGTCCGACGGCTGCTGGCACGGCTCGGCCCGCCCGTCCCCAGCCACTTGTCTGACCCCGATGCTCACTCCAAGGTCCGTCGCTACCTTGAGGCGGCTTGTCTTGAGGCAGCAACGCGCGGAAGGAGGGCCGATCCGGAAGCGCTGGCCGCTGAGCTGCACATCGAAGCGGAACGCCAGGACTATGCGGATCGTCAGCGGTCGCTCTTTAGGAGCGCCTGTAGCAGGCTCATTCCGGTGCTGCAGGCACGAGCCGAGTGTCTGGTAGCAGCGGCCACCGGAACAAATCCCGCCACCGCCGTCGACATTGTGATCACAACCGTGCGCCGGGACGTGGAAGCGCTGACACGGCGCTCCTCGTATCCGCAGGATTCACGCAGCGACGGTCAACGGGTGTGGTTCAGCGCTGCGGCCACGGCGGTTGTTGCCGGTATGCGGGCCACGTCACCTCAGAACCGGGAGGCGCAGCAGGAGCCTTCTGGAACGGGTTTGGCCGGGCAGACCCCGGCCGCCGAGCAGCTACAAACGCTTCTTCGCGACCTCTCCCATGCCGCCAGCGTGGTCAACAGCGAAGGAGCGCCGTGGATCTGGATGCGGATGGCCCGTGACATCCTCCCAGTTGCAACCGCCGCGCAGCTAGCAATTGACCTGATCGGTGAGGCAGCGGATGCCTTCGAAGCTGGCACCTTGCCCGCCAGCGAAATCCGTGACCTGCTCCTCGAGGCCGCTGGCGTCGTCCATCAACACGATCCCGAGTTCGCCGCCGATCTGTTCGAGCGGGCGGTGCGGGCCGCCGAAGGAATCGACGCGGACGTCGCCGTGAGACTTCGCACACTGACGCATATAGCTGCCGGAGCTGCGGGAGCTACCGGATCGCTTGCCACGAGCCCGGAGGCGTCGGCCACGCTGGCACGCGCGCTCACAGGTGCACTGGAAGACGCCACTCCCTTCGTCTACGATCCCCGAGAGCACCTGCCCCACCGGTTTGTGCTCGACGTCGCCGCAAAGTTGCACGGCCCGACCGGGCTGGCGACCGCCCTTCGGTGGGCCCAAGAGAACCGGATCGACCTCCGAGACGCCCTGGCAACGGTGCTTCCGCAGATAGCTACAAACCACACCGTCAACCTGGCGAACGCCTTCTGGCTCCTGCGGCTACTGGGCACCAGCGGCACGATCGTGGACGCTGCCGCCCCGATCGTTACAGCCGCCGCATCGGCCGGACCCGGTGGGCGCACCCTGGCCGCGACGCAGCTCGCCGTCTTGGCAGAGTGGGTGGCCCGGGACATCACTCCCGCGCAACGCCGGACCGCGGCCGACGAGCTGTGCAAGCTCGCCGACCGGCTCGGATTCAACGACCTTGCCTGCATCGCCCAGACCCGGCGGCTCTTAGCGGTACTCCGCGAACTCGAGTCACCCATCGACCCCGGATCCACCATCACCAGCAGGAACTGGTCCGGGGCAGGGGATAACGCCGAGGGTGAGGTGACCCTTGCCCGGCAGATGTCATCCGTCGACGAGGATCTCGGAATACTGGATCGCGGATACGTCGGCGATCAAACCGTCGTCGAGTATCTCGTGACCACTGCCAGCGCATGCTTACGCTCCGAAAGGGTTGCGGTGCTCGACCAGCTGGTCGGGCTAGTGGACCGTAACGTTCCCGGAGCAAGCGCCCGTACCATCGCGGTTGCTGTCCGATCGCTGCTGTCGATGTGGCCCACAAGCACACCGGTGCGCTTGTGGGCCCTCCGGCGGCTGCCGACCTTCGTGACCGACCACCTGCCAGAGTTGTTCGCCAGCGGCTCCGATCCGGACGGAGCCTACGTCATCTCAGTGGTTCTTCCCTCCGAGGCGGAGGCACTAACGGCGGCGTTGATCGAAGGGACGGCTGCTCACCTGGAGGGCCTTACGACCGCGCAACTGCACGCCATTTCCCGGATTATGTCCGACGTCCTCCTCGGCCCACAGGCCCGCGCATCGGTCGTCCTTTCAGCGCTCGCGCCACCAGAGGCGCCGCCCGACTCGCCGCTAACGATGAGGGTTGCCCAGGTTCGCGTAGACCGGGAAAATCTCCCCGACCCGCCCGAGGACCAGGTCGGGTTGCTAGCTGCGACCCTGTGGTCCTTGCTGGGTCACGAGGATCGCCGTTATCGGTGGCTGGCAGCACATACGCTCCGGCTTCTGGTCACTCACGGTTCTGGCAGACCGCTGATCCGCTACCTCTGGGATCTTGCGAATCGAGTGATCGCGGGCAGTGCCGACCCGAATGAGAGTAGAAGTAGTTTTCGAGCACTCGACCTGGAGTTCCTGGCGATGTCCGCAGTCCAGTGGCTCCTACTCGTTATCGCGCGGGTAGCTCACGATAAGCCAGATGCGGTGGTGCCCATCGTCGATGAGCTGAGCGAATGCGCTTTGAACACCTCGTCTCCGCACGCCTCGATTCGAGAGCTCGCTCGCCGTGCCGTCCTCGCGGTAGCCGTAGCGTCCGCCGATGCAGTTCCGGCTACTATGGTCGAGCGTCTCCGCTTCGCCAACGCCCCGACGGCATGTAGCGTTGATCGGAATCCTTTGCGTGGCTCTAATCGCACCACTCATACCCGTTTCCATTTTGACACCATGGACACCGTTCCCTACTGGTTCGAGCCGCTCGCTCGCGTCTTCCATAACCTCACCACCGCTGACGTTGCGCGTCACGCTGATGCCTGGATCACCGACCGGTGGGGTCGCTCCAACAATCAAGAGCAAGACCCCTGGCTCAAGCGTAACGCGGACTCATGGGAGCTGACCAGCAACGGCCACGGCAGCATACCGACGATCGAGATACATTCCACCTATTTGGAGTACCACGCCATGCTATGCACGGCCGGCGAATTGGTGGACGCCGGCGCTCAATTGGAGGTGGACTACCGAGGAAGGGATGCCGGCGATCCGTGGGAGGAGTGGTTGGCCTCCTTCATGCCGCAATCGGTTGACGTGTGGCGTGCGGACATGCGCCAAGCCGCCCCACTGCGGCCGATCACGACCGGCGCCTGGGCTAAGGCCACTTCTCGTTTGATCGTTCGCGAGGACCAACCCCGCGAGTCCGCCGGTCTGCACGACTTCGACCCAAAGGCTGCCGTGCAGCAGATGCTGGAGCACCTGCGAGAACTCGATGACGACCCGGAGATGGTCCTCGTCAGTGGGACGATCTCCACCTATAAGCACGAATGGTCGTGCTCTGCCTGGATGACCAGTGCGCTGGTCATCCCTTCCGCCGGACGTTCGCTGCTGCATGCACTTGCCGAGGATCGAGCGCAGCCCCGCACTCTCCCGTTCGCGGGTGCCGGGGTGTCTGCCTGGGATGAGATTGACGCGCCTGGCCTTCGACTTCAGGGCTGGCTGGTAGAAGAGCGTCCAGATCGAGAGGGCATGGACAAGCATGACCCCTTGGCATGCGGCCTCAGCCACCGCCTGACGTTCCCCGCCGGAGACGCCCTTACCGCGATGAGCCTTGTCCCGGACCGGACCCATACCCGTTACACGGAATCGTCTGGCGCCCTCGGCGCACGCCTGCGCTGCTGGGACGAAGAAGACCAGTTCCGCTGGCGCGGGCAGGCCCCACATCAGTCTTCGGGCAACTACCTGGCGATCCGCCGTGACTTGCTCAACGACTTTCTGACTAAGCGTCAGGTCAGCCTCGTGGCTGTCGTGCACGCAAGTCTGTATCGCCGCAGGGAATCAAGACGAGACACTCGGCACGCAGCCACGCGCTACCTGCTGATCCGAGCGGAGGGAACCGAGGAACAACTAGATGCCAAGGCAAAGTGAACACAGCTACGGCGCTAACGCCGCCCCTCCCACCAAAAGCACGCTGGACCCTGGTGCCGAACCTCAGGACGAGGTCGCCTCTCTCCTTGACCGACAAATTCTCGAGCTCGGCAGGCGCATCGTCGATGAACTCGGAGGCGAGCAAGCGTCGCTGCTGTCTCGGTGGGCCGCTTACCGCATTGCTGAACTCATCCACATCGCCGAAACTGCGACCCACCCAGACGCCCAACGCGAAGCCATGGCAGCCTGCACTGAACTCGTCCTACGGATTTGGCAGGAGCGCAGCAACTGGCCCGAGGGCTGGCCGCCTCCGGCGGCCGGCGGGATTCTCGACGCGCTTCGCGAGAGATCACGATGGCAGCGGGCGGCCGTCCCGAACGAACCCGAGAAGTACACATGGACCAGCACCATTCCAGCGATCATCGACTCCCTCGACTACGAACGAACGCTCTGGATGCTTGCCGCTCTCGCCGAACAAGATCCCGACGAGTTGGAGTCGTGGCTTCAACAGGAGGGTGCCACCCTCGGGGCTCAGGAGAGAGAGACGCTGTCGGTGATTAGTGAAGCCGCGAAGGAAGCTCCTACCCGTCTGCGCGCTTTGCTCTTCGAGGATTCCACCGGGAACGCTGGCGGGGCGGCCAAGGGCGACCCAGCCAGCCGCGCTACGACGGTACTTCGGGCGCTTCAAGAGACCACGAGGTCCAGGATCAAGATCGCCCAGCAGGTCGTCATAGCATCAGCTGGAGAAGCTGAGGAGACGGCCAAGCCCTGATCATCAGGAGGGGTCGAGGACGGGGCGGCATGCGCTCCCACGCCGCAGCGCGCCTGCCCATGGTGCTCCGCGGGTGCTCGCCCGCCGTAGACGAGTGAGCTCGTGGTGGACGCCGTGGTGTTCGCATCCAGCGAAGCCTGGGGGAGAGATGATAAAAAAGGGACTAGTCGGACTGGCGGGGACAGGAGTGCATTGATCAACGCCGGCTCTTAATCCGCGGGTTCGGGGTTCGAGTCCCTGGCGGCGCACCAGCAATAAAGGCTCTGGCCTGGTGGTTTCCACCTGGCCGGAGCCTTTTTCGCGTACGTGGGTGGTGGGGGGTCGCTCGGTGGGTGCTCGGGAGTCGTTGGGCCGGGCTGGCGCTGCCGGGGCACGTCGTTGTTCCGTGGAAGCCCGCGCTCATCCTCATTCTGAGGTGGCAGCCCGCACCGGGCCTCAGGCGGAGTGTCGCTGGTCGTGCCAGGACCGGCTTCGGTCTCGGATCCGTGGCGGACTGCTGCCGACAGGGCAGGTGTCGATGTCGATGCCATGTCCGGCTGACCGGGCGGTCGCGCCGGGAGTCGTCCTGTCCTGACTGCGGTGCGGCGCAACGGGTAGCGTTCGCGTGTGATCGAGGATGACTACGCCGTGGTGCGATTTCCGCCGGCCGAGATCACCCCGGCACGGTTCGAGGCCTTCGTCGCCGAGGAGCTGCTGCGATCCGCCGGGCCGGAGGTGGACGACCTCGTGGTCACGCTGCACGACAAGGTCACCGGTCTGGACGGCGGCTACGAGCTGGATGCGACCGTCCGGTACCGGTTCGCGGGCCTGGCGTTCCTGGTGATCGTCGAGGCGAAGCTGCACCGCAATCCGATCAAGCGCGAGCTCGTCCAGGTGCTCTACCAGAAGGTGCAGAGCGTCGGCGCGCACAAGGGCGTCATGGTGGCGACCGCGCCGTACCAGTCCGGGGCGGTCGCTTTCGCGCGGGCCCATGGGATCGCCCTGGTGACGGTCGTGGAGGGCCGGTTCGTGTTCGTACACCGCACGTCGGGGACTGGTGCGCACCCGGCCCTCGTGGCCTATGTCGAGGGTGGCACTACCGGCGGGATGGTGCTGTCGGCCGCGGACGAGGACCATGCGGAGTGCGTGGCGACGCTGGTGCTGGGCCGTAGGTCAGGGGCCGATGTGGATGTGTGACGCCCAGACCGATGGGTTGTCGGGCCAGCGGTCGCGCATGCGCCGGGTGGCGCCGTGCACGGCGGTGGCGATGTCTGCGCCGTCGGCGAGTGCCGCGTAGACGAGTTCGGCGACGTCCACGGCGTGCCGGTCGCCGACCGGCCAGAGCGTGCCGACGACGTGCCGGAAGCCGGCCAGCTGGAACGCTGACGCCAGGTGGATCACCTCGTCGTTCAGTCGGGCGCCGGGCTGCGCGGTGGAGCACGCGGACAGGTATGCCAGTTCGCCGCCGCCGAGCCGCAGCCCGGCCACGTCCACCACGGTGAGCGGCCGGTCGTGGTGGTCGGCGAGGAGGAGCCGGCTGCTCGACGGGTCGTACAGGTCGGTGTAGCCGTGGCAGGCGAAGTGCGCCCACCGCGCCTCGGTCAGGGCGGCGAGCACGACGTCGCGCGTCGCCGCCGTACCGCTGAGGACATCGACGCTGCCGGGGCAGTACTCCTCGACGATCTCCGCCTCCGTCTCCGCGCCGAACAGGTCGGCGGTGCCGCCGGGGGTGTATGGCATCGCCACCACGAGTCCCCGGAGGTTCCGGGTCCGATCCGCGCCGGTGCGGCGGGCGTGGGCAAGGGCTCGCAGCGTCGGCGTGGTGGACGCGATCACCCGGTCATGCACCGTCCGCGGCGCCGCGCCCGAGGCCGTGTCGTGGTGGCCCGCGGCGTGCAGGGGCAGCAGCGTCAGCAGGCCCGCCGGGCACCACCACAGCCGCGGCGGGCGTTGCCCGGCGACCGGCGCCCCGGTGATGCCCAGGTGGTCGAGTACGGGGCCCGCGATGGTGTCCCACAGCCAGCCCAGCGTCCGGCCCAGTTGCTCCTGGCCGCGCGCCCGCTGCCGTGCCGCGTTCGCGTCGATGTCGTCCAACGCGTCCAGGTACGCGAGGACCTCCGTCAGCAGGCCGTCCGGCGTGAGTTCGGGCAGCGCGACGGCGGTGAGGTTGCCGGCGGCCGGCAGGACGACCGCGTAGGAGCCGAACGCCGACACGGTCACGATCACCGCGTGGCCCTCGTCCGGCCGGAGCTGCTCGACCGTTGGCGGACGCAGGAAGTCGCCGAACTCCGGCAGGTCCCGGATGTCCGCGACGAGCCGGTCGAATGCCGCGGCCGCCGTGCGCAGCGCCACGGCGTCGCCCGCCGGGCCGGGTGAGTCGAGCTCCTGGCTCAGCGCCGTGAACCGCTCGGCCGCCTCGGGGTGGCGTTCGGCGAGCGCGGTGAGGTCGGTGCGGCTGTCGAGCGCCTGACTCAGCAGTATGCCGCGTCCCTGCTCGAACAGCTCGACGCCGCGGCCGATCGCACCGGCCCGCACGCACGACGCGACGGCGTCGGCCGCCGTGCCGCCCATGCCGTCGAGCAGGTGTTCCCGGTCGCTGCGGGTGATGTGCCGGGCAACGGTCCGGGCCGTGAGGTCGGCGGCGGCCGCGTACCCCGTCATCGCGTCGGCCCAGCGGCCCGCGGCGGCGGCGAGGCTCGCCTGGAGCGCCGCTGCCGCCGCCCGGAACCGGGTCGGTCCCACCTCCGCGGACGCCGCTTCCCGGGACACGGCGATGGCCTGGTCGAAATCGGCGGGGTCGCCGGTCCGGGTCCAGCGCTGGCGCAGCGTCTGGCCCAGGTTGAGCAGATACGCGGTGTGGTACGGGTGATCGGCCGGCGTCTCGCCGATCGCGGCCCGCACCGCCCGCACCGCCTCGTCGAGGTCGTCCGGCCGGTGCAGGTGCTCGTATCGGCTGCGTAGGGCGAGTGACTCGTTCGACAGTGCGGCGGGCCGGCCCGAATGGCCCGGCGGCAGCGCCCGCACCGCCGACCGGCTCGCGTCGACCGCCTCGTCCAGGTCGGCGACGTCCGCGCCCACCTCGAACCGTGCCCGCAACGCGACGGCGAGATTCGACAGCCGCGTTCCGAGGGCCGTGTGACCGGCCGGCGTCAGCTGGACGGCCGAGCGGCCCGCGTCGATCGCCTCGTCGAGATCCTCGCGTCGGCGCAGCGACTCGTAGCTGATCTGCAGGGCGCCGCAGAGGTTGGCCAGCACGGTCGCCCGCTCGGGACTGGCCGCAGGCGCGGCGAGCGCGGCAAGGCGCAGCGCGTCCAGCGATGCGGCCAGGTCGGCCTGACCGCCCGTCTGCCGGAACCGGGCCAGCAGGGCGGCGCCGAGGTTGCCCAGGAACGCCGACCGGTGCGGGGCGTGCGGCGGCGCGATGTCGACGGCAGTCCGCCCCGCCGCGATCGCCTCGTCGAGGTCGGCGGTTCGGCCGGTGCGCTCGGCCAACGAGCACAGGGTTACGCAAAGCGACGAGAGGCGCGCGGCGCGGCTGGGGTCGGCGGCGAACGTGCCGTCCACGGCCCTGCGGCCGAGCACGGCGGCCTCCTCGATGTCATCCAGCCCACCGGTCACCCGATACCGGCGATTGAGGGCGTTGGCGAGACGCGACTGGTGCCCGGCAAGCTCCGGATCCCCGGCCGGGGTCGCCGCCACCGCCGCGCGGCCGTGGGCGACCGCGTCCTCGATGTCCTCGCTGTGTCCGAGGTGAACGAACCTGCTCAGGAGGAGATCGGCGAGCCGGGACCGGTGTTCGGCCCGCTCGGCGTCGTTGACCGCTGCGGCGAGGGCGGCCCGACGCACCTGGATCGCCTCCTCCAGATCCGCTCGATCGCCGGCGTGGTCGAACCGGGTCTGCAGCAGATCGCTCAACTGCTCCGCCGACCCGGTCCGCGCTCGTTCGATCATCCGGTCCAGCTCGCTGACCTGGTCGCGGAACCGGGCCCGGGCCCGCAGAGCGAGGTCGAGGTTGGCCCGCATTCCGGCGTGCTCCGGATCGTCGGGCCAGCCGGTCACTGCCGCCTGATGTGCCTCGATCGCGGCGTCCAGGTCGGCCTCGCTCGCCAGCTGCTCGAACCGGGTCAGCAGGGCGTTGCCCAGGTTGCTCAGATAGGTTCCGCGCTCGGCGTCGTCGGGTGCGGTGGCGTCGACGGCCGCCCCGGTGAGGTTGATCGCGAACTCCAGGTCGTCCAGGTCGCCTGCGCGTTCGAATCGGGTCAGCAGCATGCTGCCCAGGTTGGTCAGGCTGCGCGCATACTCGGGGTGGTCGGGCTCGGCCAGCGCGACGGCGCGGGTCAGCAGGGCGACGGCCTGGTCCAGGGTTCTCTCGTCAGGACTGGACAGCGTCCGCCCGTACAGCAGTCGGCCGAGCGACGCCAGCGTCGAGGCCGTGTCCGGCTCTGCCGGCGGATGGCGCTCGAACTGCTCGCGGACCACGTCCGGCACCTCATGCCCGCACAGGTACACAGGGGCGAGCAGCTCCAGCGCCACCATCGCCTTTGGCACCGCATCGGCGTTGGCAGCAGCGGAGACCTGGGTCAGCAGCAACAGCCCCGCGGCCTGGGTGACCGGGAGGTCGTCGAGAGGGTCCGGCACCGAGCAGAGTAGGTCGACCAACTCGCCGATCGCCTCCGGCGCGAGTACCGGCTCCGGGGCGCGGGTGGTGAGGTGCCGCTGCACGCGGTCCCGCAGCTGCGCAAGCCGTTGTTCTCTCAACGGTGATACCCCGTCCCAGTGCCCGCTCCACATTGACCGCGGTACCTTACCGTTGCCCTGGTATCCACGCAGAGTGCCCTGCCCGTGCGTGAGGCCTCGAACGAGCGGGTCTGATCACGATGACGGCGAGCGCGGAGGCATGGCCTTCTGCGGATAGATCGTCTCGTGGCGGGCGAGCATGGCGACGAACTCGGCGATCTTCCGCTCGCGGGTCTGTGCCCGCTTGACGGCGTTGAGGCGGTGGATGAGAGCGAACCGGTTGGTCTTGGTGAGGACGTCGAACATGGCCTGGGCGGCGGGCTCGGCGGCGATGGCGGCGAGGAGGTCGGCCGGCACCTCGGCCTCCGACGGCGGGGCGTAGGCGGCCGCCCACCGCCCGTCGGCTTTCGCGGCCTCCACCGCGGCCCGGCCCGCGGGCAGCATCCGCCCCTGGGCTTCCAGCCGGGCCACGTGGGCGACGTTGCGTTGTGACCAGGAACTGCGGGGCCGGCGAGGGGTGAACCGGATCCAGGAGGTCTCCTGGTCCCGTTTGCGGGCCTGCCCGTCGATCCAGCCGAAGCACAGGGCCTCGTCGACCGCCTGCTGCCACGTCAGGCTCGTGACGGTGCCGCCCTTCCTGGTCAGGGCGAGCCAGACGCCGGGCGACGTGGCGTGGTTGGCCGACAACCACGCGCGCAGCGCCTCGGCGTCCGCGACGATCAACTCATCCAGTTCCCCGCTCGCCATGACGGCAGACTAACCGTCGTGCCGGTGCGGCAGCCCTGCCGTCGGCCCGCCCGACTCACCGGGGTCCAACCGACCCATCCCAGCGGTCCGGCGGTCCATCAGGTAGCACCGGGCTGGCCGTCCGCTCGTGCGGCGGCGACGGCGGCTGCCAGGCGGGTGAGGCGTGCGCCCTGGAAGCGGGCCGTCTCGAGGACAGCCTTGGCGTACTCGGGATCCCGGCCGGCGCGGCTCTCCACAAGGCTGACGCCGTACGGGTTTCCGCCAGCGGCGTGCGCCGTGTCGTAGTTGAGGTAGCCCGTGGGCAGGACGATCGCTCCCCAGTGGTGGAAGGTCTGGTAGAGGCTGAGCAGGGTCGCCTCCTGGCCGCCGTGTTCCTCGTAGGTGGCGGTGAAGCCGGTCGCCGGCTTGTCGGCCAGCTCCTCCGCCTGCCACGGGGCGGTCGTGGTGTCGAGGAACTGGCGCAGTTGGGAGGAGACGTTGCCGAAACGGGTCGGCGTGCCGAAGGCGTACCCGTTGGCCCACCGCAGGTCGTCCAGGGTGGCGAGCGGGATGTCGGCGGTGGCGTCGAGGTGGGCCCGCCACTGCGGTTTGGCTTCGACGACGTGCTCCGGTGCCAGCTCCGCCACCCGGCGCAGGCGGACCTCCGCGCCGGCGTCGGCGGCTCCGTCGACGAATGCCTGTGCGAGGCGGTGCACGGTGCCGGTGGCGGAGTAGTAGATGACGGCGATCCTGGCGCGGGTCTGCATGGTTTCCTCCGGGGTCGGCTCGGTTCCCGGTCAACCGTGCCGAGCAGGCTTACCGTTCGCTGACCATCCCCTCACCGCCGCCGCCGAGCGCCTGTTCGTCGAGTTCGAGCTGTGCGCCGCGACTCGTCTCGGCGGCGAGGTCCTCGCCGCCGAGCGCCTCCCGGAGGCGGCGGGTGATGCGCTGGACGTCATGCTGCTCGCCGGGGGGCAGCGGCGCTCCGACGGCCTCGCGCAGCGCCCGGGCCGCACCGAGCAGCCGCGCGGCGGCGCGATGGTCACCGCCGAGGCTGGTGGCCCCGGCCAGGCCCTCGAAGGCCAGGGCGACCGCCCGGTGGTCCCCGGTGGCGCGCGCCGCGTCGAGCGACTCCCGGTGGCGGCGCTCGGCCAGGACGGCATCACCGCGATGCTCCGCGATGAACCCCAACTCGGCCAGCGCGAGCGCGCAGCCCGGCAGGTAGCCGGCGCTGCGGTTCCAGTCGAGCAGGTCCCGCTGCCGGGTCTCGGCGGCGTCGAGGTCGCCCCGCCGTCGCGCGATCATTGCCAGGCCCGTGCCGGCGAAGGCGGCGGCGGAGCGGCTCGACTGTTCCCGCGCGACCTGTAGCGCGCGGTCGTGACTGGCGGCGGCCTCGTCGAGGTCGCCGCGCAACAGGGCGAGCCGGCCGATGCACGCCAGCTGCCGGGACACCGACGTCCACAGCCGCAGGTGTTCGGCGATGCGTAGCGCCTCGCGGTAGTGCGCGGCGGCGCGGTCGTAGTCGCCGTGGATCTCGGCCAGGGTGCCCAACAGGCTCGTCGGATGCACCTGTCCCCAACGGTCGCCCAGCTGCCCGAACAACGACCGGCTGGTCTCGCAGTCGCGCTGCGCGGCGGCCAGGTCGCTGCGGAGTACGACTGCGAGGTCCGCCCGGGTGGCGCAGGCGGCTGCGATGCCCCACCGGTCCCCGTCGGCGCGGAACGCGGCCAGCGCCGCGGCGACCAGGACGCCGGCCTCGTCCGGATCTCCGGAACCGAGCATCATGGACGCGAACAACCACTGCGCGAACGCCCTCTCTGCTCCGTCGGCGTCCTGGTAGGACTTCAGGACCCGTTGCCGGGGGGCGGTCGGGTCCCCGTCGCGGGTGGCGAGAGCGGCCAGCCACATGTCGGCACGCCGCCGCAGCGCGTCCGATGCGAGGTCGTCCTCGCTCCTGGCGACGATGTCCAACGCCGCACGCAGCGACCTGCTCATCTCCCCGTACCGGCCCCGCAGCAGCCGGTACCAGGCCAACGAGGTGGCGAGCGTCAGGCCCACGCCGGCCTGGCCCTCGGCGGCGGCGACGTCGAGGGCCGCCCGCAGGTTCGCGTTCTCGGCGTCGAGTTCGCGTAGCGCAAGACTCTGATCGTGACCACGGAGCCGCCCGGCGGCCCGCTCGGCGAGGCGCGCGAAACACGTGGCGTGCCGGCGACGGGTCGCGGGCAGTTCGCCGGCGCTGTCGAGCTGATCGAGGCCGTAGGCGGTCACCGTCTCCGCCAGCCGGTAGCGTCGCGGACTCTCGCCGTGGCGCACCATGACCAGCGACCGGTCGATCAGCCGCGCCAGCACGTCGAGGACCCCGTCCGAGGCCACCTGCCCGCCCGCGCACACCTGCTCGGCGGCTGCCAGCGTGGCGCCGTCGGCGAAGACCGCCAGCCGGCGCAGCACCGCGCGTTCGGGAGGCGACAGCAGCTCCCAGCTCCAGTCGAGCACGGCGCGGAGGCCCTGCTGGCGGGCGGGCGCGGTACGCCGGCCGGAGGAAAGCAGCCGGAAACGGTCGTCGAGCCGCGCCGCGAGCTCGCCGGGGTCGAGCACGGGCAGCCGGGACGCGGCCAGTTCCAGCGCCAGCGGTACGCCGTCGAGGCGCCGGCAGATGGTGGCGATCGTGTCGGTGTTCCGCTGGTCGACGGTGAACCCTGGCTCGGCGGCGCGGGCGCGGGCCACGAAGAGCCGGACCGCCGGGGCCACGGCGATCTGTTCCGCGTCAGCTCCGGGCTTCGGCAGGGCCAGCGGCGGCACCGGTAGGACGACCTCGCCGGGGATCCCGAGCGGTTCGCGACTCGTCGCCAGGATGCGCAGGCCGGCCGCGGCACCGAGAAGTCTCTCGGCCAGCCGGGCGACCGGCGCCACCACGTGTTCGCAGTTGTCGAGCAGCAACAGCATCCGCCGGTCCCGCAGCGCGGCGAGAAGGCGGTCCATCGGCTCACGCGGTCGGTCACCGGCCAGGCCGTCGTCGCGGATCTCGAGGGTCGCCGCCATCGTGTCGACGATGTCGGTGCAGGTCGTCTCATCGCCGCAGCGCGGCTGGCCGGCCAGCTCGACGAGCCAGACTCCGGCGGGGAAGGTGCCGGCGAGCACGCGGGCGACCTCGAGCGCCAGCCTGCTCTTTCCCACCCCGCCCAAGCCGGTCAGCGTCACCAGCCGCCCGCTCGTCAGCCGCTCCCGTACCGCCTCGACGGTCGTCTCGCGCCCGATCAGTCCGCCGTACGGGCCAGGGGACAGCGGTGCCGGCAGGTTGGTCCGGGCCGGAGCCGTCGGCGGCGCCGAGGGGTGCAGGGCGGGATCCTGGCGCAGGATCGCCCGATGCAGCTCGGCCAACTCCTGCCCGGGATCGATGCCGAGCTCGTCGCGCAGCTGCCGACGGAACCGCTCGTAGGCGGACAGGGCTTCCCGCTGGCGTCCCGAGCCGTACAGGGCGCGCAGGTGGGCGGCCCGTAGCCGCTCCCGCCACGGGTGGCGCGTGACCAGGTCGGCCAGCTCCCCGGCGAGCAGGTGGTGCTCACCGAGATCGAGCCGTGCCTCGGCCAGCTCCTCCAGCGCGGCCAGGCGCTGGTCGTCGAGCCGCTCGGCCGCCTGGCGCACGAACCGCTCGTCACGGAAGTCGGCGTACGGGGAACCGCGCCACAGCGACAGGGCCTCCGTCAGCGCCGCCGCCCGTTCGACCGGTTCCCGCTGCGCGCCCGAACGTGCCAACAGAGCGGCGAAGCGGCCGGCGTCGACCGATTCCGACGACGTCCGCAGCCGGTAGCCGGCGTCGCCGGACTCGACCAGCGCACGGCCACCCGCCTCACCCGCCTCCAGCGCCCGACGCAACTGCGACACCTTGGTCTGGAGCGCCCCGAGCGCGTTGCCCGGCGCCGTGTCACCCCAGAGGTCCTCGATCAGCCGGTCGGCGCTCACCGGCCGTCCCTCATGGACCAGCAGGTCGGCCAGGAGGGCACGGACCTTCAGGCCGGGCACGGGGACGGGTGTGCCGTCCGACGTCCACACCGCGATCTCGCCCAGCACTCCGAACCTCACGGCCTCACACTAGCCAGCCAGCTCTCCCAGCTCCGCGAACGTCCGTCGGCCGCCGGGCCGCCCACCGGGGCTCGGTGCCGGCGTCACCGACGCGTCCGTCAGCCGACGATCAGTCGGCGGTAAGGGGTGCCGGACAGGCTCGACCGACCCGACACCGGAGGAATGAGATGGATCGTCTTCAGCGGCGCGGAGCCGCTCACGGCCATGGGCAGCCCGCACCGGGGCGTGTGACCACACCCTGGCTCGCCCTGCTGGCCGGTCCGCTGTCGTACGGGATCGCCGCACCGGCCCTGCTCCTCGACGACCTGGCGCGCGCGACCGGGACCGGGGAACGGGCCGCCGCGGCCGGCGTGACGGCCTTCGGCTGGGGGATCGCGTTGGGTACGCCGCTGCTGGCGGCGCTGCTGGCCCGTCGCGGCGTACGGGCGGCCCTGACCGCCGCGGCCGCGCTGGTGGCCGCGGGAACGCTCGTCCTCGTGCTGGTGCCGACCGTGCCCGCGCTGGTCATCGGGGCGGCGGTGCAGGCACTGGGCTCCGCCGGCCTCACCGTGACCGCGATGAAGCTGGCCGACTCCGCCCGGCAGATGGGGGTGGTCGCCGCGTCGCTGGCGGTCGTGGGGGCCACCGGTCCGCTGACCGGCGCGCTGGTTGCCGACATCTCCTCGTGGCAGGCGGCGCTGGCGCTGCCGCTGCTGGCGGTGCTCGCCGTGCCCGCGGCCCGCCGCGGCAGCGCCCCGCCGGACGCGGCGCCGACGCCGTTCGATCCCCTCGGCATGGCTCTCCTGGCGCTGCTGGTCACCGCAGCCGTCCTGGTCCCGCACCGGCCGCTGGTGACCGGCCCGGCCACCGTCGCGCTGCTGCTCCTGCTGGTGGCCTGGATCAGGGTCCGTCCGGACGGTTTCCTGCCTGCCGCGGTGGCGCGCGACGGCCGGTTCCTCGCGGCGTGCGCGCTGGCCTTCGCGCTGGGAGTGGTGAACTTCGCCCTGCTCTACGCCGCGCCGGACCTGCTGCGGCAGCACGCGGGCTGGGCAGGCGCCCGGAGCGGGGTGGTGCTGCTGGCGCCGTACCTGATCGGCGGCTTCTGCTCCGGGTTCCTGGTCGCGGCGTCCGCGCGGGTGCCACGCCGCGTCGCGGCCGCTGCGCTGCTCGCCACCGGCGCCGCCGCGCCGCTGCTGGCGGCGGTGACCACCGCCGTACCGCTGCTGCTGGTGGCGATGACGCTCGCCTCCCTGGCCGCCGCGACCGGCCAGGGCGTACTCGCCCTGCACGCGACCGGCGTCGTGCCCGCCGCCCGGCGGGCCGAAGCCCTGGGTCTGTTCAACCTCGCCTACCTGCTCAGCGTCGCGTTCGGACCGGCGATCGCCGTGGCGCTGTCGCAACCGACCGCCTGACCACCTGTCCGGTGCGGCAGGCAACCTCGACCAGTGCCACGGCGACAGCATCGGCGCCTGGATCGCCCCCCCGGGTCCGCCGGTGATCGCTGCCGGCCCCTGGGTGGTCGGTGGTCGTGGGCTTCCGGGAGTTGAGGCACGTGCTGTCGGGCATCGCGGGGCTGCTTCGGCGCCGGCAGGGCCGGAGCGCACGGCGGGCCGGGCGTACGGTCGGCGCGGGGTGTCCGAACCGGTGGTCGGCGGGCGGGCCCCCGCCGACCACCGGTCCGGGGTCAGCGGGCCGGTCGCGGGGTGAGGACGAAGGTCAGGACCGCGGCGACGACGGCGATGACGGCGCCGGTGGTGAAGCCCCGGGAGAAGCCGGCGGTGCTGGTGCCGGCGATGCTGGCCGCGGCCATGCTCGACACCACGGCGGCACCCAGCGAGGCGCCGAACTCGTGGAAGGTGCTGACGATGCCGGACGCGAGACCGGCCTCGTGCGGCGCGACCTGACCGAGCGCGACGGCGGAGGCCACGACGAAGAGGACGCCCGTGCCGGCGGCGGCGACGGCCACCCCGACGACGAGGGCCAGGGTCCCGTCGACGAAGGCCGGGACCGCCATGCCGGCCGCCGCGACGAGCAGCCCCAGTACGCCGAGGGTGCGCGCCCCGGTCCGGCCGATGGCGCGGCCGGCGGCGTTCGCGCCGAACATGGTCGTGATCGCCACGGGCAGGAAGAGCAGCCCGGTGCGCAGGGCGCCGTAGCCCTGGTGGTCCTGGAGGTAGAACGTGCCCAGGAAGAAGACGCTGATCATCAACGCGGTCGCGACGAGGATCAGCAGCGCCCCGACCGCCACCGGCCGGCGGAGCAGGAGCCGTAGGTCCATCAGCGGGCTCGCGGCGAGGCGCTGGCGGACGACGAACGCGGCGTAGAGGAGCACGGCGGCGACCAGCAGCAGCAGGATCGTCGGGCTGCCCCAGCCGACGTCGCCGGCCCGGATCAGCGCGTAGATCAGCGCACCGGTGGCGGCCGTCACCAGCACCGCGCCGGGCACGTCGAGTCGGGCCGTCGCGCCGGTGGGCGCCTGGGGCGGAAGCTGCATCCGCAGGGCCAGCAGCAGGATGATCCCGACCGGCACGTTGATGAAGAACACCCAGGGCCAGCCCGGCCCGGCGGTGAGCAGGCCGCCGAGGAGCACGCCCAGGGCGGCGCCGCCGCCGCCGAGCGCCGACCAGATGCCGAGCGCCTTGTTGCGCTCGTCGCCGTCGAAGATCGTGACGATCAGGGACAGGGCGGCGGGGGAGAGGATCGCCGCGGCGACACCCTGCCCGACGCGACCGCCCAACAGCAGGGGGCCGCTCGTCGCCAGCCCGGCCGTCAGGGAGGCGGCGCTGAACAGCAGGAGCCCCGCGAGGACGAGGCGTCGGGCGCCGAACAGGTCGGCGGCGCGGCCACCGAGCAGCAGCAGGCCGCCGAAGGCGAGGGTGTACCCGCTGACGACCCAGGTGAGGGCCTCCCGCTCCAGCCCCAGGTCCGCGCCCATGTGCGGCAGGGCGATCGCGACGACGGTGACGTCCAGGATCAGCATCAGCTGGGCGATGCCGACGAGGCCCAGGATCCGCCAGCGCTGCGGGTGCGGGCTCGCGGGTGTGGTGGTTTCGGTTGCGGTCACAGGTTCCGCCATGGCTGCCAGGCTCCTCCGCCAAGTTGAACGGTAGTGTTCAAGTTACGGAGACACGTTAACTCATGCACGCCTGTTCGACTTAGGGGAAGTTCCATGACACGCCCACTCGCCAAGCCGGCCCGTCGGGCCGACGCCCAGCACAACGTCGAGAGAATCCTGGAGGCGGCGGTGAGCTGCCTGAGCCGTGACCCCGACGCCAGCGTCAGCGAGATCGCGCAGGCGGCGCGGGTGGGGCGGGTGACCCTCTACGGCCACTTCCCGTCGCGGGACGCCCTGGTCGAGGCCGCGCTGACCCGGGTGCTGGCCGAGGGGGAGGAGCTCCTGGCGGGCCTCGACCTGACCGGCGACCCGCGGGACGCGCTGCGCGTCCTGATCCGGTCGAGCTGGCTGCTGATCGCCCAGTCGAGCGCCGTCCTGGAGGCGGCGCAGGCGTCGCTGCCGCCCGAGCGCGTGCACGAGCTGCACGCCGAGCCGGCGCGGCGCGTCGACCAGCTGATCCGTCGGGGCCAGGACGAGGGGGTGTTCCGGGTCGACCTGCCGGCCAGCTGGCTGACCAGCGTCCTGCACCACATCATGAAGGGCGCCGCCGTCGACGTGGCCAGCGGGCAGGTGGACCGGGCGGACGCCCCGCGCCTGATCTCCGAGACGGTCCTCGCCGCCTACCGCGTCGACGGATAGCGCGAACGCGTACGCCCGGCGGGTGTGCCGACCGCGTGGCGCGGGTCGGCGACGGCCCGGGCCCACCGGCGACCCGGCCCGCCACCGGCCGGAGCGCGGGAGGGCGCTCCGGCCGGTACGGCTACGCGGACGCCTGGTACGTCGACTGCATCTTGTGCGAGAACCACTCGCCGACGGTCACCCGGTCGAGCCCGGCCTCGGCGCTCTCCTGCGCCAGCGGGCGCATCGGCTCGATGGTGGTGTCGTGGTTGGGCAGGTAGAAGAAGGGGATGGAGACGCGCGAGGGCGCGTCGGTCCCCTCCGGGTTGACCACCCGGTGCACGGTCGACGCCCACCGGCCGCCGGTCCAGAACGCCATCAGGTCGCCGATGTTCACCACGAAGCTGCCGGGGATGGCGGGCACGTCCAGCCAGTCGTCGTCGTCCCGCCGCACCTGGAGCCCGCCCAGTTCGTCCTCCACGTAGAGCACCGTCAGGCTGCCCCAGTCGGTGTGCATCTCCCGCCGCAGCACGCCGTCGTCGGGTGCCGGGTAGTAGTAGTTGGCGATGATCAGCGACACGTGCTCGTCGAACTTGCTGTCGAAGAAGTCCTCCGGCAGCCCGAGGGCGAGCGCGAACAGCCGCATGATGTCCGCCGACAGTTCGGTCATGGCGGCGATGTACTCGTGCCAGACCGCCTTGAAGTCGTCGTCCGGCCAGATGTTCGCCGCCTTCCAGGTGGCCGGGTGCGTGCCGAGGGCCGCGCGCTCCTCGTCGCTCAGGTCGCCCGTCACGTGCGCGGCGAACGCCTCGTACGGGCCGCCGGGGCGGCGCAGCCCCGACACCCCGGAGCCGCGGTTCGCGCTCCGGTCCTTCTCCTCCTCCGGGCGGGTGAAGAAGCCCTTCGTGGTGGTGTACATGCGGTTCACCAGGTCGTCGGGCACGCCGTGCCCCACGACGGTGAAGAACCCCGAACTCTCGCACGCCTTGCCGATGGCCGCCGCGATGGCGGCGCGCCCCTCAGCGGTGGCGCGGCCCGACAGGTCGATCGCCGGTACGAAATCCTGGACCACAACGGGTTCCACAGCTGCCCGCCTCTCTAGCGATGTCAATACATTGATCGAAGCAATCCCCGGTCACCGGCCGGGAATTCGCCGCGACCCCGCCTCCCCCATGTGTGGGTAATTGCTCGACGCACCTGGCGGTAAGGCAATGTTGAGAGCGACAGACATTCACATGCACGATTGCGTTGTGGCGTACGAGGACGAGCAGGTGTCGCAGATGGTCGGGACGCTCGCCGAGGCGGGCCGCCCGCTGCCCGCGGCGGCCGTGGGTCGGCTCGTCGCCGACGTGTCGGGGATCGCGGTGGAGCCGACCGTGGACGTGCTCGTCGCCGCCGCGGCGGGGAACCGGTTGCTGCTGACGGCGCTGCTCGAAGGGATCCGCGCCGAGGGCGTCACCGACGGGCCCGGGCGGGCGCGGACGCCGAGACGGGTCCAGGAGGTGGTCCGGGCCATGCTGCGCGGCACGCCCACCGGCTCCTGGCAGCTGCTGCGGGTGGCCGCCGTGCTCGGCCGCCGCTGCCAGCTCGCGGAGCTGGCGGCGATGACCGGCCGGAACACCGCCCAGATGCTGCCCGACCTGGACGCGCTGCTCGACGCCGGCCTGCTCGACTGGGCGGGTGACGACCTCGCCTTCCGGTACGAGCTGGTGTGGTGGGCGGTGCTCGACGCCCTGCCGCCCGCCGTACGGCAGGCGCTGCGCGCCGACCGCGAACGCCTGCGCCGACGCCGGGCCGTGGCCGGTGCGCCCCGCGTCGCCGAGCCGTCGGCGGAGCCCGTGGCCCCCGCCGACCTGCGACGCAGGATCGGGCTGCGCTCCGCGTCCGCCGCCCGGGAGCGCCGCCCGGACGCCGGCGGCGCGTGGGAGTCGTTCAGCGGCGTCGAGCGGGCCATCGCGCGCCTGGTCGCCGAGGGCATGACCAACCGGCAGATCGCGACCCGGGTACGGCTGTCGCCGCACACCGTCAACTACCACCTGCGCGGCCTGTTCCGCCGGCTGGGCATCTCCTCGCGGGCGGAACTCGTGCGGCACGTGCCGCTCTCCTCCGCCGCGTAGCGGCGGTCCGACCCTCCGGGCGCCACCGCCACATCGCGTTTTCCGGCGCCGTTCAAGCCGAATTCGACGTGGGTTCGACCGTGCCGGAATGACTACCCTGATGAGTAGTGCCGAATCGGTCGGGTGCTCATTCTGGTAGTCGGGGGAACCGCCGCCAGGCAGTAGTGTCGCCCGTATCGAAATTCGTTGGGTCAGCGGCAGGTAAATCCACGGGTACGACCGTGCTCACACCCGAGGGAAAACATGAACATCCGTACGCAACCGCGTGTCCACGAACTTATCGCCGTCCGCGCGGCATCGCAGCCCGACCGGATCGCGGTCGTGCAGGGCGACGCGCGCATCAGCTACGCGGACCTGGAGCGCCGGGCGAACGGCCTGGCCCGGCACCTCGTCGACCGGGGCGCCGGCGCGGACTCCGTGGTCATGGTCCACCTGGAACGGTCCATCGACGCCGTCGTCGGCCTGCTCGCCACCTGGAAGGCGGGCGCGGCCTACCTGCCGGTGGACCCGGGGCTGCCGGACAGCCGGGTCGAGGCGTTCGTGAAGGAGACCGACTGCACCATCGTCATCACCCACGAGCGGGACGTGGCGCGCTTCGCGGATCTGCCGGTCACGGCGCTGACCGCGACCGTCGCGGCCGGCGTCGCGACGGCCCCGGCCGTGGCGGTGGGCGGCGGGGACGCCGCCTACGTCATCTACACCTCCGGCTCCACGGGTACGCCGAAGGGCGTCGTGGTCGAGCACCACTCGCTGAGCCACCTGTGCGGGGAGCTGGCCGGCCGCTACGGCGTCACGCCCGACGACCGGGTGTTGCAGTTCGGCGCGCTCTCGTTCGACACCTCCATCGAGCAGATCACGGTCGCGCTGCTCGGCGGCGCGACGCTCGTGCTGCCGGAGCTGAGCTGGGCGCCCAGCGAACTGCCGGAGCGGCTGCGGCACCACGGCGTCACCGTGATGGACCTGACCCCCGCGTACTGGCGACGCTTCCTCGCCGAGGCCGGCGCGGAGGCCCGTGACCTGCCGGTGCGCATGGTCATCGTGGGCGGCGAGGCGGTCAACGCGGAGGACTGCCGTACGGCGCTGGCGCTGATGCCCGGGGTGCGGCTGGTCAACGCCTACGGGCTGACGGAGACCACCATCACCTCCTGCCTGATGGAGCTGACCGCCGACGTGCTGCCCGACCGGGGCGCCGCCCCCGTCGGCAGGCCGCTGCCCGGCACCGCGGTGTACGTCCTCGACGCCGACGACCGACCGGTCGCCCCCGGCGAGCGCGGCGAGATCCACATCGGCGGCCGGGGCGTGGCGCGCGGCTACCTGACCGAGGACGACGCCGGCCGCTTCCGGCCGGACCCGTTCGCCCCCGAGCCCGGGGCGCGGATGTACCGCACCGGCGACCTGGGCGCCTGGACCGCCGAGGGCAACCTCGAGGTGGTCGGGCGCATCGACCGGCAGGTCAAGATCCGTGGCTTCCGGGTGGAGCCCGGCGAGATCGAGGCGACGCTGGCGGCGCACGACGGCGTCGACACGGTCGCGGTCACCACGTACGAGTACGACGGCCAGCGGCGCCTGGTCGCGTACCACACCGGCCCACGGCCGCTGGACGTCGCGGAGCTGCGCGGGTTCGTCGGCCGCTACCTGCCCGACTACATGGTGCCGACGGCGTTCGTCGCCCTCGACGAGCTGCCGCTGAAGGCGAATGGCAAGGTCGACCTGGCCGCGCTGCCCGCGCCGCAGGCCACGGCGGTCGCGGCGGAGAGCGTGGACGACACCCCCGTCGACCTGGTGGAGCGCGGCGTGGCCCGGCTGTGGGGGCAGGTGCTGGGCGTGCCCCGGGTGCTGCCGGACGACAACTTCTTCGCCCAGGGCGGCAACTCGATCCTCGCCGCCGAGCTGCTCGCGAAGATCCGTGGCTCCTTCGGCGTGCTCATCACCCAGGTGCGCCCGCTGATCCGGCTGCTGCTGGAGGACGCGACGCCGCGCGGCCTGGCCCGGGCGGTACGCGAGGCGCGGGCCGGCACGCTCGCCGGCGACGACACCCGCAAGCGGGTCGACTTCGCCGCCGAGACGCGGCTGGACGTGGAGATCCGGCGCGACGTGTCCGACGAGCCGCGCTGGCAGGACCCCCGCCACGTGTTCCTCACCGGCGCCACCGGCTTCCTGGGCATCTACCTGCTGCGGGAGCTGCTGGACACCACGGACGCCGTCGTGCACTGCCTCGTCCGCGCCGACGGCCCGGAGCAGGGCCTGGCCCGCATCCAGGCCAACGCGCGGCACTACTTCGGCGAGGACCTCGCCGGTCACCGGGCGGCGGGCCGGATCGTCGCCGTCCCCGGCGACCTCGCGACGCCCGGGCTCGGCCTGTCCGAGGCGGCCTTCGACGAGCTGGCGCGCACCGTCGACGTCATCCACCACCCCGGCGGGACCGTCAACTTCATCTACCCGTACTCGCACATGCGGCCGGCGAACGTCGACGGCACCCGCGAGATCATCCGGATGGCCGCCCGGCACCGCAACGTCCCGATCCACTACACGTCGACCATGGCGGTCGTCGCGGGCTTCGGCACCGGCGGCGTCCGGCACGTCGACGAGGACACCCCGCTGGCGTACGCCGACCACCTCTCCGTCGGGTACGTGGAGAGCAAGTGGGTGGCCGAGGCGCTGCTGCACCGGGCGGCCGAGCAGGGGCTGCCGGTGGCGATCTACCGGGCCGCCGACATCTCCGGCGACCGGGTCAACGGCGCGTGGAACATCGCCACCGAGATGTGCGCCATGAAGAAGTTCGTGGTGGACACGGGCACCGCCCCGGTCGCGGAACTGCCGCTGGACTACACGCCGGTCGACGTCTTCGCCGCCGCGGTCGCGCACATCGCCCGGGCGTCCCGCCCCGCCGGCGAGGTCTACCACCTCACCAACCCGGGGAAGGTCAACATCTCGGTGCTGGTCGAGCGCCTGCGGGCGCACGGGCACGACATCCGCGAGGTGCCGTGGGCCGAGTGGCTCGACGAGATGGTGCGGGTCGCGGTGGAGCAGCCCGACCACCCGATGACCCCCTTCGCGCCGCTGTTCATCGACCGCTGCGCGACCGGCCAGATGAGCGTCGCCGAGATGTACCTGGAGACGACGTTCCCGGTCTTCTCGCGTACCAACGTGGAGCGGGCGCTGCACGGCAGCGGCATCGAGATCCCGACCGTGGACGCCGGGATGCTCGACCGCTACATCGGCTACCTGACCCGCACCGAGTTCCTGCGGGCCGCGTGATGGGCTGGGAGACGCTCGACCTCACCGAGGCCCCCGCCGACGGGCCGGTCGCGTTCGGCGACGACCTGTCCGCGACGACGCTGCTGGACGCGTACCGGCACGGGCTGTTCCCGTTCCCGGCCGACACCGAGGAACGGAAGATCGTCAGCGAGTTCACCTACGAGGCGGACGTCGCCGCCGGTCGGATCGCCGTCCTCGCCGGCAGCGCCGACCCGTACGCCGTCGCCTGGTGCTCGCCCGACCCGCGTCCGGTCATCCACGTCGACCAGGCCCGCATCCAGCGCAGCCTGCGGCGGCAGCTGCGCAACAAGGTCGAGTGGACGACGACGCTCGACGCCTGCTTCGACCGGGTCGTGCAGCACTGCCGCGCCGGCCGCGAGCCCCGGTGGCTCACCGACCGGCTCGTCTCGACGCTGCGCGAGCTGCACGCGGCCGGGCACGCCCACAGCGTCGAGGTGTGGGAGGGCGACGAGCTGGTCGGCGGCACCTTCGGCGTACGCGTGGGCGGCCTGTTCAGCGCCGACTCCCAGTTCGCCCTGCGCAGCGGCGCCGCGAAGGTCGCGGTCGCGTGCCTGGTGCGGCGCGTCGCGGACAGCGGCGGCGCTGCGGTCGACGTCCAGCACGACGGCGACCACGCGAAGCTCATCGGCGCCGTCGCGGTGCCCCGGGCCGAATACCTGGCGCTGCTGCGCAAGCACGCCGACGACAACTGCGCCATGCCCGCGGACCCGCTGCCCGCGCGCAGCCTGGCCGCCTGACCGACGGGAGGTGACCCGCATGCGCGTGCTGACGCTCGCCGAGCGACCGGACCTGCGCGACGGGATGCTCCACATGGAGGCGTCCTGGCCCGACTACATCCCGCCCGAGCCGATGGTGGTCGGCTGGGCCCTCGACCGGTACCCGGAACACCAGCTCGTCGTGCTCGACGCCGACGACACGGTGATCGCCCGCGCGGCCAGCGTGCCGTTCGCCTGGGACGGCGACCCGGCGAGCCTGCCCGACACCGGCTGGGACGCGGTGCTGGGGTTGAGCATGCTCGACACCGCCGCCGGCCGCGAGCTCACCGCGCTGTGCGCGCTGGAGATAGCCGTGGTGCCGGGGATGCAGGCGCGGAACATGTCGGGACGCGTCCTGGCGGCGGTCAAGGACAACGCCCGCCGGCACGGCCTGCGCGACGTCGTGGGCCCGGTCCGGCCCAGCGGCAAGCACGCCGAGCCGCACGAGCCGATGACGGGGTACGCCGCCCGGACCCGCGACGACGGGCTGCCGGTCGACCCGTGGCTGCGCGTGCACGTCCGGGCGGGCGGGCGGGTGCTCCAGGTCTGCCCGGCCTCCATGACGATCTCCGGCAGCCTCGCGCAGTGGCGCGCCTGGACGGGGCTGCCGTTCGACACCAGCGGACCGGTCGTCGTGCCGGGTGCCCTGACCCCGGTCGCGGTGAACGTCGAGCACGACCACGCCGTCTACGTCGAGCCCAACGTGTGGGTTCGACACCCTCTCGCGGAAAGGCATGACCGATGACCAGCACCGTTCCGGCCACCCTGGCCTCCAAGATCCGTAACCGTGCCGCGCTGATCGAGATCATCGGCGGGTACATGGCCTCGCAGTCGCTCGCGCTCGCCGCCGAGCTGAAGCTCGCCGACCACATCCACGACGGCCGCGTCACGAGCGCGCAGCTCGCCGAGGCGACGGGCACCCACGCGCCGTCGCTGCACCGGCTGCTGCGGACCCTCGTGGCCGTCGGCGTGCTGACCGAGCCGACGCCGGGGGAGTTCCGGCTGACCGAGGTGGGCGAGCAGTTGCGCACCGACTCGCCGAACTCGCTGTGGGCGTTCACCCGGTTCTTCACCAACCCGACGCTGTTCTCGTCCTGGCAGCAGGTGCGGCACTCCATCGAGACCGGTGAGTGCGCCTTCGACCACGTGCACGGCAGGAACGCCTACGTGCACCTCGCCGAGCACCCCGAGCTGTCCGCGCTGTTCAACGTGGCGATGGGCCAGGAGTCCAGGGCGTCCGCCCAGCTCGTCGCCGACGGGTACGACTTCTCCGGCGTCCGTACGGTGGTGGATGTCGGCGGCGGCGACGGGACGCTGCTCGCCGCGATCCTCGGCACCCACCCGCACCTGCGGGGGGTGTGCTTCGACAGCGCCGCGGGCGTGGCCGAGGCCGCCGGCGTGCTCGCCGCCGCCGGGGTCTCCGAGCGCTGCGAGATCGTCGCGGGCGACTTCTTCTCGTCGGTGCCGGGCGACGGCGACCTGTACATCATCAAGAGCGTCTTCCAGGACTGGGACGACGAGAACGCCCGCAAGCTGCTGGCCACGGTGCGCGCGCACCTGCCCGCCGGCGCGACCCTGCTGATCGTCGGATCCGTGCTGCCGGACACCGCGAACACCGACAACCCGGTGATGTTCTACACGGACATCAACATGCTGGTGACCGCCGGCGGCCGGGAGCGGACCGAGAGCGAGTTCCGGTCCCTGCTCGCCGAGACCGGCTTCACCGTCGAGTGGTGCGGCCACGGCGCCGCCGGCCCCCTCTCGCTGATCAAGGCCGTGCCGGCCAGCTGACGCGTCGACGACGGACCACGTCCGCACCGCCCCGGCGGGCGGACGTGGCCCGTGCGCGTCCCGCACCAGAGCACCCGCCGACGGGGAGGCAACGATGTCCAGACCGAGTTTCGGCAAGGAACTGCTGCGCGGCAGGCTGCGGATCGACCTGCTCGACCCGCTGCCCGACGCCGGGATCGACGCCGACGCCGAGGCGTTCCTCGCGCGGCTGCGCGCGTTCTGCACGGATAAGGTGGACGGCCGGCTCATCGAGCGCGACGACCGGATCCCCGACGAGGTGGTCGAGGGCCTGCGCGACCTCGGCGCGTTCGCCATCAAGCTCCCCCGGGAGTACGGCGGGCTCGGCCTGTCCGGGGTCTGCTACCACCGCGCCCTGATGATCGTCAGCAGCGCGCACTCCTCGCTCGGTGAGCTGCTCGGCGCGCACCAGGCGATCGGCCTCATCCAGCCGCTGCGGCTGTTCGGCACCGACGCGCAGAAGCGCGAGCTGCTGCCGAGGTGCGTACGCGAGATCTCCGCCTTCGCCCTCACCGAGCCCGACATCGGCAACGACCCCTTCCGGATGCGGACCACCGCCACCCCCACGGACGACGGCGGCTACCGCCTCGACGGGGTGAAGCTGTGGACGACCAACGGCACCATCGCCCACCTGATCGTGGTGATGGCACTGGTCCCGCCGTCGGAGAGCGGCCCGGGAGGCATGTCCGCGTTCGTGGTCGAGGCCGACGCGCCGGGGGTCACGGTGGAGCACCGCAGCTCCTTCCTGGGCCTGCGCGGCCTGGAGAACGGGGTCGTCCGGCTGCACGGGGTCCGGGTGCCGCAGGGCCGCCGGATCGGGCCGGAGGGGCAGGGACTCCAGGTGGCGCTCGCCGCGCAGGACACCGGCCGGCTGTCGATGCCCGCCGTCTGCGCCGCCGCCGCCAAGTGGAGCCTGAAGATCGCCCGCGAGTGGTCGGGCGTACGCGTGCAGTGGGACCGGCCCATCGGCGAGCACGAGGCGGTGGCGGGCAAGATCGCGTACATCGCGGCGACCGCCTTCGCCCTGGAGGCCATGGTCGAGGTGTCCGGCCGGCACGCCGACGCCGGCCTGCTGGACACGCACACGGAGGCCGAGCTGGCGAAGCTGTTCGCCTCGGAGCAGGCGTGGCGCGTCGCCGACGAGCTCCTGCAGATCCGGGGCGGCCGTGGGTACGAGACCGCGGAGTCCGCCGCTGCGCGCGGTGAGCGCGGCGTCCCCGTCGAGCAGCTTTTCCGGGACCTGCGCGTCGGCCGCATCTTCGACGGCTCCAGCGAGGCGCTGCGGGTGTTCGTCGCCACCGACGCGCTGGCCGACGAGGAGGAGACCCCCGGCGAGCGGAGCGCGCCGGTCACGCCGCCGCCCGGCTTCGGCGACCTGGCCGGGCACCTGTCGTTCGTCGACGCGACAAGCGCCGAGCTGGCCCGGCACCTCGCCGACGGCCGGCAGCGGTGGGGCGAGGCGGTGGCCGAGCGGCAGCTGTTCCTCGGCCGCGTCGTGGACGTGGCCGCCGAGCTGTACGCGATGACCGCCGCCTGCGTGTACGCCAGGGCACTCGGCGGCACCGCGCCCGAGCTGGCCGACGCGTTCTGCCGGCAGTCCCGGCAGCGGGTGGCGGAGCTTCGCCGGCGGCTGCGGGACGACACCGACGGCGACGACGTCGCGCTCGCCCGGCGGGTGCTGGGCGGGGACTTCACCTGGCTGGAAGAGGGCGTGCTCGACGCGTCCATCGAGGGGCCGTGGATCGCCGAGCCCGCACCGGGACCGGCGACCCGCCCGAACCTGCACCGCACGATTCGGAGGTGACCCGTGGACGAACACGTGGCAGAGCTGGTGGCGCAGGGCCGACGGTCGCTGGAGATGGCGCCCAACCGGTTCCTGGAGCAGCTGGAACGCGGCGAGGTGCCGGTGGAGCGGTTGGCCGCCCTGGCCGGCGAGCTGCACCACCTGGTGTCCAGCGACCGGAGCAGTTTCGCGTTCCTGGCGGCCCGCTTCCCCGAGCCGCTGTTCCTGGCCATGGCCGGCGCGGAGGAGGAGGCGCTGGGGCTGCTGCCGGACTTCGCCGCCGCCGTGGGAGTGGGGGAGAAGGAGCTGCGGGCGTACGAGCCGCGGCCGCTGGCCCAGGCGTACCCCTCCTTCATCGTCCGGACCGCCGTGTTCGGGCCGCGCTCGGCGATCCCGCTGGCCCTGCTGGTCAACGTCGAGGAGTCGGGCGGCTTCTACGCCCGGGTGGCCGACGCCCTCCAGGCGCGGTACGGCTTCTCGGACGCGGCGGTCGCCCACTTCCGCTACTTCGCCGAGACGCCGGCCGAGGTGCTGGAGCAGGCGGCCGGCGTGGTGTCGGCGGGACTGGCGGCGGGCGACGACCCGGTGGAGGCCCTGCGCGCGGCGCGGATGGTGCACGCCTACGAGGCGGTGTTCTGGGCGACG
Organism: Micromonospora sp. SD12; assembly: GCF_052068495.1. Classification (NCBI taxonomy): domain Bacteria; kingdom Bacillati; phylum Actinomycetota; class Actinomycetes; order Micromonosporales; family Micromonosporaceae; genus Micromonospora; species Micromonospora sp. SD12. The sequence continues at coordinate 3,666 of NZ_JBQHDF010000026.1, read as the reverse complement.
ATGACCGGGTGAGGCCGGGACCGGGGTGGACCCGCCGTCAGGGCAGGTCCACCTCGATCCGGCGGTCGATCCGGTCCTCGATCCAGGTGCTGGTGTCGACGAGCCACACGCGGTCCGGCGTGACCTGGTAGATGCGGTGCTCGGCCGGCGGCAGCAGGGCCGACACCGGCAGCGTGTACTCCGCCCTGCTCGCCTCGTCGGGCAGCAGGGCGTCGTAGAAGGTGGCGTGGTGGGTGCGCACCTCGTCGGGGGTCAGCTCCCGGCAGGTGCCGGTGAACTGGGCGCCGTCGACCTCGGTGAGCCCGCCGCCGGTGACGAAGAGCGCCCCGCTGACCCTCGGCCGGGCCGCCACGTGCCTGCTGTGCCGCGACTGCGTCGCGGAGCCGAACAGGAAGCGCAGCGGGTCGGGCAGCCACGCGTACTGGAGCACGGACGTCCACGGCCGGCGGTCGGCGGACAGCGTGGACAGGGACAGGTACTTCGCGTCGGTGAGGACGCGGTGCAGCCGGTCGGCGAGGTCCATGGTTCAGCCCACCTCCGCGAGGGACGTCCCGGCGATGTACGCGATCCGCGGCCCGGCCAGGCGTACGTAGTCCCGCGTGTCCAGGGCGATCGACATGTCGAGCCGGGCGGCGTTGAAGTAGATCTCGGGCTCGTCGAGCAGTCGGGGATCCACCACGAGTTCCAGGTCGTCGCGGAAGCTGAACGGGATGATCGTGCCGCTGACGCAGCCGGACAGCTCCTCCGCCGTCTCCCTGGTCGCGAACGACACGTACGTGCCGTCCCACATCTGCCGTACGGCGTCGAGCGCGACCAGCCGGTCACCGGGGACGACGGCCAGCACGAAGCGGTTCACCTTCTTGCCGAGCTTGACCCGGGCGACGATGCACTTCGCCGCCTGGCACAGCGGGTGGCCGCGCAGCCGGCTGGCCGGCGAGGTGACGCCCTGCGGCTCGTGCGGGATGAGCCGGAACCGCGCGTCGTGCGACTCCAGCAGACCGGTCAGCCGCTGGTAGGTGTTCATCGCCCGTACTCGTAGAAGCCCCGCCCGGACTTCTTGCCGAGCAGACCGCCGGCCACCATGCGGGCGAGCAGCGGCGGCGGCGAGTAGAGCGGCTCCCGGAACTCCTTGTACAGCGACTCGCCGGCCGCGGCCACGATGTCGAGCCCGATCAGGTCGACGAGGCGCAGCGGGCCCATCGGGTGCGCGCAGCCGAGCGTCATCGCCTTGTCGATGTCGGCGACCGACGCCATGCCGGACTCCACCATCCGGACGGCGGCGATCAGGTACGGGATCAGCAGCGCGTTCACCACGAAGCCCGCCCGGTCCTTGGCGCGGACGACCTGCTTGCCGAGCACGTCGGTGACGAAGGCGTCCACCGTGTCGACCGTCCGTGGGTCGGTGCGGACCGAGCCGACGACCTCCACGAGCGCGAGCACCGGCGCGGGGTTGAAGAAGTGGATGCCCACCACCTTCTCGGGCCTGTTGGTGACGCCACCGAGCTGCACGATCGGGAAGGACGACGTGCACGAGCCGAGGATCGCCTCCTCGTCCTCGACGACCTTGTCGAGCGTGGCGAACACGTCGAGCTTGATCGACTCCTGCTCCGACGCCGCCTCGATCACCAACTGACGGTCGGCGAAGTCGGTCAGGTCGGCGGTGAAGGCGATCCGGGCCAGTGCCGCGTCCCGGTCCGCCTCGCTCAGCTTGCCCCGGCTCACGGCGCGGTCCAGCGACGCGGTCAGCCGCGCCCGACCCGGCGCGACGGAGGCTGGTCGCGACACCGCGACGAGCACGTCCAGCCCGGCCCTCGCGCACGTCTCGGCGATCCCGGCGCCCATGACCCCGCACCCGACGACGCCGATCCGGCGAATCCTGTCCATGTTTCTGCCTCCGCACACGCGTTAACAAATGGTTTGCCGCGGATTTCGGTGAGTAGGGCGGGATCGCCGCTCCCTGACAAGTGTCGTGGAAGGACGATAGGTTGGGCCGCTGTGCCGACGCAATGATCTGCGCCTTTGTCCAGTCGAATTCGTGGCGGGCGCGAGAAGGTCGTTACCCGGCAGTTCCCGATCGACAGTTACCTTTTTTTGCGTTAACTCATCAGCTAGGAGGCGCACTATGGTCGACTTCAGCGCTGCCCCCACCACCCAGATCGACAGCCGCGGCGGCAAGTGCCTGTACGCGCAGATCGACGAGTTTCGCGCCGCCGGCCCCGCGGTGGCCGTCGAGTTGCCGGAAGGCATGTTGGCCTGGTCGATCACCCGCGGCGACGTGGTCCGGCGCCTGCTGACCCACCCCGGGGTCTCCCGCAACGTCACGAAGAACGTGCCCAGCTACACCCCCGGCGAGATCAAGTGGCTGTCGCCGTGGGTGGACGTCGAGTCCATGTCCACGGCGGAGGGCCGCGAGCACCAGCGCCTGCGGCAGCTCGTGGCGCCGGCATTGACACCGAAGCGGATCGACGCGATGCGCCCGCACGTGGAGCTCGTCGCCGAACGGCTGCTCGACGACCTGGCCACGCGCCCGTCGGACGAGCCGGTCGACCTGCACACCATCTACTCGCAGCAGTTGCCGACCAGGGTGATCTGCGACCTCTTCGGGGTGCCGGACGATCTGCGGTCCGAGGTGCTGCGCATCCTGCGCGTGGTGCTGAACACCGACAACGTGCCGGAGGAGGAGTCGGCCGCCGTCTACGTCGACATGAACGTCGCCATGCGTACGCTGATCGACCTGAAGCGCCGCGAGCCCTCCGACGACCTGACGAGCTTCCTGATGGCGGCCCGGGTGGAGGGCGAGGAGCCGCTCAGCGAGCAGGAGCTGGTCGACATGCTGCTGCTGCTCATCGGCGGCGGCAGCCAGACGACCGTGACGCTGATCGACCACACGGTCCGCGAGCTGCTCGCCCACCCGGACCAGCTGGCCACCCTGCTGGCCGACCCGGCCCGCTGGCCGGACGCGATCGAGGAGGCGCTGCGGGCGCACTGCCCGGTGGCGGCGCTGCCGATGCGCTGGGCGAAGGAGGACATCGACCTCGGCGAGGGGATCGTCATCCGGGCGGGCGACGCCATCCTCATCAGCTACCTGGCGCACGGGCGCGACCCGGCCGTCCACGAGAACCCGGGGGTGTTCGACATCGACCGGGAGAACAAGGAGCACCTCGCGTTCGGGGCGGGCCCGCACTTCTGCCCCGGCGCCCGCCTGGCGCGACTGGAGGCGGCCGTCGCGGTGCCGGCGCTGTTCGCGCGCTTCCCGAACCTCGCGCTGGCCGTGCCGCCGGACGAGATCGAGCCGCTGCGCTCGTTCATGGCGAACGACGTGGCGTCGCTGCCGGTGCTGCTGCGACACGGTTAGGCGACCACCGCGCCGCCCCGGCCCGGGGACCCGGGCCGGGGCGGTGGCGTGGGCACGGTCAGGCGCGGCAGCACGCGACGGTCGACCGACCGCCGGGAACTGCCGCGCCTGACCGTGCCCGGCTGTCGTCGCGGCGGCGCGGGGGAGAAGGCCGGGTCGACGCGTCCGCGTGGCGGAGGCGGCCACGGCCCTCGCTTGGGTGTCGCTCACCCCACCAACGCCGGTACCTGGATCTTGGTGTCGTGTTCGAGGATGCGGTGTTGGAGTTCTTGGAGGCTGCGGCCGGGTTCGAGGCCGAGGCCGTCGATGAG
>NZ_JBQHDF010000025.1:0-56295 GCF_052068495.1 Micromonospora sp. SD12 | reverse complement strand
TCGCTGTGCGCTACGAAGCCATCATCCACCTCGCGGCCATCAACGAGTGGCTGTGACCGACTTCGACACAGGCCCTAGGTCTATCCGGCCCGACGACGAAGGAGCACCACCGTGTGCCTGGCCCGCGAGGACCCACCGATGGGGCATCGTCTCAGGCCCCGCGATCTGCGATGATTGGTGCCGCGCATCGCCCGGTGCCCCTTTTCGCAGGAGCGAGGCTTTGAGTTCCGACGATGCTACGGTCCCGACAGCGGCGTCCGGCAATCGCAGGGACTACGCGCTCGATCCGCGGCCGATCGCCCGTGGCGGGCAGGCCACGGTCTTCGCCGCCACGCACAAGCGGAGCGGCCGCCGGGTGGCGTTCAAGCGGGTGAATATTCGGCACGTGGACATGATCGCGCGCATGAAGCGGGAAATCGAGGCGGCAACGATTTTCGGCGATCATCCCAATGTCATGCCGGTGCTCGACCACGATTCGGCCTTCGAATGGTTCGTCATGCCACTCGCGGAGGCTACCGCGCTCACCCTGGCCAAGGACCTGGCCGAGACCGGGGCACTGCGTGACCTGATAAGTGCCATCTGCCAGGCGCTGCGCCTGCCGCACGAACAGGGCTGGATACATCGGGACCTCAAGCCGGACAATCTGCTGCGGCTCGACGGGCGCTGGGTCGTTGCCGACTGGGGTCTGGGGCGGCGTCCGCGGGGGCAGACGACCGACGCGCGCCGCACGCGGATGGGCACCGCGTTCGGCACCGAGGGTTTCGCCGCACCCGAGCTCGCCGTAGACGCCCACGCCGCCGGTCCGCCGGCCGACATCTACAGCATCGGGCAGATCATCGGTTGGGCGCTGACCGGTGTTCCGCCGCATGCCAACATCCCCCTGTTGCCTGATGGCGGTCCTTGGCGGGCCATCGTCAAGGCGGCGACCCTGCATGACGTCGATCGTCGCATCGGCAGCGTTGACGATCTGCTCGCGATGATCGCCGACGAGTTGGACAATCCGGAAGTCGTGGTCCACCGTGGCGGCCAGCTACTTGCCAGGGCGCGGACCGGGGATTCCGCAGCGCCGCTGGAACTGTTGAGACTGGCAGCCCAGTCGGACGAGAACTGCCGAATCCTACGGGATGGCGTGCTCGGTCTTCCCGACGAGCAGACGCACGGGGCGATCACCGCCGATCCGGGGGCTGCGGCCGAGGTCGTACGCCTGCTGCGCGTGCCGGTCAGCCGAGATCCCGAGGCTGCGACCAACCCGCCTGACGTGATCCGGTGGTTGCTGGTCGTGGCTCACCAGGCCGAGGAGGGTGAGCACTGGGATCTGCTGGACGAGACGATCGAGAGTCTCCTGCTGCTGAGCGCGCGAGTCGGTGACCGCAGAAGCCTCGCGGAGGTCTCAGAGTGGATGGGCAGCCGCACCGGACAAGCGGCCTCCAGCCTCGCCGTCGCTCTGCGCCGTTGGCCCGCGCATTCGCGGATCCGCGAGGAGCTGTCCGGACGCAGCGACGTGGACTACAGGATCAGACAGAACCTCCGGATCCAGCCGAGCAAGGGTCCCCGACCCACCCGGCAGCGCGGCGTTCTTCGGCGACCGCGAGCCTGGCTCCTGGTCGGTGCGGTGGCTGCCGCACTGGGGATCACCGCTCCGGTCCTGGTGGACCAGCTGAACGGTAACGGATCGCCCGGTGAAAACGGGTCCGCGCCCGAGTCCGGGGAGCCGAAGAATCCCTTCGCTGGCCTGCCGAAGACGCCGGGAGAGCTGGCGTTGTTCGTGATGGACGATTTCGTGGCGCCCTGGGACAGCTATCCGAGCTGGGCGGGTTGCCGTAGTGGTTCAGGCGACACGGTCATCAACGGGAGCTTCCCCTCGCAACCGGGTCCGAAGATTGCCCCGTCCAAGAGCATCTACTGCGACAACGGCGGAAACTTGGCGGTGATGTTCGCCGAGTTCAGGGACAGCAGAGACTTCACCGCTGTCCGTAACCGCTACCTCGCTGCCAAGCCTCCGGCCAACCTGAGGCCGGGTGAGGCCGCTGCTCCCCCAGGCTTGCACGTCTTCGAATGGAGCCAGACAGAACGGGCGGTCGTCTGGACGGATCCGAAGAATCAGCTCATCGGACTCCTGGTCACGGGTAGCAGCGGTACGGACCTCGTCGAGCTCTGGACCAGGTACCAGACCTGATCCGCCGCTCCTAGAGAATCTGATCCATGCGTACGTAGCCGCAGATCAGCTCGTTGCCACGGGCCGCCCTCGCCAGCACCCAGTCCCCTTTCTGCTCCTCGGGTATGTAGGGCGACACCGCGAGCTCACTCACCAACAGGCTGTCGTACTTCTGCGCGGGCTCGACGATCGGCGCGCGGTCGTCGGTATCGACGCGCAACTGGACCACTCCGCCTGGGCGCAGCGGCACGATCAATCTCTTCGGGTCACACGTCGCAAGCGGCCCATACGTCGGCCTGACCCGAACCGGCCATCCATCACGCACACCTGCCACGTACGAGATCGGCACGACGCCACCACCACCGCAGTTGTCCTGGTCGGATTGGAAGAGGAACGCTCGTACCTCGAACCCGCCCGTCACCGCGGTTACCGCCTCGATTGGGCGATCACACCTGGTCGTCGACACAATCGGTTTCTGCAGTTGGAGGGCGGAGCCGTCGCGCCACAGCCAGATGTACCAGGCAACATTCACGGATTGCCCGCCCGATGTGCTCAAACCCACCGCAGCATCTTCGTCGCCGTCTCCATCCGCGTCCGCGAAGCGCGGCGCGTCGAGAAGTTTCCATGAGCCGCCACCGTCCATTGGACTGATGGAGGCGTCGTCGCTCCGCTTGGCGGAACCTTGTTCGAGTTTGATGGTCTCCGCCACCGACGTGTCGAACCACTCGGCGTTGGCGAAGTCGAAATCCCGGATCTCGCGGGATGGTGACGGTGTGGGTGACCCGTCCGGGGAGGAGCAACCCGACATCGCCAACAGCGCCCAGGCCAGCGAGCCAGTCACGAACCGGGGAACAGTCGCAAACACATCGATAGGTTATCGCTCGATCGAGCGGGATCAACCATCCGCTGAGCACTCCGTTTGAAGCAGGACGCTGCACTCATCGTGAGCGAGTTCCCGAAACGGCTCAACCGGGGGACGAGCCAGTTCGGCTGCAAGCGCGCGGATCGCTGCATGGGAGTGCCCGGTGCCGGCCCTCGACGCGGCGAAGCGAAGCACCCGGATGCCGGGCGACGTCGCGAGAGGAAGCGAGGGCTCAGCGGGCGGGGGTCGGCTCGGACGACGGCCGCCACTCCCGCCTGATCAGCCCGTAGACCCACGAGTCAGAGACCTCGCCGTTCACGACGCAGTCTTCCCGCAACGTCCCCTCATGCACGAACCCGAGCTTCTCCAGCACGCGGGCAGATGCCACGTTGCGGGTATCGGTCTCAGCCTGGACGCGATTCAGGTTCAGCGTGTCGAATGCCCACCGCAGCAGAGCGCGTGCGGCCTCCGTCGCGTAGCCCTGGCCCCACGCTGCATCGTCGAAGCAGTAGCCCAGCGATGCGCTGCGGTAGTCCGGGTTCCACGGGTTCAGGCTGCACCAGCCGATGAACGCCCCGTCGGAGACGCGATCCACGGCCAGCCCCGCCCCGGTGCCTCCCTCTGCCATCTGCCGGCAAGCTGTGATGAACCGCTCGGCGCGCACGCGGTCGCTCCACGGCGGCGCGTCCCAGTAGCGCAGCACGTAGGCGTTGCTGTGCAGCGCGAAGAGGTCGTTCGCATCCGCGTCGTCGAAGGGACGCAGTCGAAGGCGAGGGGTGTGCAGCGTGGGGGTGGGCAGCGACACGGGTGTCATGTTCCCTCCTGTGAGCGATGGCCGATCAATCCGACATCCGGTGCCGGCCACTCGCAATGGATTTTCTCGGCAGGGCAGGAGGAACGACGTGCCCGCTCATCGGCTACAGATCCGTGCACATCAACTGGCGGTAGGAGAGCTCTCCGCGCCTCTGACCGAGGCGGCACCCGGCGTCGTTGAGGTCTGACTCTCCGCCGGTTGGGGTGGCTGCTTGTCGTCGGGTGGTTGCGGCGGTGAGATCCAGGTGACCAGCACGACAGAGATGATCATCAAGAGGAACCAGGAGGCCAGCTTTGTCAGCGAGACCGGATGCCAGCCGTCCGTCTGGCTCGGGTAGAGCCAGGCGTTGGACCAGGTGGCGATGTTCTCCGCGAGCCAGATGAAGAAGGCGACGAGGACGAAGGCCAGCAGCAGAGGCATGCGCCACCGTGCCCGGAAGATGCGGAAATGCATGACACAGCGTCCGAACACGAGTGCGACGGCCGCGATGAGCAGCCACCGCAGGTCGTGTAGGTAGTGGTTGGCGAAGAAGTTGAGATAGATCGCGGCAGCCACCGCGGCCGTCCACCAGCGTCTCGGGTAGCGCGTGAAGCGCAGGTTGAAAAGCCGATTCACTCGCACCATGTAGGAGCCGACCGCGGCGTACATGAAGCCGCTGAACAGGGGCACTCCTCCGAGCCTTAGCACGCCGTCGGGCTCGTAGGCCCATGAGCCGATGTGGGTCTTGACCAGTTCCATGAGGGTGCCGACGAGGTGGAACAGGACGATTACTCGTAGCTCGCGCAGCGTCTCCAGGCGTCCGGCGAGCATCGCGACCTGGATGACGACGGCGGCGACGGTGAGGGCATCGTTGCGGGCGAGCACGGCGTCGTCCGGATACCACAGGTGCGCCGCGCAGATGACCGCGAGCATGGCGGCACCGAAGACGCATGCCCATGCCTGTTTGAGTCCGAAGGCCACGAACTCGGTCAGCCACCCGGCCAGCCCGTGACGTGGCAGCCGGGCCAGCGCGGCACGGAGGTGGGCATCGATCGCCCGTTCGGCCGTGGTGAGCGTGGCCGTTGCGGCGGTGTCGTGTCGCATCGCCAGAGGTTAGGCCGCGTCTCATGATTCGACCGGTACGGGCGGGCCGTTGTTGGTCCTGGCACGGCGGGGACAGAACCGTGCCACGGGTAGTGCCGGCCCAGACCGCGCGGTGGCCGGCCTACGGAGCGGCGTTGGGCGATGATGCCAGCTGCATTCGTTCAAGACCATCGATAGAATGGCGCAATGACCGTTCGACGACTGCTACTACACACGATGGCGGCCTGCCTCGCGGCGACCACGCTGACGGCTCTCGTACCGGCCGGGACGGCGCAGGCGGCCTGCACGACGAGCAGCTTCACCGTCGTCTGGGACTACGCGGGCATGTACACCGCCCCCAACGAGTCGACCCTGTATGGCACCCGCCGCTACGGACAGGTCGTTACCGGCCCCACCGGGAACACCGCCAACGGGTGGACAATCACCTACGACTACTGGAACGGCATGGCACTCTGGGCCTACATGAAGGACGCCGCCTTGCAGTACCGCGGCTGCGCCTGAAGCGGAACCGACGGGTGCAGTGACGCCAATCGGCCGGACACCTCGGCGTGTGTCAGTGGGGGCAACAATGCGAAAGCCCGTTACCGGTGGTTCCGGCGACGGGCTCGCTACCTGCAACTATTAACGACGGGCGATACTCAGGTCGAACCAGTGACCTCGTCGGTGTGTACTCTCGGCGAGCGGGCCGGGTCGGGCTCGGTGCGCGGCCAAACGGTCTGCTGAGGCGCTTCTCGGCTCGTTTCGACTGGCACCGCTCTGTACTTCGCTGCTGTAGTGCTGGCATCAGACGAGGCGCTGGATGCGGACCTTGGGTTGCTCGTTCCTGAGGTGTCCCTGCTTGTGCTGGCGGACCTGCTCGTCCCAGACCTCCTGGTCGTAGTCGGGGCCGGGTGGGATCCACTTGTGGATCGCTGTATCCCGCTCCCCTGCGGGCGGACGGACTCACCGGCACAGGGACGGGCAGATGACCGACGACCACGACGCCACCGGAGCAATGAGCTTCATCTTCGAAGCCGGCGTCCTCAAACGCGCTGCCCGCACCGGCTGGTGGTTCGCCGGCGTCAAGCACCCCGAGTCCATCGCCGAACACTCGTTCCGCGCAGCGCTCATCGGAATGATGCTCGCCGCCATGGAAGGCGCCGACCCGGCCCGCGTGTCAATGCTCTGCGTCCTGCACGACACCCAGGAAACCCGGATCACCGACATCCCGCACATAGCCAAGCGCTACCTCACCCCCGTACCCAACACCACCGTCACCGCCGACCAGGTCGCCGACTGCCCACCAGCCGTCGCCGACGCCATCACCGCAGCCGTCGCCGAGTACGAGGCGGGTGAGACACCAGAAGCCGTCGTCGCTCGCGACGCTGACAAGCTGGAATGCCTCGTCCAAGCAGTTGAATACCGCCACCAGGGCGTCGACAACGTCCAGCGCTGGATCGACAGCTCACGAGCAGCACTCAAGACCGGCAGCGCCCACCGCCTCGCCGACGCCGCTCTCAGCGGACAACCCCTCGCCTGGCTCACTCCCCCGCCGCCGAGGTGAGCCCAAAGCATTCGCTCACTCAGTCATCAGGAATGAAGAGGCCCTGATCATCGATGTGATTGGGGCCTCTACACCCACCGCTCGGACGGGCGGGATCAACGCATCCGCGACGCGTTCGCTGACGCCCAACGACGACTGACGATGGAATCAGCAAGAGCCACCCTCTTCCGAGGGTGGCTCTTCTGCGTTACTTCGATGGTGGGCGATACTGGGATCGAACCAGTGACCTCTTCGGTGTGAACTGTCGGCGAGCGGGTCGGATCGGGCTGGATGCGAGGTCGAGCGGCCTGCTGACGCACTATTCGACCCGGTTCAGTTGGCATGGTTGCTGTACTTCACTGCTGTACTTTCGCCCCGCGCCCGAAGGGCACCCACGCTCAGACCAGGCCCAGACTGGTGGCGAGATCAGTGATCGCCGTAGGCGCGTTCGGATGTTGGGCAACCTCGACGACGACGTTCCGCGCCGTCGGTCGGTGCCGTATCTCCGATGGCGCTATGTTGTCGGCCTGCATCAGAGTCCGAGCCGCCTCGGTTACATCGCCGATCTGGAGGTACGCACGCGCGGCGTTGATCAGATGCGCGGCACGATGTTCGAGCGGCAGCCATCGCCATCCGTCTCGCACGATGGTTCTCTCGTGCTGGGCAACCGCACCGGTCCCCTCGTCCAGTTCGACTGCGGCGGCCACTCGGGCCAGGTCGACGGCCGTCGGTCCAAAGGCCGTCTGATGGTGGTCCTGCCCGTCGCCCACCCGGGCAGCCATCTCCGTCGCCTCGTCCAGCAGGTCACCGGCGGCGCGGTCGTCGCCCGCTCTGGCCGCTGTCAGGGCAGCCTGCATGAGTAGCGAACCGCACAGGGACAGCTCCTGCGGTGTGCCATCGTCCAGGTCGGCTGGAGCAACCCGGTACGCGGCGGCCAGCAGCATCGTCTTCGCCCGCGCCGACGCGCGCAGCACCTGGCCGAGCTGCATCGCCGCGCAGGCCAGCAGCACCCGGTCACCGGTCGCGGCGGACATCGCTCGGTCGGCGGTCAGCCAGGCGAGGCTTACCTCGTCGAGCTTGACCAGCAGCGCCGCCGTCACCCGGTACGCCTGCACCACGGCCGTACGGTCAGCATTCGGGTTCCGCGCCTGAAGCCGTTGGACATCCGTCAACAGCGTCGGCAATCGCTCGATCAACTGCGGATACCGGGCGTGCTGGTAGGTGGTCCACGCGTGTCCCACCGCCCGGCTCAACTGGTCAGGTGACGCGTCCCGGCAAGCAACCGGTTGACCGAACGCCATCCCGTACGTGGACAGGGCCGCCCGGATCCGGGAAATGCCTTCGGTACGCTCGGCCAGCTCGGCGGACTGAGCATCACGTCCGAGCAGTGCCGCGGTGTCGACCCGAAGAACCGCGGCAATTTCCCGGATGGTCGACACCCGCTCCAAGGACCGCACCCCGCGCTCGACCTTGTCCACCCAGCTCTTGGATTTCCCCAGGCGATCCGCGAATGACTGCTGTGACAGCTTGCGCCGTGCCCGCAGGTAGGCAACACGCCGACCGATCGGCACCGAATCACCGGTCACGACGCCACCGCCGATCCGGCACAGCCCGAGTCGTTTCCTCGACTGGTATGCGCTCAGCCTCGGCCTGCTCCAGAATCCGCCTCTTGGCCGCCTCCTGCTCCGCTGCCTGGGTCCGCTCGCCCGCCCCGTCGCCTGCGGTGTTGTCGCTCATCCCTGCCTCCGCAGTGCTTCCGCTCCCGCTTCATGTGGGATCTACTCTGGTGACCGCGCGACTACGCTCGGAAGCACCTCGATGCTTTCAGGACCTTTCACAGGGGATCCGATGGATGACCTCGGTGTGCAATTGAGGCAGGCTCGGATTGAGGCAGGCGTGACCCTGGCCTCCATCGCGACCCGTACCTGCTACTCGGCCTCGCACCTCAGCAACGTCGAAGCGGGACGCCGGACCGCGACGCCAGACATCGTGCTCGCGTACGCGCGAGCGTTGGGAGAAGCGGACGTGAGACGCAGAGACCTCCTCGCCGCAGCCACCATCGGCCCCATCGCCGCCAACGAGTTGATACGCAACGGCTTCACCGCCGCACTCGCCGGCCACCGCGACAGCACCGACCGCTGGCGTGACCGCGTCGACCAGTACGGCCGCGACTACATGGAGATCGGCGCGGATTCCCTGCAAACACGGCTCGCGAGCGACCTCGTCGTCATGCAACAGCAACTCGACAACCCGGCCATGTGGGCGACCGCCGCCCGTGCCCTGACCACCTACGGCAAGACGACCAAGGACCCGACCGAGGCGATCGGCTGGTACGACACCGCCCGGGTCGCCGCCGACCGCTCCGACGACCTCGCCGTCCGTGTCTGGGTACGCGGTCGAGCCGCCATCGCTCTGGCCTACGAGGGCGCCGCACTCCCCGTCGCACAGCGCTACGCGGACGAAGCCATCGCATTGTCTGACCGTCCCTCACTCGGTCGGCTCCAGGCACTGATGGCCCGCGCACACGTCGCCGCTGGACGCGGCGACACCGCCGCAGCCATCGCCTCGGACGAGGACGCGCAACGGGTCTTCGACCACACCGCCTCACCCGACGGCGAAATCTCCGACGCCGCCGTCCCGGCCTGGCGCATGGCGACCTTCCGGTCCATGCTCTACGCCCGCCTCGGGCTGATCCAACCCGGCGAGCAGGCCCAGACCGACGCCGACCGCCTCCGGCCCGCCTCGCTGACCCGCTTCGCCACCCACATCGAACTCCATCGCGCCCTCATGATGGCCAAAGCCGGCGACGGACCCGGCGGACTGGCACACGCCCGACGCGCATGGGCAGCACTACCGACCAACCGCCGCTCGCAAACCCTCGGCCTCGTTCTCCGCGAAGTCGAGAAGGCCGCCCGACAGCGACGCTGAACCACCAGAAACTCGACCCCTCGTTGGTAAGTTCTGGGCGCTCCGTCCGGCGGAGTCCGTCCGCGTCCGCGACCTCGGACGGCTGTCTGCGTCCGGCCGGCGGCGGCTGCCCTCCTCTCGGCACGTTGCTGTCACTGCTGCTGTCAGCGACCTCCGCGCGAGAGCGATCAAATCCGGCGTCGAGGTTCCTTCCCGGGAGCGTCGCCGTACGGGAGCGAGACGCCCAAGGCTCGCCAGAGGTCGTAGAGCACCCGCCCGAGCCTTTCGCTGTCGTCACTCGACAACTGAGCGATGGGCATGCCGGCGGCCTGGTGCTCGCCGATGTTGTAGATCAGGTCCGCGAGCGACGTGGCTGTCGGTCGGTCAAGGCGAAGAACAACTTCCTTAGGCATGTCCCGCACCCTACGGCTGTCTGACAGCCCAGCCACGGTCCCGACGGCCCGTCCACGGCCCGAAGTCGGTGAGTTGAAGCGGAACCTAGACCGGGCCTCCCGTGACCTGCGCTGACCTGACCGGCGCACTGGTCACGCCCCATCTTGGGCTCACGTCATTGGTCGCTGGTTGCCGACGTTTCACGCCGTCTTGTGCCCCGTGTGTGCCCCAGAACCTGGCAGTTGTTTCTCGGGGCGTTGGTGCTTCCTGGCACCCCGGATGCCAACTCCCGTCAACGCACCACCGACCGCGCACAAGGTTGGAGCAGACAAGGGCCAACCTCCTTCGGGCACATACGCCAAGGTCATGGCGAGTGCAGTGGCGGCCATCAGTGCACCGACTACCGCTAAGAGCAGGTACAAACGGCGTCGCCTACGCATGGGACCAGTAGAGCATGGGCGGGCGGCCCCAGGGCGTGCGGCTGACTCCTTGACCCCCAGGCAACCAGCACCGCCACGTGAGCTGCTGTTGCATGGTCCTTGACCTGGGAGCGCGGTCCGCCATCGTCCGTGCGTGTCCACTGGCGTCCGCCCCGATCGTCACTCGGTTAGTCACCCAGCCGGCCCATCATCCCAAAGAGATCAGGAAGCTAGGCTTCGTAGACGGTCTGCGATTACGAAGGCTGCGTCGTCCGAGCCCTGACGCACCCTTGTGCCGGTTATAGCGTCGGCCAACGCGACCAACTCCTCCGGTGGCAGGCTGTTCACTCCTCGTACGGGCAATTTCACCTGGATTTCCGGGTTCGGAGCAGCGACCAGCAGTGACATGACGCCTCGCCTTGGGTCATCCTCCGTGTCGATATTCGCCGTGGACAGGTCCACCCACCGCGTCCGGAGCCACAGGCGCTCACCGAGCAACGTCCCGTCCAGCCACGCTCCATACGGAATCACAGCGACCATTGCCAAGCTGACCGCTCCTACGATGTAGGCCCCCAAGAAGCACCAGGCAGAGACGAACAGGTGAGGTAGCAGCGAGCCCCACACGTTGATCGGGCTCTCCGTAAGCGACTCAAAGATCAGGTCAAAGGGCACCCAGAGCAGGAACCCTCCCACGACGATAAACGGCAGACTGAACCCGAACGCCCGGGCCTTCCTCGCTGCACCGGCACCCACCGACAGCCGAACCTTCGAACGTCGTCGCATGCCCGCCGATCCTATCTCCGTAGAACCAAAGCACTGTCTGCCGCCGACCCGCCGTCTGGGCAGCGGTCCGCCGTCCGGCCCACCACGTCAAGCGGGCCTTGACGCACGTACGGACCCTGCCACCGGAACAGACTGAGTCGGCTCTCGTGTCACGGACCGCGCCCCCGGCGGACACCGCCACAGTGGCGCAGTTGGCCTAACCTTGCCCGGCACGGACCCGGCTCCCGGGGTCGGAGCTGGCCACCGGCGGCCACCCCTCCCCCTCCCAGATGAGCGGTTGACCTAACCTTGCCCGGCACGGACCCGGCTCCCGGGGTCGGAGCTGGCCACCGGCGGCCACCCCTCCCCCTCCCAGGTGAGCGGTTGACCTGACCCTGAGCGGCTGCGAGCCCGCTCCTGGGCGACCGGCAAGCCGCCGCGCGGACACCGCCCCCATGCTTGGGGCTTGCCGCGCGGACCCGGCGCGCGCCCTCCCTGCGCCGCGCTGCTCGGGCGCGGCGCGGCCGGCTGCCGGCGACGGACCTCCACCACTCTCTGAGCCACCCCCGTCTGCGGCGGCCCCTCCGGGCTTTCCGCTCTCCGCGCCAGCCGCAGGGCGTGTTGCGTGGCCGGAGTCGGAGCGCCAGCGAAGCGACGGACACGCGCCCAGGCGGCGGCGCGTGCGGCCCGTTCAGGGCCGCCTTGATAGACGTAAGGAAAGTCCTCACACACGGCCGGCAGCCGGCTTCCCCAGGCCGCTACTCGGCCTCAGCCAGGTAGCCGACGTACGGTGACCCAGCCGCAGAGCGCACGTTGTAGCCCCAGCGGCGCAACGCCTGCATGATCTTTCTAGCGCCGGCGGGGTTCGCTGAGTGGACGTAAACGACGCCGATATCGAACGGGCGCTCCACAAACGCGGCCCGCTCCAGCACCTCGACGACGGGCCAGATCGTGTCGTCCTCGCCGAGGTCGTGATCCAGCCACAGCTCGTCCAATCGCTGTCCGCAGTGTCGCTCCAGCGCCTCAATGCCGGCCCTGCTGGTACGCGCAACTTGTGCCACCCGGCCATCAACGAACGAGCGCAGGTCGTCAACCAGCACAATTCTTGGCAGCTTCTCGGTATCCACGGCACCATCCTTGGGCCAGCACCGCCGCCATCGCCACCGCTATTGGGGCCCGCACTTCGCACCGGACTACGGCGGGTTGACGTGTCGGTACCCGGTGCTACTCTGGCGCTCGTCGAGCACACCAGCGCGGCCTTCCTGCCGGATCGCTGGACTCGACGTCGGAGATGCTGAGCGGCCTTCCTGCCGCTGACGCGGGCCACGTCCCGCCGGCTCTCGATCGCACCGGCCACCATGCCGGTTCCCGAATCCGCTGAGCGGCCCCAACACGGTCTTCCCTGCCGTCCACGATGGCCCGGATTCGCACTGCTTCACGGTGGGGACAGCCTGCGGCAACCCGCCGGATGCCGACATCCCAGGCTCCCACCCGTGCCGGCCCATTCGGCAGGTTCACGAGCGTGAAAGGACATGACCCATCGGCGGGAAGTGGCATCACCGGCCATCCGCCCTCCGGCGTCAGCCGCCTCTCGGCGGTGCCAGGAGACACGACGAACACCACCAGCGGACCAGGTCCACGGCTGGTGGTGCTTCGTCTCCCGTCCCTGCCACCTCGAAGAGGAGACAGTCGTGTCCACCGCCCCGCTCACCATCTACCGGCCCGGTCTCGCCGTCGGCCGTGACGCCCAGGTCCTGCACCGCGCCGCTACGCCGGAGTTCTCCGGCTGGCTGGAGCACACCCGCCCCGCCGGCGGCTGCTCCCGCCCAATCCGCCTCACCGGCACCATTGCCGCCGTCGACCGGAACACCGGCCGCATCACCAACTGGCTACACACCGACGAGCTGCCCGACCGGGCGCTCTACAAGGCGTGCGGCAACCGCCGCGAATCGCGGTGCCCAGACTGCGCCTGGGTCTACCAGGGCGACGCCTACCAGGTCGTCTGTCGCGGTCTGACCGGCGGCAAGGGCGTCCCCGCATCGGTCGGCCAGCACCCGGTCGTCTTCTCCACCTTCACCGCCCCGTCCTTCGGTCCGGTCCACCACCGCCACGTCTCCCGCCACACCTGCGCCGCCCGGCAGCGCTGCGACTGCCGCCCCGCCCCCTGCCGCGCCCGCAGCACCGCTGGCACCTGCCCCCATGGGCAGCCCGCAGCGTGCTTCGTTCGCCACGACGCCGACGATCCGCGGCTCGGCCAGCCGTTGTGCCTCGACTGTTACGACCACGCCCACCAGGTCGTCTGGAACTACTTCTCAGGCGAGCTGTGGCGGCGTACCAAACAGGCCATCGAGCGACACCTCGCCGCCCTCTGCCGCAAGCGTGGCATCCCGCTCGTCCGGGTCGTCACTGCCTCGGGCAAGGTCCGATGGGTGCCGCCCGTGCGCATGTCCCACGGCAAGGTCGCCGAGATGCAGCGCCGGGCAGCCGTGCACTTCCACGTCCTGCTGCGCCTCGACGGCGTCGACCCGGACGACCCGGACGCTCTCGTGCCGCCACCGGCCGGCATCACCCTTGACGACCTGGAAGACGCGATCCACGTCGCCGCCCGACAGATCACCGTCATCACGCCCGCCCACCCCGACCGGCCGCGAGGTTGGCTGGTCGCCTGGGGTGAGCAGATCGACGTCCGCCGTCTCAACACCGCCAGTGGCGAGCTGACCGACGGCAAGGTCGCCGCCTACCTGGCCAAGTACGCCACCAAAGCCACCGAAGCCACCGGCCACTGCTCCACCCGACTCACTCCCGCCACCATCGATGACTACGCCGATCCCGAAGGCGACCACCTCGCCCGCCTCATCGACGCCTGCTGGCACCTCGGCCGCCTCATCCACACCGACACCAGCAGCGGGGCCGCAGCTGCCAGCGACCGTCAAGACAGCCTTGACGCCAAACCCAACACCTACGGCGGCTTGCGCCGCTGGGCGCACATGCTCGGCTTCGGCGGCCACTTCCTCACCAAAGCCCGCCGCTACTCCGTCACCTTCGGCCAGCTCCGCGACACCCGCGCCACCTACCGCCGCACGGAGGACGACCAACCCGCCGACACCATCACCGTCGGCATCCTCACCTACATCGGGTCCGGCTGGCTCACCGAAGGCGACGCCCTGCTCGCCAACACCGCCGCCCAGCAGCGACGCGAGAGCAGACGCATCGGCCGGGAAGAACTCGCCCACGAAGGCTGGCTCATCGGGGCCGCCGCATGAACCACGACCTCCGCCCCCGCTGGTACTCCCCCGCCGAGGTCGCCGTCCTGCTCGGCTTCGGCATCTCCAAGGTCAAGATGAAGATCGCCACCGGCGAGTTGCGCTCCATCAAGGACGGCAAGTACCGCCGCATCCTCCCCGAATGGGTCGACGACTACATCCGCGAGCAGGTCGAACGCCAGGAGGCCGCCTGATGCCCGCCCGTGCACGAGCCAACGGCGAAGGCTCCATCTTCCCCTACCGCAACGGCTTCGCCGCCTACGTCTGGGTAACCAAGCCGGACGGCCGGCGCACCCGCAAGTACGTCTACGGCAAGACCCGCGAGGCCGTCCACGACAAGTGGATCAAGCTGCACCAGCAGGCCAAGGCCGGACCGGTAGCAACGAGCGTCCCGACGGTCGGCAGCTTCCTCACCTACTGGCTGTCGGAGATCATCGAGCCGAACCGCGCACCGTTGACCTACGCCACCTACGAGACGTTCGTCCGCCGCTACATCGCCCCCGGCCTCGGGTCCAAGCGGCTCGACCGGCTCCAGTCACGCGACGTGCAGACCTGGATCAACCAGGTGGCCCGCACCTGCCAGTGCTGCGCCCAAGGTAAGGACGCCGCCCGGCCGAAGCACAAGCGGCGTTGCTGCGCGGTCGGCCGCTGCTGCCAGACCGTCCCGTCGACCCGCACGGTCAGCGACATCCGGGCCGCACTGCGGGCCGCCCTCACCCACGCCCAGGCCGAGGACCTCATCGCCAAGAACCCGGCCGTGCCGGTCACCCTCGCCACCGTCCGTCGCCGCCGTGGCAAGTCGTGGTCGAGCGACGAGGCACGGAAGTTCCTGGAGTCCGCCAAAGAAGACGAGGACCCGCTCTACGCCGCCTACGCCCTGGTCCTCGTCACCGGCCTGCGCAAGGGCGAGGCGCTGGGACTGACGTGGGAGGACGTCGACCTCGACGCCGGCGAGCTGACCATCGGCCGCCAGCTCCAACGCGTGCGCGGGCAGCTCCTTCACCGCGACACCAAGACCCAGGCGTCCGACGCCACCCTCCCCCTCCCCGACATCTGCCTGACCGCTTTCAAGCTCAGACAGCAACAACGCGACGAGGCACGAGCAGCCGCCGGCAACGCCTGGCACGAGAACGACCTCGTATTCACTACCCGCTACGGCACACCCATCGAGCCACGCAACTTCCAGCGCTCCTGGCAGACAAGGTGTGAGAAGGCGAAGGTCACGCCGATCACCGTCCACGACGCCAGAAGAACCTGCGCCACGCTCCTGGCCGATCTCGACGTCCACCCGAGAGTCGCCATGCAGGTGCTTCGGCACGCCCGTTTCTCCGTGACGATGGAGATCTACACCCAGGTATCGACCAAAGCGACCAGAGACGCACTCAAACGCCTCGGTGACTCACTCGGCCGCTGACGGAACTGCTGTACTTCGCTGCTGTACGGGCAGCAGAAAGGCCATCCCCGATGATCGGGAATGGCCTTTGACCTGCGTGGGCGATACTGGGATCGAACCAGTGACCTCTTCGGTGTGAACGAAGCGCTCTCCCGCTGAGCTAATCGCCCTCAGCGCCGATGACTCTACCTGATCGAGGGACCGGACCGGAAATCCGGGGTCCGCGTGCCGCGCGGCGGCCGGTCGCCCCGGCGGAGCGCCGGGTCAGTGCGTCGCCAGGTAGTGCAGCGCCTCGGCGACCACGTCGATGCCGAAGCTGTACTTCAGCGACAGCCAGACCACCGAGCCGACGAAGACCAGGCCGACGGAGCCGAGCAGGAAGCGTACGGCCAGCGACCGGTCCTTCACCCACTGCGTCCAGTTGTGCACGTGCCGGCGGGTGAAGCCGAGCAGTCGGCGGGCCCAGTGGAACTCGACGGCCCAGACGCCGAGGCCGGCGATCACGAGCAGCCAGCCGGGGCCGGGCAGCGGGATGAGGGCGATGCCGATGGTGACGACGAGGGCCCCGGCGATGGCGATGAAGATCTTTAGCGCGACCCGTCCGGTGGGGTTGGCCCGGATCAGTTCGAGGGTGGTGCTCAGCCGCTGCCGCCAGCGCGGTCGCTGCCGCCGTTCGGCCAGCATCGTCCGGCCGGCGTCACCCCGGTCGGCTCCCGGCCGGCCGGGCCGCTCGTGCTGCTCCATCGGCACCCCGTACCCCCGCTTTTCGGCTGGCCGGGCCGCGACTTTCGGCGGGCCCGGCTCTGCCATCGGATCCACTGAGGATCGTTTCGTAACCATTTCCTCCCCCAGTGTGGCTCGCGCCCGTCACTGCAACGGCCGACTGGACGTTACCGGAGTAAGTCGACGACTGAACCACCCGATGCCGGGCGGGATCACGCACTGGGCAGAACCGGAAATCCTACATGAATCTTCACATTCACGCGGCCTTTCCGACCCCCTTCCCACCACTGGGTGAAGTCAGCGTATGGCGGAGCGTAGCCAGGAGTAGCACCTGAGTATGGGAAAAGCGGGACACGCGCGTTCCGCAGCGGTGCCGGGGGGAGATCGTCCATGAGTGTCATCCGACCGACGACCGTAGAGGTCGAGACGTCGCTAAGGCTCGTCGCACCTGATGCCACCGCCTTGCCGGTGCGTGCCAGTCTGCGTTACGACCCTGCTGATCCGTATGCGGTCCATGTCCTGTTCCACGCCGAATCCGCCGGCGGCGAGGCGGTCAGCTGGTCGTTCGCCCGGGAACTGCTGGTCACGGGTCTCGACGAGCCGGCCGGTATCGGGGACGTGCGGGTCTGGCCCTGGGCCACCCCGCGCGGGGACTTCGTCGCGCTGGCGCTGTCGTCGCCCGACGGCAACGCACTGTTCGAGGTGCCGCGCAGCGTCCTGGTGCGCTTCCTGCGCCGGACCTACGTCGTCGTTCCGCGCGGCCGCGAGGCCGAGCACCTGGACGTCGACACCGCGGTGAGCCGGCTGCTCGCCGGCCGCTGAACCACCGGCCACTCCGGCCGTCCGGGGCCGCGCGGATCTGCCGAGTCCGCGCGGCTCCGGCCTACCAGGGGGTACGCGCACCGTCTCCCGCCTCCCGCCGTGCTCAGCCGTGGGTGGTGATGCCGCCGTCGACCGGGATCACCGCACCGGTGAGGTACGCGCCGGCGCGCGACGACAGGTAGATCGCGGTGCCGGCCATGTCCTCCGGCCGACCGATCCGGCCCAGCGGCACCTGCCCCTCGATGGCGGTCCGGGACGCGGGGTCGTCCAGCGCGAACGCCATCATCTTGCTCTCGAACGGCCCCGGCGCGATCGCGTTGACGGTGATCCGCTCGCCGGCGAGCTGGTGCGCCAGGCTGCGGGTGAGCATGTGCACGGCGGCCTTGGTCGCCGAGTACGCGTACACCTCCATCATCGGCACCCGGATGCCGTCGATGGAGCCGATGTTGATCACCCGGGCCGGGTCGTCGGCGCTGGCCGAGGCGCGCAGCGCGGGCAGCAGTGCGGTCGTCAGCCGGAAGACCGCCTTGACGTTGACGGCCCAGAGCTTGTCGAACGCGCTCTCCGGGTACGACTCCAGCGGCGCGCCCCAGGTGGCGCCCGCGTTGTTGACCAGCACGTCGAGCCGGTCGAACCGCTCCCGTACGGCGGCGGCCAGGCCCTCGGCGCCGGCGTCGTGGCCGAGGTCGGCGGGGATGGCCTCGCAGCGCCCCTCGGCGGAGAGTTCCTTGGCCACGGCCTCGCAGACGTCCGCCTTGCGGGACGAGATGATCACGTGTGCGCCGGCCCGGACGAAACCCTGGGCGATCATCAGGCCGATCCCCCGCGAGCCGCCGGTGACCAGGACCGTCTTGCCTTCGACCGAGAACAGATCCGTCATGCCCATCCCATCGCGAGTCGGCCGGGGCCGCCGGGGCGGGGCGGCCCGACCGGCGCGGACCGGCTCCGGCCGTGCCTCGACCGGACGGCGCTACCGCCCGGTAACGTAGCCCGGCCCCGGTGACCTCGACAACCCCCGCCGGCCCTGGCGCGCCGTCCGGCCGGTGACCGGGAGCCGCAGCGTGCCCGCATGCCGCCCGGCCTGGGCGGCCGTCCCGGGATGCGTTGATCGTCGCCCCGGGCTACGGTCGCAGGCGATGGTCTCTTCCGGTCAGCTCTCCCCCGCTCCGCCCGGCAACCCGGCGACCGCCCCCGCCGAGATCGACACGGTGGCCCTCGGTGACCTCGCCTCCGAGCCGCGTTGGCGGCGCCCGGTGCTGCTTGACAGGGACCTGCTCGTGCTGACCACGGGCGGACACGGCACGGCCGAGCTGGATTTCCGCGCCCTGCCCTGCCGCCCCGGCACGCTGCTGCGGGTGCGTGCCGGGCAGGTGCTGCGCTGCGCCGGCCCGCAGCTCGACGCGACGGTGGTGCGCTGGGATCCGGCGGCGCTGCACGGGCTCGACGTCGACCCGGACGCCGTCGGGGCCTGGTTCCAGCTCGCCGGCGAGGACGAGGACGCGGTCATCAACGAGGTCAGCCAGCTCGCGGTCGACTGCCAGCGGCACCGGGGGGTGGCGGCGGCGCGCGGCCTGCTCCGCCACCAACTCGCCGTGCTGCTGCTGCGGCTGTCGCTGCTGCCCGAACGCGCCTCCCGGGCCACGCGGGCGGAGGCGGCCACGTTCCACCGGCTCTGCCGGGAGGTCGAACGCGGCTACCAGCACACCCGCCGGGTCGAGGACTACGCCGACCGGCTGGGCTGCTCGGTGCGTACGCTCACCCGGGCCTGCCTGGCGGTGACCGGGCGCAGCGCCAAGCAGGTGGTCGACGAGCGGGTGGCCCTCCAGGCGAGCCGGCTGCTGGCGGCCACCGACGAGCCGATCGCCCGGATCGGCCGGCGGCTGGGCTTCTCCGAGCCGACGAACTTCGGCCGGTTCTTCACCCGCGAGGTCGGGGTGAGCCCGGGCGCCTTCCGTGCGGCCCGCGAGCAGCCGCTGCCCGGGCCGCTCGTGCGGCCCCGCCCGCCCGCCGAGGCGACCGGCCGCCCGCGCGGGGCATGATGGCGGGGTGCAGATCTCCGCGCGCGGCGACTACGCGGTACGGGCGGCGCTGAGCCTCGCCACCGCGTACCCCCGGCTGCTCTCCACCCAGGCCATCGCGGCGGAGCAGGACATGCCCCGCAAGTTCCTGGAGGCCGTCCTGGCCGACCTGCGGCGGGCCGGCGTCGTGCGGGCGCAGCGCGGCGCCGAGGGCGGCTACACGCTGGCCCGGCCGCCGCGCGAGGTGACCGTCGGCGCGGTGCTGCGCGCCGTGGAGGGTCCGCTGGCCGGCGTCCGCGGGCTGCGCCCGGAGGAGACCAGCTACGAGGGCGCGGCGGAGAACCTGCCGGGGCTGTGGGTGGCGGTGCGGGCCGCGGTGCGGCGCGTGGTCGACGAGGTGAGCCTCGCGGAGATAGTCAGTGGCCGCCTGCCCGCCCACGTCCGTAGGTTGACGGCGTTGCCCGACGCCTGGGAGCCACGCTGATGCCCACCCCCGTCCTGCGCACCGCGCGCCTGCTGCTGGAGCCCTACCGGCCCGACGACGCCGAGGACTTCGTCGCCCTGCTCACCGACCCGGAGGTCGGCCGGTTCATGGGCGACGGACCGCTGAGCGCCGAGGAGGCCGGCGCCCTCTTCGGGCGGGTGTTCACGAAGGTCTACGCCGAGGACCTCTTCGACGTCTGGGCGGTACGCCGCGACGGCCGCTACGTCGGGCACGCCGAGGTCAAGCGGACGGACCAGGTCGACGGGCACGAGATCATCTACGCGTTGGCGAAGCCGGCCTGGGGCGTGGGCCTCGGCACGGAGCTGGCCCGGGCCCTGGTCCGTCACGGCTTCGACACCCTCGGCCTGCCCCGCGTGTACGCGACCGTCGCCGACGCCAACCACGCCTCGCTGGCGCTGCTGGGCAGGATCGGCTTCGTGCACGAGCGCGACATCGCCGAGGACGACGGCAGCGTCACCCGCGTGCTCGTCGCCGACCGCGCCACCGCCTGACGCCGTCCGCCCCGTCCCCGCAAGGGGCCGTCCCCGCCACCGACCGGCGTGCCCGCCGTCCCCGTGTACCCCACGACGGCGCCGCCGGCCGACGTGTCGGCGGGGGCCCGGCCGGGTCACGCCCGCGTCGGCGGGCCCGTGGTGGTGTAGCCGCCCCGGTGGTAGACCAGCGGGTCCCCGTCCTCGCCGCCGCCGAGCGCGAGCGGCTCGGCCACGAAGAGCGTGTGGTCGCCGGCCGGCACCCGGTGCGCGACGCGGCAGAGCAGCCGGGCCAGCACCCCGGACAGCAGCGGCACATCGAACGGCCCCGGCGTCCAGTGCGGATAGGCGGCGAACCGGTCGATCCCGCCGGTGGCGAAGACCCGGGCGGCCTCCCGCTGCTGGGCGCCGAGCAGGTGCACGGCGACGTGCTCGGCCCGGGCGAAGACCGGCCAGCTCGACGAGGCGGTGCCGAGGCAGAACGAGACGAGCGGCGGGTCCAGCGACACCGAGGTGAAGGACGTGGCGGTGAAGCCGGCCCGCACGGGCTCGCCGGAACCGTCGGCGCGGGTCGGCCCGGCGGTGTCCGGGGCGGCGGTGGTGACCACGGTGACGGTGGCGGCCTGCCGGCGCAGCAGCGTCCGGAACAGGTCCCGGTCCACCGGAAGCAGGTCGGCCGCGTCGGGCCGGGACCACTCCACGGTGGTCACGCCGCCACCGGCGCCGGGCGGACGTGGGGCAGCCCTGCGTCGACGGGCGGGCGAGCCGCGTGGAGAAGATCGTCCCGCTGCGTCATCGCCCCATGCTGCCGCCGACCGCATCCCCGGTCAATGCCCCTATCGATGGCGGCATCGACGTCGGCCGACACCGTCACCGACCCCTACCCCGGCGGCCGGGCCGCGCGTCACCCGTCGGCGTAGGGGTTGCCGGCGACCCCAGGGCTCGATCCACGCCGGCCGGACCGGGTTTCCCGATCCGGCCATTCGGGAATGTTCGGTTTCGACAGGGCAGGGAAGGGATTCGAAGGGAGCTTGAGCGATGGGTCTGATGTTCCGCAAGCGCAAGAAGTACGGCCCGATCATCCTGAACTTCACCGAGAACGGGTTCTCGTCCTGGAGCATCAAGATCGGTCGCTGGTCGTGGAACTCGCGGGCCAAGGCGCACCGCGTCGACCTGCCGGGCCCGCTGTCCTGGAAGCAGGACAAGTCCCGGGCGTGAGATCCCGAGGTCGAGCGGGGTGCCGGTGATTCACCGGCACCCCGCTCGGCGTCGGGTCAGCGGGCCGTCGCGGCGCCGTGGGCGGAGATGACCACGTCGCCGCCGAGCCGGCCGTGCTCCGGGTCGCGGGTCGCCTCCCCCGCGTCGAGCAGGCCGGTCAGCGCCCGGACGGCGTCGGACGACCGGTAGACGGTCGCCGTGAGGACGTGCCGGCGCAGCTCGGTGACCGTACGCGGGCCCGAGCGTCGCAGCTCGGCGAGCAACTCGTCGCGCAGCGGGCCTGCCTCCGGGACCTCGACGACGTCGAGCAGCCCGCCCGCCGGGTCGCGGTAGCGCACGCCGGAGGCACCGTCGCCCGCCCAGAGCGCCTCCTTGAACGCCTCCAGGCTCTTGTCCGACCCGGTCGCGAAGGCGAACAGCCGCGCCGGGTCGCCGTCGGCGGTCACCAACTCCACCTCGCTCGTCAGCGGGAACCCGGCGTCGGCGAGGGCCGCCCGCGCCGGGGTGCCGACGGCGGTGGCGAGCAGCACGTCCGCCGGCTTGCCGGCCGCCGCGGCGGTCAGCACGGCGGGATCGGCGGTGTCGTCGTCCACGACGGACAGCAGGGGCGCGCCGGCCGCGCCGGCCGCCTTCACCGCGACCGGCAGCCGGGCCGGGCCGCCGGGCACGAGGTGCACGGCGACGCCCGCCGGCAGTTCCGCCTCCACGGCGCCGAGCCGGGTCGGCAGGTCCTCGGTGCCGTCGGCGAGCACCAGCACGGTGAGTTGCCGGCCCCGCAGCCGGTCGGCGTGTCCGGCGACCACCCGCAGCGCGGCCTCCGCGCAGCCGGCGTCGCCACCGGCGTACGCCAGGGCGAGGGTGGCCCGGCGGGCGCGGTGCAGCGCCCCCGGCAGCCAGGTCTCCAGGTGTCGGACGAGCAGCTCGCGCAGGACGGCGTCGGTCGGCATGCTGCCGTTCTACCGCACGTCGCCCCGGGCCGGGCACGGCTCCCCCGACCGCAGGGGGCGTCCCGGCCCCCGGGCGGGCCTCGTCGGCCCTGCGGTCGGCTCGCAAGACCCCGGTGCCGTCGGCCCGGGTCCGGTCAGGCCGGGACGGAGATGCCCACGCCGCCCCGGGTCTGGCCGCCGTAGCGCCGCCGCTCGGCGTCCAGGTCGAGCCGGCCGATCCGCTTGCGCGCGGCCAGGGCGGTCTCGTCGAGCCGGTCGGCCGGCACCAGCCAGACGATCTCGAACTCCAGCCCGTCCGGGTCCTGGCCGTAGAGGCTCTTGGTGGTGCCGTGGTCGGACGCGCCGACGAGCGCGCCGGCGGCGGCGAGCCGCTGCGCGGTGGCGTCCAGCTCGTCGAGGGTGTCGACCTCCCAGGCCAGGTGGTAGAGGCCCACGGTGCCGCGGCCGGCGGTGGAGCGCCCGGCGCCCGCGCCGACCTCGAACAGGCCGAGGTCGTGGTCGTTGGTGGAACCGGGCGCCTGGAGGAAGGCGGCGCCCCGGAAACCGTCCGGCGTCATCGGGATCGGCCGGAAGCCCAGCACGTCCCGGTAGAAGTCGACGCTGCGGGCGAGGTCACTGACGTAGAGCACGGCGTGGTTGAGGCGGTGGATTCCCATGCCACCGACGCTAGCGCGGTTTCGTTGAACGTTCAACTAAGTGCCGTATGATGGGCGTCATGACCCGCTGGCTGGATCCCGACGAGCAGCGCACCTGGCGCGCGTACCTGACCGCGTCCCGGGCACTCATGGAGGCGCTGGACCGGGAGCTGCAACGCGACGCCGGGATGCCGCACGCCTACTACGAGATCCTGGTCCGGCTCTCCGAGGCACCCCAACGGCGGCTGCGGATGAGCGAACTGGCCCAGGTCAGCGGCTCCTCGCGCAGCCGGCTCTCCCACGCCGTGGCCCGGCTGGAGGCCGAGGGCTGGGTCCGCCGCGAGGAATGCCCCACCGACCGGCGCGGGCAGATCGCGGTCCTCACCGACGAGGGATTCGCCACCCTCGCCGCCGCCGCGCCCGGCCACGTCGAGGGGGTACGCCGGCACCTGTTCGACGCGCTGACCCCCACCCAGGTGGACCAGTTGCGCCGGATCAGCGAGACGCTCGCCGCACACCTGACCGGTTCTTGACCAATACACTCCCCCTCGGGTCTTGTACTTACCGTCGTCGGATGAGCACGATGGGGCGTGCCTTCCGGCTTCGGTGATCTGACTGACCAGGCGCACCACCTGGTGTCCTCCGGCGACCTCGCCGGCGCCCAGCGGCTGCTCGCCGACGCGCTGACCGACGCCGACCCGCGTCCGGCCAACGCCACGCCCGAGCTGGCCGAGGCCGCCAGCCTCCAGGCCCGCGTACTGGTCGCCCTCGGCGAGCCGCACTCGGCCCGGGGCTGGGCCGCGTTCGCGTACGCGGCCACGACCCGGTTGCACGGGCGCGCCGACCAGCGCACGGTGGCCGCCGCGGCCACCCTCGCGGCGGTGCTGCACCGGGTCGGCAGCTGGTCGCGCGCCGCCCGGCTCTACCAGGAAGTGATCATCGAGCTGACCGCGCTCGACGGGCCGGAGTCGCTGCGGGTGCTCGCCGCCCACGCCGACCTGGCCACGGTGGAATACGCGCGCGGCCAGTGCCAGGTGGCCCGCGACCGCTTGCAGGACGCCTGGGAGCTGCACCGCGAGGTCTACGGCGACGGGCACCCCAGCGGCATCAAGATGCTGGCGCGGCTCGGGGCGATGCAGCGCGACTGCGGGCAGTTCGCCGAGGCGCACGACAACCTCGCGCTGGCCAGGGAGCTGTGCCGCCAGCACCTGCCGGCGGACGATCCGCTGGCGGCGCAGGTGGCGGGGCTGGCCCGGGCGGCGGCCAACCCGGACCACGTCTGCGCCGACACCGCACCCGTCGGCCGCGACGGCCCGATCGTGCCGTCCGCGCGTACCCCGCCCCCGGGCGACGGACCGGCGACGGCGCAGCACCCCTCGCAGCAGGGCTACCGCCCGGCGGAGCCGGACCCGTACGCCGCAGCGGCACACACCGACCCCTACGCCGCGCCGCCGCACCCGGTGCCGACGCCCCGGCAGCCGACGGAGGATCCGCCGCCCGGCTGGTGGCCCCCCGACGCCGACGACGGCCCGGCCGACAGCGCCGTGCCGCCGGCGGTCGTACCCCTGGCCGGTGGCGCTGCCACCGAGGAGGCCGACGGGGTGCACCGGGTCCACCGGCCCGACGCGCCCGAGGAGCCCTACCAGCCGTCGCGGCTGCTGCCGGTGCCGGTGCACCGCGCGCCGGCGCGGCGCGGCAACCTGCTGCTGCCGCTCGCCGTCGGTGGCGTCGCGGTGGTGCTGCTGGGCACGGTCGCGGTGATCACCGGGGTGGCCGCAATGGACGGTGCCCCCGACCCGGCGCCCCCTGCCGCGACCGGCGCGCCGGCCTCCACGCCGGCGGGCGGGTCGACCGGCACGGGCGCCCCGCCCGCCGCCGGCCCGACGAGCGGGGCCGCGGCCTCCCCCGGCAGCCCGCCGGGCGCGGTCACGCTGCGGGACAACCGCGACAACGTGGCGCTGCGCTGGACCTACCCGGCCGGCGGAGAGGGTCCGGTGGTCATCTCGGGCGGCCGGGCCGGCCAGGCGCAGACGGCCTTCGCCAACCTGCCCGCCGGCACCACCACCTTCGTCGTCTACGGCCTGAACCGCAGCACCGACTACTGCTTCACGGTCGCGGTCGTGTGGTCGACGGACACGATCGCCCGCGCGCAGCAGGTCTGCACCCGTCGCGGCTGACGGCCCGGTCCCGGCTGACGGTCCGCCGCCGGTCCCGGGCGCGGCGACGCCGATCGCAGGCGTGCCGGATGGTCCGGAATTGGGCCCCGCCCGGCGTGGCGTCCTTCGTCAGGGTTTCTCCGGGTCGGGCAGGGTCGGCAGCAGCAGCCGTACCCGCAGCCCCGGCCCGCCGGCCCGCCCGGGGTGGGCGTCGGTGAGCTCGATGCCGCCGCCGGCCCGGCGGACCAGCTCGCGCACGATGGCCAGGCCGAGGCCGGCGCCGCCGTCGTCGCGGGCGCGGGCGTCGTCGAGCCGGGTGAACCGGCCGAAGACCCGCTCCCGGTCCCCGGCCGGGATCCCCGGCCCGTCGTCGGTCACCGTCACCAGGTGGTACGCCCCGACGCCGCTGCCGCCCGCTCCCCCGCCGCCTGCCGCTCCCCGGCCGGCCCGCCCGCCGGCGGCCTGGCCCCTGCCGGACGTCCCACCGTCGCCGCCCGCCCCGTCGGCGCCCGGGCCGGCGGCCAGCACCACCTCGCCGTGGGCGTGCCGGACGGCGTTGTCGACCAGGTTGGTCAGGATGCGACGCAGCTCGTCGGGATCGCCCTCGGTCCACAGCGGCGCCGCCGGGGCGTCGAGGCGCACCGGCGGCGACGGGTACCGGGCGGCCACCGCCGCCAGCAGGGCCCCCAGCTCGACCGGCCCCGTGGCCCGCGCCGGCGGCCGCTCGTCGAGCCGGGCCAGCAGCAGCAGGTCGTCGACGAGCCGACCGAGCCGCTCCGTGTCGGCGAGCAGGTTCGCCGACACCGCCGTCCAGTCCGTCCGGTCGGCCAGCCGCCGGGCGACCTCCAGCTCGGTACGGATGTTCGCCAGCGGGCTGCGCAACTCGTGCGCGGCGTCCGCGACGAACGCCCGTTGCCGGTCCCGGGCGGACTCCAGCCGGCCCAGCATCCCGTTGAGCGTCACCGCGAGCCGGTGGATCTCGTCCCGCGACGCCGGTACGGGCAGCCGCCCGCCCCCGTCCCGCCCGGTGATCTCCTCGGCCCCCCGGCGCAGCGCCTCCACCGGGCGCAGGGTCGCGCCGACCACCCGCCAGGCCACGGCGGCGAGCACCACGACCAGCAGCGGGAAGCTCACCAGCAGGATGGTCCGTACGACGTGCGCGCTGTGCCGCACGTCCGCCAGCGACCGGGCCACCAGGACGGTACGCGGGTCGGCGGCGGTGCCCGCCGGTACGGCCACCACCCGCACCGGCCCGGTCAGGCCGACCCGCTCCCCCGACACCGTCAGCCGCTGCCGCACGCCGGCGTCGAGGCTCCCCGGCGACACCATCGGCACCAGCCGGTCGGCGTCGATGGAGGCCGCCCGCACCCGGCCCGCGGCGTCGATCACCTGCACCCGGACCTGCCCGCCGGCCACCGGCAGCGGATCGGGCAGTACCTCCTCGGCGGCGAGCAGCGCGACCGCGTCGGCGGTACGGAACGCCTCGGTGTCGACGGCACGTTGCAGGGCCCAGCCCAGCACGGCGAGCAGGACGAGCCCGCCGACGGCGAGTCCCCCCGACACACCGAGTACGCCGACCGCCATCAGCCGCCCGCGCAGCCCGGGCCCGGCGCGCAGCCGCCCGCGCGTCCCCCGCGTCACGGGGCGAGCCGGTAACCGGCGCCCCGGACCGTCTCCAGGCGCTCCCGGCCGATCTTGCGCCGCAGGTACCCGACGTAGACCTCGACCGCGTTCGGCGCCGTCTCGACGCTGGCGTCCCAGACGTGGTCCAGCAGCTCGGTCTTGGAGACCACCTCGCCGGGGCGGCGCATGAGGTAGTCGAGCAGCGCGAACTCGCGGCTGGTCAGCGCGACCTCGGCGTCGGCGCGGGTCACCCGTCGCCGCGCCGGGTCCAGCCGGAGGTCGCCGACCGCGAGCACCGTCGGGCGTTCGGGGGCGCCCCGGCGCAACAGGGCCCGCAGCCGGGCCAGCAGCACCACGTACGAGAAGGGCTTGGTGAGGTAGTCGTCGGCCCCGCAGTCCAGCCCGTCGGCCTGGTCGTACTCGCCATCCTTGGCCGAGAGCATGAGCACCGGCAGCCAGTGCTCCTCGGCGCGCAGCCGGCGTACCAGCTCGTAGCCGGAGAGGCCGGGCAGCATCACGTCGAGGACCATCGCGTCGTACCCGCCGTGGCGTGCCGCGTCGAGCCCCTCCGGGCCGGTCGCCGCCACGTCCACCGCGAACCCCTCGGCCTGCAACCCCCGTTGCAGGGCGGACGCCAACCGCGACTCGTCCTCCACCACCAGCAACCGCACGCCTCCAAGGGTGCCACCCGGGCGCCCGGGGTCGTACGGCCGTCCTCAGCGCCCTCACAGCGTCGAGGAGGCAGGATGTCCGGCAGGAGGTGTCACATGTCCGTCCTGAAGAGCCGTCCCGTCCTACGCTGGCTGGTCCCGGTGACCGCCGTCGCGACCGTCATCGGCGGCGGCGCCGCGCTCGGCACGTTCGCCGCCCAGGCCGAGCCGAGCCTGCCGCCGCGCACCGCCGCCCAACTCCTGGTCGACCTTCAGACCTCCCGGCTGGAGGGGCTCTCCGGCACGGTCGTGCAGCGCGCCGACCTGGGCCTGCCGCCGCTGGCCGGCCTGGTCGGCGGCGACGGCCTGACCGGCCTGCTGACCGGCACGCACACCCTGCGGGTCTGGCACTCCGGGCCCGACCGGCAGCGCGTCGCCCTGGTGGACACGCTCGGCGAGCACGACATCGTGCGCAACGGCCGGGACGTGTGGGCCTGGAACAGCCGGTCCAACACCGCCACCCACCGCACGCTGCCCGAGGGCACCACCGGGGCCCAGACGCCGGAGTTGCCGGTCACCCCCGGGGAGGCGGCCGACCGTGCCCTCACGGCGATCGGCCCGAGCACCGAGGTGAGCGTCGGCCGCTCCGCCACGGTCGCCGGCCGCGACGCGTACGAGCTGGTGCTCGCCCCGCGCGACGCCGCCTCGCTGGTGCACCAGGTGCGCATCGCCATCGACGCGCGGCAGCACGTGCCGCTGCGCTTCGAGGTCTTCGCCGACGGCAGCGACAAGCCGGCCTTCGAGATGGCCTTCACCCAGGTGTCGTATGCCCGGCCCGACGCCGACCAGTTCACCTTCAACCCGCCGCCCGGCGTGAAGGTGACCGAGGAGACCGCCGGCAGGCAGCCCGCCGACGCCCCCGGGAAGCGGCGCGCGGACGGCGAGCGGCCGGACGTGCGTACGGTCGGCGAGAGCTGGGCCACCGTGGTGGTCGCGCGGCTCGACGGTGCCGGCGCGCCCGCGGACCGACCCGCCGCCCCCGGCCGCGCCGGGAACGGACCGGCCGGCGACCCGGCGGCGTTGCTCGGCGCGCTGCCGAAGGTCAGCGGCGACTGGGGCAGCGGCCGGCTGCTGACCGGGAAGCTGTTCAGCGTGCTGCTCACCGACGACGGCCGGCTCATCGCCGGCGCGGTGACGCCGGAGCGGCTCTACGAGGTGGCGAAGGGCTGAGAATCGGCAGTCCGGGGGCCCGCCACGCGGCGGGCCCCCGCTGTCTGTGCGGGACGAGTCGCGGTGTGGCCCGGCGCGCTTGGTCGAGGCGACCGGCGCACGGTATCTTTCTCAGTTCAGGCAACAAAAAAGAACGGCTGATAATAGCCGTTCCGAGAGAGATGCTACTCGAATGGGAGACGGCTTGTCAAGGCATTCCGCCGATTCCGCCGAATTGCAGCCCGATGACGAAATCGGCCGCGAACAGGAATACGTCTCGATGCTCTATCGCCGGCTGGACGAGCTGCGTGAGCAGGCCTCCCGCCGGCTGACCGACGAGCTGCGGGCGACCGGCGGCACCCTCCAGGCCCGCTCCCAGCGCGACAGCGCGGTGCGGATGTACGCCGACCAGGTCGAGCAGTTCTCCTCGGTGGAGAGCGGCCTCTGCTTCGGCCGGCTCGACACCGACGACGGCGGCCCCCACTACATCGGCCGCATCGGGATCTTCGACACCGGCGGCGACTACGACCCGCTGCTGATGGACTGGCGCGCCCCGGCCGCCCGCGCCTTCTATCTCGCCACCGCGGCCAACCCTCAGGGCGTACGCCGCCGCCGGCACCTGCGTACCCGGGAACGCAAGGTGACCGCGCTCAACGACGAGGTGCTGGACCTGGACACCGCCTCCCCCACCGCGCACGAGGAGCTGACCGGCGAGGCGTCGCTGCTCGCCGCGCTCAACGCCGGCCGCACCGGCCGGATGCGCGACATCGTCGAGACCATCCAGGCCGAGCAGGACCGGATCATCCGCGCCGACCTGCCGGGCGTACTGGTCGTGCAGGGTGGCCCCGGCACCGGCAAGACCGCCGTCGCGCTGCACCGCGCGGCGTACCTGCTCTACACCCACCGCGAGCAGCTCTCCACCCGGGGCGTGCTCCTGGTCGGCCCGAACGCCACGTTCCTGCGCTACATCTCCCAGGTGCTGCCGGCGCTGGCCGAGACGGGCGTGCTCCTGCGGACCCAGGGCGACCTCTTCCCGGGGGTCAGCGCCCGCCGCGCCGAGCCCGCCGCGACCGCCGCGCTCAAGGGCAGCGCGGTGATGGTCGGGGTGCTGGCCGCCGCCGTCCGGGACCGGCAGTGGGTGCCCGACGAGCCGCTGGAGATCGAGCTGCCGCAGCAGGAGGTGCTGCGGCTCGACCCGGAGACCGTGCGCGCCGCCCGGGACCGGGCCCGCCGGTCCGACCGGCCGCACAACCTGGCCCGGGCGCTCTTCGACGTCGAGATCGTCCATGCCCTCGCGGCCCAGGTCGCCGAGCGGATCGGCGCGGACCCGCTGGGCGGGGAGAACCTGCTCGACGAGGCCGACGTGGCGGAGATCCGCCGCGAGCTGCGCGAGGAGCCCGAGGTGCGCGCCGTGCTGGACCAGCTCTGGCCGGTGCTCACCCCGCAGCGCCTGCTCGCCGACCTGTACGCCTCCACCGAGCGGATCGCCGTCGCCGCGCCCATGCTCAGCGACGCCGAACGGGCCGCGCTGCACCGCGAGCCGGGCGGCTGGACGCCGGCCGACGTGCCGCTGCTGGACGAGGCGGCCGAGTTGCTCGGCGAGGACGAGCGGGCCGCCGCCGCCCGCCGGGAACGGATCCGGACCCTGCAACGGGAGTACGCCGAAGGCGTACTGGAGATCGCCCGGGGCTCCCGCTCCATCGACGTCGAGGACGAGGCCGACGGCGGTGAGATCCTCGGCGTCACCGACCTGCTCGACGCCGACCGGCTGCTCGAACGGCAGGAGGAGGCGGACCGGCTGACCACCGCCCAGCGGGCCGCGGCCGACCGGCGCTGGGCGTTCGGGCACGTGATCGTCGACGAGGCGCAGGAGCTGTCGCCGATGGCCTGGCGACTGCTGATGCGCCGCTGCCCGAGCCGCTCGATGACCATCGTCGGCGACGTGGCGCAGACCGGCGCGCTGGCCGGCACCCCGTCCTGGGCCGACGCGCTGGAGCCGTACGTGGCGCAGCGCTGGCGGCTGGAGGAGCTGACCGTCAGCTACCGCACCCCGGCCGAGATCATGGCGGTCGCCGCCGAGGTGCTCGCAGAGATCGATCCGGCGCTGCGCCCGCCCCGCTCCGTACGCTCCAGCGGGGTGCCGCCGTGGGACCGCGCGGTGCCGGCGGAGCGCCTGACGGCGGAGCTGGTGGCCGCCGCCACCCGGGAGGCGGCCGGCCTGGACGACGGCCGGCTCGGGGTCATCGTGCCGGCCGGGCGGGTCGACGAGTTGGGCGGCGCGCTCACCGCCGCCCTGCCCGAGGCCGCCGTCGGCGAGGACCCGGCGTTGGAGAGCCGCGTGGTGGTGCTCACCGTCGGTCAGGCCAAGGGGCTCGAGTTCGACTCGGTCCTCCTGGTCGACCCCGACCGCGTCGTGGCGGAGTCGCCCCGGGGTCGCAGCGACCTCTACGTCGCTCTCACCCGCGCCACCCAACGCCTCGGCATCGTCCGCCCCACCTGAACCACCGACCCCGCCCTCCCGGTTGGCGCTGCGGTAGGTGGGGTCGGCGGGTCAGTCCGGGGTGAAGTCGCCGACCTGGCTGGCGGGGCCGGACTGGTCGCTGGTGGATCCGCCGGCCGGGGTGCTCAGACCGCCGGTGGTGGCGTCGCCCGTGGTGGTCGGCGCCACCTTGCCCGGGTGCCGCTCCGGCTGCCGCGCCAACCGGCGGACGGACGCCGGTCCGGCGGTGCCGCCGGTCGTGGTGACGGCGCCCTGTCCCCGGGTGGGGCCGCCGTCGCGCAGCACCTCCGGATCGACCGGAACGTGGGCCGGATCGTCCGGGTCCTCGTCCTGGATCACCCGCTGCACGTCGGTAGGAGGCACGGTCACCTCGTCGAGAGCGCCCTCGCCGTACACGCCACCGGCGATCCGTTCCTCGGCACGCCGGGCGGCGTCCTGCCGCATGTCGTCCTCACGCATGTCCATCACCTCGCACGAGTCGTAGTCCCGAGACGCGTGCCCATCACCCCCACCACCAAACCCCCGCCCATGCCTGGCGGGGGGCGGGGACGGGGCCGATCAGGCAGTCGTGGTGCCCGCCAGCGGCCCATCAGGGCGTTTTGCACCCCACCACAACTGCATGATCGCTGCCGGAGCACGGGGCGTGGGGCGGGGAGGATTCCGGCTGGCGGTGGGTGTTACTGCCCCCGTCGGGTCGGGTAGACGGCGGGTGCCCCCGCCATGAACGCGAACCGTGCCGTGGCCGACACGCGGTAGCGGGGCGAGGGAACGCAGGTACGACTCATCGCATCCTGAGGAGGACAAGATGAGCACGCAGGCTGCTTCCACCAGGCCGATGAACCGGCCGACGCAGGACATGCCCAACCGGGCGATGCAGGACAGGGCCATCCAGGAGACGCCCACCCGTCCGATGCCGATGATGCACGACGGGCACCGGGAGGCCATGCAGGCGCCCGGCACGGAGACCAAGCCGTCGCTGCGGACGACCGAGTTCTGGGTCTACATCGCGGCCGTGATCGGCGTGCTGGCCGCCTCGCAGCTGGTCGGCCGGAACACGGCCGGGGTGGACATCTTCCGGGCCGACAACGCCTGGTTCATGATCACACTGCTGACCATCGGGTACCTGGGTAGCCGTGGTCTGGCCAAGGCCGGCAGCAACTGGCGCAGCGGCGAGGAGCGCAAGGCCCGGCACTGACCGGGCACCGCGTAGCCGCGCACCACGGCACCGCAGTGGCCCCCGGGACTGTCGTCCCGGGGGCCACCGTCGTGTGTGGTCCTACTCCTCGAAGCCGCCGAAGTCCTCGCCGTCGCCCTCGAAGGCATCGCCGATCATGTCACCCACGATCATGCCGCCGACGGCTCCCACCGCGGCGCCGGCGACGACGCCGCCCATGCCGACCCCCCGGCCGTGACCGTGCCCGTGGCCGTGCCCGCCGAAGCCGTGCGCGCCGCGCAGGCTGCCGTAGCGGGACGTCGTCTCCCGCAGCCAGCCGTCGACCACCTGGACCCAGTCCGTCCCGTCGGCGTCGGTGTGCGCGACCCGGTAGTGACCGAACGCGTCGTGCCCCGGGGTGAGGAACCCGCCGCGCTTGTCGCACTCGAGGATGACCTCGACACCGTGCGGGCTGGTCACGAAGGTCAGCTCGACCTCGTTGATGGTGCTCGCGTACTGGGGCGAGGCGAAGAACTCGATCTCCTGGTAGAACGGCAGCGTCTGCTGCGTGCCCCGGATGTGGCCGCGTTCCAGGTCGGCGTGCTTGAACCGGAAGCCGAGCCGCTGGAACGCCTCCAGGATCCGCTCGTGCACCGGCAGCGGGTGCACGTTGACCTGGTCCAGGTCGCCCTTGTCCACCGCCCGGGCGATGGCCAGCTCGGTACGCAGCCCCATCGTCATGCCGCGCAGCCGCTGACCGTAGACGTCGGTGATCGGGGTCTCCCACGGCATCGGGAGCTGGAACGGGATGGCGAGCTGCTGCTTCGCGGCGAGCTGGAGCGGGCCGCTGACCGGCAGCCGGTGGAACTCCATGACCCCGGCGTACTCCGTGTCGTGGCCCTCGATCTCGACCCGGGTGACCAGGCCGACGACGACCTGCTCGATGTTGGCCGGCGCGTCGCCGCCGAGCAGGTTCACCTGCCCCTCGAGGGTCAGGCCGGGCCGGGTGTTCGGGTTGGTCAGGACGGTGTCGACGCTCGGCCCGCCCACGCCGAACGCGCTCAACATCTTCTTGAAGACCATCGGAACTCCCGTGCAAAGACACCGCGCTCCACCTTGGAGCCGGTCGCTGACTTCCCGGGACCCTATCCGTGGGCGCTGTGAAGTGCCTGTGAAGGCGCGCCGTCCGACGGAAGCACCGCAGGTGGAACCGTCGCGGAGTGGACGTCGCGGCGTCGACGGCCGCGTGACCGGCGGCACGAGCGAGCAGGTGATCAAGCGGCGCCGTCGTCCCGCGCGAGCCACTGACGGACGGCTGAGAGGTCGGTTTCGGTGAGGCCGACGTACGGGTCGAGCAACGGCTCTGGTGGTGGTGCCGGGGTGCCATGATCGGTTCATGTCGCTGTGGGAGGCCACCTCGCGCGTCGGCGGACCCCTGATCGTCGTCGTCGGCGCCGCAGTCACCGTGTCCGTCGCGTTCTCCGCCCCGCCGGGCACGTTCTCCCGGCCACGCGGCTGGCAGTGGGCGTGGGTGGGGCTGTGGCTCATGGCGGCCGGTGATGCGGCGTTCGGCAACGACAGATCGTGGTTCGAACGTGCCTGGAAGGGCGCCACCGCGCTGCTCGTTGCCGTGGCCGTCACAGTCGCGGTGTGGCGCCACCACCGGTGGCGGAAGCGCGTCCGGCCCGCGGACGGTGTGTCCGCGCCGGCCGAGCGGACGCCGGGGTCCACGAGCTGAGGGTCACGCCCTCGTTCGACGGGGAGGCACCGGTCAGCCTGCGGCGACGTCGGAACCGCCGGGATCAACCGCCACGGCGCGGGCGAAGGTCTCAGCCGCCCTCGACGACGACCAGTTCGCCGACCTGCTCGGCGAGCTGAGCGCGCGCCTCCGGGGGCAGGCCCGCGTCGGTGACGAGCACGTCGGCCTCGGACAGCGGGGCGATGGTGGCCATCCCGACGGTCTCCCACTTGGTGTGGTCGGCCAGCACCACCAGGCGCCGCGACGCCTCGATCAGGCACCGGTTCGTCCCGGCCTCCAGCAGGTTCGGCGTGGTGAACCCCGTACGCGGGCTCATGCCGTGCACGCCGAGGAAGAGCACGTCGACGTTGAGGGAGCCGATCGCCGCCTCGGCCACCGGGCCGGTGAGGGCGTCCGACGGGGTACGGATGCCGCCGGTCAGCACGACCGTCCGGTCGGCGCGGGGGTTCTGGTGCAGGGCGTCGGCGACGGGGATCGAGTTGGTCACCACGGTCAGGCCGCGTACGTCGGCAAGCAGGGTGGCCAGCGCTGCGGTCGTGGTGCCGGCGGAGAGCGCGACGGCCATGCCGGGCTCGACGAGGGCGGCGGCCCGCCCGGCGATGGCCCGCTTCTCGGCCTGCTGGCGGACCGACTTCGCGGCGAAGCCGGGCTCCTCGGCGGAGCCGGGGCCGGGCAGGGTCGCGCCGCCGTGGACCTTGTCGACCAGCCCCAGCTCGGCCAGCACCTCCAGGTCGCGCCGGATCGTCATGTCGGAGACGCCGAACCGGCTGACGAGGTGGCTGACCCGCACGCCGCCGTGCTGCCGGATCAGTTCGAGGATCGCGGTCTGCCGTTGTCGGGCCAGCATCCGGACGTCCTCCTTCGCGCCGTCACCGGGCCGCGCCTGCGGCCGGTTCCTCGCGGACCACGGCCACCTCGCCGGCCGGCACGACCAGGTGGTCGGCGCAGGCCGCCCCGGTCAGCAGCTCCACGCCGGTCGCGTCGAGCCGGGCGTCGGCGTCGGTGTGGTTGATGACGAAGAGCCAGCTGCGCTCGCCGGCACGCCGCCGGACCACCTCCACCTCGGCGGGGGCCTGCGCCGCCGGGCGTACGCCCGCCTCGGCCACCAGCCGGGCGACCAGCCGGTCGGTCGCCGCCGCGTCCAGCCGGGTGCCGACGTACCAGGCCGCGCCCGCGCCCACGGCATGCCGGGTCAACGCCGGCACGCCCGGCAGGGGCCCGTCGGCGTACGCGGCGAGCACCTGCGCGCCCTCGGGGTGCAGCCACTCCGTCCACACGTCGGCGCCGGAGCCGTCGTCGAGGGTGACCCGCTCCCCCGCCCGCAGCGGGAAGAACTCCTCGACGCGTACGCCCAGCAGTTCCCGGAACGCCCCCGGGTAGCCGCCGAGGCGGATGTGGTCGTGCTCGTCGACGATGCCGCTGAAGTACGTCACCAGGGCGGTGCCGCCCGCCTCGACGTACGCGCGCAGCGCGGCGGCGTGCGCGTCTAGTACCAGGTAGAGGGTCGGAACGAGCACCAGCCGGTAGCGGGCGAGGTCGGCCGACGGGTGCACGACGTCGGCGGTGACCCCGGCCCGCCACAGCGCGTCGTGCAGCGCGCTGAGGCGGTCGACGTACGCGACGTCGACGCTGGGGTGCGAGTCCAGCTCGGCGCCCCACCACGCCTCGTAGTCGAACAGGATCGCCACCTCGGCCTCGACCCGGCTGCCGCGTACCTCGGCGAGGGCCCGCAGGTCCGCGCCGAGGCGGCACACCTCGCGGAACACCTTGGTCTCCGGGCCGGCGTGCGGGACCAGGGCGGAGTGGAACTTCTCCGCCCCGGCACGGGAGGCCCGCCACTGGAAGAAGAGCACGCCGTCCGCGCCCCGCGCGACGTGCGCCAGGCTGTTGCGGCGCAGTTGCCCGGGGGCCTTCGCGACGTTGCGCGGCTGCCAGTTCACGGCGCTGGTCGAGTGCTCCATCAGCAGCCACGGCGCGCCGCCGGCCACGCCCCGGGTGTGGTCGGCCGCGAGGGCGAGGTCGACGTGGGCGCGCGGGTCGGCGGCGGTGAGGTAGTGGTCGTTGGCGACCAGGTCCACGTCGGACGCCCACGAGTGGTAGTCGAGGTGCTTGATGCCGGTGCCGACCATGAAGTTCGTGGTGACCGGCTGGCGCACCAGCCGATCGAGCACCTCGCGTTCGGCGCGCAGCTGGGCGCGCTGCTCGTCGGAGGAGAAGCGCAGGAAGTCCAGCTGCTGGGTGGGATTGGCGAAGGTCGGCGCGGTGCGCGGCGGGTTGATCTCGGCCCAGTCGCCGTAGCGCTGACTCCAGAAGGCGGTGCCCCAGGCGTCGTTGAGCCCGTCCAGGTCGCCGTGGCGCTCGCGCAGCCAGCGGCGGAACGCCTCGGCGCTGACGTCGCAGTAGCAGTGCACGTTGTGGCAGCCCAGCTCGTTGGAGACGTGCCACATGACGACGGCGGGGTGCTCGGCGTACCGGGTGGCGAGGGCCTCGACCAGGGCCAGCGACCGCTCGCGGAACACCGGCGAGCTGGGGCAGTACGCCTGCCGTCCGCCGGGCCAGAGGATCGCGCCGTCGGCGCGCCGGGGCAGCGTCTCGGGGTGCCGGTGGGCCAGCCACGGCGGTGGGCTCGCGGTGGCGGTGGCGAGGTCGACGGAGATCCCGCCGTCGTGCAGCACGTCGAGCACGCGGTCGAGCCAGCCGAACTCGTACGCGCCGGGGGCGGGTTCCAGCAGCGCCCAGGAGAAGATACCCACCGACACCAGGTTGACCCCGGCGCGGCGCATCAGCTCGACGTCCTCGGCCCAGGTCGACTCGGGCCACTGCTCGGGGTTGTAGTCGGCGCCGAACCACATGTCGTCGCCCTGCCATCGCCGCATGAACGCAGAGCGTGCCCGGCGAAGCCGGCCAAGTCAACACGTTCCAACATCGATCATCTTTACAACGTTTACCTCCCAATGCCCTTGTCGCGGCCGGATTGGCGGGCGTCAGCCGCCCTCTTGACAGCGCCCGGAGGACGAGTAGCTTGAGGCGCCACTGGCAATTCGTGTTCGCCAATGTGGATTCGCGATGGATCCGGATGTGTGATCACGGTTGCCGGGGCACCGCCACCGACGGCCCTCGGGCACTCCTCTTCATCCGCAGGAGGCACCATGTCCCGTCCCCGCACCCGAGCCGAATACCTCGCGCGGCTCGTACCCCCCTCCGTGGCCGGCCTCAACCGTCGTTCGCTGCTGGCCGGCGCCGCCGGCAGCACCGCGCTGCTCGGCACGGGCCTGCTCGCCGGCTGCGGTTCCGACTCCGGCGGATCCGACGCCAAGACGGTGTCGCTGGGCTCCAACCAGTCCGACCCGAAACCCAAGGAGGTGGTCGCGAAGGTCGTGGACGGGTTCCAGACCTCGTCCGGCCTCCAGGTCGCGGTCAACACCGTCGACCACAACACGTTCCAGGAGAACATCAACAACTACCTCCAGGGCAAGCCGGACGACGTGTTCATGTGGTTCGCCGGCTACCGCATGCGGTTCTTCGCCGCCCGGGGCCTCGCCGGGGATCTCAGCGACGTCTGGGGCAAGCTCTCCGGGATGTCCGACGCGTTCCGCAAGGCGTCGACCGGGGACGACGGCAAGCAGTACTTCGTGCCGTCGTCGTACTACCCGTGGGCCGTCTTCTATCGCAAGTCGGTCTGGCAGCAGAACGGCTACCAGGTGCCGAAGACCCTCGACGACCTGACCGCGCTCGCCGGGGAGATGAAGAAGGACGGCCTCACCCCGATCGCCTTCGCCGACAAGGACGGCTGGCCGGCGATGGGCACCTTCGACATCCTCAACCTGCGGATCAACGGCTACCAGTTCCACATCGACCTGATGGCCGGCAAGGAGTCCTGGACCTCCGACAAGGTGAAGAAGGTCTTCGACACCTGGCGCGGCCTGCTGCCCCTGCACCAGCCGGACAGCCTCGGCCGGACCTGGCAGGAGGCCGCCCAGTCGTTGCAGCAGAAGAAGAGCGGCATGTACCTGCTCGGCCTCTTCGTCGGCCAGCAGTTCGACGGCGACGACCTGGCCGACCTCGACTTCTTCACCTTCCCCGAGATCGACCCGGCGATCGGCGCCAAGGCCCTGGACGCGCCCATCGACGGCTACATGATGGCCCGCAAGCCGAAGCAGGAGGCCAACGCCAGGAAGCTGCTGGAGTACGTCGGCTCGAAGGCCGCCGCGGACATCACCGTCAAGAACGACCCGAGCACGCTGGTCGCCAACAGCGAGGCCGACACCAGCGGCTACAGCGCCCTGCAGAAGAAGGCCGCCGAGCTGGTCGGCTCGGCCACCGAGATCGCCCAGTTCCTGGACCGCGACACCCGCCCGGACTTCGCCTCCACGGTGATCATCCCGGCGCTCCAGCAGTTCATCAAGGACCCGAAGGACATCGACGGGCTGACGTCCAGCATCGAGAACCAGAAAAAGTCGATCTTCACCGACTGACGGCGAGAGGGTGAGGGCACCGTGTCCGACCTGCCCCTGATCCAAGCGGATCGCGCCGCGCCGCCGGCGGCGGCCACCACCCCCACGGGTGGCCGCCGCCGGCGCGTACGGCTGCTGTCCCGCACCGACCGCGTGGTCGTCGCGCTCATGGTGGCCGTACCGCTGCTGCTCGTCGTCGGCCTGGTCTGGCTGCCGGCGGGCGCCACCGTGCTGCTCTCCGGCACCGACTGGGACGGCATCGGCCCGGTCTCCGACATCGAGTGGGTCGGCGGTCGCAACTACGCCGACGTGGTCCAGAACTACCCGCCGTTCGTGCCGGCCGTGCAGAACAACCTGCTCTGGCTGGCGGCGCTGTTCGCGGTGGCCACCCCGTTCGGCATGTTCCTGGCCGTCCTGCTGGACAAGGAGCTGCACGGCACCCGGTTCTACCAGACCGCGCTCTACCTGCCGGTGGTGCTCTCCCTGGCGCTGATCGGCTTCGTCTGGCAGCTGCTCTACTCCCGCGACCAGGGCCTGCTCAACGCCGTCCTCGGCACGAACGTCGACTGGTACGGCGACCCCGACGTCAACATCTGGGCCGTGCTGGTGGCCGCCGGCTGGCGGCACGTCGGCTACATCATGCTGCTCTACCTGGCCGGGCTCAAGGGCGTCGACCCGTCGCTGCGGGAGGCCGCCGCCGTGGACGGCGCGTCGGAGGGCCGGACCTTCTTCAAGGTGATCTTCCCGGTCCTGCGGCCCATCAACATCATCGTGCTGGTGGTGACGGTGATCGAGTCGCTGCGCGCGTTCGACCTGGTCTGGGTCATCAACAAGGGCCGCAACGGCCTGGAACTGCTCTCGGCGCTGGTCACCCAGAACGTCGTGGGCGAGGCGAGCCGGATCGGCTTCGGCTCCGCGCTGGCGACGATCATGCTGGTCGTCTCGCTGCTCTTCATCACCGTCTACCTGGCGACCGTGCTGCGGGAGGGACGCCGATGAGCACCGCTACCGTGTCCCGGCAAGCCGGCACCGCCCCCGCACCCCGGCGGCGCCCGCCGCCGCGCCCGGCCCGGATCGTGCTGCACGTCTTCCTCGCCGCGGTGGCGATCGGCTGGCTCTTCCCGATCCTCTGGGCCGTGCTGACCTCGCTGCGCTCCTACGAGTACACGGCCACCAACGGCTACGTCTCGCTCGGCGGGTGGACCCTCGACAACTACGTCACCGCCTGGCGGACCGCCGAGTTCGGCAAGCACTTCCTCAACTCCGTCTACATCACCGTGCCGGCGGTGCTGCTGACCCTCTTCCTCGCCTCCTGCGTGGCGTTCGTCATCGCCCGGTTCAGCTGGAAGACCAACATCGTCCTGCTCGGCCTGTTCACCGCCGCGAACCTGCTGCCCCAGCAGGCCCTGCTCATCCCGCTGTTCCGGCTCTTCACCCAGGTGCCGCTGCCGGCGTTCATGAGCGACTCGGAGGTGCTCTACGACAGCTACTGGGGGCTGATCCTGGTCAACGTCGCCTTCCAGTGCGGATTCTGCGTCTTCGTGCTCAGCAACTACATGAAGGCCCTGCCGCACGACCTGTACGAGGCGGCGATGATCGACGGGGCGAGCGTCTGGCGCCAGTACTGGCAGGTCACCATGCCGCTGTGCCGGCCGGCCCTCGCCGCGCTGGCCACCCTGGAGGTGACCTGGATCTACAACGAGTTCTTCTGGGCCACCGTGCTCATGCGTACCGGCGACAAGTTCCCGGTGACCAGCTCGCTGAACAACCTGCGCGGCGAGTTCTTCACCGACAACAACCTCGTCTCGGCCGGCTCGGTGCTGGTCGCGATCCCGACCCTGGTGGTGTTCTTCCTGTTGCAGAGGCAGTTCGTCCGGGGCCTGACCCTGGGAGCGTCGAAAGGATGAGTGTCGTCCACCTGCGCCGTGCCCGGACCAGCGTGGTGCTCGACGCGCGCGGCCCGGGGCTGCCCCGCCTCGCGCACTGGGGCGCAGACCTCGGCCCGGTCCCGGCCGACGACCTGCCCGCCCTGCTCGCCGCGACCGTCGCGCCGGTCGTACCGAGCAGCTTCGACGCGCCGACGGTGCTGTCCCTGCTGCCGGAGGCGTCCGCCGGCTGGGGCGGCCGCCCGGCGCTGGGCGGGCACCGCGAGCGCCGGGACTGGTCCACCGCCTTCCGGCTCGACGACGTCGACGTGGCCGACGACGGCAGCGGTCCCGCCCGGGTCACCGTACGGGCGGCCGACGCCGCCGCCGGGCTGTCGCTGACCGTCGAGCTGACGCTCGACGCGACCGGGCTGGTGCTGCTGCGGCACCGGCTGCGCAACACCGGCGACCACCCGTACGAGCTGCGGGAGCTGACGCCGGTCCTGCCGGTGCCGGCGGTCGCCACCGAACTGCTCGACCTGACCGGCCGGTGGTGCCGGGAACGGTCCCCGCAGCGGCACCCCTGGCCGATGGGCACCTGGGTACGCGAGGGCCGGCACGGCCGCACCGGGCACGACGCGACCCTGCTGCTGGTGGCCGGCAC
Source organism: Micromonospora sp. SD12 (assembly GCF_052068495.1). Taxonomy (NCBI): domain Bacteria; kingdom Bacillati; phylum Actinomycetota; class Actinomycetes; order Micromonosporales; family Micromonosporaceae; genus Micromonospora; species Micromonospora sp. SD12. Next base: position 15,351 of record NZ_JBQHDF010000025.1, on the reverse strand, counting down.
GGCGGGGTTCGGCTTCGGCCACGGCGAGGTGTGGGCCGTGCACACCGCGTGGAGCGGCGACCACGTCACCTTCGCCGAGCGGCGGCCGACGGGCGAGTCGGTCCTCGGTGGCGGCGAGCTGCTCGCCCCCGGCGAGGTGGTGCTCGACCCCGGCGGGGAGTACGCCACTCCCCTGCTGTACGCCGCCTTCTCCGCCACCGGGCTCGACGGGATCAGCGACGTCCTGCACACCCACCTGCGCGCCCGCCCGCAGCACCCGGCCACGCCCCGCCCGGTCACCCTCAACGTCTGGGAGGCCGTCTACTTCGACCACGACCTGGAGCGGCTGCGCGCGCTGGCCGACCACGCCGCCGAGGTCGGAGTGGAACGCTTCGTGCTCGACGACGGGTGGTTCCGGGGGCGTCGCCACGACCGCGCCGGTCTCGGCGACTGGTACGTCGACGAGACCGTGTGGCCCGACGGCCTGCACCCGCTCGTCGACCACGTACGCGGGCGCGGGATGCAGTTCGGTCTCTGGGTCGAACCGGAGATGGTCAACCCGGACTCCGAGCTGTTCCGCGCCCACCCCGAGTGGGTGCTGTCGACGCCCGGCCGGCTGCCGCCGACGTGGCGGCACCAGCAGGTGCTCGACCTGGCCCACCCGCCCGCGTACGCCCACCTGCTGGAGCGGCTCGACGCGCTGCTCACCGCGTACCCCGGCATCGACTACCTCAAGTGGGACCACAACCGGGACCTGACCGAGGCCGGCCACCAGGGCCGCCCGGGGGTGCACGGACAGACCCTCGCGGCCTACCGGCTCCTCGACGAGCTGCGCCGCCGCCACCCGCGGGTGGAGATCGAGAGCTGCGCGTCCGGCGGCGCGCGGGTGGACCTGGAGATCCTGCGGCGCACCGACCGGGTCTGGGCCAGCGACTGCAACGACGCCCTGGAACGGCTGGCCATCCAGCGTTGGACGGGTCTGCTGCTCCCGCCCGAGCTGGTCGGCAGCCACATCGGGCCGGAGCGCTCGCACACCACCCACCGCGTGCACGACCTGGGTTTCCGCGCCGCGACCGCGCTCTTCGGCCATTACGGCATCGAGTGGGACATCGGCACGATCGACGCGGGTCGGCGCCGCGAACTGGCCGCCTGGGTCGCGCTGCACAAGCGGCTGCGCCCGCTGCTGCACGCCGGCCGGGTGGTCCGGGTCGACCACCCCGACCCGGCCGTCTGGGCGCACGGCGTGGTCGCCCACGACGGCGCCCACGCGGTGTACGCCGTGGCCCGGCTGGCCACCTCGGTGGCCCAGACGCCCGGGCCGGTCCGGCTTCCCGGCCTCGACCCCCGCCGCCGGTACGCGGTGCGGCCCGTCGCCGGCGTGCCGGAACCCGCGACCCTCGAACTGACCGGGCCGGGTTGGCTGGCCGACGGCGGCGTGACGCTCGGCGGCGCGGTGCTGGCGACCGTCGGGCTCCAGATGCCCGCGCTGCATCCCGAGCAGACCGTGCTGCTGGAGGTCACCGCCGTCGACTGAACGAGGTGGGGCGGTTCTTCCCGAAGAGCCGGGCTGGCCACCTCCCGACCGGGCGCTGACCCGACACGACACGGTGTATCCCTGCCGTACGTCCCGGAGGTTGCGGGTCAGCATGCGGCGCCGCGCTCGTCGGGGACCGGAAGAGCGTGTCGCCCCTGTCGAGCTGCCCGCGCAGACGGGGCAGGATGTTGCGGGTCCGCGGCGGCGGCCGGTCCCACGGACGGGGCAGCTCGACAGCGCGCACGGCAACGCCCACCGGTGGCCGGGCCCGCGCGGGCCCGGCCACCGGTGGTACGCCGGATCTCAGCTCGCGGTGCAGGTCACCGCGGGCGTGGCGTTGGTGCCGTTCCAGCTGGCGATGAAGCCGAAGCTGGTGCTGGCGCCGGCGCCCAGCCGACCGTTCCAGTCGGCGTTGCGGGCCGTGACGGTCGCCCCGCTGCTGCTCAGGACGGTGCTCCAGGACTGGCTGACGGTCTGACCGTTGGCGAAGGTCCACTTCGTCGTCCAGCCGGTGATCGCCGCCGAGCCGGCGGTCACCTTCACCTCACCCTGGAAGCCGCCCTGCCACTGGTTGGTCACCGTGTACGTCGCCGTGCAGCCGCCCGGCGGCGGGGTGGACGGTGGCGGGGTCGTGGGCGGGGGCGTCGTCGGCGGCGGGGTGGTGGGCGGCGGGGAGGTCGGCGGCGGGGTGCTGCCGAAGACCGTCGCCTCCTTCGCGGTGGCCTTGATGCCGTTCGCCCCGTTGAAGATGCGCTGGCCCCAGGTGGTCAGCGCGGCGGGGTTGAAGCTGGTGACCATGTCGAGGTACTCGACGCCGCCGCCGTTGCCGCTCCACGACCAGCCCAGGTAGCCGATCCCGTTGGCCTGGGAGTAGGAGAGGATGGTGTCCTCGTCGGGGTTGCCGTCGGAGTGGTCGAAGCCGAACTCGCCGACCACGATCGGCAGCTTGGCGGCGCGGAACCGGCCGAGGTAGTCGCTGATCTCGGCGGCGGTGTCGAAGACGCCGTACATGTGGATGGAGAAGACGGTGTTCTTCTGCGGGTCCGCCGCGAAGACCGACGCGGCGTTGTCGCGCATGGTGAACGACCAGTCCTGGCCCCAGTTGGGGGCGTCGACCATGATGGTGTGCGTCAGGCCGCCCGCCCGCAGCCGCTTGATCGCGTTGGCGGTGTCGGTCGCCCAGGTGCCGTAGCCCTGGTTGCCGTACGGCTCGTTGCCGATGTTGACGATGACGTACTTCTCCTGGCCGGCGAGGGCGCTGGAGACGCTGAGCCAGTAGTCGACCGCCTGGTCCAGGGTGGCCGCCCCGCTCTGCTCGCCGTAGCCGGTGGTGTCGTGCACCTCCAGCACGCAGATCAGCCGGTTGGCCTTGCACAGCGAGATGACGTTGGCGACGTCGGCGGTGTCGTTCTTCGCCCACCGCTGGCCGCTGGCCAGCACCACGCGCACCGTGTTCGCCCCGAGCGCCTTGATGTTGGCGAAGGAGCTGGTCTGCTGCTGGTACCAGGTGTGCGCGTGGTTCACGCCGCGCATGACGAACTCGCTGCCGTTGGCGTCGTAGAGCTTGCCGTCGGCGACGGAGAAGCCGGTGGCGGCCCGCGCGGGCTGGCCGAACGCCAGTACGGCGACCAGCAACGCGAGCAGGGCCGCCCCGGCGGCGGAGAGTCTCTTCTTCATGGCCTTCCTCAGAGGGAGGACCCCCACTGCCCAGGTGGGGGTGGGACGTCACAGGGGATGGCGGCTGCAGCCCGGCAGCCGCCGCCCGGCTCCCGGCGGCGCAGGGATCAGCGTAGGCGGGTCGGGCCGGTCACGCAATGAACCGGTTAAGCAGCGGTCGGTCGACACCGGACGCGGGGGTTGACCGGGGCTGGCCGGGGTATCCGGGGATGATCCGCCCGGGTCGGAAGGAGACATCCATGGTCAACGTCGGCTACACCCTGATGTGCGAGCAGGCCGGTCCGAAGCAACTGGTCGACTACGCGGTGCGGGCGGAGGCGGCCGGCTTCGACCAGCTCGTCATCTCCGACCACTACTACCCCTGGCTGGACTCCCAGGGCCACTCCCCGTACGCCTGGTCGGTGCTCGGCGCGGTCGCGCACGCCACCAGCCGCGCGGAGCTGATGTCCTTCGTCACCTGCCCGATCCGCCGCTACCACCCGGCGGTCGTGGCGCAGAAGGCCAGCACGGTCGGGGTGCTCTCGGACGGCCGGTTCACCCTCGGCCTGGGCGCGGGCGAGAACCTCAACGAGCACGTCGTCGGCGGCTGGCCGCACGTGCAGCAACGGCACGAGATGTTCGAGGAGGCGCTCCAGATCATCCGGCCGCTGCTCAACGGGGAGACGCTGACCTTCTCGGGCAACCACTACGACGTGCCCGACGCCTACGTGTGGGACCGCCCGGCCCGGCCGGTGCCGATGGCCGTCGCCGCCTCCGGCCGCCAGTCGGTCACCCTCGCCGCCGAGTACGGCAACGGCCTCGTCGCGACCGAGCCGGACCCGCACATCATCGAGATGTACGACGAGGCCGGCGGCGCCGGGCAGCCCCGCTACGGCCAGGTGGCCATCTGCTACGGCCCGGACGAGGCGGAGTGCCGCAAGATCGTGCACGACCAGTTCCGCTGGTTCGGGATGGGCTGGAAGGTCAACGCGGACCTGCCCGGTCCGGAGTCGTTCGCCGCCGCCACGCAGTTCGTCCGCGAGGAGGACGTGGCCGAGGGGATCTCCTGCGGGCCCGACGTGGACCGGCACGTCGAGGCGTTCCGCAAGTTCGTCGACGCCGGCTTCACCCACGTGGCGATCGTGCAGGTGGGCGGCGAGACGCAGCCGATGTTCCTGGACTGGGCACAGGAGCAGCTCCTGCCGAGGCTGCGCGAGCTGTGAGGACCACGCCGACCCGGCGGCCCCGGGTGAGCCCGCCGGGCCGGTTCGGTCCGGCGGAGCTGCGCGTCGCGCTGGCCGCCCCGAGACCGGCCGCCGGGCTGACCAGCGAGTGGCGGCTGGTCGACGGGCTGCGTACGCACACCCGCCGCGCGGGCGACCCCGGCACCGCCGCCACCCCGGTCGTGCTGGTGCACGGGCTGGCCGTGTCCCACCGCTACCTGACCCCGCTCGCCCTGGCGCTGGCCGACACCCACCCGGTGTACGTGCCCGACCTGCCCGGCTTCGGGCTGACCGAGCGCCCCGACAGCGCGTACGACGTGCGCGAGCACGCCGCGCACCTGGCCGCCTGGCTGGCCGCGTACCGGATGCCGCCCGTCTGCCTGCTCGGGCACTCCTTCGGCGCGGAGGTCGTCGCGGCGCTGGCCGCCCGGCACCCCGACGCGGTCGCAGCGGTGGTGCTCGCCGGCCCGACCAGCGACCCGGCCGCCCGGTCCCGGCGGGCGCAGTTCGGACGCTGGCTGGTGGACACCCTGCGGGAGGCGCCGTTGCAGGCGCCGATCCTGCTGCGGGACGTCGTCGACGCCCGCCCCTGGCGGGTGCACGCGACGCTGTCGCACTCGGTACGCAACGGCATCGAGGTGGACCTCGTCCGCATCGCCGCGCCCACCCTGGTGGTCGTCGGCTCCCGGGACCCGATCGTGCCGCCGTCCTGGCGTACGCAGGTGGGCCGGCTGGTGCCGCACGCCCGTACGGTCACCGTGCCGGGCGCCGCGCACAACGTCGCCACCACCGCGCCGGCGCAGCTCGCCGACGCGATCCGCGCCCTCCTCGCCCCCTCGCTGACGAACAGGTGATCACATGCGTATCGGTAACACGGAGATCCGGCCGGCCGGCGGCGGCCTCGGCTGCCTGCTGATGATCCTCTTCTCGATCGTCGCGTCGGTCGTCCTGACCGTCCTGCTCAACCTGCTCCTGTAGCCCGCTCCGGCTCCGCCCCCGCTTGCGCTTGCGCTTGCGCTTGCGCTTGCGCTTGCGCTTGCGCTTGCGAGATCTTGGTGCGGGAGTGCCCCTGGAGGGGCCGTTTCGCGCCAAGATCTCGCTCGGGCACCGCTCGTCGGGCGGCGTGGGCGGTCAGCCGCGCAGGCCCAGGGCCGTCAACACCTCACGGGTCGCCTGGCGGACCGGGTCCACGACGGCGCGGCGCACCCAGCGCACGGCCGGCGACACCGTCGCCCGCCACGCGGCGGCCACCGCCCGGCCCACCGGGCGGACGGCGTTCCGCCACAGCCAGCCCGCCGCCAGCACGAAGGGCCGCAGCGTGAGCGCGTAGCACCACCACAGCAGCCGGCCGGCCGCCCACCAGGCCCAGGCGAGCGCGTGCAGCAGCACCCGACCCGCCGCCGCCAGCCAACGGCCGACCGCCGCGAGCCCGGCCAGGAGCAGGCGTCCGAGCGGGGCGAGCAGGCGGCCCAGCCAGCGCAGCGGCACCCAGATCAGGTGGTACGCCAGCCAGGCCAGCGGCACCCACACCACCGTCCGGGCCAGCCAGGCCAGCCCGCGCCCCAACCAGACCAGCGGCACCCAGACCAACGTCCGGAACAGCCAGCCCAGGCCACGGCCGAGCCACACCAGCGGCACCCACAGCAGCATCCGCAGCAGCCAGCCCAGCGGGCGCAGCAGCCAGCGGTCCAGGAAACGGCCGACCGGCGCGAGCAGCCAGCGGTGCAGCCAGCCGCCGACGGCGGCGACCAGCTCCCAGATCAACCGCAGCGGCACCACCACGACCAGCGCGATTCCCCGGGCGACGGCGACCAGCAGCGGAGCGGGCGGCGACCCGGTGCGCCCCGGCTCCGGACTCGGCGAGTCGATCACCAGCTCACGGTAGTCCGCACCGGCAACGCGCCGTCCTCGCGGCCCTCGGGACGGCCAGGTGGTCAGGCCGGGTCGAGGTCGAGGTCCGCGACGACCGGGTAGTGGTCGGAGGCGTACTCGGTCTCGCCGCCGCGCAGCACCCGGCAGTCCCGCACCCGCTCGGCGAGCGCGGCGGTGCCGAACAGGTAGTCCAGCCGCATCCCCGAGAACTCAGCCCCGCCCCCATGCCGGGTGGGAGCCGTCAGCCCGTCGTCCGGCCGGCCGGCCGCCGCGTACAGGTCGACCAGGCCGGCGGCGAGCAGCCGGGCCACCGCCCGGGTCTCCACCGTCCGACCGTCGCGGCGCAGGTGACGACGGCGGTACGCGGCCGGCAGCCGGGCGACGCGGTCGGTGTGCTCGGCCACCGGGTCGAGGGTGTTGAGGTCGCCGGCCAGCAGCCCCAGTCGCCCCGGCGCGCGGCGTAACGCGGCGGCGGCCCAGCCCGCCTCGACGCGCCGCCGCAACCCCGAGTACGGGTCGAGGTGCACGCTCAGCACCGTCAGCGCGCCCGCGGTGGTGGCCACGCTGACGCGCTGCGCGGCGTGGTGGAACGGCCGGCGCACCCGGGTCGCGGCGAGCGCCCGCAGCGGCGGGCGGAGCAGCACCGCCACCGGCTGACCGAAGCAGGACCGGGCCAGGTGGGGGCGCATCCCCACCCGGCCCGCGAAGTCGGCGAGCACGCCGCCCGCATCTGCTCGGCGACCACCGGCGGGGGCAGGCGCAGCGGCCGGCCGGTCGTCGAAGTCCCGCAACTCCTGCAACGCCAGCACGTCCGGCCGCTCGGCGGCGACGACCCGCACCAGCAGGTCCCGGCGGTCGGCGCCGCCCCGGTCGCGCCCGCCCGTGCGGATGTTCCAGGTCATCGCCCGCAGCATGGGCCGGGTCAGTCCGCCCGGCCGGCCTTGGCCAGCTCGTCGTCGAGGGTGTCCACGTCCTCGGACTCGATGCTCGGCCGGTTGCCCTCGCGCAGGTCCTCGTTGGGACGTACGACCCAGTAGAGCAGCCCGATCCAGAGGGTGGTGAGGATGATCGCGCCCATGAAGTCGGTGGGGTGGTGCATCCCCCGGTACATCCGGCTGATCGCCACGCCGGCCGGCATCACGACCGCCAGCGCCACGAAGATCCACCGCCACCACCGGTCGGTACGCGGAAAGACGATCACCGCGATCGCCACCCAGACGCAGAGCGTGGCGGCGATGTGGCCGGACGGGAAGGAGGAGGTCGGCATCGGCCCGTCGAGGTTGCCGACGGGCGGGCGCGGCCGGTCGACCGCGGCGGCGGAGGCGAGGAAGAGGCTCAGCTCGCCGAACATGGTCAACGCCACGAACAGCACCGGTCGCCAGCGCCGCCACACCGCGAGCACGAGCGGGCAGAAGACCAGCGAGATGAGCAGGATCGCGTGGGTGTCGCCGACCTTGCTCCACCAGTAGCTGAAGTCGTCCCTGCCCGGGGTGCGGTGCTCGGCGAACCACCGTGGCACGTCGGTGTCGAGGGTGGCGAAGAAGGTGCCGCCGGCGTAGTAGCTGACGAACATGCCGAAGCCGTACAGCGCGCCGAGGATGAGCACCCAGCCGACGATCAGCTCGAACACGGCGGCCCGGGGGTGCGGCAGCAGGTGCGCCTCGTCGGGGGCGGGCGCGACGTCGTGCGCGGCCTCCGGCTCCAGCCCGTCGGTCAGCGCCGGGACCGGACGGCCCCGCTCCAACCGCCAGAGCCGGAAGGCGTACGCGGTGACGCCGAGCCAGGCGGCGCCGAGCAGCCAGGCCCCCAGCACGTCCGAGACGAAGTGCACGCCCAGCGCGATCCGGGTCAGGCCGATGAGGAACACGACGACGGCGACCAGGGCGATCGCGGGCTTGCGCCAGCGGCGCGACATCGCCGGCAGGAAGACCAGCAGCAGCGCCCCGTACGCGACCATCGAGCCGAGCGCGTGGCCGCTGGGGAAGCTGTCCCCGGCGTACGTGCCGATGGGCACCTCCACCTCGGGGCGCAGCCGGTCCACCAGGGTCTTGAGCGCCGGGTCGAGGACGAGGGCGCCGACGCCGGTGACGATCAGGAACACCGCGAGCCGGCCCTGCTTGCGGATCAGCAGGCCCACCACTGCGACCGACACCAGCCAGATGATGACGGCCCGCCCGCCGAGGTCGGTGAGCGCGTTGAGCACGGTCACCAGTGGTCCGTGCGGGGCGACCAGGTCGTTGAGCCATTGGGCCACGCCGTGGTCGACGTCGTAGAGGGGGGTCCACCGGGTCCGGACCAGCACGAGGAGCACCCCGAAGCCGACCCCGGCACCGAGCACGATCGCCAGACCGGCGAGGGTCCGCTCGGTGAAGTGACCCAAGGGTCGTCGCAACGCCTCTTTGACCGCGCCCACGGCAGCCTCCCTCTCGCTTCTGGCGTGCCGCAATACCCGATCGGCGCTCCGCGTACACCGGGGGTGTCCGATGCGGAGCTACAGCGAGCTCATCTCGCCCGTGTCGTGAAGCTCCTCGCGCTGGGCCTCGGGCTCCCAGAGATCGGGCTGGGCGGGCTCCCGCACGCCGATGCGCAGCGCCTCGAGCTGGGCGGCGAAGGAGAGTCCACCGAACAGCGCCATGCCCGTCAGGTTGGCCCAGAGCAGCAGCGCCATCATCCCGGTCAGCGCCCCGTACGTCTGGCCGAACCCCCCGCTGAAGCGCACGTACGCGGCCAGCAGCAGGCTGGCCAGCCACCACAGGGCGGTGGCGATCCCGGCGCCGAAGAAGAGCCAGGACAGGCCGGGCTGTTTGCGGCGGGGGGCGTGCCGGAAGATCACGGCGACGGCGAGGACGGTCAGACCCAGGCTGAGCGGCCAGCGCACCACGTCCCAGACGGCGTTGGCGAGCTCGCCCCAGGCGTAGTGCCGCTGCACGGAGTCGCCCATCGGGCCGCCGCCGACGAGGATCAGGAACCCGGTCAACGCCGGGACGCCAGCGGCGAGGGCGAGGATGGTGGCGCGGACGTACTTCCAGAGCGCGGGCCGGTCCCGTTCCACGCCGTAGATGCGGTTGGCCCCGCGTTCGATCTGGGCCATGGTGCTGGTCAGCGCGACCAGGCCGGTGATCATGCCCAGGCCGAGCGCCAGCTCGCCCGCGCGTTCGGTGCGGTCCCCCTCGCCGAGCAGCTCGGCCACCATCGGCTCGCTCGCCCCGGGGGTGAGGGCCAGGACGGTGTCGGCGACGACCTGGCCGCCCTCCTCCACGCCGAGTTCGCTGATCAGGCCGGTCAGCGCGATCAGGAACGGCACCACGGCGAGACAGAGTTGCAGCGCGAAGGCGCGCGAGTGGCTGAACCCGTCGCCGTAGCGGAACCGGATGAACGCGTCGCGCAGCAGGTGCCAGCCGCCCTGCCGGCGCAGGGTGTGCCAGGCGTCGTCGGCGTTGAGTTCCTCGTCGGACATCAGCCGGGTCTCCGGCACGATCCGGGTGCTACTCACTGCGGGCTTCCTCGATCAACTGCTCACCACGCTCGGCGGCCGCCTTCGCGTCCTCGGCCAGGTCGGGATCCTGCTCCGGCTGCGGCACGCAGAGCCACAGCGCCCGTCGCCGGATCTCGGCCTTGAGGGTGCGCCCCGGCTCGATCAGATCGCCGTCGAGCTGCCGGGGCTGGGCCCGGTTGCTGGTGATCTCCACCCGTCGGACGCGGAAGACCTCCATCCGGGGCACGCTGTCCTGCTTGCGTACGACCGCCCAGCCGAGCGCGAGCCAGTGCCGCAGCGTACGCGGGGTGAGCACCGCGACGTCGAGGTAGCCGTCGTCCGGTTCGGCCTCGGTGAGCAGGCGTACACCGCCCTGGAGGCGGCCCACGTTGGCGACGAGGACGGAGCGGGCCCGGCGGCGCAACGGCTGCTGGTCGTCGATGCGGATGGAGACCCTCATCGGCCGGTCGCGCAGGTGTCGGGCGGCCCCCACCACGTACGCCGGCCAGCCGATCCGCTTCTTGGTGGTCTCCGAGGTGTCGGCGAGCATCTGGGCGTCGAAGCCCATGCCGGCCATCACCGTGAAGTAGTGGTCCTCGACCGCGCCGACGTCGAGCAGCCGACGGCCACGCTCGACGGCGACCTCCAGCCCGGCGGCCAGGTCACCCGACAGCCCCAGGTTTGCCGCGAGCAGGTTGCCGGTGCCCTGCGGCAGCACGGCGAGCGCCACGTCGGTGCCGACGAGGCCGCTGACGCAGGCCATCACGGTGCCGTCGCCGCCGCAGGCGAAGACGACGTCCACGCCGGCCGCGACCGCCTCCTCCGTCTGGCCCCGGCCCGGGTCCTCGACCGTGGTCTCGAACCACAGCGGCTCGGGCCAACCGGCCGCGGCGAGGGCGTCGTGGACCGTACGACGCAGCTCGTCGAGGTCGGCCACCTTCACCGGGTTGACCACCACGGCCGAGCGCAGACCGCCGTCGTGCGCCGGGCGTCCCTTGTCCTGTCCAGCATCCACGGCGCCAGTGTGCAGCAGATCCGGCACGGCAGCGACCCGGCGGCGCGGTGACGTTACGCGCAGCGCAAACACGTTTGCCGCGCCCCTGCGCCCCTCCACCTCCTCCGCACCCCGCCTCGCCCTGCCGCGACCCGTCGTCCGGGAGGCTGGCGGCAGTTCCCGAGGTCGACCGCCCCGCCGATCCCATGATCGACGGAGCGGGGCGGGGGAAGGCCGCCTTCCCCGCCGCAACGACCTGAAGGGCGTCGCCGACGCCACGACGCTCGGGTTCGCCGCCGACCTCGTGGTCGAGGGGCGGGTGGTAAGGCGGGGTCGCCGCCGACTTCAGGGAAGGAAGGGGCGGTCGGTCAGGCGGGGGTGCGCAGGGCGGTCTCCACCCGGCGGCGCAGGTCGTCGAGGTCGGCGCCGGCCTCGGTGAGCACGAGCGCACCGAGCCCGTGGCCCTCGCGGAGCACGCCGAGCAGGATGTGCTCCGTGCCGATGTGCCGGTGGCGCAGGCGCAGCGCCTCCCGCAGGGCCAGCTCCAGCACCTTCTTGGCGCGCGGGGAGAAGGGGCCGCCCGCGTACCGCCGACGACCCCAGCGGCGACGCGGCGCCGGCGCGGCCTCGCGCAGCGCGTCGGGGCCGAAGGACTCCTCGATCCGGGCCACGATGGCGGCCAGGTCGATGCCGATCTCGCGCAGGGCCGCGGCGTCGGCGTCGCCGAGGCCGGTGGCTCCCCGCTCGGTGTGCCGGCGGATGCGGGCGCGCAGGTCGTCGGCGCGCAGGCCGGCCTCGGCGAGCACCCGGGCGGCGAGGCTGTCGCCGTCGGAGAGCAGGGCGAGCAGCAGGTGCTCGGTGCCGACGGGCCGCTGGCCCTCGGTCCGGGCCTCGTCCCGGGCGTCGCGCACGACCGTGCGGGCCCGGTCGGTGAACCGTTCGAACATCACGCCTCCCAGGAGGATCCGACCGCCGGACGACCGGCGTGCTTCTTGTGGACCGCCTGCCGGCTGACTTCCAGCTCGTCGGCGATCTCCTGCCAGGACCAGCCCTGTCGACGGGCGTTGTCCACCTGGACCACCTCGAGCCGCTCGAGCAGCCGGCGCAGCGCGCGGACGGCGCGCAGCCCGACCCGGGGGTCGGTGCTGCCGGCTGCCGCCGCGAGTTCCGTTGCCTGACTCATGTCGTCAACCTACGTTGACACGCGTCGACTGTCAACCCGCGTTGACAGTCGCTATGGTGTGTCGATGGCCACGGTCAAGCAGGTACAGATCACCTTCGACTGCGCGGAACCCGAGCGCGTCGCCCGCTTCTGGTGCGAGGTGTTGGGCTACGTCGTACCGCCGACACCGGAGGGGTACGCCACCTGGGACGACTTCGATCGCGCACTGCCGCCCGAACGACAGGGTTCGGCGTTCGCATGCGTCGACCCCTCGGGTGTGGGCCCGCGACTGTTCTTCCAGCGCGTTCCCGAGGGCAAGGTCGCCAAGAACCGGCTGCATCTCGACGTACGCGTCGGCACCGGGCTGGTGGGCGAAGAGCGCCTGGCCGCGCTTGAGGCCGAATGCGCGCGGCTGGTCGCGCTCGGCGCGGTACGCGTGCGACTGCTGCGCGCCGACGGCTACAACGAGTCGTGTCTCGTGATGCAGGACATCGAGGGCAACGAGTTCTGCCTCGACTGATTGGCCGCTGACGCCTCTCAGCCGAGCAGGTACGCGGTCAGCCGGTCGGCGAGCCGCTCCGGATGGCTGAGCGCCACCGAGTGCCCACCGTCGATCTCGTCCGGGACGACGCCGAGTCGCTCGGTGACCACCCGGCGCTGGAAGTCCGCCAGGAAGAACTGGTCGTCGCGGGCGATGAGCACCTTCGTCGGCACGGTCGGCCAGGCGTCCAGAGGCCACGGCTCGTTCCACTCCGCGCTGACCTGCGCCCGGCTGTGCGCCGCGGCCTCCGCGACGGTCTCGGCCGGCAGGCCGTTGTAGAACTGCTCCTCCCCGCTCAGCCCCTCCGCGACCCGGTGACCGGTGTCGTCCCACCAGTCCCCGGGCCTCTCACCGGGCTTCGGCACCATCGGCGCGAGCAGGACGATCAGCCGCACCGGCAGCCTGTCGGCGATCAGCGGCGCGGTGAACGCCCCGTACGAGTGCCCGACGACAACGAGATCGCTCCGGTCGCCGATCGCGTCGACGACCGCTTCGCGGAACTCGGCGAACCCCGCCGAGGCATCCTCGATCGGCAGCTCCGGCACCACCACGTCGTGGCCACGACCGACCAGCTCAGGGGCCAGAAGATGCCAGTCCCAGGCGCTGCCCCCGCCGCCGTGGATCAGAACGAAAGTCGCCACGCTCCGAAGCCTCACACACGGGTACGACAGCAAGCCGGACACCCGGCCCGGTCCTGGTCGTGCGCGCGTCGCCGGATGCAACAAACCTGCATGTCTCCCACTCTTGCCTCGCCGGCAAGCGCTTTCCTAGCCTGTGTTTCATCGATGTTTCCGATTCTCGACCGGGCCGAGGGTGCGGACACGAAGCCACCTGCGGTGTCGGGCGGCAAGGCAGCGCCCCGCGCCGTGCCTACTCCTGAGGAGTCCAACAGTGAGAACCGCAGTGCGACACAAGCTTCTCGCCGGCGGCACCGCCGTGGCCGCCGCAGCCGCGGTCGCCGCGGCGCTGCCGATGACTGAGGCGTCGGGTGCGTCCGGCGGCCCCACTCCCGCATCGGTCAGCGCCAACGCGACCAACCTCAGCCTCGGGGGCGACTCCGACGGCTCCAGCAAGGCCAGCGGCACCAGCTACGGCAACGTGCGCGACGGCAACATGAGCACCTACTGGTCACCGGTCGGCTCGACCGGCCGCATCTCGATCAAGTGGGACTCCGCCACCACGGTGGCCTCGATCAACATCCGGGAGGCGGCCGGCGCCGTCGGGGCCATCGGCTCCTGGCGGGTCGTCAACAACGACACCGGCACCACCCTGGCCAGCGGCGCCGGGGCGGGGGCCATCAGCTTCGCCGCCACCTCGCTCCGCAAAATCAACTTCGAGATCACCAGCTCGACCGGCACCCCGAGGGTCGCCGAGTTCGAAACGTACGCCTCGGGTACGACGACCCCGCCGCCGACGACCGGGCCGACCACGCCTCCGCCGACCACGCCCCCACCCACCACACCGCCGCCGACCACGCCCCCGCCGTCGAGCAGCACGCTGTACGTGGCACCGACCGGCACCGACAGCGCGGCCGGCACCGAGGCGAACCCGACGACGCTCACCTCCGCGATCACCCGGATCACCGCCGGCGGCACGATCTACCTGCGCGGCGGCACCTACCGCTACTCGCAGACCATCACCATCGGCCAGGGCAACAACGGCACGTCGAGCGCGCGCAAGAACATCTTCGCCTACCCGGGCGAGACCCCGATCCTGAACTTCTCGGCCCAGAGTGAGGACCCGGCGAACCGCGGCCTCGCGGTGGGCGGATCGTACTGGCACATCCGCGGCATCATCGTCGAGCGGGCCGGGGACAACGGCATCCTGCTCGCCGGAAACAACAACATCATCGAGCGTACGGTGACCCGCCACAACCGGGACTCGGGGCTCCAGCTCTCGCGGCTGGTGGCCAACGCGCCCCGCGACCAGTGGCCCGCCAACAACCTCGTGGTGAGCACCGTGTCGCACGACAACGTCGACTCCGACGGTGAGGACGCCGACGGTTTCGCCCCGAAGCTCACCGTGGGCCCGGGCAACGTCTTCCGCTACACCGTGGCCCACAACAACATCGACGACGGCTACGACCTCTACACGAAGAGCGACACCGGGGCCATCGGCGCGGTGACCATCGAGTCCTCCCTCGCCTACGACAACGGCACCCTCAGCAACGGCGGCCAGGCCGGGGCCGGCGACCGCAACGGCTACAAGCTCGGTGGCGAGGACATCGGGGTGAACCACATCGTCCGGGGCAACATCGCCTACGACAACGGCAAGCACGGATTCACCTACAACCGCAATCTGGGCACCATGCAGGTGTCGAACAACGCCAGCATCGGCAACACCGAACGCAACTTCACCTTCGACGGCGGCTCCTCGGTGTTCCGGAACAACACCTCGTGCGACGGCGGCTCGAACGACAAGATCGTCGGCAACTCCGACAGCTCGAACCAGTTCTGGTCCGGCACCAACGGATCCCGGTGCTCCCAGTACTCCGGCGCCCTGGGCTGGTCCTTCGCGTCCGACGGCCGCCTCGTCGTGACCTTCGGCGGCAGGGTGGTCGCCCCGTAAACGAGCGGGACGACGTCGGCGTCACCGCAGCGGTGACGCCGACGTCTGCTGCCGCGCCGGCCGGGGCGACAAGCGACGGCCGATCACCGGCACAAGGAATGGCGATCGTCCGCTCCGGTTCACCCGATCGGGGCCGCCACGCAGACGCCGCTGGCCGGCACCCCGGGTGGGGTGCCGGCCAGCGGCAGTCGTTCACACTGCTCGGGTCAGCTGTTCCAGTGCTCGGCGACCAGGTCGGCGGCCATCTGCTCCCACTGGGCGTAGTGGTCGGGGTAGGCCGACACCTGCACGGTCTGCGCGGCCTTGGTCAGGGGCATGTCCTGCCACCCGTCGACCTGCTTGAGGCC
>NZ_JBQHDF010000024.1:0-86104 GCF_052068495.1 Micromonospora sp. SD12 | reverse complement strand
CCACCGAGGCCGGCCGGCACCAGGGCTGGCTGCCGGAGGAGATGAACCGCACCATCCACGGCGTCGAGCACTGGCTGAGCAACGCCTCCGTCCGGGTGATCGCCTGCTCCGGCTACATGCGCGACCAGGTCACCACGCTCTTCGACGTGCCGTCCGGGCAGATCGACGTGGTGCCCAACGGGGTCGACGACCGGGCCTGGCGGGCCCGGCCGGGGGCGGTCACCGCCGCCCGGGCCCGCTTCGCCGGGGACGGCCCGCTCGTCGGGTACGCCGGCCGGCTGGTCTACGAGAAGGGCGTGCAGCACCTGGTGCACGCCGTGCCGTACCTGCGCGAGCGGCACCCCGGGCTGCGGGTGGTCATCGCGGGCGACGGCCCCTACCGCTCCGAGCTGGAGGAGGAGACCCGACGCCTCGCGCTCTCCCAGACCGTACGCTTCGCGGGTTTCCTGGACTCGACCCGGCTGCCCGCGCTGCTCGGCGCGACCGACGCGACCGTGGTGCCCAGCCTCTACGAGCCGTTCGGGATGGTCGCCCTGGAGGCCGCGGCGGCCGGCGCGCCGCTGGCCGTGGCCCGCACCGGCGGCCTCGCCGAGATCGTCGAGCCGGGCGTGACCGGGGTGACGTTCCCGCACAGCGACCCGGACGCCCTCGGCGAGGCGGTCGACCAGCTCCTCGGCGACGAGGTCTTCGCGCGGCGGGTGGCCCGGCAGGCGCGCACCATGGTCGGCCGGCGGTACGGCTGGGCGACCATCGCCGCCCGGACCGCCGGCACGTACGCGACGGCCGGCCGGGAGCACGGCCCGACGCAGGCCCGGCGCGCCGCCGCCCGGCTCGGCGAGACCCGCCGGACGATCACCATCCCCGAGGGGAATCTGCTCGCCGTCGGTGCCGCCCGCTGAGGAGCCCCCTCCCGTCGGGTGGCCGACAGACCGGCCCGCGACCGCCGCCCGGCACGGCATACTTCCTGCCGGTACGCCCAGCGTCACCCATCCCCTCCCGGCACTGTCCCAGGTGGACCGTCCGGGTGATGCCCCTGCGCCGCACCGGCGAACTACAGTGGCGTAGTTTTGGCGCTCAAGATCCCTGGGGAGGGTGAGCCGACATGATGGGACCGTCCCACGCGCTGTCCGGCGCGGCGGTGTGGCTGACCGGATCCTGGGCGCTGCAACAGTTCGCCGACTACCACCAGTCGCCGCTGGAACTCGCCGTCGGGACCGCCGTCTGCGCGGGCGGGGCGCTCTTCCCCGACCTGGACCTTTCCGGCAAGGTGACCCGCAACCAGGGCGGGGCGACCGTCGCCCGCACCTTCGGCGTGTTCTCGCTCTTCATCGCCGAGGTGATGGAGAAGGTCTCGCTCGGGGTCTACTACGCCACGAAGCTCAGCAAGGACCCGCGCCGCAACAACGGCCACCGCACCCTGACCCACACCATCCCGTTCACCCTGCTGGTCGGCTGGGGCACCACCACGCTCTGCGCCGCGTACGGCAAGTGGGCCGTCATCGGCATCCTCTTCTTCATGTTCGGGCTGGCGCTGCGCGGCCTGTTCGACAAGTGGGCCGAGCGCGCCGGCTGGGTCATCGTCACCCTCGCCTCGGCCGCCGCCGCCTGGTACACCTTCGCCAACCTGCCCGGCGGCCGGGGCTACCCGCTGATCGGCACCGCCGTGGGGGTGGGCTGCTTCGTGCACATCCTCGGCGACATGATCACCCGGGCCGGGGTGCCCATCCTCTGGCCCATCCCGATCAAGCGTCGGATGTGGACGCCGATCGGGCTGCCGAACAAGATCGCCCTGCGCGCCGGCGGCAAGACCGAGGTGGTGGTCGTCCGGACCGTACTGACCGCGATCTCGGTGCTCGCGGCGGCCGGGCTGGTCGCCCCGTCGGTGCTGCAACGCTTCAACATCGACGTCTGACGGCTCTCCCCCGTCCATCAGTCCCACGGCTCGGCGGCCCAGCGGGCCAGCAACTCCAGCACGGGTCGGCGGCCCGCCATCATCTCCGCCTCGTCGCGGGCGTCGTAGGTGCCGCTGATGGCGGACCGGCCCAGCCGACCGAGCATCATCGGCGCCAGCCAGAAGTACTTCGCCGCCCCGGTGAGCCGGACGGCACGGGCCACCTCCCCCGACGCGACGGCGCCGCGCAGCCCCTCGGCGTACCGGTCGAGCACGGTGGCGGCCACCTCGTCGAGCAGCGCGACGTCGACCAGCCCGTCGAGGAACGTGTCCAGCACCAGGTTGGCCGCGTCCTCGCCGAGGGGCCCCGGGCCGACGCCGGACCAGTCCAGCAGCACCGGGCCGTCGGCGGCGAACACCAGGTTCATCGGCCAGCAGTCGTGGTGGCAGAGCGTACGCGGCAGCCTGTCGGTGGCTGCCAGCACGTCGTGCCGCCGCTCCCACAGCACCCGCAGCGCGTCGCGCAGGGGGCGCGGCCAGGCGGCGACGGCGACCGGGTGCTCCCACGGCACCGGCGCGGCCACCGGGCGGCTCAGCGTGTAGTCACGCAACCAGTCGCGCGCCAACCAGCCCGGCGGGCGACCGTCGGGCGCCAGTTCCCGCGCCTCGGGGTCGCCGAGCCACCGGGCGTGCCCGGCGCCGAGCCGGACGGCCACCTCGCCGAGGTCGGCGGGCGTGCAGGCGATGCCCGGCCGACCGGCCACCTCGGGCAGCCACAGCGCGACCGAGCCGTCCGGCCGGTCCTCGACCGCCAGCGCCGCCGGCGCGGCCAGCCCGGCGTCGGCGTACGCGGCGGCGGCCAGCCCGCTGCGGTACGCCTCGACCTCGCGGCGCCAGTAGTTCCAGTGCCCCGGCTCGTCGCTGCCGGCCCAGTGCGCCGGCCCGGGGCGCCCGGGCGGGGTGACCAGCTTCAGAATCGCCGGCCGCCCGTCGCGGCGGGTACGCCAGATGCCGCCGGTCACCCCGTTGAGGATGTTGTGGGTGAGCTGCTCGGCCAGCACGTCAGCGGGGACGAGGTCGGTCGCCGGGCGGGACCCGGTCACCGGGTCCTCGCGATCGCCAGGGCTCTGCTGCGGAGACGTGACCGGGGCGGGCGGATCGCTGCCGCTGTACCGGGCCAGCCGTCCGGTCACCGCCCGCGCCCCGCGCACGACGCTCGCGTAGGCCACGACGGGGCAGAGCACGAACACCGTCGTGAGCAACCAGCCCAGCGCCGCGCTGGCGACGGTCGCCCCGGTGGCCGCCGCGATGCCGGCGGCGTACAGCCCGAGGAGCAGTGCGGCCGTGCCGCAGGCGGCCAGCGTGCGGGCGGACGCACCACGGCGGGCGAGGGTGGCCTCGGCGATCGCGACCGCCGGCGCAACCGCCAGCGGCACCAGGACGGCACCCAGGAGGGCGGCGCCCAGCACCATGACCGGGCCGGCCAGCGGCCCGCCCTGGTCGGAGCCGGGAGTGAACAGGGCGAACGTGAACAGCGCCAGATACCCGAGGAGCCCTTCGGCGACGCACATCAGCCAGGCGACGCCCGTCCCGGTTGCGTGCCGGACCATCGTGGCGACCATCGAGCCTCCCCCGCCGCCGGGCCGCGGCCGGCCGGCGTCGCGCGACGCAAGCCGCGCCCGGCCGACGCTAGCGGAGGGGGGCCAGCCGCTGTGGGGGCGGGTCAGACGCCGACGCGCTGGGGCGGGACGGTCAGCCCGTAGAGCGCCATCAGCTCCGGGGTGTCGACCCGGCTGCCGTCGGCCACCGAGTCGCAGGAGATGTCGACGATCTGATCCTTGTGCGCCAGCAGGTAGGGCCGGGCGCCGACGTCCGCGCTGGCCAGGGTGGCGATGCCGGACCAGTGCCGGCGTCCGAACAGCATCGGGTAGCCGCGCAGCCCGTCGTAGGTCGCGCAGACCAGCACGTCGGGGTAGGGCAGCGCGACCACCCGGCGTACGGCGGCGGCGGTCAGGCCGGGCATGTCGACCGGCACCACCACGACCGCCTCGATGCCGTCGTCGTCGAGCGCGGCCAGGCCGGCCCGGATGGACGAGCCGACGCCGGTCCCCCACGCCCTGTTGATCACCACCGTGGTCCGGCTCAGGTCCGCCGTCTCGCGGACCTGGTCGGCGGCGGCGCCGAGCACGACCACGATCCGCTCGCAGCCCGCCTCGGTCATCGTGTCGATCATCTGGTTCACCAGGGGCTTCTCCCCCTGGTGCAGCAGGGCCTCCGGGCCGCCGATGCGGCGCCCCCCACCCGCGGCGATGATCATTCCTGCGATCCGGTTCAGCTGGGCCCCCTCCACCGTGGAGCGGGCCGTGGCACGAGGGCACGGCCCGCTCCGTCGTACGGACATCGGGAGCAACGAGGACAAGGCGGACCGGGTAGCGGGGCGAAAAGGGAAAATAGTGCAACTGTTACCGGGGCTGAACCTGACCGGCGGCGGCGACCGCCAGCGGCATCGGGTCGCGGGGCGGGCGCGCCAGCAGGCACGCCAGGTCGCCGTGGGTCCGCCCGAGGAAGCCGCCCGCCGTGGCGGAGTAGATCGACATGAGCATGGCCGGCTGGAAGGGCAGCAGGCCCGCGCCCGACAGCGCGGCGCGCCGGACGCCCAGCGGCTCCGGGCGGTAGGGCACCCCCAGTTCGGCGGCGAGACCCGCGGCGGTGAGCGCGACCGGCCCGGTCAGCTCGTACGTGCGGCCGTGGTGCGCGGCGGGGTCGGCGGCCACCCGCACGGCGGCGTCGGCCAGGTCCTGCCGGGCCACCGCCGCCAGCGCTCCCGCGCCGAACGGGGCCGTGACCGCGCCGCCGACCGGGGCGGCCAACTGCCCGAACAGCTCGGCGTAGAGCCCGTTGCGCAGGATCGTCCAGCCCAGGCGACTCCCCCTGAGCCGACGCTCGGTCCACCGGTGCGCGAGCGCGAAGGCCAGGTGGTCGCCGGCGCCGATCAGGCTCGTGTAGACCACGTGCCGCACCCCGTGCCGCTCGGCGGCCGCGATCGCCCGGTCGTGGCGGGCGAGGACGACGTCGTCCTCGCCGTAGCCGGCGGAGACCAGCACCAGCACGCGTACGCCCGCCAGGTCCGGCCCCGCCGGGTCGTCGAAGTCCACGCGACGCCCGGCGTCGCCGAAGCGGCCGGGCGTACGGGTGCCGGCGAGCGGGGCGAGCCCCCGCTCGACCAGCCCGGCGTGGATGAGGGAACCCAGGTGCCCGGAGGCACCGGTGACCAGCAGCATGTGGCGAGCCTTTCGGTGGTACCGAATCGGAACTAGCCTCATCGTCGGGAACCACGAACGCGGTCACAAGGAGGCACTTCGATGTCGGCAGGGCACACGGCGGTAACCGACGCGCTGGCGCCCTGCGGCCTGCCCGAGCACCCCGACTGCGGGATCCGCGACGTGCTCGACCGCATCGGCGACAAGTGGTCGGTGCTCGCGATCGTCGAGCTCTCCTCGGGCGTCCGGCGGTTCCGGGAGCTGCAACGGGCCATCCACGGCATCTCGCAGCGGATGCTGACCCTGACCCTGCGCCGGCTGGAACGCGACGGGCTGGTGCTGCGCACCGCGTACCCGACCGTCCCGGTGACCGTCACTTACGAGCTGACCGAGCGCGGGCGGAGCCTCACGCACCTGGTCAGGCAGTTGGCGGACTGGTCGCTGGCGCACAAGGACGCCATCGCGCAGTCGCGGCACGCGTGGGACGCCGCCAACCCCGACTCCGGCGTCTCCTGACCCGGCAGGTGCCTGCCCACGCAGACGGTGGCGGGTGGGCGACGCGCCCCGTCAGGCCGCGTCGGCGTAGCAGTCGACGACGGACAGGTCCAGCGGGAAGCGGACCGGGGTGTCGCCGAAGAGCAGCGCCGTGGCCTGCTCCCCGCACCGGGCGACGGCGTCGGCGACCGCGTCGGCCCGCTCCGCCGGGCAGTGCACGACCACCTCGTCGTGCTGGAAGAAGACCAGCTCGGCACCGGTGCCGGCGAGCTGACCGCGCAACGTCGCCAGCAGGGTCGAGGCCCACTCGGCGGCGGTGGCCTGGATGACGAAGTTGCGGGTGAACCGCCCCCGGGACCGGGCCGCCCGGGCCCGCGGCGACTGCGGGTCGTCGCCGCCGACGGGCAGGTCGGCGTCGGGATCGCCGAACCCGGCCGTGCCGGGCGGGCAGGTGCGCCCGAGCCAGGAACGCACCAGGCCGCCGGCCTCCCCGGTGCGGGCGGCCGCCTCCACGTAGCCGAAGGCCGTCGGGTAGCTGCGCCGCAGCACCGCCAGCGCCGGCACCGCGGCACCGCCGGTCTGCCCGTACATGGCGCCCAGCAGCGCCACCTTGGCCCGTGGACGGTCGCCGTCGAAGGCGTCCTGGGCGAGGGCGGCGTAGAGGTCACCGGCACCACCGGCGGCGGCGAGCCGGGCGTCACCCGAGACCGCGGCGAGCACCCTCGGCTCCAGCTGGCCGGCGTCGGCGACCACGAACCGCCAGCCCGGATCGGCGACCACCGCCCGCCGGATCACCTTGGGGATCTGCAACGCGCCGCCGCCCCGGGTCGCCCAGCGGCCGGAGACGACCCCGCCCGGGACGTACTCCGGCTGGAACCGGCCGTCGCGCACCCAGGCGTCGCGCCACGCCCAGCCGTGCGCCGTCCAGATCCGGTAGAGCTCCTTGTATTCCAGGACCAGCGGCACCGCCGGGTGGTCCACCCCGCGCAGCACCCAGGCCCGGGTGTTGGGCAGCTCCACGCCGGCCCGGGCGAACGCCCGCAACAGCTCCGCCGGGGAGTCGGCGTGCAGTTGGCGTACGCCGAACGCGTCGGCGATCCGCGCGGCCAGCTCGGCCAGCCGGCGCGGCGGGCCGCCCACCGGCGACGGCTCGCCGAGCAGTTCGGCGAGGATCTCGTCGTGCACGTCGACCCGCCAGGGCAGCCCGGCCGCCCCCATCTCCGCCGCGACGAGCGCGCCGGCCGACTCCGCGGCGACCAGCAGGCGGAACCGGCCGGGGTGCTCGGTCACGGCGATCCGGGCGAGCTGGTCGGCGTACACCTTGGTCAGGGCCTCGACGCCGGGGCCCGGCGGGCCGGGCAGGGCGTCGAAGAGCGCGCCCTGGCCGTGCCCGGGCGGCGCGGCCGGGCGCGGCGGCGGATCGGCCGGCACCGGCGCGCCGGTCAGCCGGGCCCAGGCCGCCGCGAACGAGCGGGGCTCGCCCCAGCGGCCGGCGTGCCCGAGCAGCAGGGCCTCGGTCAGCTCGACGTCGTGGCAGCGCTCGACCCGCACCCCGGCGCGCAGCAGGGCCGGGTAGAGCGTCGCGCCGCAGGCCCACACCCAACGCGGCCGTTCCGCCGCCTCGCACGCCGCGACGGCGGCGGCCAGGTCGGTGACCGGCCGCACCGGGCCGGCGGGCAGCCCGGCGGCGTCGAGGGGTTGCAGCGCTCCCCCGCCCCGCTCGTCCGAGACCACCGCCACCAGCACGGATGCGATTCTGCCTCGCCCCTGCGACACTTCACCCGCCGCCGTCCCCCGGGCCGAGCGGGTCGGCCGCGACCGCCGGACGAGACGTCGGCGGGCGGTTCGGCGGAAACGGGGCGGTGCGGCGGTGCCCGGCTCGTTAGCGTAGGCCGGTGCCACCACGGATCCCCCATCCCGAGCCCGGCACTCC
This sequence comes from Micromonospora sp. SD12, assembly GCF_052068495.1. Taxonomy (NCBI): domain Bacteria; kingdom Bacillati; phylum Actinomycetota; class Actinomycetes; order Micromonosporales; family Micromonosporaceae; genus Micromonospora; species Micromonospora sp. SD12. The sequence goes on along the minus strand of NZ_JBQHDF010000024.1, from coordinate 78,525 downwards.
GGACGTCCGGGGCCCGTTGCGGTACCTGTGGTGGCTGGTCCGCTGCCAGCCGTGGCGGGTGCTGCGCGGCAGCCTGTTCGGCACGGCCTGGATGACCGCCCTGTCGGTCCGGCCCTACCTGATCTCCCGCGCCGTGGACGACGGACTGCGCACCGGCGACACCCGGGCTCTGGCCCTGTGGGTGGCGGCGATCGTCGTCGCCGGCGTGGCGCTGTCCTGGCTGGGCATCATGCGGCACCGCACGATGACCTTCATCCGGGAGGACGCGAAGGCGCGCTCCGCCGCCGTGGTGCTCCGCCAGCTGTCCCGGGTCGGCGCCGTACTGCCGCGCCGGGCCGCGGCGGGCGAGGTGGCCACGGTCGGCGGCACCGACATCGACCGGGCGGCACAGGTGATGACGGTGACCGGGCCCGGCGTCGGCGCGGTGGTCGCGTACCTCGTCGTCGCCGTCGTGCTCTGGTCGATCTCGCCCCTGCTCGCGCTCTGCGTGCTGGTGGGCGTGCCGTCGGTCGTCCTGGTCGTCGCTCCCCTGCTGCGCCGGTTGGAACGGGCGGAGTCGGTCTACCGGCAGCAGCAGGGTGAGCTGACCGCCCGGTCGGGCGACATCGTGGCCGGGCTGCGGGTGCTCGCCGGGGTGGGCGGCCGGGGCCTGTTCGCCCGCCGGTACGCGGCCCGCTCCCGCGACCTGCTCGTCGAGGGATACCGGGTCGGCGCCGTGAACAGCTGGATCGACGCGGCGACGGTGGCCGTCCCCGGGCTGTTCCTCGCTGCGGTGGTGTGGCTGTCAGCCCGGATGACGGTCACCGGCGACATCAGCGTCGGGGAGCTGGTCGCCGTCTACGGCTACGTCGCGACACTCGTCGTGCCGGTCTGGTTCCTGCTGGAGGGCGGCCACCAGCTGATCCGGGGCCGGGTCGCGGCCCGCCGGATCGTCGCCCTGCTCGCCGTCACGCCGGACGACGTCGGCGGGCCGCGCGACACACCCACCCGCGCCGGCGTGGCGACGGTTCCCGGCAGCCGGCAGCCGGCCAGCCCCACCCCGGTACCGGCCCCCGCCGGCCCCGCCACCCCGCTCACGGCCCCCGGCAACCCCGCCATCCCGGTCCCGGCCCCCGCTGGCCCGCTCGCGGCCCCCGGCGGCCCCGCCGACCTGCACGACCGGTCGAGCGGGCTGACCGTCCGGGCCGGCCGCCTCACCGCTCTCGCCGCCGCCGACCCGGCCGACGCCCTCGCGCTGGCGGACCGGCTCGGCCGGTACACCGTCAGCGACGCCACCTGGGGCGGCGTGCCGCTGACCGGCGTCGGGCTGGAGCAGGTGCGGGCCCGCATCCTGGTCGCCGACCACGACGCGTACCTGTTCGCCGGGACACTGTGGGAGGTGCTGCGCGGGACCCGGCCCGACGGTGACCGCGAGCGGATCGCCTCCGCCCTGCACGCCGCGTCGGCCGAGGACGTCGTCGACGCCCTGCCGCGCGGGCTCGACACCCCGCTGGACACCCGCGCCCGCTCCCTCTCCGGCGGGCAGCGGCAACGGATCCGGCTGGCCCGGGCGTTGCTCGCCGAACCGGAGGTGCTGATCCTCGTCGAGCCGACCTCGGCGGTGGACGCGCACACCGAAGCGCGGATCGCCGAGCGGCTGCGCCGCGCGCGGGCCGGACGGACGACCCTCGTGCTCACCACCTCACCGCTGCTGCTGGGGCGGGCCGACGAGGTCGCGCACCTGGTCGCGGGGCGGGTCGCCGCCACCGGCACCCACGCCGACCTGCTCGACCGGGACCCGGACTACCGGCGGCTCGTGGCCCGTGGCGACGCCGACGCCGAGCAGGCGCTGCGGTGAGCGGGCTGCCGGTCGCCGACCGGGCCACCGTGCGCCGGGCGACGCGCCGGCTGATCGCCCGGGACCGACGCGCCGTCGCGGTCGTGCTGGCGCTGCACGCCACCGCCACGGTCGCCGGGCTCGCCCCGCCGTGGCTGCTCGGCACCATCGTCGACCGGGTGTCCGCCGGAGCCGGCGTCGCCACCGTCGACCGGCTCGCCCTTGCGATCGGCGGGGCCGTGCTGGTCCAGACGCTGCTGTCGCGGTACGCGCGGTACGCCGGCCACCGCTTCGGCGAGCGCGCCGTGGCCCGGCTGCGCGAGGAGTTCGTCGAGCGCACACTGAACCTGTCCGTCGGCGTCGTCGAGCGCGCCGGCTCCGGGGACCTGGCGACCCGCAGCTCGGTCGACGTGGCGACGGTCGGCACCACCGTCCGGGACGTGGTGCCCACCATCGTCATCGCCTCGGTGCAGCTGACGCTGCTGTTCGGCGCGGTGTTCCTGCTGCACCCGCTGCTCGGGCTGGCCGCGCTCGCCGGGCTGCCGACGATCGCGCTGGTGACCCGGTGGTACCTGCGGCGCGCCAGCCCGGCGTACCTGGCCGAGGGGGCCGCCGCCGCCGAGCTGACCGAGACGCTGACGACCACTGCGGAGGGCGCCCGTACGGTCGAGGCGTTGCGCCTCGCCGACGAACGGATCGGGCACGGCACCGCGCGCATCGCCCGGGTCTGGCGTGCCCGGCGGGCGACCCTGGCGCTGCGCACCGTGTTCTTCACCGTGGTGGAGGCCAGCTACCCGCTGCCCGTGGCCGCGCTGCTGCTGGTCGGTGGGCTCCTGCTCACCCGGGGCGAGGTGTCCCTCGGCGCGGTGGTCACCGCCACGCTCTATCTGCAGCAGGCGATCGAGCCGCTGGACCGGATCCTCCAGTGGACGGAGCAGGCGCAGCGCGGCTTCGCCTCGTTCGCCCGGGTGCTCGGCGTCGGCCAGGTGCCGCCGGAGCGGCCCGGCGGGGCCGCCGCGCCGGTGGACGAGCGGCTGGTCGTCCGGGGAGCCCGGTTCGCGTACGGCGGCGGACCCGACGTGCTGCACGGCATCGACCTCGAGGTGCGGCCCGGCGAGCGGTTGGCGCTCGTCGGGCCGTCAGGGGCCGGGAAGTCCACCCTGGCGCGGCTGCTCGCCGGGATCGACACGCCCCGGGAGGGGGTCGTCAGCGTCGGCGGCTGCCCCGTGACCGACCTGGACCCGGCCGAGCGCCGGCGGCGCATCGCCCTGGTCACCCAGGAGCACCACGTCTTCATCGGCTCGCTACGCGACAACCTCGCGTTCGCCGCCCCGGACGCCTCCGACGACCGGATGCGCGCGGCGCTGGCCACGGTCGGCGCCGACTGGTACGCCCGCCTGCCCGACGGCCTCGACACCCTCCTCGGCGACGGGGCGCACCAGCTCGGGGCGGCCGAGGCCCAGCAACTCGCGCTGGCCCGGCTGGTGCTCGCCGACCCGCACACGCTGATCCTCGACGAGGCGACCGCCGCTCTCGACCCGACCACCGCCCGGCGCACCGAGCGGGCCCTGGCCGCCCTGCTCACCGGGCGGACCGTCATCGCGATCGCGCACCGCCTCAACACCGCCCACGACGCCGACCGGGTGGCGGTGCTGGAGGGGGGCCGGATCACCGAGCTCGGCAGTCACGACGAGCTGGTCCGGGCCGACGGCCCGTACGCCGCCCTGTGGCGTTCCTGGCACCCCTGACCCGCCCGGATCTACTTCACCGCGCCGGAGGTGAGACCGGACTGGATCTGGCGCTGGAAGATCGCGTACACGACGATCATCGGGAGGATGGCGATGGTCAGGGCGGCGAAGAGGCCGGACCAGTCCGCCTCGTAGCCGGCGTTCACCGAGATGTCCGCGATGCCCTGGGTGAGCACCCACTTGTCCTTGGCGTTGGAGAGCAGCACGAGCGGCAGCTGGTACTGCCCCCACTGGCCGATGATGTTGAAGATCCCGACGCTGATCAGGCCCGGCTTCGCCATCGGCATCATCACCTGGAAGAAGAGCCGGGTGTGCGAGCAGCCGTCGATCATCCCCGCCTCGGCGACCGACGACGGCAGCGTCTTGAAGAACGCGGCCAGGAAGAACACCGTGAACGGCAGCGAGTAGGCGATGTAGACCAGTACCACCCCGGTGTGGGTGTCCAGCAGCCCCAGGTTCTTCACCACGAAGAAGAGCGGTACGAGGGCCAGGAAGACCGGGAACGCCAGCCCCGAGACGAACAGGTAGTAGATCGCCCGGTTGCCCCAGAACTTGTAGCGCGCCAGCACGTACGCGGCCATCGAGCCGAGCAGCATGGTGCCGAAGGTGCTGCACGCCACCACGATCACGCTGTTGAGGAAGTAGCGCCCCACGTTCGCCTTGGTCCACGCCCGGGCGTAGTTCTCGAACCGCAGCTCCGCCGGCATGGTCCACGGGCTGCTGAAGATCTCCGTGGTGTTCTTGAACGAGGCGAGGAAGGTCCAGAGGATCGGCACGATCACGATCACCGCCCAGACCGCGAGCGCCACGTGCCCGAGGTTGGCGAGGAGCCGTACCTCCCGTCGGCCCCTGCCTCCGCGCCCACCCGCGGCGCCCGGCTTCACGGTCTTCGGCGGTAGCGCCGCCGGTGTCGGCGGCAGCGTCGTCTGCGGGTTCATCAGTACTCCACGCTTTCCCGCTTGGTCAGCCGCAGCGTCAACGCCGCGAACGTGAGGGTGAGGAAGAACAGCGCCACGCCCATGGCCGAGGCGTAGCCGTACTTCGAGTAGACGAAGGCGTTGCGGTAGATCTCCATCGCCAGGACGGTGGTGGCGCCGTCAGGGCCGCCGCCGTCCACCGAGAGCACCGAGACGATGGCGAACGCGTCGAACGCGGCGATGCCCAGGTAGACCCAGGCGACCTGGAGGGTGTCCCAGAGCAGCGGCAGGGTGACCCGGAAGAAGAGCGTCACCCGGTTCGCCCCGTCCACCTCGGCGGCCTCGTAGATCTCGCCGGGGATGGAGGCCATGCCCGCCGAGAAGAGCACCACGTAGAAGCCCACCGCCTGCCAGACCAGCACGCCGATGATCGACCAGAGCGCCAGGTTCGGCCGGACCAGGAAGAGCACCGGGTCGAAGCCGAGCTTCATCAGCACGCCGTTGATCAGGCCGGACTCGTTGGGCCGGTAGACCATCTGGAACAGCACCGCGATGATGGCCACCGCCAGGACCTGGGGGAAGAAGAACACCACCCGGTAGAACTTCGACCCCCAGACCCCCTGGCGTTGCCCACCGCTGCTCTTGCCGCCCACGTTGAGCAGGAACGAGAAGAACAGCGCGATGGCGATGGTGATCAGCGGCAGGGCAAGCAGCAGTACGCCGTGGTGCTGGACCGCCTTCCAGAAGTTGTCGTCGTCGAACAACCTCCGGAAGTTGTCGAAGCCCACCCACTGCGGGGCCGAGAGCCCTCGCCAGTTGGTCATCGAGATCTGGAACGCCTGCGCGTACGGCGCGATGACGAAGACCACGTACAGCGTGACCGGGACGAAGAGGAACCCGATCACGAACGGATACTTGCCGTGCCGCATGACCCCTACGCTCCGATCGATCAGCGCTTGAACTTGGTGATGGAGCTGTCCTTCTTGATCGCGTCGGCGCGCTTCTGGATGCGCTCCGCGAAGGCGTCGGCCTTGATCCGGCCGAACATCAGCTCGTTGGTGGCCGTGCGGACCTCCGTGTCGAGCTCCTTGTACCAGCCGTCGAAGTAGATGTTGAACACGTCCTGCCCGGCGGCCTTGAGCGCGGCCTGCGAGCTGGCCACGCCGGGCGGGAAGGCGAAGCCCTCCGAGCCGGCGGTGACCACGGTCGGGGCCTTGACCACCTCGGTGAAGCCCTTCGCGCCGGCCACCGAGAGCATCTGGCGCATGTACTCCAGGCCGCCCTTGGGGTTCTTGCTCTTGGCCGAGACGAAGTAGCCCTCGCCTGCGGTCGCCCGCAGCGCCGTCGCCGGCAGCTTGTCCGACGCGGACAGGCTCGGCACCGGCATGACCTGGTACTCGAAGCCGGACGGGGTGTCCTTCTTCTGCTCGCCCTCCAGCCAGTCGCCGCTGGGGTAGAACGCCAGCTTGTACTGGTTCTGCCGCAGCTGCACGTCGGTGTGCTTGAGCCCCTCGAAGCTCTTGTCGACGTACTTGGCGCCGATCTCGGCCCACGCCTCGGCGGCCTGCTTGACCGCGTCCTGCTGCCAGGCGCCGTCCTCCAGGTTGTCGATGTTCTTCAGCACGTCCGTGCCGCCGATCTTCGCCGCGTGGGTGAGGATCACGTTCCACTGGTAGTACGCGGCATTCGCCCCGGCGTAGCCGTACGGGGTGATGCCCTTGGCCTTGATCTTGTCGAGCAGGGCGGTGAACTCCGACCAGTCCTTCGCCGGCGCCCAGCCGTTGTCCTTGAACAGCTTGCCCGAGTACCAGATGCCGAAGACGGTGGAGACGTAGTACAGGACGTACGGCTTGCCGTTGAAGGATCCGACGTCGACGGTGCCCGGCACCACGGTGTCGCGGACCTTCTTGTTCGGGTCGTCGACCGAGGGGGCGTCCCACAGCTCGGTGAGGTCCTGAAGCTGGCCGTCGGCGACCAGGGCGCCGAAGTCCATCAGCTTCTCGCCGGAGTTGTTCACGAACTCCGGCGGGTTGCCCGAGGCGAACCGCGGCTGGAGCACCGTGGACACGGCCTGGGTCGACTGGTGCTTGACCTCGGCCTTCGGGAACGCCTTCTTGTACAGCGGCTGGTGCACGTCGGTGGCGTACTTCTCGCCGTAGCCACCGTTGAAGATGACCACCTCGATGGGGGCGTCCTCGGCGACGCCGAGCGGGTTGGTGGCGCTCTTGGTGCCGCCCGCGACCTGCTCGTTCTTCTCGTCGCCGCCGCTGGTCGCGCAGGCGCTCAGCAGGCCGGCGGCCGGGGTGGCGAGCAGGCCCACCGCGGCGGCCCGACGCAGCACGGTCCGGCGGCTCAGGTCGGCCGGGTTGTCGGGGGTAATCGACATCGTCGTCTCTCCTTGTGTGTTCGGGTCAGGCGGTGCGCCGGAGGCGCCCGGCGTACCGCGACTCGAGGGCGTGGTTGTGCTCGTCCCCGCCGGGGACGTTGGCGGAGAGGTAGATAGGGGGTACCTCCCCGGCCTGGTGGAACCGTCGTACGACCTCGGCGGTCAGCAGCTGCGCCAGCAGCGCCGCGGTGACCGAGGAGACCGCACAGACCGCGCCGCCGCCCTCGAGCGGCAGCAGTGCGTCGCCGTACGGCGCGCCGTTGTCCAGCACGACGTCGGCGAGGTCGGCGAGGCGCCGGCCGGACGGGTGCCGTGGGGCGACCCGTGCGGTGTGCGCGACCGAGGTGACCGCGATCAGCGGGTGGCCGCGTCCGGTGACCAGCGTCGCCAGCTCGACCACCGAGCCGTTGATGCCGGACTGGGACGCCACCACGAACACGTCGCGTGGTTGCGGGGCCGCCAGCACGTAGAGCTGGTGGGCGACGGCGGGATCGCGCTCCAGCTTGGGGTCGGCGAGCACGTCGCGCGGGGCGTCGCCGTGCAGCACCAGGTCGTGCAGGGAGAGCCGGTTGGTGGGCACCAGTCCGCCGGCCCGGGCGACCAGTTCCGCGGCGAACGCCTCGGAGTGGCCGGCGCCGAACGCCTGGAGCACCCCGCCGGCGCGCAGGCTGGTGGTGATCAGGTCGGCGGCGGCGCCGATCCCGTCGGCGCTGGCGTCGACGAGCCGGTCGAGCACCGGGCGGACGGCGTCGGCGTACCCCTGTGCACTGATCATGCGGTGGCCCCCTTCGCGGCCTTGTGCCCGTCGACGGCCTGGGCGGTACGCCGGAAGGCCGCGTGGGCGCGGTCGTGGGTGCGCTGGGCGACGGCGATGTAGAGCAGGTCGAGCACGACCAGCTGCGGGTGCCGGGCGGAGAGCGCGTCGGGGCGGAAGGTGGTGGCCTGGCTGGCGGTGAGCAGCACGATGTCGGCCAGCTCGGCCAGCGGCGAGCGGGGGAACCCGGTCAGCGCCACGGTGGTCGCGCCCCGGCTGCCGGCCTCGGCGAGCATCTCGATGGTCTCCCGGGTCTGGCCGGTGTGCGAGATGCCGAGCGCCACGTCGCCCTGGCGCAGCAGGGCCGCGCTGGCGAGGCCCTCGTGCACGTCGTTCCAGGCCCAGGCCGCCACCCCGATGCGGTGCAGGCTGAACTGCATCTCCTCGCCGACCAGGGCGCTGCCGCTGGCCCCGAAGATGTTCACCCGGGACGCCCCGGCGATGGCGACGGCGGCCCGTTCGACCTCGGCGAGGTCGAGCAGCGCGGCGGTGTCGTGCATGGCGCGGGTGTCGGCGGCCATGATCTGGTCGAGCACCCGGGCGAGGGGGTCACTCGGCTGGATCTCGCGTCCGATGTCGACGGTCCAGCCGGCGGAGCGGGCCCGGCCGGTCTCGGCGGCGATGCCGAGTCGCAGGTCGGCGTAGCCGTCGAAGCCCATCGCCCGGCAGAAGCGGGTGATCGTCGCCGGGGAGGTGCCGCTGCGCTCGGCCAGCTCCACGATGGTCGCCCTGGCGGCGGCCTCCGGGTCGCTGAGCACGTGCTCAGCGACGCGGCGCAGTGCCCCCGTCAGCTCGCCCGCGCCGGCCCGGACCCGGGCCAGCACGCCGTCGGAGCCGACCCCGAGCGCCCCCCGCCGGTCGACCGCGCCGGCGTCGACCACCGCGGTCCCCGCGGAGGTGTCCACCTCGTGATCAACCATGGGGCACCTTTCGGAAAAGAGTGTTAACTGTTAGTGGTAAAAGTTCTTACTGAAAGCCCCTCCGTGTCAAGACCGTGGGCGAAGTTTTCAAACTGTTACCTGGCGCACAGCCCGGGAACCCGTCCGCCCCTTGCCGGCCGCCGCCGGGCCGACCAGCATGAACGCGGCGTCGATCGAGGGGTGGGTGCGGATGTCCGGCAGCGTCGTGGTCGGTCTCGACGTCGGAGGTACGTCCACCCGGGCGACCGCCCTGGCCCTGGACGGGCGGCGGCTGGGCAGCGGCCGGGCGGGCGGCGGAAACCCCACCAGCCACGGCGCCGAGCGGGCCGCCGGCGAGCTGCTGGCCGCCCTGCGCGAGGCGCTCGCCGACGTCGATCCCGCCCGGGTGCGGGGCGGCACGATCGGGCTGGCCGGGGCGGGCCGGCTGCTCGCCGACCCGGCGGGCCGCGACGCCTTCGACCGTGCCTGGCGCGACGCCGGCCTGCGCTGCCCGTACGCGGTGCACGGCGACGCGCTGGTCGCGTACGCCTCGGGCACCGCCAGCCCCGACGGCACGGTGCTCATCGCCGGCACCGGGGCGATCGCCGCCCGGGTCCGCGAGCTACGGCTGGAACGGGTCGCCGACGGTCACGGCTGGCTGCTCGGCGACGCGGGATCCGGCTTCTGGCTGGGCCGCGAGGCGGTCCGCCGGCTGCTGGCCGACCTCGACCGGGGGCACGCGCCGGGCCGGCTGGCGGCGCAGGTGCTCACCGAACTGCTCGGCTCCGCCGACGTGGCGGCCCGCCCCCGGGACACGGTCGACGCCCTGGTCCAGGCGGTGACCCGCCGGCCCCCCGTGGAGCTGGCGCGGCTCGCGCCCCTCGTGGTCGCCGCCGCCGTCGACGGGGAGCCGGTCGCCGGCGGACTGATCGACGAGGCCGCAGCGCACCTGGCGGAGAGCGCCGCGCGGATCCGCCCGGCCGGCGACGCCTCCCCGATCGTCCTCGGCGGCGGCCTGCTGACCGGCGACACCCCGCTCGCCGCGGCGGTACGGGCCCAGGTCGGTCGGCAGTGGCCGGACGCGCCGCTACACTCGGCCGGCGACGGCGCCGCCGCGGCGGCGTGGCTCGCCGCGCTCGACCTGCCCGAGGTGACCGACCCGGTCGCCCTGCACGCCCTGCTGGTGCCGCCGACGGCCTGACCCGCGCGGCCGGACGTGCTGCCCGCCACCGCCGTCGGCGCCCCGGCGCGGTGGAGGGCGATCGGCCGCTGTCGAGCTGCCCCGCGCACAGGACCACCCTCGACGCGGACTCCGGGCGGAGGACTCCGGACGGCCGGACGCAGAACGCCGGACGCCCGACGCCGGACGCCCGACGCCGGACGAGGACGCCGGACGCCGGGCTGAGCGTGGCGGGCCGGCGGGTCCGACGTCGCGGTTTCATGGACGGGGCAGCTCGACAGCGGCCGAGGCACCCCACCGGCTCCGCTCGCCGCTCCGGGTCGGCGACGTCCGGCAGACCCGGGGCGATGGGATCAGAATCGGTCTCGGCCCGCGCCGACGAACGAGGCCGTCGCCGGCAGCCGACGGAGCTACTTGAGCTGGCCGGCGGTCAGGCCGGACTGGACCTGGCGCTGGAAGAGGATGTAGACCAGCAGGACCGGGACCACCGCGATCGTGAGACCGGCGAAGAGTTGCGCGTAGTCGCCCGCGTACCCCTGGTTGACCGAGAGCGCGGCGAGCCCCTGGGCCAGCACCCACTTGGACTCGTCGCCCTGCATGAGCACCTGGGGTAGCAGGAACTGGTTCCAGTGTTGGAGGAAGTTGAAGATGGCGACGCTGATCAGTCCCGGACGCGCCATCGGCAGCATCACCTGGAAGAACAGCCGGAAGTGACCGCAGCCGTCGACCAGGGCCGCCTCCGCGACGGCGGTGGGCAGGGTACGGAAGAAGGCGGTCAGGAAGAACACCGTGAACGGCAGCGAGTAGGCCGCGTACACCAGGATGAGACCCGTCCAGGTGCCGAACAGGCCGGCGTTGCGCACCACGAAGAACAGCGGCACCAGGGCGAGGAAGACCGGGAACATCAGCCCACCGACGAACAGGTAGTAGACGACCTGCTTGCCGCGGAACTCGTAGCGGGCGAAGACGTACGCGGCGGTGGCCCCCATCAGCATGGTCAGGGTGACCGAGCCCGCGACCACCACCAGGCTGTTGAGGAAGTACTGGCCGATGTGCGCACCGCTCCACGCCCGCGACCAGTTGTCGAAGCGCAGCGCGCCGGGCAGCGACCACGGGTCGGCCAGGATCTCCGCGTTGCTCTTGAACGAGCTGATGAACATCCAGAGCAGCGGCAGTACGGTCAGCGCGCCCCAGAACAGCAGGAAGCCGTGCGACAGCACGTTGGCGACGCCGAGTTCGCGGCGCACCGGGCGGTCGGCGGGGCCGGAGGGCTCGCGGGGCAGGGCCACGGGGGCGGGCTTGTCCAGAGTCGTCACGAGTACTCGATCCTGTCTCGCTTGCTGGCCCGCAGCGCCAGCACCGCCACCGTGAGGGTCAGGAAGAACATCACCACGCCGATCGCCGAGGCGTAGCCGAACTTCGTCTCGCTGCCGAACGCCGTGTCGTACATCCGCACGCCGATGACGTCGGTGGAGAAGTTGGGGCCGCCGTTGGTCATCAACTGCACCAGGATGAACCCGTCCAGGGCGAAGATGGCCAGGTAGACCCAGGCGACCTGGACGGTGTCCCACAGCAGCGGGATGGTCACCTTCCACAGCGTGGTCAGCCGGGAGGCGCCGTCGAGCATGACGGCCTCGTAGATCTCCTTGGGGATGGCCGACATGGCCGCGCCGAAGAGCACCACGTAGAAGCCGACGTTGCTCCAGATCATCACCGCGAGGACGCACCAGAAGGCCGTCCTCGGATCCCCCAGCCAGGTGGGCGCGCCCAGACCGACGCTGTTCAGGGCGCTGGTGAGCAGGCCCTTGTTCGGGTGGTAGACCTCCTTCCACAGCAGCGCGATGATGACGACGGAGAGGACCTGGGGGAAGAAGTAGACCGTGCGGTAGAACGACGATCCGCGTACCCCGCTGACCCCCGCCCGCCCCTTGCGCCCGCCCATGTTGAGCATGGCGGCGAAGAAGAGGCCGAGCACGATCGTCAGCACCGGAACCAGCGCCAGCAGGATCGCGTTGTTCTTCAACGCGTTCCAGACGTAGTCGTCGTTCCACAGCGTCTTGAAGTTCGCCAGCCCGACGGAGTTGGCGTCGGCCGAGTAGCCGAGCCAGTCGGTGGTGGAGATCTGGAACGCCTGCAGGTACGGCGACACGACGAAGATGACGTAGAGCAGCACCGGCGGCACCAGGAAGGTGACGATCAGCGGGTACTTGCCATGTCTCACGATGAGGTCCTACCTCTTCAGCGTCGGCCCGGTGGGAGCGGGACGTCCCCGCCCCCACCGGCCGGGATGTCAGACGGCCCGCTTGTACTTCTTGATCGAGCTGTCCTGGGCGATCGAGTCCGCGCCCTTCTGGCACTGGTCGAGGAACTCCGCCGGGCCGATCCGACCGCTGAAGAACTCGCCGCACGCGGCGTCGACGAGGTTGCGCTCCAGCTTGCGGTAGTAGTTGTTGTAGACCCAGTTGAAGCCGTTGCTGCCGGATGCCTCCAGCGCCTTGACGACCGTGTTCAGCCCGAACGGCAGCTCGACGCCCTCGCTGGCGCCGGCCACCACGGTCAGGCTGGAGACCTTCTTGGTGAAGTCCTGTGCGCCCTTCTTGGAGAGCATGACCCGGAAGAACTCCAGGCCGCCGGCGACGTTCTTCGCCTTCGCCGGGACCATGAACGGCTCGCCGGCGGTGCCCCGGACGGCCTCGAACGGCAGCTTGTCGCCGCTGCCCAGGCTCGGGGTCGGCTGGATCGTCATGTTGAATCCGGCCGGCGTGACGTCCTTCTGCTCGCTCTCCAGCCAGGAACCGCAGGAGATGAAGGCCGCCTTGCCCTGGCACCACGCGGTCTGCGACTGCTTGTGGTCGAGGCCGGGCGAGCCCTCGAGGATGAACTTGTCCTTGACGATCTGGTGCCAGGCGTCGGCCGCGGTCTTCATCGCGTCGGACTTCCAGGCGTTGGGCTCCAGGTTGTCGATCGCCGTGGCGACCGAGGGGCCGCCGAACTTGATGGCGGTCGAGATGACCGGCCAGCTCATGTAGCGCGGGTGCGCGCCCGCGTACGTCCAAGGGGCGATGCCGGCGGCCTTGATCTGCTTGCACAGCGCGATGTGCTCGTCCCAGGTCTTGGCGTACTCCCACTTGCGCTCGGCGAAGAGCTTGGTGGAGTGCCAGATGCCGTAGACGGTGTAGGTGTAGTTCATCACCAGGAACTTGCCGTCGTACGAGCCGACCTCGACGGCGCCCGGCAGCAGCGTGTCCTTGACCGTCTTGCCCGGGATGTCGAGGCTCGGCGCGGCGAGCAGCTCGCCCAGGTCGGCGATGGCGTTCTGCGACACCAGACCGTTGAAGTCGATCTGGTTGGCGCCGGAGTTGTTGACGACGTCCGGCGGGGTGTTGTCGACGAAGCGCGGCTGGAGCGTCTTCGCGATCTCCTGCGTCGCCGAGTGGTTGATCTTCGCCTTCGGGTACTTCTCGGTGTACATGGCCTCGTGGGCCTTCGCGTACTCCTCGCCGAAGCCACCGTTGAAGATCACCACCTCGAGGGGCGCGTCCTCCTTGACACCGAGCGGGTTCTGCTCGCTCTTGGTGCCCTTGTAGGTGCCGGCGTCGCCCTTGTCGTCGTCGCCACCGCCCGTGGCGCAGCCGGTCAGCAGGCCGGCGGCGGGGGTGGCCAGGAGGCCGGCGGCGGCGGTGCGCCGCAGGATGTCACGCCTGTTCATGGGTCTCTCCTCGGATCGGTCCGGGCGGGCGCCGGATGGGGGATGGCGACCGCCACACGAGGCGCAGGGGGAATTTGTCTTCAGTTAGCAATATGTTGCTGAAGAATTTCTACGGCAGGAGGGCGCGGACTTCAACCCCCGGGGACCGAACCGTTATCAGCAGCGGCCAGCCCGCACCTGACGTACCCTCGGGGCCATGCGCCGCCTGCGGCAACTCGCCGCGCGCACCCCCGCTGGTCGGCAACGCTACGTCGACCTGCTCCGGGCGCTCGCCATCGGCATGGTCGTTCTCGGCCACTGGGCGGTCGCCGCGATCGGCGAGGACGCCGCCGGCCGACCGACCGGACGCTCCGCGCTGCCCGATCTGCCGTGGGCGTACCCGCTCACCTGGATCGCCCAGGTCATGCCGATCTTCTTCCTGGTCGGCGGGTACGCCAACGCCGCCTCGTTGACCTCCCGCCGGGCCGCCGGCGTCGACGCCACCGCCTGGCTGCTGGGCCGGGGCGCCCGGCTGCTGCGCCCCACGACCGCGCTGCTGCTGGTGATCGCCGCAGCGGCCGCGCTCGCGTCGCTCGTCGGCGTCGCGGCGACGCTGGTGCGTACGGTCGCGTGGTTCGCCACGATCCCGCTCTGGTTCCTCGCCGCCTACCTGATCGTGGTGCCGCTGACCCCGGCGATGCTCGCCCTGCACCGGCGCTTCGGCCTGCTCGTGCCGGCGGCACTGGCCGCGCTGGTCGTCGCCGGCGACGTGGGGCGGGCGCTGGGCCCGGCCGAGCTGGCGCTGCCGAACTACGTCTTCGGCTGGCTGGCCGTGCACCAGCTCGGCATCGCCTGGCGCGACGCCGACGCCGGGCGTCACGACGCCCACCCGGACGCGGCGGGCGGGCACCCGCCGCGCCCCGCGTCCGCGCGCGACCGGGCGCGGGGACGTCGGCTGCCGCTGTCGCGCCGCGCGGGCGCGGCGGCGCTGCTGGGCGGGCTGGTGGCGACGGTGCTGCTGACCACCGTCGGACCGTACCCGGTGAGCATGCTCAACGTGCCGGGCGAGCGGCTCGACAACGCGGCCCCGCCCAGCCTGGCCCTGCTCACGCTGACCGTCGCCCAGTTCGGGCTGATCCTGCTGCTGCGCGACCCGGCGGAGCGCTGGCTGCGCCGCCCCCGCCCGTGGCAGGCGGTGATCGCGGTGAACGCCGTCGTGCTCACCGTCTTCCTCTGGCACCTCAGCGCCGCGATCCTGCTGGTGGGGGCGCTGGACGCGGCCGGGGTGCTGCCGACCCCGCCGGTCGGGTCGGCCGCCTGGCTGGCCTGGCGGGCGCCCTGGGTGCTGATGCTGACCGTGGTGCTGGCCGCCCTGGTCGCCGTCTTCGGCCCCGTCGAGGCCCGTACCGGCCGCGCCGGGCAGGGCCGGACCGACGGCGACGCACGCGGCGGCAGCGCCGATCGCGACGGGAACGGCCGGCGGGCCCACCGCGCCGGGCAGGGTCGGCGGACCGACGGCGCGGCCACGTCGGGCCGCACGCCGGCCGACCCCGGGTGGCGGGCCACCGCGCGCAGCGCGCTCACCGCCGCCGGTTTCGCCGCCGTGGTGTACGCCCTGATGGTCAACGCCCAGACGCCGAGGTCGGCGCCCGAGCCGATGGGGCTGCCGGCGGCGGCGCTGGTGGCGTACCTGGTCGGGGCTGGCACCCTGCGCCTACTCAGGTCTGGGTGGGGAAGCCGAGGTTGACCCCGCCCTGCCGGGGGTCCGGCCAGCGGCTGGTGACCACCTTGCCCCGGGTGAAGAAGCGCACCCCGTCCTCGCCGTGCGCGTGCAGGTCGCCGAAGAGCGAGGCCTTCCAGCCGCCGAAGGAGTAGTAGGCCATCGGTACCGGGATCGGCACGTTGACGCCGACCATGCCGACCTCCACCTCGTGCTGGTAGCGCCGGGCCGCGCCGCCGTCGTTGGTGAAGATCGCCGTGCCGTTGCCGTACGGGTTGGCGTTGACCAGTTCCACCGCCTCGTCGTACGAGCCGACGCGCACGACGCCGAGCACCGGGCCGAAGATCTCGTCGGTGTAGATCGACATGTCCGGGGTGACGTGGTCGAACAGCGTCGGGCCCAGCCAGAACCCGTCGGCGTCGCCGTCCGGCTCGACGTCGCGGCCGTCCACCACCGGCACCGCGCCCGCGGCCACCCCCGCCTCGACGTACGAGCGCACCCGGGCGGCGTGCGCGGCGGTGACCAGTGGGCCCATGTCGCAGCCACGCCGGCCGTCGCCGGTGCGCAGCCGGCGCATCCGCGCGGCGATCCGGGCCACCAGGGCGTCGGCGACCGGCTCCACCGCGACCAGGGCCGAGATCGCCATGCACCGCTCCCCCGCCGAGCCGAAACCGGCGTTGACCGCCGCGTCGGCGGCCAGGTCCAGGTCCGCGTCGGGGAGCACCACCATGTGGTTCTTCGCCCCGCCCAGGGCCTGCACCCGCTTGCCGGCGGCGGTGCCGCGCTGGTGGACGTACCGGGCGACCGGGGTGGAGCCGACGAACGAGACGGCCTTCACGCCGGGATGCTCCAGCAGCGCGTCCACGGCCTCGGCGTCGCCGTTGACCACGTTGAGCACCCCGTCGGGCAGTCCGGCCTCGGCGAACCACTGCGCCAGCAGCAGCGCCGCGCTCGGGTCCTTCTCGCTCGGTTTGAGCACCACCGCGTTGCCGCAGCCCACCGCGATCGGCAGGAACCACAGCGGCACCATCGCCGGGAAGTTGAACGGGGAGATCACCGCGACGACGCCGAGCGGCTGCCGCAGGGTGTACGAGTCGACCTCGGTGGAGACGTTCTCGCTGAATCCGCCGCGCAGCGCCGAGGGGATGCCGCAGGCGTACTCGATGATCTCCAGGCCGCGTTGTACCTCGCCGGCGGCGTCGGCGAGGACCTTGCCGTGCTCGGCGGTGATCACCTCGGCGAGCCGGTCCCGCCGCGCGCGCACCAGCTCCCGGAAGGCGAACAGCACGGCCGTGCGCCTGGCCAGCGACGCGTCCCGCCAGAGCCGGGCCGCGCGCCCGGCGGCCTCCACCGCGACCGCGACGTCCGCCGCCGAGGCCAGCTCCACCCGGGCCGTACGCCGACCGGTCGCCGGGTCGAAGACGTCCCCGTGCCGCCCGGACGAGCCACTGAACGGCTTGCCGTCGACGAAGTGCCCGATGACGTCCACGTCGTGCTCCGACGCGCTCACGCCGCCACCCCCGCCGCCTCGCGGGAGCCGGAGACCAGCTCGCTCGGCTCGTCGTGGTAGAGCGGCATCCAGGACGGGAGCACGACCCGGTGCCGGGCGGGCAGATCGTCGGTGGTCATCGTCGCACCCTCTCAGCGGCGTTCGCGGTAACCGCACGCTGCCACCACCCGGCGGCGGGGACAAGGGTCGGTGTGCCCCCGGCTCGGGGGCCGCCCGACACCGTCGTCGCCCCGGGCCGGCGACGACCCGCCCGTGCGCCGGCCCGGCGGCCCGGCCGCCGGTACGATCCGGCGGTGCAGACCGGTGAGGTGGCGCTCCCGAGCGGCGCGGCGGGCACGAGCGCCGAAGCGATCACGGCCGGCGTACGGGCCTGGGTGGGCTCGGCGCCGCTGCGCGGCCTCGTCGGGCACTTCGGCGGCGACTGGCCGGACGGGGACCTGGCGGCGGTGCTGGCCCGGCTCGACGACTTCTCGGCCCGGCACTGGGACTTCCGGGGTGGCCGCGAGCGCCCGGACGCCCGGGAGCCGGCCTTCGACCCGGCCACCGCGCGACTGGTGCTCGCCACCGCCGCCGCGCTCGGCATGGTGCGTCCGGCGGCGCCGGCCCGGCCGCGCTACGCCCACCTGGTCGTGCTCGGCGGGTTGGCGCACGCCTGCCAGCGCCGGGTCGCGTACGCGGCGCACCTGCTGCGCGCCGGCACCCGGGTCACCGGCGAGGTGGCGGTGCTGGGCAGCTTCCGCCCCCTGTCCGAGGTGGAGTGCCGGGCCCTGGACGCGGCCGGCGTACCGCCCTGCGACACGGAGGTGGCGGCGCTGGACGCCGCGGTGCGACGCGAGTTCGGGGTGGCCGCCCCGGCCGAGGACGACGGTCGGGACGCCGGGCACCCGCACCACTCCTGGTCGTCGCGCACGTACCGGCCGGCGGACGGCCCGCCGGTGCGGGTGCTGGCGGCGCCGTCCAGTGATCCGGCGCGGCGCCGCGCGCACACCGCCGACACCCAGCGGTTCTGGGCCGAGCACGTCCGCCTGCGCGCCGGCGATCCGGTGCTGACGGTGACCGCGCCGGTCTACGTGCCGTTCCAGCACTGCGACGCGCTGCGCACCCTCGCCGGGCCGTACGGCTGCGCGATCGAGACCGTCGGCGTCGACCCGGCCCTGCCCGACGTGGCCGGGCTGCCCGAGCCGGCGCTCACCCCGGGCCGCTACCTCCAGGAGATCCGCTCGGCCATCCGGTCGATGCGCGCCCTGCACGCGACGCTGGGCGACGGCTGGTCGACGCACGGCCGGGGGCCGACGCGCGACGCAGCGCCGCACGCCGGCCCGGTGGAGCGCGGTCAGTTGACGTAGACGGGGCTGTTGCCCTTGGTGGCGTCGCGCACCGGCGAGTACGCCGCGGAGAAGTACGCCGTGCCGAAGCAGAGGCTGGGGCCGGAGAACTTCGTCAGCGTCTGGTTGGTGAAGGTGATCGAGTTGTTGGCGTTGGTCGCCGTGCCGGTCAGGCTGTTGGTGCCGGTCCGGTACACGCAGGTGATCGGGCCGAGCAGCGAGTTCAGCACGACGGTGCTCTGGATCGGCGCCGTCGCCGTACCGCTGATCTTGACCACCCCGGCGCTGGTGACCGAGGTCGCGTAGGGCAGGTTCTGGACGGTCACGCTCTGCACCCCGGTGGTGCCGATGACGTTGGTGGTGCAGCTGGTGAAGGACTGGGCGGTCAGGCTCTCGGTGGCGGTGCCCGGGGCCGCCGGGTTGCTCAGCACCTTGGCGCTGAAGCTGGACACGGCGCACTTCACGCCGGTGGTGCCCGTGGCGGAGGAGTAGAAGGTGGCGTTGGTGCCGGTCCTGAGGCTGGCCTGGATCATATCGTTGACGGCGACGGCGGTGCCACCCGGCGTCGGGTAGGTCAGCACGTTGTTGGCGAGCGGTGCCGGGGCGGCGGCGGAGCCCGGGGCGGCGCCGAGGCCGGTCAGCAGCGCGAGGGTGGCGAGACCCACGCCGATTCGTCCGTACCTGAGCATGGTTCTTCCTTTCGGGGGACGGGGTGATCGACATGGCGCGGGCGGGGGTGCCCGCGCGGGCGTCGGGGGCCGTCGCGTCGCGGACGGCGGTGGAGGATGCCGGGCGGCCGTCGGGGCCGGGCGGCGGTGGTGGTGGTGTCGCGACCTCAGCGGGCAGGTCGGCGTGGTGTGCCGCGGCGTAGCGGCGTCACCTGCGTCTTTCCGGCCTTGGGAGGGCGCTCCTGTTCCGCGATAATGGCGGCCATCGAACCCTCCTTCGACGAGTCGAAGGGTGACCATCCGGAAGATCACCCAAGGTGATGGGATCCCGACTGAGCGTGCAGAAAGTTATAAACCCCGGAGGGTCTCAAAGTCAATCGAATCGAGAGGTGGGTACGTTGACCACGCCGCGCCGCCCGCATCCGGCACCCCTGCCGGGCGCACGCCCCGGCCGCGACCCCGACCGCGCGATCAAGCGCGGTCCGCGCCGGCTCTCCGCCGAGGCGGTGGCCGCCACCCAGCGGGACCGCCTCTTCGACGGGCTCGTGCGGGAGGTGGCGACGAAGGGCTACGACAACGCGCGGGTCACCGACATCTGCCACGCCGCCGGGGTGACCCGGCCGGCCTTCTACGCCCTCTTCAGCGGCAAGGAGGACGCCTTCCTCGCCGCGTACCGGCACGGCATCGCCGTGCTGTCACAGCTCATGGAGAGCGCCTACCGCGAGGCCGGACCGGCGTGGTCGGACGCCGCCCGCGCCGCGCTGCGCACCCTGCTGGAGGTGCTGGCGAGCGTGCCCGCCTTCGCCCGCATGGCGCTCGTCGAGGTGGACGCGGCCGGCCCGGACGCCCGCCGGGAGCGCGACGCGCTGCTCCTCAGCTTCCGCCGGTTCTTCGCCGACGCCGGCCCCGGCCCGACGGCCGTGGACGTGGACCGCGACGCGCTGGTGTCCACCGTGGTCGGCGGGATCCACGCCACCGTGCGCAGCTGGGTGGCCCGGGGCCGGGCGGCGGAGCTGCCGCAGTTGCTGCCGGTGCTCACCTACGCGGCCACCGCGCCCTTCCTCGGCCCCGACGACGCGGCCCGGGCGACGCGGCTGGCCCGCCCGGCCGACGGCCCGGGCACCACCGCGCCGTGCGCGCCGACCGGCGAGGCGGCCGCGCTCCCCTGACGCCGGGTCTGAAACCGCAGCGGTTTTTCACTTTGGCCGCATTTGGCAGATACCGCCTCAACCAGTACCCGCCAGCCGTTGACCAGCCATTTACTCGGCGGTAACTTCAGCCTGCGCAAACGCTCAAGCTGATTTCCCATTGTCGTGGATGAATTGATCTCGAAAGGGAGCCGTCATGTCGGAGCAGATCGCACCGGTCGAACCCGATCCGCCGCGCAGCGGCGTGCGCTGGCGCCGGTTCGCCGTCACGCTGGGCACCGTCGTGGCGGGCGCCGCCGGCATGGTCGTGCTGACCGCCCAGGGCGTGCTGGGCGCCCAGTTCGCCATCTCCGGCATGCCGTTCACCGTCACCGCCGACAAGCTCACCGGCACCGGATTCGAGCAGTTCGCCACCCTCGACCAGATGATCCCGGACAGCCCCAACCAGGGCGACACCGGCGGGCAGGTCCTGGTGATCGTGTCGGCGATCGACAAGGCCGAGCTGACCAACCTCTGCCAGAGCATCAACCTGGGCGGCGTGTACCTGAAGATCACCGCCGGCGGCGACGGCAAGCCGGTCACCGCCCGCACCCTGGTCGTCGACGGCGACGAGGTCGCCGGCAACGCCTCGTTCCGGAACATCAACGTCGGGCAGGACGCCAGCACCCTCGACCAGGTGCCCGGCGTGAGGGGCAACCCCGGCGTCTTCGCCCAGCAGGCCGACACGGTGACCATCACCAACCTGCGGCAGAACAACTACGCCACCACGGCGGCCGTGTTCAACCTGCCCAACCTGCGCATGGCATTCACCTCCGACGGATGCTGACGTGACCGCCGGACGACACCACCCGGTGCCGGCCGCCCGCCGCCCCGGCGGGCGCTGGCGCCGCTGGCGGCGGGGCCGCCCGTTCACCGCCGGCGTGCTCATCGCGCTCGGCGGCGTGGAGATGCTCGTGACGCTGCGCGCGCCGCTCGGGGTGCTGCTGCACGTCGGGCCGCAGGGGCTGGCCGCGTACCTGGTGCCGGCCGTCCTGGTGCTCTGCGGGGTGCTGCTGATCGCCACGCCGCAGCAGCGGGTCTTCTACGCCGTGCTGTCGCTGCTGCTCGGGCTGGTCTCCTGGTTGACCTCGAACCTCGGCGGCTTCCTGATCGGGATGCTGCTTGCCCTCGTCGGCGGGGCCCTCGCCTTCGCCTGGACGCCCGACAAGCGGCGCGAACCGGCCGACGCCACTGCGACGCCCCCGGCAAACGGGCCGGAGACCACGGACGAGGACGAGGACGACAGGGACGACGGCACCGCGCTGCTGCCGGGCGCGCGTACGCCGGACCCGACGCCGGCCGAGCGGGGCTGAGTCAGCCGGCGGTGTCGCGTACCGCCTGGGCGAAGACCTCGGAGCGGTGCTCGAAGTTGCGGAACCGCCCGTAGCTGGGCGCGGCCGGGGAGAGCAGCACCACCCCGTCGGCCGGGGTCAGCTCGCGGGCCAGCCGGACGGCGGCGACCAGGTCGTCGACCACCTCGGTACGCACCTTCGGCAGCCCGGCGAGCGCCTCGACGATCCGGGCGCCGCTGTCGGGGATGCCGAGCACGGTGAGCTCGCGCTCCGCGAGGTGCTCGCGCAGCGGCGTGTAGTCCAGGCCCCGGTCGGTGCCGCCGACGATCACCGTCAAGGGCCGCCCCTCGTACGCGTCGATGGCGTGCATGGCCGCGTACGGGCTGGTGGCGAGGGTGTCGTCGACGAAGGTCAGGCCGGACGGGTCGGCGATCTCGGTGAGCCGGTGGGCCAGCCCCTGGAACCCGGCGACCGCCACGGCCAGGGTGTCCTTGCGGGCCACCACGTCGACGCCGAGCGCGTCGAGCACGGCGAGGGCCACGCAGAGGTTGCCCTCGTTGTGCCGGCCCACGAGCGGCAGCACGGCGCGCGGGAACAGCGGCCGGTCGCCGAGGTGGAACCAGGGCGTACCGTCCGCGCCGCCGGCCACGTGGACGGTGTCCGGCAGGCCGGCGCGTACCGCCGCGCGGTCGCCCAGTTCGAGGGCGAGCCTCGGGTCGGCGCCGTTGACCACCACGGTCCGCGGCCCGTGCGCCAGCAGGTTGAGCTTGTCGCGGTAGTACTCACGCTCGCCGCCGTGCGCGTCGAGGTGCTCGGGGAAGAGCGAGGTGACCACCGCCACTCGCGGCGAGTCCGTCAGGTCGCTGCACTGGTAGCTGGAGAGCTCCAGCACGTACAGCTCCGCCTCCGGCAGGTCCAGCGTCGGCACGCCGATGTTGCCGCCGAAGACGTTCGGCCGGTCCACGGCGGCGAGCAGGTGGCTGAGCAGGCTGGACGTGGTGCTCTTGCCCTTGCTGCCGGTGACGCCGACCGTACGGGCGGCGTGGTCGGCCATCCACAGCGCCGTGCCCTGGGTCACGGTCGCGCCGCGCCGGCGCAGCTCGACCAGCCACGGGTGGGTCTGCGGCACGCCGGGCGAGCGGACCACCACGTCGGCGGCGGCCAGCCGGGCGAAGCCCTCCTCGCCGGTGACCAGCGGCGCCGCCTCCGCCAGGGGCCCCTCCCAGGGCAGGCTGAGGAAGTTGGCGCTGTCGTCGACGGCGACCAGGTCGGCCGGGCCGTGTGCGGCGACCGCGATCACCGCGGCCCGGCCCTCCCGGCCGGCCCCCCAGACGGCGACGGTACGTCCGCGCAGGTCAGACAGGCGCACGGGCTCTCCTCGGGGGATCTCGACGGTGAGACGGGGGCGGGTCCGCCGCAGCCGGACACGGCCGGACGAACCAGGGCCTAGTATGGCGTGTGCCCAATGAGCAGCTGCGGCGGATGGACGCCTTCACCTTCCCGTCCTACTCGATCGACCTCTCCACCGGGGAGGTGTTGTTCGACTACGCCCTCACGGGCCCCGACGGCGAGCAGCGGTTCACCGAGGTGGTCACCCTCCCCCTGCCGGACGCGCCACCGTCGGACGAGACCGTGGCGACCCTCGGCCGGGTGCTGGAGCTGCTGCACGTCGTCGCCGGCGTCAGCTACTACAAGGCCGCCGCGCCGCCCCGCCTGGTGCTGCCGGCGCCGCTGGGCACGGCCGCCGCCGAGCTGGTCACCGCCGTCTACACCAAGGGCCTCGCGGAGTACGCGTACCGCAACCAGCTGCCGCACGTGCTCGAGCTGCGTCCGGAGGTGCCGGCGGGCGAGGTGTCCGCGCCCCGGGTGTACGACGACTCCGACCGGCGTCCGCTCTCCGCGGTCGGCGGCGGCAAGGACTCCATCGTCAGCCTGGAGGCGCTGCGCCGGGCCGGCTTCGACCCGGTGCCGTTCTCGGTCAACCCCAACCACGTGATCGTCGCGGTGAACGAGGCGTCCGGGCTCACCCCGCTCGCCGCCCGGCGGCGCATCGACCCGGTGCTGTTCGAGCTGAACGCAGCCGGGGCGCGCAACGGCCACATCCCGGTCACCGCGATCAACTCGCTGATCGCGGTCGCCACGGCGGTGCTGCACGGGCTGGGCCCGGTGGTGATGTCCAACGAGCGGTCGGCGTCGGACCCGAACCTGGTCTGGAACGGCCACGAGATCAACCACCAGTGGTCCAAGGGCGTGGAGGCGGAGGGGCTGCTGCGGGCGGCGCTGGCCGGGCACGCCGGGCTGACCGAGCCGTACTTCTCGCTGCTGCGCTCGCTGTCGGAGCTGCACATCGCCCGCGCGTTCGCCGAGATCGACCGCTACGACGACGTCGTGACCAGCTGCAACGCCGCGTTCAAGCTGCGCGACGCCAGCGAGCGCTGGTGCCGCGACTGCCCGAAGTGCCGGTTCGTCTTCCTGGCCATGGCGCCGTTCATGTCCCGCGAGCGGGTCACCCACATCTTCGGCGGCGACCTGCTCGCCGACTCCTCGCAGATCCCCGGCTACCGGGAGCTGCTCGGCGTGGACGGGCACAAGCCGTTCGAGTGCGTCGGCGAGGTGGAGGAGTCGGTGGTGGCGTTGAGCCTGCTCGCCGAGCAGGGCCAGTGGCGCGACGCCCCGGTCGTACGCGCCCTGGTCGACGCGGTTCCGGCGACGGCCTGGTCGGCGGCGTCCGCCTCGGACGTCTTCACCCCGGGCGGCCCGAACCACGTCCCCCCACCGTACGCAAAGGCCCTCACTCCCCTCCCCTGACCGCCCGCCCCGTCCCGGACGGAGGCGCGGCGGGCGGGAGCGTCAGCGGGTACGGATGGCGTCCAGGGCCAGGAGGGCGACGTGGAGGGAGAGGCAGGCCTCCACCGAGTCGAGGTCCACGTCCAGGACACGGCGGATCCGGGCCAGGCGCTCGTAGAACGCCGGCCGGGACAGGTGCGCCGCGCCGGCCGCCGCCGACTTGTTCCGGCCCTGCTCCAGGTACGCGCGCAGCGTGCCGAGCAACTGCTCCCGGGGGTGCTGCGCGTCGTAGGCGAGCAGCGCGCCGAGTTCCCGCTCGACGAAGGTCTGCAACCGGGGCTCGTCGCGCAGCAGGTGCAGCAGCCCCGCCAGCCCCACGTGCGGCAGCCGGAAGACCGGCAGGTCCCGCCGGTCCCGGCGGGCGGCGTCGGCGATCTGCCGGGCCTCGATCAGCGACCGTCGCGCCTCGCGCAGGCCGGCCACACCCGACCCGGCCGCGACGAGCACCGCCCAGCCCTGCGGCGGCGCGCCGTTCGGGCGGCCGTGGGCGTCCGGGCGGGTGCGGCGCAGGGCGGCGGCGAACGCGGCCAACGCCCGCTCCTCGGCCGCCGGCTCCGGCAGGGCGAGCAGCACCCCGACCGCCTGGTCGTCGACGGCGCTGGTCAGCCCGGTCAGCTTCGCCTCGCGCAACGCCTGCCCGACGGCCTCGGCCAGGTCCCGCAGGCGCGCCGGGCCGGCCTGCGGGCCAGCCGCGCCGGCCTCAGCCGGGTGGCCGGGCTCCGCGAGCGGGCCGCCCTCCCCCGCCTGGTCGTCGCCGCGATGCCGCACCATGACCCCGACCAGGTGCCGGCGCTCCAGCACCACGCCGAGCGCCCGGGCCCGCAGGGCCACCTCGTCGACCGGCAGCGAGTGGTCGAGCAGGGCGGTGAGCAGCGTACGGTGGATCTGCCGCTCCAGGCCCTCGGCGTCGCGCCGGATCAGCCGGCCGAGCGCCAGCGTCGAGGCGGCCCGCTCGACCAGGATGGTCAGCCGGGTGGGCGGGGCCGTCGGCGGCGCGGCGATGCCGACGGTCGCGCCGCCCTCCTCGCCCGGTTCGAACCCGCGCCGGTCGGCGGCCAGGTCGCCCCCGCCCGGCCAGCGCAGCAGCAGCCGGCCCCAGTCCTGTCCCCGGGCGCCGACGGTGGTGACCAGCCAGCTGTTGTCGGCGTCGTACGCGGTCCGTCCCGCCGGCCGGATCCGCCGGGAGTGCTGCTCCCAGCAGTCCAGCAGCAGCTCGGCGCTCTCCCCCGCCGGGTCGTACGCGAGCACCTGCCGGGAGAGGTTCTCCAGCACCACCGGGCAGCCGGAGAGTTCGGCGGCCTGCCGGACCACCTCGCCGGGGTCGGCGCCCTCCACCGACAGCTCCGTGAAGCGTTGGTGGATCTCCTCCGTCGCCCGCAGTTCGGTCAGCTGGGCGTCGACGATCAACGCGTGCACGGCCTCGGTGATCCGGACGAACGGGGTGGCCCGCCGCAGCTCGACCAGGGGCAGCCCGCGCCGTTCGGCGGCGGCGGCCATCACCCGGGGCACCGCGCTGGCGTACCGGCGGCCCAGCTCGACGACCAGACCGGAGACGCCGACGTCCGCCAGGTCGCCGATGAACGCGCGCAGCCCGGCGTCGTCGGCGGGCAGCCCGATGCCGGTGGTCAGCACCAGCTCCCCGCCGCCGAGCAGGGGGGCGATGTCGGGTACCTCGGTGACGTGCACCCAGCGCACCGGGCGGTCGAGGCCGGCTTCGCCGGCGACCAGGCGCGGAGCGCCGTGGCGGACCGGGTCCAGCGCGAGTACCTCACGGACGGTAGGGAACACGGGCGACACGCTACCGTCCGTGATGTCAATTCCGCACGGACAGCCGCTCGGGTTTCGGCCCGCGCCGCCCAGTATCGGACCACGTTGCTCGGTCCCGGCCTGCTACGGCCCGCCCGCGTGAAGCGTCGTCTCCCAGCGTGACGGGGTGCGGCCGGGGGTGCGGGTCAGCCCAGCGCCTTGCGCAGCAGCGCCGTCAACTGGTCCTGCTCGTCGGGTGAGAGTCGTCCGACCGCCGTGCGGGCGAACGTGAAGGCCTCGGCGAACCGTTGGTTGACCTCGTCTCCCCGGGGGGTTCTCCCGACGAGTCGGGCGCGACGGTCCCGGGGATCCGGCTCGCGGGCCACGAGGCCGAGCGCTTCGAGACGCACGACGATCTGGGTGATGTTGGAGGCATCGCAGCCCAGTTCCTCGGCCAGGGCGCCCATGCCCCGTCGCTCGTCGAGCCGCCCGAGTACACATGCCTGCGCCGGGCTGAGCGACAGCTCGGCTGCCGCCGCCTCGTAGGCGCGGTCGTACACGTCGACCAGGTCGAACAGGACGGCCTCGGCCTCGGACGAGGCGGTCACGGGTCCGTTCGGCAGCGCCATGTCCCCAGCCTAGATGATTTATTTGATTCACTCAAATACCTGTGGTCCAATGATCCTTGATGCACTCAAGCAAACGAGGGGGGCCGATGGAGAGCAGAGTCGAGCGCACAACGGGCGGCGCGATCGTGGTGCCGCAGATGAACGCGGTCGTCCTTGACCGGTTCGGCGGAGTCGACGAACTCTCGTCGCGCCGGATACCGCTCCCGCAGGTCGGCGACGACGACGTCCTCATCCGGGTGGAGTTCGCCGGGGTCGGGTCCTGGGACGCGGGCGAGCGGGAGGGGGAATACGACGGCGTTTTCGGTATCGCGTCGACCTTCCCCTATGTCCTCGGCTGGGACGCGGCGGGCACGGTGGCCGCGGTCGGCCGCAACGTCACGCGGTTCGACGTGGGCGAGCGGGTCTACGCCGCGACGATGCCGGTGCCGCGTGGTGGCTCCTACGCCGAGTACGCCGTCGTCGAGGCGGAGTTCGTGGCTCGCGTGCCCGACCGGCTGTCGACCGGACAGGCCGGCGCGATGCCCTGGGACGCCCTGACCGCACTGAGCGGTCTCGATCTGCTCGGCCTGCGGCCGGACGAGACGCTCATGGTCTTCGGGGCCAGCGGGGGTATCGGGCACATGGCCGTGCAACTGGCGCGGCACAGCGGCATCCGGGTGCTGGCCGTGGCCTCCGGTGACGACGGGGTCGCCCTGGCCCGGCGGCTGGGCGCCGACGACGCCGTCGACGGTCGCAGAGACGACGTGTTGGCTGCGGCGTTCGAGTTCGCACCGGGCGGGCTCGACGCTGCTCTGGTCACCGTGGGCGGCGAGGTCGCCGAACGATCCCTCCGCGCGATCAGGAAGTCGGGACGGATCGCCTGGCCGAACGGTGTGTTGCCCGCGCCGATGACGTCGCCGGGCGCGACGCTGTCCCACTACGACGGGGATCGGAGCCGCACCGCCACCGATCGGCTGAACGCGATCATCGAGGCGAGCCACTTCGAGGTCCACATCGCCCGGACCTTCCCGTTGGAGCGGGCCGGGGACGCGCATCGCGCCCTGAACGATCACTACGTCGGGAAGCTGGCCCTCAGGGTCGGGTAGAACGCGAGCGACGCGGCCCGGGGGCCCCTCCCGCCGAGGGGCCCTCGGGGAACGTCCGGCGTCACTCAGTCGACGCCGAACTCCATCGCGGCGCGGTCGAGCGCCTCGTCGTCGCCGGACGAGACGCCCCGGGAGGCGATGGCTTCCGCGCCGCCCTGCGGCATCGCACCGATCAGCCCGGTCGAGGCCGCCTGCGCGGCGCCGACCATCCGCTGCGGGGTCGGGCCGCCGACCATGCCGAGGGTGGCGTACTGCTCCAGCTTCGCCCGCGAGTCGGCGATGTCGAGGTTACGCATGGTGAGCTGGCCGATCCGGTCCGACGGGCCGAACGCCGAGTCCTCCGTACGCTCCATCGACAGCTTGTCGGGGTGGTAGCTGAACGCCGGGCCGGTGGTGTCGAGGATCGAGTAGTCCTCGCCCCGGCGCAGCCGCAGCGTCACCTCGCCGGTGACCGCCGTGCCGACCCAGCGCTGCAACGACTCGCGCAGCATCAGGGCCTGCGGGTCCAGCCAGCGGCCCTCGTACATCAGGCGACCGAGGCGGCGGCCCTCGTTGTGGTAGTTGGCCAGGGTGTCCTCGTTGTGGATGGCGTTGACCAGCCGCTCGTACGCGGCGTGCAGCAGCGCCATGCCGGGCGCCTCGTAGATGCCCCGGCTCTTGGCCTCGATGATGCGGTTCTCGATCTGGTCCGACATGCCCATGCCGTGCCGGCCGCCGATGGCGTTGGCCTCCAGCACCAGGTCGACGGGGCTGCCGAACTCCTTGCCGTTGATCGTCACCGGGCGGCCCTGGTCGAAGCCGATCGTGACGTCCTCGGTCGGGATCTCCACCGACGGGTCCCAGAACCGGACTCCCATGATCGGGTTGACCGTCTCGATGCCGGTGTCGAGGTGCTCGAGGGTCTTCGCCTCGTGCGTGGCGCCCCAGATGTTGGCGTCGGTGGAGTACGCCTTCTCGGTGCTGTCCCGGTACGGCAGGCCGCGTTCGAGCAGCCACTCCGACATCTCCTTGCGCCCGCCCAGTTCGGCGACGAAGTTGGTGTCGAGCCACGGCTTGTAGATGCGCAGCTGCGGGTTGGCCAGCAGGCCGTAGCGGTAGAACCGCTCGATGTCGTTGCCCTTGAACGTCGAGCCGTCGCCCCAGATCTGGACGTCGTCGGAGATCATCGCCCGCACCAGCAGGGTTCCGGTCACGGCCCGGCCCAGCGGGGTGGTGTTGAAGTACGCCCGCCCGCCCGAGCGGATGTGGAAGGCCCCGCAGGTCAGCGCCGCCAGGCCCTCCTCGACCAGGGCGGCGCGGCAGTCGACCAGCCGGGCGACCTCGGCGCCGTAGCTC
Source organism: Micromonospora sp. SD12 (assembly GCF_052068495.1). NCBI lineage: Bacteria > Bacillati > Actinomycetota > Actinomycetes > Micromonosporales > Micromonosporaceae > Micromonospora > Micromonospora sp. SD12. The sequence goes on along the minus strand of NZ_JBQHDF010000024.1, from coordinate 49,733 downwards.
AGCGCGCGACCCGGCACCGAGGCGATGTCGGGCTCGTCGTACTGGCCGATGTCGGCGGTGTAGGCGCAGGGCACGGCGCCCTTGTCGCGCATCCACGCGACCGCGACCGAGGTGTCGAGGCCGCCGGAGAAGGCGATGCCGACACGTTCACCGATGGGCAGGGAGGTGAGGACCTTGGACACGGGAAATATTATGCACCAGGCCGCATGGGCATGCAAATAACGGCGCCTCCACGCCGCCGCGTCAGGCGAAGTCGTCCCGGCCCAGCTCCCAGAAGGCGACCGCGGCCGCGGCGGCCACGTTCAACGAGTCCACCCCGCGCCGCATCGGGATGACCACCCGTACGTCGCTGGCGGACTGGGCCGCCGCGGTGAGGCCGGGGCCCTCGGCCCCGAGCAGCAGCGCCGCCCGCTCACGCTGCGTCGGCGTGAGCCGCTGGATCGGTACGGCGTCCGCGGCCGGCGTCATGGCGAGCACGGTGAAGCCCGCCTCCCGCACCTGGTCCAGGCCCGCGGGCCACTGCTCGAGCTTGGCGTACGGCACCGCGAAGACCTCCCCCATGCTGACCCGGACGCTGCGCCGGTACAGCGGATCGGCGCAGGACGGCGACAGCAGCACCGCGTCGATGCCGAGCGCGGCGGCGCCCCTGAAGACCGCCCCGAGGTTGGTGTGATTGTTCACGTCCTCGAGGATCACCACCCGTCGGGCCGCCGCCAGGACGTCGGCGGCGACCGGCAGCGGCTTGCGCCGGAACGACGCCAGCACGCCCCGGTGCACGTGGAAGCCGGTGGCCCGCTGCAGCACGTCCTGGGTCGCGGCGTAGACCGGGGCGTCGCCGGTGTCCAGATCGGCGAGCTGATCGACCCGCTTGGCGTCCACCAGGTACGACCGGGCCGGGTAGCCGGCCCGCAGCGCCCGGCGCAGCACCAGCTCGCCCTCGGCGATGAACAGGCCGTGCGGCGGCTCCCAGCGGGTGCGCAGTTCGACGTCGGTCAGCGCCCGGTAGTCGGCGATCCGGTCGTCGTCGGGGTCGGTGATGGGGTGGATGGGCACCCGCCGATTCTGCCGGACGCGCGGCGGCCACCCCGGGCCGCCCGACGCCGGGGCACCCCGGGGCGTTATGTCCGGGTAAGAAGGGGAATGGCGGGCCGGAGCGGTCGGACCGACGGAAGGACAGCCAGGTGAACGTACGTCCCATGGGCATGCCGGAGCCGGCCGCCGAACTCCCGGACGGACGGCGCGTCGACCTGGGCCCGCTGCCGCGCGACGCCACCGTCGCGGACCACATCGTGCACCGGTTGGCCGGCTGGGGCGTACGCCGCTACTTCGGCTATCCCGGCGACGGCATCAACGGCCTGACCTCGGCGCTGCAACGCACCGGGGAACGGACGCAGTTCGTCCAGGTCCGGCACGAGGAGACCGCCGGCTTCGCGGCCTCGGCCCACGTCAAGTACGGCGGCGGGCCGCTCGGCTGCGCGCTGGTGACGAGCGGTCCCGGCGCGATCCACCTGCTCAACGGCCTGTACGACGCCAAGCTGGACCACCAGCCGGTGGTCGCCCTGGTCGGGCACACCGCGCTCACCGCCGAGGGCGGCGGCTACTACCAGGAGGTGGACCTGCTCGCCCTCTACAAGGACGTGGCCGCTGCCTTCCTGGCCCAGCTCGACCACCCCAGCCAGGTACGCCACCTGGTCGACCGGGCCTGCCGCACGGCGCTGGCGCGGCGTACCGTCACCGCGCTGGTGCTCCCGTCGGACATCCAGGACGCGCCGGCCGTGCCGGAACCGCCGCACGCGCACGGCTACTACCGCACCAGCGACGTGCCCGGCACCGGCCCGACGGTGCCGCCGGAGGCCGACCTGCGCCGGGCCGCCGAGGTGCTGGGCGGCGGCGAACGGGTCGCCATGCTGGTCGGGCAGGGCGCGCTCGGCGCGGTCGACGAGGTCCGCGCCGTCGCCGACCGGCTCGGCGCGGGGGTGGCGACCGCGCTGCTCGGCTTCGCCGCGGTCGACCACCGGGAGCCCTGGGTGACCGGCGCCATCGGTCTGCTCGGCACCCGGCCCAGCTGGCAGCTGATGAACGAGTGCGACCGGCTGCTGATCGTGGGCAGCAACATGCCCTACTCGGAGTTCTACCCCCCGCAGGGGCGGGCCCGCGCGGTGCAGATCGACCGGGACGGCACGCAGTTGGGGCTGCGGTACCCGACCGAGGTGAACCTCACCGGAGACGCCGGGCCGACTCTGCGGGCCCTGCTGCGCGAGCTCGGGCCCGGCCCGGGGCCGACCCGCTGGCGGGCGACGATCGGCGAGGCCACCACGGCCTGGCGGCGTACGCAGCGGGAGCTGGCCGGGCAGTCCGCCGACCCGGTCAACCCGCAACTGCTCTTCGCCACCCTCAACGACCGGCTGCCGGACGACGTGATGATCGCGGTCGACTGCGGCACCACGACCGCCTGGTACGCCCGGCACGTCCAGGTGCGCCCCGGCATGCTGGCCAACCTCTCCGGCACCCTGCTCTCGATGGGCGGCGCGATGCCGTACGCGCTGGCCGCCAAGTTCGCCCACCCGGACCGCCCGCTGGTGGCCCTGATCGGCGACGGCGCGATGCAGATGAACGGGGTCAACGAGCTGATCACGGTGGCCAAGTACTGGCGGAGCTGGTCGGACCCGCGGTTCGTGGTGCTGGTACTCAACAACCGGGACCTCGCCTTCGTCAGCTGGGAGCAGCGCTCCAGCGAGGGGACGCCGATGTTCCCCGACAGCCAGCAGTTGCCCGACATCGCCTACCACCGGTGGGCGGAGGTGCTGGGCCTGGGCGGCGAGCTGGTCGACGCGCCGGAGCAGGTGCCGGGCGTCTGGGAGCGGGCGCTGAGCGCGGACCGGCCGGTGGTCGTCAACGCCCTGGTCGACCCGGCCGAGCTGATGCTGCCGCCGCACTTCACCGCCGAGCAGGCCCGCAACACCGCCGCCGCCGTCCTGCGTGGCGACACCGACTGGGCGGGCATCATCCGGCGGGGCCTGCCCACGGCGGTCGCCACCCTCCGGTCGGGACGCGGACGGGGCTGACTGTCAGCCCTCCCGGCGGTAGCGCAGCAGGACCGACCGGCCGTCGAAGACCCGCGAGTCGACCAGGCGCAGGCCCATCCGCTCGCTGGGCGCGAAGACCGGCTTGCCGCCGCCGAGCACCACGGGGTGCACGAAGATCTGGTACTCGTCGATCAGGCCGAGTCCGGTCAGCGCGCCGGCGGCCCCGGCGCCGCCGAGGAGCAGCAGGTCGCCGCCCGGCTGCTCCTTCAGCGCGCTGACCTCCTTGCCGAGGTCGGCACCCCCGACCACCTGCGCGCCGTGCTCGGCCCCGGTGAGGGTGCGCGAGACGACCACCTTCGGCGTACGCCGCCAGATCGGCGCGAACGCCAGGTCGTGCGGGTGGTCGGAGATCGACTCGACCTGCGGCCAGTACCCGGCCATGAGTTCCCAGACCCGGCGGCCGTAGAGGAACGCGCCGACCTGCTCGCACTGCGCCAGCGAGTACGCGGACAGCTCGTCCCCCATCTGCGGCCAGTCGAACTCGCCGTTCGGCCCCTCGATGAACCCGTCGAGCGACTGGTGCACCCCGTAGATGATCTCTCGCATGGTCTTGCTCCCGCTGGCGTCGCGACGCCCCTCGTGGGCGTCCTCGCCAGGTGGTCGGAGCGGCGGCGCCGGCTTTGACATCCCCGGACGACTCTTCTTCGGGACCTTCCGCGACTGGTGTCGAAGCTGAGGGCCGGCGGAGGCTCCGGCTGCGCGCTGTCGAGCTGCCCCCCACGGATGGGGCAGACCGGGCAGGGCGGGGCGGCGCCGCGACCGGCGCGCGGCACTCCGACGCCCCGCCCGTCACCTCGCGGCCCGCGGTCAGCCGCGGCGCTCCAGCCAGCGGCGCAGGTCGGACAGGCGCTGATCGTCCGAGGGCGACGGCCGCCGCTCCTCCGACGGACGGCGCTCCTCCGACGGGCGGCGCTGCTCGACCGGCGGGCGCTCCACCGGGCGGCGCGGGTCGCCGATCAGCTCCCGGCTCGGGGCGGCGAAGGCCTTCTCCGGCTCACCCGCGACGGCGGTGCCGATGACCCGGGCGACCGCGTCGATCACCTTCGCCTGCACCGCCGCGCCCACCGAGTCGGTCGGGTCGTCGGGGTTGGCGGCGATGCCGGCGACCGCGACCTGCGGGGTGAAGCCGACGAAGGTCTCGGTGGCGTTGCGCTCCGAGCTGCCGGTCTTGCCGGCCACCGGCCGGCCGTCGAGGATCCGGTTCACGGAGGTGGCCGTGCCCCCGTTGCACTGCGCGAGCGTGGACTGCTGACCGACCGGGCAGCGGGCCGCGTCGGTGGCGGCCCGGGCCACGTCGGCGTCGAGCACCCGCCGGCAGGACGGGTCGCCCACGGGAACCCGCTCGCCGTCCGGCGCGGTCACCGAGACCACCGGCAGCGGCGCGCAGTAGGTGCCCTCGGCGGCCACGGTGGCGTACGCGTTGGCCAGGTCGAGCGGGGTGGTGGCGGTCACGCCCAGGGTGAACGAGCCCCAGTCGGCGGCGTCGTTCTCGGCGAAGGTGGCGTCGGCGTCGGCCCGGAAGGTGATGCCGAGGCGCTTCGCCATCTCGACCACCTTCTCCTGCCCGACCTGTTCGGCCAGCCAGACGAAGTAGGTGTTCACCGAACGGCCGAAGCCGTCCCACATCATCCGGTACCCGTCCATCCACTCCGGGTTGGCGTTGGCCGGGCACCACCGGCCGTCGCAGCTGCCCTCGCCCTCGGCGGCGTACCGGGTGGGCAGCCGGCTGGGCGCGTCGAAGCCGGTGGACAGCGGCTTGCCGGCCTCCAGCGCGGCGAGCATGGTGAAGAGCTTGAACGTCGAGCCGGCCTGGTAGCCGTCCACGCTGTCGCCGCCGGAGATCAGCGGGTTGACGGTGTTGGGGTGGTTGGCCTGCCCGTCGGGGTTGGGATCGAGGCTGTAGTGCCGGTTGACCGCCATCGCCAGGACCCGGCCGGTGCCCGGCTCGACGGCGGCGATCGGCAGGGCGCGCTTGTTGTCGTACGAGTAGACCCGGGTGGCCTCCTTCTGCGCGGTGGCCTGGACCTGCGGGTCCAGCGAGGTCACCACGGTGTAGCCGCCCCGGCGCAGCGCCTGCTCGCGCTCCTCGACGCTGGCCCCGAACTCGGGCTGCGCGAGCCACCACTGCCGCAGGTAGTCGCAGAAGAAGCCCCAGTCGTCGTGGCCCTGGGCGACGGCGGTGCAGCCGTTGGGCTGGGCGGTGGGGCGCAGGGTCAGCTTCTCGGCCCGGGCCCGCGCGGCCTCCTCGGCGCTGATCGCTCCGGTGGAGACCATCGAGTCGAGCACGTAGCCGCGCCGCTGGAGCGCCGCGTCCGCGTCGCCGTCGATCGGGCTGTACGCCTCCGGCGACTGCACCAGGCCGGCGAGCAGTGCCGCCTCGCCGAGGGTCAGCTCCGCCGGGGGCTTGGCGAAGTAGCGCTGGCTGGCCGCCGCGATGCCGTACGCCCCGGAGCCGAAGTACGCGATGTTCAGGTACCGGTTGAGGATCTCGTCCTTGCTGAGGCGCTGCTCCAGCGCCGTGGCGTACCGGATCTCCTGGATCTTGCGCCCGACGGTCTGCTCGGTGGCCGCGGCGCGCTCCTCGGCGGTGCGGCCCGGGTCGGTCTTGAGCACGTTGCGGACGTACTGCATGGTCAGCGTGGAGCCGCCCTGCTGGCCACCGCCGGAGACGTTCGACACCACGGCCCGCAGCAGCCCGCGCAGGTCGGCCCCGCCGTGGTCGTAGAAGCGCCGGTCCTCGGCCGCCACGATCGCCTGCCGCATCACCGGGGCGATCTCGTCGAGCGGCACGTCGGTGCGGTTGACGTCGTAGAACGTGGTGATCAGCGTCCTGCCGTCGTTGGCGTAGAGGTAGGAGCGCTGGGGCGTGGCGGGGGTGCGCAGTGCCTCGGGCAGCGCCGCGTACGAACCGACCGCGGCCTTGGCGGCGAACCCGAGCAGCAGGTTTCCCGGCAGCGCGGCGACCGCCAGGACGAGGCCGGCGAGCACGCCGGCGAGCAGCACGGTGAACAGCCGCGACAGCGGCGGGCGGGGTGGGGCCATGGTCCCCAGGATTGCCACGGAAGCGGCCAACCGACCACCCCTGAAGCCCTGCTGTCAGCAACTTCACCGCCTGCTGCCAGCGACTTTCCATCCCCGGTGCCCCAGCGGCACCGGTGGCCCCACCGGACCCGCCGGCGCGCCGCTCAGGTGGGCAGGGCGCCGTTCGGGCCGGGCGCGGCCGGGGCGGCGGTGAGGCTCGCGCTGGCGGCGTCGCGGGCGATGTCCCGGGGCACCAGCCGGCCGGAGCGGTAGCCGATGCCGATGCCGGCGATCAGCACGAAGATCGCGCCGAAGGTCTGCAACGAGCCGATCAGCGCGCCGCCGACGCCCAGCAGCGGAGCGGCGATCATCAGCATGGCGCCGTCGCCGATGCTGAACGTCCCGGAACGGGCCACCGACCAGCCGGTCAGCAGCCAGCCCAGGCTGTAGCAGGTGGCGCCCACGAGGACGAGGGTGCGGGCGGTGGTGCCGAAGACGGGGGTCTGCTCCGCCAGGCCCGCGAAGGGCAGCATCAGCACCGTGCCGGCGATCGACACGAGCAGGCCGGCGACGGCCGCCCGGCGGCTGCGGGTCGCCGCCAGCAGCCCGGTCAGCGCCAGCAGGGCGAGCAGCCCGAGCCACACCGCCGCCACCCAGCCCACCAGGTAGAGGGGCCGGCCGTCGGCCGGGTAAGGGTCGTTGCCCACCCCGCCGTCGCTGCCCATCGCCACGACGGCGTAGAGGATGGCGTACGCGGGCAGCAGCCACACCGCGCCGCGGGCGAGCCGGCGCAGCGACCAGGCCCAGGTGGCGTTCGTGGCCGGCCCGACCGGGGTCGGCTCGACGAAGGGCAGTACGCCGAACCCCCCGCCGGTGCGCCGGCTGCCGAGCGGCCCGGTGGGGTCGTGCGCGCCGGGCACCGGGGCCGAGGAGCGTACCCGCTTCGCCGGATCCTTCATGCGTCACCTCGCTCGTCCGACGAGCGGTGCGGGACGCGCCGGGGCGCCCCGATGCCTGCTCACCGCCCGTCCTAGGACCGATGGTGGCAGGCGACGGAGCGCCCCATGAGTTCTTCTCGCATTTTCGGGCGGTCGTCGCCCGGGCCGGTCAGCCCTGTTCGCGCTGGTTGGCCGGGTCGCGCAGCAGGCTCGCCGGGGAGACCGGCTCGGGCGCCGGCAGTCCCTGCGGCTTGCCGCCGGAGGCCTGCGCCTCGGCGACGCGTACCTCGTCGTGGATCTGCTGCGCGGCGGCCGCCGCGGCCTGCGCGGCCTCGGCCGCCTCGCGCTCCACCTCGCTCGCGCTGCCGGACGCCTCCGGCGTCGGCTCGTCGCCGACCATCCGGCTCAGCCCGCCCAGCGCGCCGCCCATGCCCTCCAGCGCCTTGGTCAGCTCGGCCGGCACGATCCAGACCTTGTTCGAGGTGCCGTTGGCGATCTGCGGCAGGGCCTGGAGGTACTGGTAGGCGAGCACCTTCTGGCTCGGATTCGCCTGGTGGATCGCGTCGAACACCGTCCGGATCGCCTTCGCCTGACCCTCGGCCTGGAGGATGCGGGCCTGCCGGTCACCGTCGGCGCGCAGCACCGCGGACTGCTTCTCACCCTCGGCCGTGAGGATCTGCGACTGCTTGTGCCCCTCGGCGTTCAGGATCGCCGCCCGGCGGTCCCGCTCGGCGCGCATCTGCTTCTCCATCGAGTCGCGGATGCTCGCCGGCGGCTCGATCGCCTTGAGCTCCACCCGGGTGACCTTGATGCCCCACCGGCCGGTGGTCTCGTCCAGCACGCCCGACAGGTGACGGTTGATCTGATCGCGGCTGGTCAGCGCCCGCTCCAGATCCAGCGAGCCGATCACGTTACGCAGCGTGGTGACGGTGAGCTGCTCGATGGCCTGGAGGAAGTTCGAGATCTCGTAGGTGGCCCGGACCGAGTCGACGACCTTGAAGTAGAGGACCGTGTCGATCGACACCACCAGGTTGTCCGAGGTGATCACCGGCTGCGGCGGGAAGCTGACCACCTGCTCACGCATGTCGACCTTGGTGCGCACCGCGTCGACGAACGGGACCAGGATGTTCAGCCCGGGGTTGAGCGTGCGCTTGTACTTGCCGAGCCGCTCGACCACGTCCTGACGCTGCTGCGGCACGATCCGCACCGCCTTGGCCAGGGTGATCACCCCGATCAGCGCGATGGCGATCAGTAGGACCGGGATCACAAGTTCCATGTACTCACCTTTTCGCTTCGGGTAGCTCGCCGGAAGGGGAAACGTCGTCCCGCCACACCAGGGCGGTAGCGCCCCGCACCTGGATCACCTGCACCCGTTCGCCCGGGGCGAAGTGTTGGCTCGCGTCGTAGGAGCGGGCCTGCCACAGCTCGCCGTCGATCTTCACCATGCCCTGCCCGGTGTCGACCTGCTCCAGCACGAGCGCCGTGCTGCCCTCGATCGCCTCCACGCCGAAGGGCTGCTCGCCGCTCTCGAGCGCCGAGCGGCGGTGTCTGCGCAGCGTCGGCCGCACCCCCAGCACCGTCAGCGCCGACACCGCGGCGAAGACGATCGCCTGCACCTCGACCGGGGCGCCGAGCGCCGCCGCTCCCGCGGCGGCCAGGGCCCCGACCGCGAACATGATCAGAAAAAGCGTCGTCGTGAAGATCTCAGCGACCGCCAGAACGACACCCAGCACGATCCACAGCACGGCGTCCACCCCCCGATCGTGACACGTCCACGCACGTGAAGCCCACCCATGAAGATCAACTGGCCCCGGCGACGTGCCGGCGGCCCACCGGATCGCGGGTGGGGGCGCGGGGCGGCGGTGGATGCACGAAGATCAGTAGGCTCGGCGACACGCCGACGGTCCACCCCGACGGCACCGGAATCACCCTCAGGAGAGCCCGTGTCCCTGCTGCCCGAGACCACCCGCCAGGTCGATGCCCTCGTCGCCGCGGCGCAGTCCGCCGGCCGTACGCCGTCGCTGCTGGTCGGCGTGGTGCGCGACGGCGCGCTCACGCACCTCGCCACCGCCGGCGAGCACCCGCGCCCCGACGCCGACCTCCAGTACCGCCTCGGGTCGATCAGCAAGACCATGACGGCCACCCTGGTCATGCAGGAGCGCGACGCCGGCCGGCTGGCCCTGGACGACCCGCTGGAGAAGCACCTGCCGGACACCGGCGTGGGCGCGCTCACCCTGCGGCAGCTGCTCGGCCACGCGAGCGGCCTGCGCCGCGAGCCGGACGGGCAGTGGTGGGAGCGCGCCGAGGTCGGGGACCTGGCCACCGTGTTGGCCGGGGTCGGCGCCGAGAAGATCGCCTACCCCCCGCACCGCGTCTACCACTACTCGAACCTGGCGTACGGGCTGCTCGGCGGGGTGCTGGAGCGGATCACCGGCACCCCGTGGGCCGAGCTGCTGCGCCAGCGCGTGCTGGAGCCGCTCGGGATGCGCCGCACCACGTACGCGGCGACCGAGCCGTTCGCCCGCGGCTACGTCGTGCACCCCTGGCACGACACGCTGCGGGAGGAGCCGCGTACCGACACCGGGGCGATGGCCCCGGCCGGGCAGCTCTGGTCGACCGCCGAGGACCTGGCCCGCTGGGCGGCCTTCCTGGCCGACCCGGCGCCTCAGGTGCTGGCGGCCGGGACGCTGACCGAGATGTGCGTCCCCGTGTCGATCAGCGACGTCGACTCGTGGACCGGCGGGCACGGCCTCGGGCTGGAGCTCTACCGGCAGGGCGAGCGGGTGTACGTCGGGCACGGCGGCTCGATGCCCGGCTACGTGGCCGCCCTGGCGGTGCACCGCCCGTCCCGCACCGGCGTGATCGGCTTCGCCAACTCGTACGGCTTCCGCACCGGCGGGATCGGCGGGCTCGCGCTGCGGGTCCTGACCACCGTGCTGGACGCCGAGCCGGCGTTCCCGCAGCCCTGGCGGCCCGCCACCACCGCCCCGCCCGCCGAGGTCGACGAGGTGACCGGCCGCTGGTGGTGGATGGGGGCGTCGCTCGACGTCACCTGGGACGCGGCCAGGGGCGAGCTGGTCGTCTACGTACGCGGGGAGCGGGTCAGCGTCTTCGTACCGGAGGGGCCCGACCGCTGGCGGGGCCGCTCCGGCCCGGAGAACGGCGAGATCCTGTCGGTGCTGCGCGACGAGGCGGGGCGGGCGGTGGCGCTCGACATCGCCACCTTCGTCTTCACCCGTACCCCCGACCAGGAGCCCTGAGCGACCGCCGGGCCGGCGCTCAGGCCGGCGCGGTCACGAAGTCGATCAGACGTTCCATCGCGTTGATCAACGGCGTCTCCACGTCGGCGAAACTGTCCACCCGGGACAGGATGTGCCGCCACATCTCCGCCGGCTCGGCGACCCCGAGCGCGGCGCACACGCCCTCCTTCCACGGCCGCCCCGGCGGCACCACCGGCCACGCCCGGATGCCCAGCGCCGCCGGCTTCACGGCCTGCCACACGTCGACGTACGGGTGCCCGGTCACGAGCACGTGCGGGGAGGTCACCTTCGCGACGATCCGGCTCTCCTTGGAGCCGGCGACCAGGTGGTCGACGAGCACGCCGAGGCGGCGGCCCGGGCCGGGCGCGAAGTCGCGCACCTCGGCGTCGAGCGCGTCGATGCCGTCCAACGGCTCCACCACCACGCCCTCGACGCGCAGGTCGTCGCCCCAGATCCGCTCGACCAGGGCCGCGTCGTGGATGCCCTCCACCCAGATCCGGCTGGCCTTGGCGACCTGGGCGCGTACGCCGTCGACCGCGATCGAGCCGGAGGCGGTACGGCGGCGGGCGGCCGGCACCGGGGCGCGGGTCGGCCGGCGCAGCGTCACGGGCTGCCCGTCGAGCAGGAACGCCGCCGGCAGCAGCGGAAAGTTGCGCCGGCGCCCGTGCCGGTCCTCCAGCACCACCGCGCCGGCCTCGAAGCCCACCACCGCGCCGCAGAAGCCGGAGTCGGCGTCCTCGACCACCAGATCCGGCTCGGCGTCCACCTCGGGCGTGACCTTCCGCCGCCGCCAGTCCCCCGCCAGCACGTCCTCCGCATACCGCCCCATGCCGATCAAGCTAATCCCCAACCCCTCCCACCGCACCCGACACGCCACGGTCAGGGGCGGCGGGGTGGGCGGAGCGGCAGTCGAGACAGGGGCGGCGGTGACCACGTACCCTTTCGGCATGTCCACCCCCGCAGCGGGCGCGGCGACTCTCACACCGCGCCGGTCCAGCCGGTTCGTTGCCTGGGTGCGCGCGTGGCGCGCCGGGCTGGTGCCCTTCGACGAGCTGGCCGACGCCATCGCCGGCGACGAGGAGCACCTGGTCGCCGACGCGCCCGGCACCTGGACCGACGTACCCCTGCCCCAGGCGCTGCCCACCCTCGCGAAGCTCTCGCCCGACGAGATCCGGCTGGTGCTGCCCGCGCCCGGCGACCCGCGCGGGCTGCCCGGTCCGGGTGACTTCGCGGGGGCGGCGCTGGTGGCCGGCGAGGCGGTGGTCGCCGGGGGCCTCGGGCTGATCCCGCACGTGCGCACGCACACGTCGGGCTCCGGCGACACCTTCGAGACGGTGCTCTGGCGGGTCTATCCGCTGCCGGCGAACGCCCCGGCCGCCTCGCTCACGCTGCCCGGCGCCGCCGAGGCCGAGGCGGAGCTGGCGGCGGCGCTGCACGACACCACGGCCGCGCTGACCCGGCTGGACGTCGCCCAGTGGCGACCCGAGCTGGCGGGGGCGCTGGAGGCGCTGCGCCGGCCCGACGGCGCGACGGACCTGCCGCCCGGGTTCGACCCGCGGGCCCGGCGGCTCTTCGCCCGGGCCGCCGTGCTCGACCGGGTGCTCGCCCTGGCCGGGCACGCCGCGCCGGGTGGCGCGATCAACAACTACGAGGCCCAGCAGCGCGACGCCGCGCTGCGCCCGCTGACCACCGCCTGCCGGCAGGCCCTGGTCGCCGCCTGCAACGCCCCGCTGCGCCCCTGACCGCCTCGGCGGGGCGGCGTCGGTGGCCGGCGCCGCCAGTCACGGTTGATGAAATAGACCGCAGACGCCGTACGCGGCGAGGAAGACGCGCACCGCCTCGTCCGCCCACCGGTGCAGCTCGGCCTCGTCGTACGACTCGCGCACGGCGAACATCGCCTCGTTCAGCGGGATCGACAGGATCAGGTAGTTGAGGTGCTGCGCGGCCAGCAGCGGGTCGGGCGCGCGTAGCAGCCCCCGCTCGGTGAGCCGGGCGATGGCGGCGGCCAGGGTGGCGTGGCCGCGCTCGGGTGCGGCCCGGTGCCACGCGCGGGCCAGGTCGGGAAAGCGACCGGCCTCGCCGATCAGCATCCGGCGCAGGTGCACGAGGTGCGGGCGGGTGACCGTGGTGACGTGTTCACGGGCGAAGGCCCGCAGGTCGTGCGGGAGGTCGTCGGACTCGGCGAGCACCGAGACGAACGCCGCCCCGGCCTGCTCGGCGTCGGCGACCGCCTGGGTGATGGCTGCCTCGAAGAGGGCGCGCTTGTCGGCGAAGTGCGCGTACACCGTCACCTTCGAGGCGCCGGCCCGGGCGGCGACGCGGTCCATCCCGGCGCCGACGTAGCCGTGCTCCAGGAATTCCGCGAGCGCGGCGTCGAGGATCGTCCGGCGTTTCGATTCCGTCCGCACCCCCGAACTGTACTGTACGGTTCAGTTCATGAACGTCGCGGCTTCGCGGGACGGCACCCGCATCGCCTACGAGAGCGCCGGCAGCGGACCGCCGCTGATCCTCGTCGACGCCGCCGGGCACCACCGGTCGAACAGTCCCCTCGGCGAGCTGGCCGGGCTGCTCGCGGGCCGGTTCACCGTCCACCGGTACGACCGGCGGGGTCGTGGCGACAGCACCGACACCCCGCCGTACGCGCCCCAGCGCGAGGTCGAGGACCTCGCCGCGCTGTTCGGCGAGGTGGGTGGGCCCGTGTCGTTGTACGGGTACTCCTCCGGCTGCCTGCTCGCGCTGCACGCGGCCGCGGCCGGTCTCGACGTGCACCGGCTGGTGCTGCTGGAACCGCCGCTCGACACGGCGGACCCGGCCGCCGCGCGGGCCTTCACGGTGGCGCTGCGGGATCTCGCCGGCGAGGAGGCGGTCACCTTCTTCCTGACCTCCATCGGGGTGCCGATGGAGGCGGTGGCGGGCATGCGGGGAACGCCGCACTGGGAGGCGATGGTCGCGGTCGCGCACACCCTCGCCTACGACAGCATGCTCAGCGAGGCCACCACCGCGGAGCTGCTCGCCCGGGTGACCACACCGACGCTGGTCCTGCAGAGCGCGGGCAGCACCGACGACCTCACCGGCATGGCCGCCACCACCGCGGCGCTGCTGCCCGACGCGACCCACCGCAGCCTGCCCGGCCGGTGGCACCAGGTGCCCGCCGACGTCCTCGCGCCCGTCCTGGTCGACTTCCTGCGCTGACGGGACCGCTCAGACCTCGCCCGGCACCGCTCAGACCTCGTCGACCAGGTCGGCGACGGAGTCGACGATCCGCGAGGGCCGGTACGGGTAGCGTTCCGCCTCGGCGCGGCTGCTGATCCCCGTCAGCACCAGGATCGTCTCCAGGCCGGCCTCCAGCCCGCACAGGATGTCGGTGTCCATCCGGTCGCCGATCATCGCGGTCGTCTCGGAGTGCGCGTTGATCGTGTTCAGCGCGGAGCGCATCATCATCGGGTTGGGCTTGCCGACGAAGTACGGCTCGACCCCCGTCGCCTTGGAGATCATCGCGGCCACCGACCCGGCGGCCGGCAGCGCGCCCTCCACCGACGGGCCCGTCACGTCGGGGTTCGTGCAGATGAACCGGGCCCCGTCGTTGATCAGCCGGACCGCCTTGGTGATCGCCTCGAAGCTGTAGGTGCGGGTCTCGCCCAGCACCACGTAGTCCGGGGCGAAGTCGGTCAGCACGTAGCCGACCGCGTGCAGCGCCGTGGTCAGCCCGGCCTCCCCGATCACGTACGCGGTGCCGCCCGGCCGCTGGTCGGCCAGGAACTGGGCGGTGGCCAGCGCGGAGGACCAGATCGCCTGCTCCGGCACGTCGAGGCCCATCCGGCTCAGCCGGGCCGTGAGGTCGCGCGGCGTGTAGATCGAGTTGTTGGTGAGCACCAGGAACGGCTTGCCGGAGGCGCGCAGCCGGGAGACGAACTCCGGCGCCCCGGGCACGGGCTGGCCCTCGTGCACCAGCACGCCGTCCATGTCGGTCAGCCAGCTCTCCACCGGCTTGCGGTCCTGCATCGTCACTCGTTCCAGGGGTGTCGGGGCCGCCGGCGGGGCCGGCGTGGCGGTCAGGAGGCCGGGTTCCCGGGTGCCGGGGCGGCGGCGGGGCGGCGGGCCGGGACGCAGCACACCGTGGGGCAGGTGTCCCACATCGGCAGCTCGCCGAGGCGGCGGCGCAGGGCGACCCCGTCGGGCTCGATCCGCTCCCGCACCAGCTCACGGACCATCGCCACGAACCGGGGGTCGACGCCGGGGGTGGCGGCCCGGACGAAGTCCAGCCCGAGCTGCCCGGCCGTCTGGCGCGCCTCCGTGTCCAGGTCCCACACCACCTCCAGGTGGTCGGAGACGAACCCGATCGGGCTGAGCACCACGGCGGTGGTGCCGGCCTCGGCCAGCGTACGCAGGTGGTCGTTGACGTCCGGCTCCAGCCACGGCACCTGCGGCGGACCGGAGCGGCTCTGCCAGACCAGGTCCCAGGGCAGGTCCGGGGCCGCCGCCGCGTGGACCAGCCGGGCGGCCTCGGTGAGCTGCGCCTCGTACCGGCCGCCGTGGGGGCCGGCGTTGGCGGCCATCGAGTTCGGGATCGAGTGTGCGGTGAACACCAGCCGGGTGCTGTCCCGCTTCGCCGGGTCGAGCCGGCCGAGCGCCGCCCGCACCGCGTCGGCGTGCGGCTCGACGAAGCCGGGGTGGTCCCAGAACTGGCGGATCTTGTCGATCGCCGGGGCGTCCGGACCGACCGCCGCCCGGGCGGCGGCGATGTCCTCCTGGTACTGCCGACAGGAGGAGTAGCCGCCGTAGGCGCTGGTCACGAACGCCAGGGCGTGGGTGACGCCGTCGTCGCGCATCTGCGCCACGGTGTCGGCGAGCATCGGGTGCCAGTTCCGGTTGCCCCAGTAGACCGGCAGGTCGACGCCGTTGGCGGCGAAGTCCTCCCGGATCGCCGCGAGCAGCTCCCGGCACTGCTGGTTGATCGGGGAGACGCCACCGAAGTGCTGGTAGTGCTCCGCGACCTCCGCCAGCCGCTCCGGCGGCACACCCCGCCCCCGGGTCACGTTCTGCAGGAAGGGCATCACGTCCTCGGGCCGTTCCGGTCCGCCGAAGGACACCAGGACCACCGCGTCGTACGCCATGGGCCCCATTCTTCCCCGGTCGCCGTCCCCGCCGGGCGGGGCCCCCTGGTCCCGGGCGCGGGAAGGGTCCCCCGCCGCGCCCGGGGGCGTCGGCGGGGGACCCTTCCGCGGCGTCAGGCGCCGATGGCGTGGTAGCCGCCGTCGACGTGCACGATCTCGCCGGTGGTGGCCGGGAACCAGTCGGACAGCAGCGCCAGGCAGGCCCGCGCGGCCGGCTCCTGGTCGGTCAGGCTCCAGCCCAGCGGCGCGCGCTCGGTCCAGGCGTCCTCGAACTGGTCGAAGCCGGGGATCGACTTCGCGGCGATGGTGCGCAGCGGCCCGGCGGCGACCAGGTTGCTGCGGATGCCCTGCTTGCCCAGGTGCAGCGCCAGGTAGCGGGAGGCGGACTCCAGCCCGGCCTTGGCCACGCCCATCCAGTCGTAGACGGGCCACGCCTTCGTGGCGTCGAAGGTCAGGCCGACCACCGCGCCGCCGGCGGACATCAGCGGCAGCGCCGCCATGGCCAGCGACTTGTAGGAGTACGTGGAGACGTGCAACGCGGTCGCCACGTCCTCCCAGGGGGCGTCGAGGAAGCCACCGCCGAGGCAGCTCTGCGGGGCGAAGCCGATCGAGTGCACCACCCCGTCGAGGCCGTCGACGTGCTCGCGCACGCGGTCGCCGAGCCCGGCGAGGTGGTCGGCGTCGGTCACGTCCAGCTCGATCACCGGGGCGGGCTCGGGCAGCCGCCTGGCGATCCGCTCCACCAGGGAGAGCCGGCCGTAGCCGGTGAGCACGACCTGCGCCCCGTTCTCCTGGGCGAGCTTCGCCACCGAGAAGGCGATCGAGGCGTCGGTGATGACGCCGGTGACCAGCAGCCGCTTACCGGCGAGCAGTCCGGACATGCAGGGATCCTCCGTAGTTCTCAGTGCCGCTTGTCAGTGGCCCATGCCGAGGCCGCCGTCGACCGGGATGACGGCGCCGGAGACGTAGCCGGCGGCATCGCCGGCCAGCCAGGTGACCACGCCCGCGATCTCGTCCGGCTGGGCGAAGCGGTTGGCGGGGATGGCCTTGCGGTACTCGGACCTGCGGTCCTCGGGCAGGCCGGCGGTCATGTCGGTCTCCACGTAGCCGGGCGCGACCACGTTCGCCGTGATGTTGCGGCTGCCCAGCTCGCGGGTGATCGAGCGGGCCACGCCCACCAGGCCGGCCTTGCTGGCCGCGTAGTTGACCTGGCCGGGGCCGCCGTAGAGGCCGACCACCGAGGAGATGAAGATCATGCGCCCCCACTTGACGCGCAGCATCTTGCCCGAGGCGCGCTTGGCGCACCGGAACGCGCCGGTCAGGTTGGTGTCGAGCACGCGGGTGAACTGCTCCTCGGACATCCGCAGCAGGAGCGTGTCGTCGGTGATCCCGGCGTTGGCGACGAGCACCTCCACCGGCCCCAGCTCGGCCTCGACGGCGGTGAACGCGGCGTCGACCGACGCGGAGTCGGTCACGTCGCAGCGGACCCCGAACAGCCCCTCCGGGGGTTCGCCGCTGCGGTGGGTCACCGCCACCCGGTCGCCCTGCTTCGCGAAGGCCTGCGCGATGGCCAGGCCGATCCCCCGGTTGCCGCCGGTCACCAGGACGGTACGGGCCACGGTTCCCCCTGTAGTTCAGTGATCTCCCGGTCGGTCGGAGCCTAGGCGTTACCGGCAGGTAAGCGCTAACGCCGGGCACGTCCGGACCGGTGGCGTCGCGCCCGTCGCCCCGCGCGGCCGGCCCCGCGGAGGAGGTCCGTCCGGCCGCTCGGCCGAGTGCGGCGGCGGAGACCGGCGGGTGTACGATGATCCGCGTTTGCGGGCCGTGCGGCCCGCGTTCCGGGCCCCGCCGACCGCAGGAGGTGATCGCTGTGCGAGATAGCGATCCTCCCAGTCGTGGCCGGGCCGAACGTCAGCCCCGCTGAGCCACGACTCAGCAGGTGAGCTGACCCAGCTCCGCTCCCCGCCTCCGCCCGGTTCACCGGCCCCGCGCCGGACGACCGTGCCGCCGCCCGCCGCCCGGGTGGCCCGCCGGGAGCCGCCCGGTCACGACTTCGTGTGCGCGTCCTGATCCACCCCCTGCGGTCCGCCCCCGCACGCGCGGACCGTCCAGCCGCCACCCGGAGCCGTCCATGAGCCGCTACGTCGCCCCGCTGGGCTTCACCCTCGCCGCCGTCTGGGTGGCCGTCGTCTTCGTCCTCGCCGGCGGCGCCGCCCACTGACGCCGCCGGTCGTCGGGCACGTCAGAGCATCCGCGAGGACCACAGCAGACTGAGTGCGCCGGCGCAGAGCGCCAACAGCAGGGCCACCCCCGCGTACCACTGGGTGACCTCGCGCGGTTCCGTGCGGAACCCGATCGAGCTGCCCATGTCCTGGTAGACCTGCTTCAGCTCGGTCACCGAGGCCGCCTCGTAGAAGTAGCCCTCGGTGGCCTCGGCCAGGTCGGCCAGGGCCAGCCGGTCCACCGGCACCCGTTGCAGCTGGCCGCCGATGTCCACCTGGCCGGAGTCGGTGCCGAAGGCGATCGTCGAGACCGGCACGTTCGCCGCCTGCGCGGCGGCGGCCGCCTCCTCCACGGCCCGGCCCGAGGTGCGGTACCCGTCGGAGAGCAGCACGATGCGGGCCGGCGGGATCCCCGCCGCGCCGTCCGCCGGCACCGACCGGATCGCCTCCAGGCAGGTGAAGACCGCCTCCCCGGTCGCCGTCGCCTCCGCCAGCACCAGCCCGTCGATCGCGGCGGTCACCGCGTCCCGGTCCTTGCCCGGCGGCACCAGCACGTTCGCCGACTTGGCGAACGAGACCAGCCCCAGGTTGTAGCTCTCCGGCAACTCGCCGACGAACTGCTTGGCCGCCTCCTGCGCCGCCTCCAGCCGGTTCGGCGACACGTCGTCGGCCTGCATGGACAGCGACACGTCGATGGCCAGCATCACCGTGGCCCGCTCCAGCGGCTCCCGGGTGTCGACCGACGGCCGGGCCAGCGCGGTCGCCAGCACCAGCAGGCAGAGCAGGAACGCCGTGGCCGGCACGTGCCGCCGCCAGCCCAGCCCCTTCGGCGCGAGGGTGCGCAGCAGGTCCACGTTGGTGAACCGCAGCGCGTACGACCGGCGGTGCAGTTGCCGCCAGACGTAGAGGGCGGCGAGAGCGAGCACCGGCAGCACGGCCAGCAGCCACCACGGTTGCAGAAAGCGGATCATCGTGTCGTCCCCCTGGTGCGCGCGTGCCGCTGCGCGGCCACGAAACGCACCATGTCGAGCAGCCAGTCTCGGTCCGTACGCAGTCGCAGGTGGGCCGCACCCGCGCCGCGCAGCGCCGCGGAGATCTCCGCCCGCTGGGCGGCCGCCGCCTCGGCGTAGCGGTGGCGCAGCCGCGGGTCGGCGGTCTGCACCTCGTGCAGCTCACCGGTCTCCGGGTCGACCACCGGCAGCACCCCGACGTCGGGCAGCTCCAGCTCCCGGGGATCGACCACCTCGATCGCCACCACGTCGTGCCGGACGCGCAGCTTACGCAGCGGCCGGGCCCACCGCTGCGGCGGGGCGAGGAAGTCGGAGATCACCACCGCCACGCCCCGGCGCCGGGGCGGCCGGTTGAGCATGTCGACCAGCGCACCCAGGTCGCTGCGCCCGGGACGGATCTCGGTGCCGGCGATCGCCCTCAGCAGCGCGTGGGCCTCCTTGCGGCCGGAGCGCGCGGGCAGCCGGGTGAAGACGTCCGGGCCGGCGACCGGCGGCGCGGCGCGCCACCGGCGGGCCGGGGCGCTCGCGCCGCCGCCGCTGCCGATCACGGCGCCGATCCGGTTGCCGCCGCGCACGGTCAGGTGGGCCAGCGCCGCCGCGGCGGCCACCACGACGTCACGCTTGAGCCACCGCCCGGTGCCGAAGTCCAGGCTCGCCGAGAGGTCCACCGCCAGCCACGTCTCCAGCTCCCGGTCGGCCACCGTACGGCGCACGTGCGGCATCGTCGTGCGGGCGGTGACCGGCCAGTCCATCCGGCGTACGTCGTCGCCGGGGCGGTACTCGCGGGACTCCCCCGCCTCGCTGCCCGGGCCGGGCAGCAGGCCGGCGTAGTCGCCCTGGAGCAGGCCGTCGAGCTTGCGGGTGACCATCAGTTGCAGCCGCGACAGGACGGCTTCGGTGCGGTCGGAGGGGACGTCGGCAGGCCGACGGGCGGGTGAGGTCACGGGCGCTGCCCGGGCCAACCGGCGCCCGGCGGCGTGGCGGTCGGCGTGGGGGTCGCCTGCTGCCGGGGCGCGACCGAGGGCAGCGGGATGGTGGACATCACCCGGTGCACCACGTGGTCGGCGGGCACGTCGTCGGCGAGCGCGTCGTAGCTGAGCACGAGCCGGTGGCGCAGGATGTCCGGCGCGATGTCCTGCACGTCCTGCGGCAGGGCGTAGTCGCGCCCGCGCAGCAGCGCCAGCGCGCGGGTGGCCCGGACCAGACCCAGCGAGGCGCGCGGGCTGGCGCCGTACTGGATGAGCTGGGCGACGTCGGGCATCCCGTGCTCCGCCGGGGCGCGGGTGGCCAGCACCAGCCGGACCGCGTAGTCGACCAGGGCGTTGTGCACGAAGACCTGGTCCGCCTTGCGTTGCAGGGCGATCAGGTCGGGGGTGGTGAAGACCGGCGCCGGCTGTGGCGGGGCGACCCCCATCCGGTAGACGATCTCCCGCTCCTCGGCGTCGGTCGGGTAGCCGACGACGATCTTCATGAGGAAGCGGTCCCGCTGGGCCTCGGGCAGCGGGTAGACGCCCTCCTGCTCGATCGGGTTCTGCGTCGCCATCACCAGGAACGGGTCGGGCACCTGGTGGCTCTCGCCGCCGATGGAGACCTGCCGCTCGCTCATCACCTCCAGCAGCGCCGACTGCACCTTGGCCGGCGCCCGGTTGATCTCGTCGGCGAGCAGGAAGTTGACGAACACCGGCCCCAGTTCGACGTCGAACTTCTCGCTCGACTGCCGGTAGATGCGGGTGCCCATGATGTCGGCGGGCACCAGGTCGGGGGTGAACTGCACGCGGGCGAAGGAGCCGCCGACCACCTTCGCGAGGGTCTCCACCGCAAGGGTCTTCGCCACCCCCGGCACGCCCTCCAGCAGGCAGTGGCCCCGGGCGAGCAGCGCGACGAACATCCGCTCCACCATCCGGTCCTGCCCGACGATCACCCGTTTGATCTCGAACAGCGCCCGCTCGAGCAGGGTCGCGTCCTCGGCCGGGGTGGTCACCGGCTCGGGTGTCTCCGGGCCCGTCCCGTTCGGCATCGGGGCGTCGGGCGTGGTCGGCTGGGCCACCGGTCCTCCACAGCATGATCGGTTGTCGCGCGGCGTGGTGCGTATCAAGACTCGCATGCCCGGCTGAGTGCCGAGGTGGGGAGAAGGCGATTTTCGCCGTACCGTCACGGGTGGCACGTGGCCGGCCCGCCACGCCGTCGCGCGGCACGGAATCGCCGATCACGGGTGGACACGGACCGGTCCGGCGCGTGTACCATTCACCCCGTCGCCGGGCGGCTCCCCCCGTGGCCGCCCGGCGCTCAAACTTCCGGTGCCGCCGCCCTAGACTGGCCGGGATGAGCACCCCCCTCCCCGCCGACGAGCCGCTGATCTGCTCGTCCCGCGGCTGTCGCGCCCCGGCCGAATGGGCGCTGAGGTGGAACAATCCGCGGCTGCACGACGCCGACCGGCGCAAGACCTGGTTGGCGTGCACGGCGCACCGCGCCACCCTCGGCGACTTCCTCGACGCCCGTGGCTTCCTCCGGGAGGTCGTACCGGCCCCCGGATCGCCTACGCTCGAAGGGTGAGCGCGCACAACGGACTTCCCCGGTGAGCGGTGACGGGTCCGCCGGCCCGCCACCGGCGCCGTCCCTCCCGCCGGCGGGCCCCCTGGAGCCGTGGCCGGACACCGTCCGCTGGCAGTCGATCTCGTCCGACCAGATCTGGGTGGAGCTGATCCGCCTGGCGATGGTGCTGATCGTCCTGGCCCTCGGGCTGGGCGTCGCCTGGGCGGTCAGCGGCAGCTGGTTCCTCGGCGCGGCGGTCGGCCTGGTCCTGCTGTTCGGCGGCCTGCGCAGCGTGGCGATCGTGCGCGCCGTACGGGCCTGGGGCTACGCGGAGCGGGAGGACGACCTGCTGGTCCGGCACGGGCTACTGGTGCGGCGGCTGTCCATCGTGCCGTACTCCCGGATGCAGTTCGTGGACGTCAGCGCGGGCCCCCTGGAGCGCGCGTTCGGGCTCGCCACCGTGCAGTTGCACACGGCCGCGGCGGCGACCGACGCCCGGGTGCCGGGGCTGCGCCCGGCGGAGGCGTCCCGGCTGCGCGACCGGCTCACCGCCCTGGGCGAGGACCGGGCGGAGGGACTGTGAGCGACCCGGCCGCCCGGGGCACGGACCGCCCCGGGCCGATGCCGGCGGAACCCGGCGCCCGACCGGAGACCCTCGGCCCCGTCCCGCAGGACGCCCGCTTCCCGCCGGAGAGGGCCGCCCATCCCGGGGCGGAGCCCGTCGCGCTCCCCGGGTCGCCGGAGCACGCCGGACCGTCCGAGCACGCAGGGCCACCCGAGAACGCAGGGCAACCCGAGAACGCAGGGCAACCCGAGCACGCCGAGCCACGGCAGCGGCTGCATCCCCTCAGCCCCGCCCTGCACGGCGCCAAGTCCCTGGTGGTGGTGATCGCCGGGCTGTCCTGGTCGACGCTGTCCCGCGTCGGCTTCGGCTGGTTCGCCCTGATGGCGGCGGTGCTCGCCCTGGGCGCCACCGTGCTGGCCGTGGTGAGCTGGTACTACACCGGCTACCACGTGGTGGGCCGCGAGCTGCGGGTGTACGAGGGGCTCCTCTGGCGGCGCACCCGGGCGATCCCGTTGGAACGGCTCCAGGCCGTCGAGGTGGTCCGGCCGCTGCTCGCCCAGCTCACCGGCCTGGCCGAGCTGCGGCTGGAGGTGGTGGGCGGGGGCAAGACCGAGGCGCCGCTGGCCTACCTGGGCGTCGTCGAGGCGAACGCGCTGCGCCAGCGGTTGCTCGCCCTCGCCGGGCGGGTCGCGGCCGAGACGCACCCGCCGTCGCCGGCCGGGGTGGCCGCCGCTCCGTCCGCGACGCCGGCAGCGCCACCCGGCCGGCCCCTGCACGCCGTGGCGAACAACGACCTGCTGGTCAGCCAGCTGCTGACCCCGCAGGCGTTCATGATCCCGTTCGGCGTGGCGTTCGTGGTGGCGCAGTTCCTCTCCGAGGACACCTGGTCGTTCATCGCCGTGGCGAGCACCCTCACCGCCATGGCGGGCGTGCTGCTGCAACCCGTACGGCGGGTGCTCGACGACTGGAACTTCCGGCTCGCCCGGGACGAGGGCACGCTGCGGATCCGCAACGGCCTGCTGGAGACGCGCGCGCAGACCGTGCCGCTGGACCGGGTGCAGACCGTCGGAGTGACCTGGCCGCTGCTGTGGCGGGTCAAGGGCTGGCTGCGGCTGCGGCTGGAGGTGGCGGGCTACTCCGCCGGTGAGGCCGACGAGCGCAACCGGCCGGACCGGCTGCTCCCCGTCGGCGACCTGGCGACCGGCGAGGCGATCGTGGCCGAGGTGCTGCCCGGGGTGCGGCTCGACGCGCTGCCGTTGAGCCCGCCGCCGACGCGGGCCCGCTGGCTCAACCCGCTGAGCCGGGGCGTGCTCGGCGCCGGGCTCGACCCCCGGGTCTTCGCCGTCCGTTCCGGCCTGCTCACCCGGCAGGTGGCGCTCGTGCCGTACGCCCGGATCCAGAGCGTGCGGGTCGTGCAGGGGCCGGCGCAGCGGCGGCTGCGGCTGGCGACGGTGCACGCCGACACCGCGGGCGGCGCCGGCGCCGCCGCCCGGGACCGCGACGTCACCGAGGCGTGGGCCCTGGCGGCGGAGCTGACGGCCCGCGCGCACGCCGCCCGTCGGGCGGGCTGAGGTCGCCCGGACCGCTCAGCGCGCCGCCGTCACCGGCGGCGGCTCGGCGGAGGCCTGCGGGTCGGTCGGCGCGGCGTCGGGCTCCGCCGGGGCCCGGCGGGCCTTGCGGGCCGCCCACCAGCGCTCGGCCAGGCCGACCGCGAGGAAGGTCATCCCGACGTACGCCCAGCCGACCAGCACGTCGATGACGTAGTGCTCGCCCGAGTAGACCAGGGTGAACGTCATCGCCAGCGGGTACGCCAGCAGCAGCGGCCACCAGCGGCGGCGGGTCTGCCGCAGGAAGAACAGCACCACGAAGAGCGCGAACGCGGTGTGCAGCGAGGGCATCGCGGCCACCGGGTTGGAGGCGATCTGCCCGGCGTTGAGCAGGTTGCCGGCGCCGTGCATGCCGAACGCCTTCCACCCGCGCGTGGAGATCCGGGCGACCTCCTCCAGCAGGCCGTTCTGCGCCGCCCACCAGGGCGGGGCGGCCGGGTAGAGGAAGTAGGTGATCAGGCCGGTGGCGCAGAGGAAGCCCCAGCGGCGCATGAAGGCCGCCCACCGCCCCCGGTCCCGCAGCCAGAGCACCGCCGCGGCGGCCAGGGCCACCACGAAGTGGGAGAAGTAGACCCAGCTGACGGCGACGTCCCACCAGTGCACCTCGGGCCGGTAGAGGTGCTCCTGGAGCCAGGTCGTCGGCACCTGCCCGCCCGTGGCCCAGCCGAACATGACCCGGTCGGCGACGATCAGCTCGTACGCGTGCGGGGTGGCGCCGTTGTCGGCGAAGCCCCGGGACAGGTTGTAGACGGCCAGCAGCAGCACCACCGGCACCCAGTCCCGCGCGAAGCGCAGGTGGCTGCGCCACGGCCGGCTGCTGTTCCAGGCGATCGTCGCCGCCCAGATCCACAGGAACGCGTACGCCGGGTCGGTCGGCAGGCCGATGCCGAGCCAGCCGGCGACGAAGGCGACCCCCCACACCGTCATCGCGACCACGCGGCGACGCCCGCCGTCGGGCGAGGCGGGCGGCTCGGTCCGGGCGGGGGGCTGGGGGTCGGTCGCGACAGACATCGCGGTCAAGGTTAACGGCGTGGGCGGCATCGACCGACGCCGACCACCGCGGTCCCTCCCGGGCGACCCGCCGCCCGGTGCCGTCTCGTCTAGGCTTTGGCCATGCAGGAGCAGCCGGAATCCGCGCTGACCCCGGGGCTGACCGCCCGGGTGGAGCTGACCGTCACCGACGCCGACACCGCCCAGGCGGTCGGCTCCGGCGACGTGCCCGTCCTGGGCACGCCCCGCGTGCTCGCCCTCGCCGAGGCGGCCACGGTGGCGGCCACCGCCACCCGGATGCCGGGCGGGTCGACGACCGTCGGCACCCGGGTCGAGCTCGACCACCGCGCGGCCACTCCCGTGGGGCGGACGGTGGTGGCGCAGGCGCGGCTGAGCGCGGTCGACGGGCGGCGGCTGCACTTCGAGGTGAGCGTCAGCGACGGCGACGAGACGGTCGCCGAGGGCCGGGTGGAGCGGGTGCTGGTCGATCGGCAGCGCTTCGTGGAACGCGCCGCGCGGTCGTCGTGACCGCCCGCTTCGTGCAGGTCGCCGACGGGGTGCACGTGCTGCGCGAGCCGTCGCTGCACGTCAACGTCACCCTCGTCGTCGGCGACGAGGCGGCCTTGCTGGTCGACACGCTCTCCACCGCCGGGCAGGCCGCCGAGCTGGCCGCCGCCGCGCGGGCGGTCACCCCGCACCCGTGGACGGTGGTCAACACCCACCACCACTTCGACCACTGCTTCGGCAACGCGACGCTCGCCGCCGAACCGCCCCGCCCGATCTACGCGCACGAGATCGCCGCCGAGGCGATGCGCGAGCCGGACCGGCTGCGCCGGGAGGCGTACGCGGAGCTGCGCGACACGCAGCCCGCGCTGGCCGAGGAGGTCGCCGGGACCGTGTTGCTGGCACCGACGCACACCGTGCACGGCGAGGCCGTGCTCGACCTGGGCGGCCGGCGCGTGGTGCTGCGCCACCCGGGTCGGGGGCACACCGCCGGCGACCTGGTGGTGCACGTGCCCGACGCCGACGTGCTGGTCGCCGGCGACCTGGTGGAGCAGAGCGGCCCGCCCGCCTTCGAGGAGTCGTACCCGTTGCAGTGGCCCGACACGGTGGCGGAGCTGTTGCGCACGACCACCCCGGCCACCGTGGTCGTGCCGGGGCACGGCGAGCCGGTGGACGCCGGGTTCGTCCGCGCGCAGCACGCCCAGCTCGTCGAGCTGGCCTGGCTCATCCGCGCCGGGCACACCGGCGGCGCCCCGCCCGAGCGCGTCGCCGCCGAGGCGCCCTTCGGCGCCCGCGCCGCCCTGCACGCCGCCCGCCGGGGCTACGCCGAACTCGACGGCACCGCCTGACGGCGACGGCCTGGCGGCGGGGGCTTGCGTCTCCCGTAGGAGGAGGCGCGAGGGTGGGGACATGACCAGCGACACGCGCTACTCGATCGGGGAGCTGGCCCGACGTACCGGGCTGACGGTCAAGACCGTCCGGTTCTACTCCGACCGGGGAATCGTGCCGCCGACCGACCGTGGCCCGACCGGCCACCGCCGTTACGACCTTGCGGCCGTCGTGCGCCTGAACCTGGTGCGTACGCTTCGCGAGCTGGGGCTCGACCTCGCCACCATCCGCAGGGTCGTGGAGCGGGAGGTCCCCCTCGCCGAGGTCGCCGCGACGCACGCCGAGGCGCTGGCGACACAGGTCAGGGCGCTGCGGCTCCAACAGGCGGTACTCACGGTGGTGGCCAGGCGCGCGTCCGACCCGGAGGAGATGGAACTCGTGCACAGACTGGCCAGACTCTCCGAGCACGAACGGCGACGCCTGGTCGCCGAGTTCCTCGACGCGGCCTTCGGCGGGCTGGACACCGACCCGGGGTTCGCCGGGATCATGCGCTCGATGACCCCCGAGCTGCCCGACGACGCCGACGTCGAGCAGGTCGAGGCGTGGGTGGAACTGGCCGAGCTGTCCCGGGACCCGGACTTCCGCGCGAGCATGCGGCGGATGGCCGAGCAGCACGCGGCCGACCGCGCCCACAGCCGCACCACCGGCGTCCGCCGCGACCCCGTCGCCATGGTCCGTGACCAGACCGAACCGGTCCGGCGGGCTGGCGTCGACCCGGCCTCACCCAAGGCCGACGCGGTCGTCGAAGCGGTCCTAGCCCGGTACGCGGAGTTCTGCGGCCGCCCCGAGGACGCCGCTCTCCGGTGCCGGCTGTTGGCCAGGCTGGAGTCCGCGAACGACCCACGCAGGGAGCGTTATCTGCGGCTGCTCTCCGTGGTGAACGGCTGGCAGGCACCCGAGAGCCTGGCGCCGGCCCTCGACTGGTCCGTCCGGGCCCTGCGTGCTCGCACGCCGGCCTAGCGGGCGAAGCGGGCGAGGACCTCGGCGCGGGTGGGCATGGCGGTCGCCCCGCCGGGTGACTCGCAGACCAGGCCGGCGACCCGCAGCGCGAAGGCCACCCGCTCGGGCCAGGCCGCCGGGTCCGTGGGCTCGCCGTCGACGAGCAGGTCCGCGACGAGCGCGCCCATCACCGAGTCGCCCGCGCCGGTGGCGTCGACCGCGTCGACCTCCGGCGCGGGTACGCGTACCGGATCGGCACCGGCGGCGGCGAGCACCGCGCCGGCGGCGCCGAGGGTGACCACGACGGTGCCGGCGCCGAGTTCCCGCAGGTACGCCGCCACGCCCTCCTCCGGCTCGCCGGGATAGAGCAGCTTCGCATCGGCGGCGCTCAGCTTGACGAGGTGGGCGCCGGCGGCGAACTCCGCCACCACCTCGCGCAGCCCGGCCAGCGCGGCCGGCCCGTGGAGCAGCCGGGGACGGACGTTCGGATCGAAGACCCGCAGCCCGGAGGCGAGCCCCCAGGCCCGGCGCGCGGCGGCCAGCACCGGCGGCTGGAGCAGCACGATCGACCCGCAGTAGACGACGTCGGCGCCGGCGACCAGCCCGGCGTCGAGGTCGTCGGGGCCGAGCAGCCCGTAGGAGGGCGGCTCGCCGTAGAACCGGAAGTCGGGCTCCGCCCCGGCGAAGGTGGCCACCGCCAGCGCGGTCGGGGCGGGGACGGTGACCGCCCCGGCGAGGCCGACGCCCGCCCCGGTCAGGAAGGCACGGATCCGCCCGGCCAGGACGTCGTCGCCGAGCGACCCGACGAACTGCACCGCGCCGCCGAGCCGGGCGACGGCGACCGCCACGTTGAGCGGTCCACCGCCGACCGCCTGCCGGTAGACGGGCTCACCGTCGCGCTCGGTGTCGAGCAGGTCGACCAGTGCCTCGCCGAGCACCACCGCGTATCCCATTCCGGCCTCCGTCCACGGCGCGCGCCGAACGATCTTGTCGTACCAGCCTGGCACAGTCATGCGCCATGACGAGCGCTGAAGCCACGGTATCGGCCTACTGGGCGGCGTTGGAGGCGCGGGACTGGGCGGCCCTCGGCCGGCTGCTCGCCGACGACGTGGTCTACCACCTGCCACAGACCCGCGAGCGGATCGTGGGCCGGGAGTCCTTCCTGCGCTTCAACCAGGAGTACCCCGACGGCTGGCACCTCACGGTGACGCGGGCGGTCGCCTCGGGCCGGCATGCCGCCACCTGGCTCACCTGCGCCCACCAGGGCGAGGAGCTTCCCGTCGCGAGCTTCCTCGACCTCGACGAGGCCGGCCTCGTCCGCGAGGTGACCGAGTTCTGGCCGGAGCCCTACGAACCGCCGCCCGGCCGGCAACACCTCGTCGAGCGCTACTGACACATCGAGCATCGGCTATTGCGCGCCACCGCCGTCCGTGGTGGGATGGCGCTTGCCGGGCGGTGCGGGGGGCTGCCGCGCCGCCGGCGCCGGGTCTCACATCCACGCGAGGGCACCGGCCCGCCAGTCGGGCCGCCGACGGCGCACGTCCGCCGGCCATCCGCGCCGGGGCACGTCCGCCGCGACCGTCTTGCCCGCGTCGCAGCGGGGCGGCCAGCGCCGCCCCCGCGCGTTGCCCGCGGGGCGCCCGCGTCCCGCGAGTGAGGAGAACCCGTGTCCCACCGATCGCGTACGGCCGCGTTGCTCACCGCGGCCGCGACCCTTCTCGCGGGTGCCGTCGTCCTGACGGCGGGGCCCGACCCCGCCGCCGCGCACGGCACCCCGATGGCCCCCGGCAGCCGCACCTACCTCTGCTGGAAGGACGGTCTCACCAGCACCGGCGAGATCAAGCCGAACAACCCCGCCTGCTCCGCCGCCGTGGCCCAGAGCGGGACCAACTCGCTCTACAACTGGTTCAGCGTGCTGCGCTCCGACGCCGGCGGCCGGACCGTCGGCTTCATCCCGGACGGCAAGCTGTGCAGCGGCGGCAACCCCGGCTTCGCGGGCTACGACCTGGCCCGCACCGACTGGCCGCTGACCCACCTGACGGCCGGGGCCCGGATGGAGTTCCGCTACAGCAACTGGGCCCACCACCCCGGCACGTTCTACTTCTACGTCACGAAGGACAGCTGGAGCCCGGACCGTCCGCTGGCCTGGAGCGACCTGGAGGAGCCGTTCCTGACGGTGACCAACCCGCCGCAGCGCGGCTCGAGCGGCACCAACGACGGGCACTACTACTTCAGCGGCAACCTGCCCACCAACAAGAGCGGCCGGCACCTCATCTACTCGCGCTGGGTGCGCTCCGACAGCCAGGAGAACTTCTTCGGCTGCTCGGACGTCACCTTCGACGGCGGCAACGGCGAGGTCACCGGCGTCGGCCCGGGCGGCACGCCGCCGCCCAACCCGACCACTCCCCCGCCCAACCCGACCACGCCGCCGCCGAACCCGACCACGCCGCCGCCGCACAGCGGTGACTGTATGCCGGTCTTCAAGGTGATCAGCGCCTGGAACGGCGGCTTCCAGGGCGAGGTCATGATCATGAACCACAGCGCGTCGACGTGGTCGGGCTGGACGGCCAACTGGACGTGGCCCAGCGGGCAGAGCATCAACAGCCTGTGGAGCGGCACGCTGAGCACGTCCGGCTCCTCGGTCACCGTGACCAACGCGCCGTACAACGGAGCGATCCCCCCGGAGGGCACCACGACCTTCGGCTTCGTCGCCACCACCAACGGCACCAACACCCTGCCCACGGTCACCTGCTCCGGCCGCTGACCCCCGCGGGACGACCCCCGCTGAACGATCGAGAGGTTTGCGTCCCCGGCAACCGCAGCGGGGACGCAAACCTCTTGATCGGCGAAATGGCCGGCGGAGGGCCGGCGGGGCGGGTCAGCGGACCATGGAGCCGACCACCGGCTTGGTGAGCAGGGCGGACTGGTTGCGCTGGATGCCCGGGTCGAGGGTCTTGGCGACGAAGATGGCATGCCAGATGCAGAAGATCAGCACCGTCCACACCTTGCGGGAGTGGTCGGCCTCCTCCCGCTTGTGCTCCTCCAGCAGCCGCATCGCGTACGACAGGTCGAGCAGGTCACCGGCGCCGGAGGTGGACAGCACGTGCCGGGCCCACTCGTACATCTCGCCGCGCAGCCAGACCCGGGTGGGGGTCGGGAAGCCCAGCTTCTTGCGGTTGACGATGGCCGGCGGCACCACGCCCTGGAGCGCCTGGCGCATCGCGTACTTGGTGGCGTCGGAGCGGGGCGGGAGCTTGAGGTCCACCGGGATCCGCGACGCCACGTCGAAGACCGCGCGGTCCAGGAAGGGCACCCGCACCTCCAGCGAGTGCGCCATCGAGATCCGGTCGGCCTTGACCAGGATGTCGCCGCGCAGCCAGGTGTAGAGGTCGACGTACTGCATCTTGGTGACGTCGTCGAGCTCCGTGCACTCGGCGTAGATGGGCGCGGTGACGTCGGTGTAGCGGACCGAGGGGTCGTAGCGGCGCAGCAGGTGCTGCTTCTCCTCCTCGGTGAACATCCGGGCGTTGCCGTAGTAGCGCTGCTCGATCGGGGTGGTGCCGCGCTCCAGGAAGCTCTTGCCCTTGACCCCCTGCGGGATGGCCTTGGAGACCGCCCGCAGCCCCTTCTGCACCCCGTCGGGCAGCCCGTTGACCGAGCTCAGCGACAGCGGCTCGCGGTAGATGGTGTAGCCGCCGAAGAACTCGTCGGCGCCCTCGCCGGAGAGCACCACGGTGACGTGCTCGGCGGCCTTCTTGGCCACGAAGTAGAGGGGCACCAGGGCCGGGTCGGCCACCGGGTCGTCCAGGTGCCAGACGATCTTCGGCAGCGCCTCGATCATGTCGTACGGCCCGATCTTGGTCGGGATGGTGGTCACGTCGAGGTGCCGGGCCGAGTCCTGGGCGACGTCGATCTCCGAGTAGCCGGGCACGTCGTAGCCGACGGTGAAGGTGAGGATGTTCGGGTTGAACTCCCGGGCCAGGGCCACCACGGCGGTCGAGTCGATGCCGCTGGAGAGGAACGAGCCGACCGGCACGTCGGAGCGCATGTGCATCCGGACGCTCTCGCGCAGCGTCTCCCGGATCTCGTGGTAGAGGCGCTGCTCGTCGTCGACCGGGGTGGGCCGGAAAACCGGCCGGTACCACCGGCGCACGTCGATGCGCCCGCCCGGGGACCAGGTCAGGTATTCGCCCGAGCCGATCCGGCTGATGCCCTTGTGCAGGGTGCCGGGCTCGGGCACGTACTGCAGGGTCAGGTAGTGGCTGAGGTTGGCCGTGTCGATGCCGGCGTCGCCCTGGTAGTTGGAGTGGGCGAAGGGCAGCAGCGCCTTCTTCTCCGAGGCCAGGTAGAGGCCGTCGGCGGTCTCCAGGTAGTGCAGCGGCTTGATGCCGAAGTAGTCCCGCCCGCCGAACGCGCGGCGCTCCTGCCGGTCCCAGATGACGAAGGCGAACATGCCGCGCAGCCGGGTGAGCACCTGCTCGCCCCAGAAGTGGTAGCCGGCGACGATCACCTCGCCGTCACCGGCGGTGGCGAACTGCGCGCCGAAGGTCCGGATCAGCTCCTCGCGCAGCTCGATGTAGTTGTAGATCTCGCCGTTGAAGGTGAGCAGGTAGCGCCCGTTCGCGTAGGACAGGGGCTCTTGGCTGGAGGCCACGTCGATGATCGCCAACCGCTTGTGCGCGAACACCCCGTCCGCGTACCGGCCGGAGGCGTCGCCGACCACCTCGACACCGGTCTCGTCCGGTCCGCGGTGGTGCAGGCATTCCAACGCCCCGGCGATGTTGTCGCGGTGGGCGGCGGCGTCGCCGCGCGCACTGAAGAAGGCCAGGAGTCCGCACATGGTCGTCATCTTTCCACGCGGCCCGAGCGGCCGTCGCGGCACCGCTGGGCTCTCCCCGTCGCGGCACCGTGCGCCCGGGCGGGAGGACGTCGGCAGCCGACGACCGGCGGTGGACGCCCCGGACGGGTGGCATCCGTCGCCCACGACACTGCCGGCGGTCCCGGCCCGGCCGGCCCCCGGCGGCGCGCGGTACCGTCTGACCTGCGACGACGCGGAGGGAGCGCAGCATGGCCGAGGGACGTACCGACAGCAGGCCGGCGGACGGCACCGAGTCGCACGACCCGGACTTCCCCGAGGCGTTCCTGGCGTTCATGCGGCAGGGCTGGCGGGACACCACCCTGCCGGTCGGCCCGCGGCCCGAGGTGCCGAACCACGCCAAGCGCCGGGCCGCGCTCTCGGCGGCCTTCCCGGGCGAGACCCTGGTGATCCCGACCGGCGGCGAGAAGGTACGCGCCAACGACACCGACCACCCGTTCCGGCCGGGCAGCGACTTCGCCTACCTGACCGGCGACCACGACCCGGACAGCGTGCTCGTGCTGCGGCCGAACGGGTCGGGCCACGACGCCACCCTGTACATGCGGCCCCGCTCGTCGCGGCGGACCGACGAGTTCTTCCGCAGCCGGCACGGCGAGCTGTGGGTGGGCCGACGGCACACCCTGGCCGAGAAGTCGGCCGAGCTGGGCCTGCCCACGGCGGACCTGACCGAGCTGGACGGGACGCTGGCCGACCTGGCGCCGGGGCGTACCCGGGTGCTGCGCGGTTTCGACGCGCGGGTGGACACCGCCGTGCGCCCGTACGACGGCCACCGCGCCGAGGGCCAGCCGGCCCGCGACCGGGAGCTGGCGATCGCGATCTCGGAGCTGAAGCTGGTCAAGGACGAGTGGGAGATCGCCCAGCTCCAGGACGCGGTCGACGCGACCGTACGGGGCTTCGAGGACGTGGCCCGGGCCCTGCCGGCGGACCGGGGCGTCTCGGAGCGCCTGCTGGAGGGGATCTTCGCGCTGCGCGCCCGGCACGACGGCAACGACGTCGGTTACGGCTCGATCGTCGGCGCGGGCGAGCACGCCACGATCCTGCACTGGGTGCACAACCACGGCACCACCCGGCCCGGCGAGCTGCTGCTGATGGACATGGGCGTGGAGAACCGCCACCTCTACACGGCCGACGTCACCCGGGTGCTGCCGGTCGACGGCCGCTTCACCCCGCTCCAGCGTCAGGTCTACGACGCCGTGCACGCCGCGCAGCAGGCCGGCATCGACGCGATCCGGCCCGGCGTGGCGTTCCGGGAGGTCCACCTGACGGCGATGCGGGTGCTCGCGCAGGCGCTGTCGGACCTGGGCCTGCTGCCGGTGAGCGTCGACGAGGCCATGGACGGGGGGTCGACGGTCTACCGGCGCTGGACGCTGCACGGCACCAGTCACATGCTCGGCATCGACGTGCACGACTGCGCGAACGCCCGCAAGGAGAAGTACCGCGACGGCACGCTGGGCGAGGGCTACGTGCTCACCGTCGAGCCCGGGCTCTACTTCCAGCCCGAGGACGAGCTGGTGCCCGAGGAGCTGCGCGGCATCGGCATCCGGATCGAGGACGACATCCTGGTCACCGCGACCGGCGCGGTGAACCTCTCCGCCGGGCTGCCGCGCGCCGCCGACGAGGTGGAGACCTGGCTGGCCGAGCAGCGCGAGGCGGGTCCCCGCCTGCCCGGCTGATCCCGGGGTACGACCACATGACGGGACCCGCCGCCACCGGCGCGGGTCCCGTCGTCGTTTGCGCTGCTCACCCCCTTCCTGCTCGGACCGTCCGGGTTGCCGCGTCACGTCCAGAGTGAGGGGAATACGGGGTTTTCTCGGATTAGGGCATCTCGCGAGGATCCTTCTCATACGGTGGCTATCAGAGGCTACAAACCCATTTGTGGCTAGTCGCGCCGCTTCAGATGGTGCGACCCCGTCTGACAGCAGGAAAGGGCGGAAGGCTCTGATGTCCAATGACGTAACGACTCCCGACGGTGGCGCCCCCACGGGCGCACCGGCCCGAGGGCGGCGCAAACTCTGGGTGGCTGCAGGCGTTGCCGGCGTGGTCGGCCTGGCGGCACTGGGCGGCCTGGCCGCCCGCGAGGACAAGTCCGGCGGCGCGGACCGGCTGTCGGACGCGCAGTCGTCGACCCTGCGGCAGAACGTCAGCGACGCTGGCACAGCCGACCTGGGCTCCGGTGAGAAAGACGACAAGAGGGGTGTCCAGGACGCCCGCGGTGGCCGGGACGACTGGCAGGGCAAGGACTGGCAGGGCAAGGACGGCAAGGACTGGCAGGGCAAGGACGGCCGCGACGGCAAGGACAAGGACGGCCGTGACGGCAAGGACGCCAAGGAACTGCCGTGCGACACCGACGTGCTGGTCGAGGCGGTGAACAGGGCCAACGAGGACAACGGCGGAGCGTTCAAGCTGGCCAAGGACTGCACCTACCGGTTCACCGAGGAGACCGGGAACAACGCCTTCCCCGTCATCGACGAGCGGATCACGATCCTGGGCAACAACTCGACGTTCTTCCACGACGGCACCGCACTGTTCCGGTTCTTCGAGGTCGCCTCCGGCGGCGACCTGACGCTGAAGGACCTCACCCTCAAGGGCGGCCAGGTGACCGCGCCCCCGCCACCGCCGAGCGGCGCCAACGGCGGCGCCCTGCTGGTCCAGGAGGGCGGCGAGGCCACCCTGAAGCACACCAAACTCATCGACAACCGGGTCACCGGCGTCGGCAACCAGGGCAACGGCGGCGCCATCGCCAACTTCGGCACGGTCGAGATCGACAAGAGCGTCCTCGCCAACAACCACGCCCGCGGCGTCGGCAACGGCGGCAACGGCGGCGCCATCTACAACGAAGGCGTACTGACCGTCCACGACACCCGCATCGACAGCAACACCGCCACCGGCAACAGCGCGGTCAGCGGCAACGGCGGCGGCATCGCCAACGAGGACGACGGCATCGCCACCATCGCCTACAGCCAGATCACCAACAACAAGGCCAGCAACGACGGCGGCGGCATCCACAGCGAAGACGACGCCCGCCTCACCATCACCCGCACCAAGATCGCCCACAACACCGCCTGCGACGACGGCGGCGGCATCCACAACGACGGCGACTCCACCATGCTGCTGGAATACGTCATCATCGCCGGAAACAAGGCCACCGACGACGGCGGCGGCATCTACCACGACAGCGACAACATCGCCACCATCAAGCACACCGCCTTCACCGACAACACCGCCGGCGACAACGGCGGCGGCCTGTTCAACGGCGAAACCCTCAACCTCTACGACAGCGAGTTCAAGGGCAACCACGCCGAACAGGGCGGCGCCATCTACAACGACAACAACGCCGTCCTCACCATCCGCGACAGCAAGATCGTCGGCAACTTCGCCTCCGAAACCGCCGGCGCAGGTGGCATCTACAACAACGGCAACGCCACCGCCGTCAACCTCGACAACAAGACCATCATCAAGAAGAACGAACCCCGCAACTGCACCAACGTCACCGGCTGCGCCAACTGAACCACCACATAACGAAGGGATCCCTTCCCCTGCCCGGGGGAGGGATCCCTTCCGTGCGGGCGCCGGTCCGGGACGAATCCGCCCCGGGGCTGGAAAGGTGCCCGGGTTCCGGGGCGATTGAGGCGACTCGTGGCGTAGCCGCCGGTTCGGCACGACTGCGGGGCGCACTCCTCGCCGTCCGGACCGTCACGCCTTGACCCGCGATACCCCTAACGTGGGTTCCTTTCGGATATGACCGTGAAGGGAAAAAGATTCTCATACGGTGGTCCTCAGTAGCTACAACCGATTTGTAGCCAGGGCAGCCCGCAGTGGCGGAGCAGCCCTGTCTGGTACGAGGAGAGAGCAGAGAGCTCCGATGTCCAACTACCTTCGCAAGAACGCCGAGAACACCGCGCCGAAGAGCCGGCGCAAGCTGTGGCTCGCCACCGGCGTCGCCGGGCTGACCGGCGTGGTCAGCCTCGCCGGCGTCACCGTCGCGAGCAGCGCGGGCGCCGTCGGGGTCGACCGTCTCACCGACCTGAAGTGGTCCACGGCCGAGCAGGTCACCAAGGATGACGCCGCCGGTCGCGACGACCGGGCGGGCGAGACCGGCAAGGGCCAGGAGGGGCAGGACGCCCGCGGTGGCCGGGACGACTGGCAGGGCAAGGACTGGCAGGGCAAGGACGGCAAGGACTGGCAGGGCAAGGACGGCCGCGACGGCAAGGACAAGGACGGCCGTGACGGCAAGGACGCCAAGGAACTGCCGTGCGACACCGACGTGCTGGTCGAGGCGGTGAACAGGGCCAACGAGGACAACGGCGGAGCGTTCAAGCTGGCCAAGGACTGCACCTACCGGTTCACCGAGGAGACCGGGAACAACGCCTTCCCCGTCATCGACGAGCGGATCACGATCCTGGGCAACAACTCGACGTTCTTCCACGACGGCACCGCACTGTTCCGGTTCTTCGAGGTCGCCTCCGGCGGCGACCTGACGCTGAAGGACCTCACCCTCAAGGGCGGCCAGGTGACCGCGCCCCCGCCACCGCCGAGCGGCGCCAACGGCGGCGCCCTGCTGGTCCAGGAGGGCGGCGAGGCCACCCTGAAGCACACCAAACTCATCGACAACCGGGTCACCGGCGTCGGCAACCAGGGCAACGGCGGCGCCATCGCCAACTTCGGCACGGTCGAGATCGACAAGAGCGTCCTCGCCAACAACCACGCCCGCGGCGTCGGCAACGGCGGCAACGGCGGCGCCATCTACAACGAAGGCGTACTGACCGTCCACGACACCCGCATCGACAGCAACACCGCCACCGGCAACAGCGCGGTCAGCGGCAACGGCGGCGGCATCGCCAACGAGGACGACGGCATCGCCACCATCGCCTACAGCCAGATCACCAACAACAAGGCCAGCAACGACGGCGGCGGCATCCACAGCGAAGACGACGCCCGCCTCACCATCACCCGCACCAAGATCGCCCACAACACCGCCTGCGACGACGGCGGCGGCATCCACAACGACGGCGACTCCACCATGCTGCTGGAATACGTCATCATCGCCGGAAACAAGGCCACCGACGACGGCGGCGGCATCTACCACGACAGCGACAACATCGCCACCATCAAGCACACCGCCTTCACCGACAACACCGCCGGCGACAACGGCGGCGGCCTGTTCAACGGCGAAACCCTCAACCTCTACGACAGCGAGTTCAAGGGCAACCACGCCGAACAGGGCGGCGCCATCTACAACGACAACAACGCCGTCCTCACCATCCGCGACAGCAAGATCGTCGGCAACTTCGCCTCCGAAACCGCCGGCGCAGGTGGCATCTACAACAACGGCAACGCCACCGCCGTCAACCTCGACAACAAGACCATCATCAAGAAGAACGAACCCCGCAACTGCACCAACGTCACCGGCTGCGCCAACTGACGACAGTCACGCGGTATCAGCTGGGAACGGCATCGGCTGACACAGAGAACGGTCCGGCCCCCTTCCGCTCGGCGGGAGGGGGCCGGACACGTGTGACACGACTACTGCTGCACGAAGACCGCCACGCTGCGCGCCGGCACCGTGAACGTGCCGCTGGCCCGGTCGAAGGAGGCCGTCCGCAGCGCCTCGTCCGCCGAGGTCCGCAGCACCGGGTGCAGTGCCACGTCCGCCCCGCGCAGCCCGGTCAGCCGCTGCGTCGCCGTCTCGGGCGTGGCGTTGAAGACCACCGTCACCGACTTCCACCGCCCGTCGAGGCCCCGGCCGTCCAGCGTCATCGTGAGTACGCCAGGGGTCTCGGCCGCGCCGGAGAGCGGGAAGGCGACCCGCTTCTGCACCTGCTCCGCCGTGGTCAACCCGAAGACCGGCGAGGAGCCCCGGATCTTCAGCAGCTCGGCGTAGCGGGCGTCGGCCAGGTCGATCGCCGCGCAGTCCGGGACCAGCGCCGGGTCGGCCAGCAGCGGCTTCGCGTACGGCCACTTGTCCCGGTTGTCCTGCTCGGGCGGCAGGCCGGCGCCGAAGCCGTTGCCCTGGGCGCAGTCCCAGCGGATCTGGTTGAACCAGTCGCCGGAGTTGTACGAGTTGCGGTCCAGCGACTTCGAGCGCAGCCGCTCGGTGCCGGTGGTGACGAACCCGGGCCCCTGCCCCATCACCACCGTGCTCAGCGCCAGCACCTGCATCCGCGCCCGGTCCGCCGCCGGGGTGTCCTGCGGCAGCTTGTACGCCAGCGCGTCGTACAGGATCTCGTTGTCGTGCGCGTCGACGTAGGTGACCGCCTCCCCCGGCGCGGCGGTGTAGCCGGCGGGCGAGCCGTTGTAGTCGACCTGCGCGCCGGTGACCTGCCGGCCCGACGAGTCGGTGAACCGGTACCCGCGCAGGTTGCCGGTGAGCCCCACCTTGATCAGGTCGTGCTGGTGCAGCAGGCGGGCCCGCTGCTGGGCCGTGGACCCGTTCACGTCGTCGCCGTTGGGGTCGGTGAACAGACCGGAGGCGAAGCCCTGCACGCGGGGGTTGGCGTCGAACGGCCCGCCGCCGCGCACCGCGTCGCGGAGCCGGTCATTGAAGGTGCCGATCCCGGTGCCGGCCATGTTGGCCTGGGTGGCCTGCGTGAACCGGGCGTCGTCGGCGACCTCGCCGAAGTTCCAGCCCTCGCCGTAGAGCAGGATCTTCCTGCCGTCCACGCCGTCGCGGGCGACGGTCAGCTCGTCGAGCGCCTTGCGTACGGCCAGGATGTTCGCCTTCGGGTGGTGGCCCATCAGGTCGAACCGGAAGCCGTCCACCTTGTACGCCCGGGCCCAGGTGACCAGGGAGTCCACGACGAGCTTGCCCATCATGGCGTGCTCGGGGGCGGTGTTGGCGCAGCAGGTCGAGGTGGCGACGGCGCCGTCGTCGAGCAGGCGGTGGTAGTAGCCGGGCACGATCTGGTCGAGCACCGACTTCGGATCGGCGCCCGCCGCCGAGGTGTGGTTGTAGACGACGTCCATCACCACGCGTAGCCCGACGCCGTTGACGCCGGCCACCATCTGCCGGAACTCCGTCGTGCGCTTCGCCCCGGCCGGGTCGACGGCGTAGCCGCCCTCCGGCACGGTGTAGTGCAGCGGGTCGTACCCCCAGTTGTAGCCGTCGGTGTCGGCGACCGCCGCGACGCACTTCTGCTGCTGCTCGGAGTCCGGCGGCAACGCGGCCAGGTCGCAGGCCGGCTGCCGCTGGTCGGCGCGGCGCTCGGGGATGGTGGCGAAGTCGAACGCGGGCAGCAGGTGCAGGTGGGTGACCCCCGCGTCGCCGAGCGCCTTCAGGTGCTTCATGCCGGCGGTGCCCGGGTCGGTGAAGGCGAGGTAGGTGCCCCGCCGTCCGGCCGGCACGGTGGTGTCGGCGACGGAGAAGTCCCGCACCGACAGCTCGGAGATCTGCACCTTCGTCGACGGCACCGCCGCCGGCTTGCGCAGCTTCGCCCAGCCCGCCGGGGCGAGCGCCGGGTCGGTCAGGTCCACGATCTGGCTGTGCGTGGAGTCCGGCGCGAGCGCCAGCGAGTACGGGTCGGTCACCGAGGCGGTGACCAGCTGCTGCGTCGCCGGCTGCCACGCCTGGACCTGGTAGCGGTAGTACCGCCCGGTCCAGTCGCGGGAGCCGCGCACCGACCAGACGCCGGTGCGGTCGTCGCGGCGCATCGCCACCGTCCGCGGCGTCGCGGTCGGCGAGTCGAAGAGCTGCAACGACACCTGCCGCGCCGTCGGCGCCCAGAGCGACAGCGTCGGCACCCTGCCGGCGAAGGTCGGTCCGAGTCGCGCGCTGGTGGCGCGGGCGTAGACGTCGTCGAGCACGCCGGGGATCTGCACGCCGGTCGCGGCGAGCAGGGCGCCCTCGGCGTCCCGCTCGGTCACGAGGAGCTGCCCGCGCAGGGCCGCCGGCACCTTCGCCAGGTCCCGCCGGTCGAGGGTGAAGGCGCCGTGCGCCCACAGGTGCGGGAAGGCCGCGCGCTGGGCCTCGGTGAGGCCGTTGCGCTGCGCGGTCAACGGCAGCGTGGCGTACGTCCCGACGAGCTCGCCGTCGGCAACGGTCACCCCGCCGGTCGGGGCGGCCACCAGGGCGTACGTCCTGCCGTCGGTGGGCCCGGCCTGCCAGGCGACGGTGGAGCGGTCGATCCAGTGCGCCTTCTGTTTCGTGATGTCGACGTCCCGGGCGGCGCCGGACGCGGTGGACGGCAGCAGCCGCCCGGGCGTGCCGGCGAGCAGCCACACCTCCCGCCCGGCGGCGGCGAAGTCGAGCCGCTGGTCGGTCGGCAGGTCCTTCTCGTCCCCCTTGTGGATGATGTAGCTGAGTCCGGTCGCCCCGGCGGCCAGCGGCACCCGGAAGACCGCGCCGAAGGAGTCGATCCGGGCCGGGGCGAGCGGGGCGGCCCAGTCCGTCGGGTTGGCGGCGCCGTCCCACACGTGCAGGCCCCAACCGTCGTAGTTGCCGTCGGCGCGGCGGTAGTGGATGACGGCGGTGCCGTCCGCCACGGGCGGGTCGGGCTCGCCGGTGGCGGCCTCCCGGCTCGGGTAGGTCGCCGGGTCGCCCTGCTTGACCCAGACCTCGCCGGTGCGCGTCACGTCGATCGTCCGGTCCTGTTCCACGTCCTTGGTGCCGGCCTTGTCCACGACCAGGAAGCCGACGGACTTCGCGCCCGGCTTGAGCTTCACCCAGGCGAACCGGCCGTAGGAGTCCTCGCCGGCGAACGGCTGCCCCTTGGGCCACTCGGTCGCGTACGCCGGGTCGATGTCGCCCCAGGCGTAGAGGCCCCAGTCGTCGTAGCCGCCCGCCGGGCGCTGGTAGTGCACCACGGCCCACTCCCGGGACGCGGACTGCGCCGGGGTGCCCACGGTCGCGGTGGACCGGGCGGTCGCGGTGCGGCCCTTTCCGTCGCGGACGACGGCCTTGTACTCGATCCGCGTAGCGCCGGCCAGCCCGGTCAGGTCGTGGTGCACCGTGTACGGGGCCGTCTCGGCGCTGCCGAGCAGCGTCCACCTGCCGCCGGCGACCCGGGCGGCGACGGTGACCGTGGCCAGCGGGTCGCCGGTGACCTGCGCGGTGACGGCGGCCTTCGTGGCGACGGGCTCGCCGGGTGCGGGGGCGGTGATCGTGATCCGTGGCGCGGCGTCGGGCGCCGCGATCGGGGTGCCGGCACGGTGCACCACGGCCGACAGCGGCGGCACGGTCAGCGTGAGTTTGCCGTCCGCGCCGGCGACCGGGGCGGACGAT
Source organism: Micromonospora sp. SD12 (assembly GCF_052068495.1). Lineage (NCBI taxonomy): Bacteria > Bacillati > Actinomycetota > Actinomycetes > Micromonosporales > Micromonosporaceae > Micromonospora > Micromonospora sp. SD12. The sequence continues at coordinate 8,964 of NZ_JBQHDF010000024.1, read as the reverse complement.
GCGCCGTAGACGCCGGTGAAGGTGGCGCCGGCCGACCAGGTGTCCACGGTGACAGTCTGCGCCGTCGCGGCGTTGTTCACCGCGACGACGTACTCGGTGCGCTGCTTCGGGTCGATCCGGGAGAACGCGAAGACGCCCGGGCCGTCGGCGGCGTAGCGGCCGACCTGCACGCCGTCGCGCAGGGCCGGGTGCGCCTGACGCAGCGCGCCCAGCTCGGCGATGGCCCGGTACAGCGGGTGGGCGCGGTCGAACTGGTCGCTGGCGTGGGTGCGGTCGGTGCCGAGCAGGTCGTCGTCGAGGTAGTCGGGGGTCTTCGAGGCGAACATGTCCTGCCGGGCGTCCTTGTCGCCGCCCGGGCCGGTGAAGCCCTGCTCGTCGCCGGAGTAGACCACCGGCTGACCGCGGGTCAGGAACATCAGCTCGTGGGCGAGCTGGTCGCGGCGCAGGTGGGTGGCCGGGTCGGTGCCGCCGCCGGCGATGAACGAGCCGATCCGGCCCATGTCGTGGTTGCCGAGGAAGGTGGTCAGCCGGCGCGCGTCGGTGTCGCGGGCGCGGTAGAGGTCGTCGCGGGCGTACACGTCGGCGAGCGCCTTGGCGGAGCCGTCGCCGGCGGTATAGCCGCGCGCCGCCTCCTGGAAGGCGAAGTCGAGGGTGGCCGGCAGGCCGCCGCGCCGCACGTACGTCGAGGTGATCTCCGGATCGGCGCTGTAGACCTCGCCGAACATGAAGAAGTCCTTCTTGCCGGCGCGCGCGGCGGCGCGCTCGACGCCCTGGCTGAACTGCGGCCAGAATTCGAGGTTCGCGTGCTTGACGGTGTCCAGCCGGAAGCCGTCGACGCCGGTGGAGGCCACCCAGTCGGAGTAGACCTTGGTCAGGCCGCGCACCACCTCGGGGCGCTCGGTCCACAGGTCGTCGAGGCCGAAGAAGTCGCCGTACTCGCTGTTCTCGCCGGCGAAGGTGGAGTCGCCCCGGTTGTGGTACATCGTCGGGTCGTTGAGCCACGCCGGGACCTTGACCTTCGCGTCGGCCGGGGTCGCGAACGTCGGGGTGTACGGGAACGACGTCGTGTCCACCTTCGGGAAGCCCCGGCTGCCGTCGGCGTAGTTGCGGTCCTCGAAGGGGCGCCCCTGCGCGTCGGTGTACGGCGACGTCGCCTTGTCCACGTAGGTGTACTTGTCCTCGGCGTACTTGATGACGTCGGCGGTGTGGTTGACGATGACGTCGAGGTAGACCTTGATGCCCCGCCGGTGCGCGAGCGCGACCAGCCGCTTCAGGTCCTCCTTCGTGCCGAAGTGCGGGTCGACCTGGGTGAAGTCGGTGATCCAGTAGCCGTGGTAGCCGGCGGAGACGTCGGCCCCGGTGCCCTGCACCGGACGGTTCTTGAAGATGGGGGCGAGCCAGATGGCCGTCGTGCCGAGCCCCTCGATGTAGTCGAGCCGGTCCATGACGCCCTTGAGGTCGCCACCGTGGTAGAAGCCCTTGTCGGTGGGGTCGAGGCCGGTGGAGAGGCGGTCGCCGGTGAGGCCGCCGGTGTCGTTGCGCCGGTCGCCGTTGGCGAACCGGTCCGGCAGGACGAAGTAGAACTGCTCGGCGCGGGCCTGCGGGTCACCGGCGGAGAGCAGCGCCTCCGCGGAGGGCTCGGCGCGCCACTGCGTGGCGCCGGCGGTGAGCAGCGGGCCGGTGCCGTCGGGGGCGTCGGCGGCGAGCTGCCGCACGGCCATCGGGGTGCCGACGAGGGTGAGGATGAGCAGGGAGACGAGGGCGAGCAGGGCCTTGCGCGGTAACGGCGGGGGTTTCATCGACGCCTTCCTCTGGTCGCTGACTGGCCCGCACGCTAACCCTTGCCGAAACGTTCTGCAATGCCTTGCAAACAAAGTCGTAACACGGCAGATGGCTTGCAAAGGAAACGGCCCGGCGAGGTTCGCGCCGGGCCGGGGAGGGTGGGGTGGGCTAGACGCGGCAGGCGCCGCCGTCGACCGAGCAGCTCGTCGGGCGGCTCTGGGTGCCCTGGACGTAGAAGCGCAGGGTGGCCGACGCGCCCCCGGGCAGGTCGCCGCCGCTGCGGTAGGTGAAACCGTCGTCGATCCGTTGCGCCGTCCCCTGTGGCGCGCCCTCGATCCACGCGCTGCCCAGCCGCGCCCCCGGGAAGGTCAGCCGCGCCGTCCACTCCCGACCCGTCGACGAGGTGTTGCCGACCAGCAGCTCCCCGACGAAGCCGTCCGCGTACGACTCCACCACCCGGTAGCGGCCCGTCAGCGGCGACGCGGGCGACGGTGGCGGCGCGATCAGCGCCGCGCCACTGCCGCTGGGGGTCGGCGACGGCGGGCGGCTGCTGCGCTCGGGCCTGGACCGCGTCGGAGTGGGGCGGGCGGTGGCACGCGCGGACGGCGAGGCCGTCGCCCGGGGCGAGCGGGTGGCCGTGGCGCTGGTCGCCGACGGCTCCGGGTCGGCCAGGCCGACGGTCGGCAGCGGCGGGGCGGGCTGTGCGTCGAACGCGGGACCGCGCCCCCGGTAGGTGCCCAGCGCGATGGCGAGCAGGACCACCATCACCACGACGCCGACGGACACCACGATCCACGGCGACGACGCGACGGCGGTCGTGCCGTAGGACCTGCTCGGTGCTCGGCGCGTCTCGGGCATGCCCATCCTCCCGCGGTCGTCCCGGGCAGCGTAGCGGTCGACGGCGACATGGTGCGACCGTCCGCGCACGGCGCGACCGCGCGCCGGCTCCCACGCGGCCGGTGCCGACACGGGCGACGCGGCGATGCGGGCCGCCGCCACGGCCTTCGGGCGTCGCGGTCGCGTCGGCGGTCAGGAGGTACGCAGGACGGTGCAGATGACCGGACCGTCGTCGGTGGAGCGCAGGAGGTAGCGGTAGCGCTCGCCGGGCACCCTGCGGCCCCGGCTGTCCAGGAACTCCCACTCCACGGCCACCATGGTCAGCAGCGCCGACATCGGCTGCACGTCCTCGATGGCCGCGTGCGCCGCGACCAGCTCGCGCTCCTGGTAGTCGGGGGCCGCGCCGACGAAGGACAGCGCCACCGCTGCCGGCGAGGTGAACGAGAAGCTGTACGTGTCGGCGACCACCATCCCCGGCAGCGCGTAACAGCCGGCGATGGCGGCCACGTCGCCGGTGGTCAGCGCCACGCCGTACCGGTCGAAGAAGTCGGTCAGCGTGTCCAGATCGGTGGATGCTCTCACGGGGACAGCAATTGCCGGCCGGACCACGGACCAAACCTCAGCGCGGCGGGATGCGTACCTCGATCTCGGCCCCGAGCTGGGCGCCGTTCGCGAGGCCGAGGTCGTCGCCGCTCCAGAACCGACCCGGGTCGTACCAGTTGGGGCGTCGCCCGGCGGGGAGCAGGCCCATCGCCTCGTAGGTCACCGCGACCACCTCCGCACAGTACGCCGTCTCCAGCGCACGCTCGCGTGCGGCGGCTCCGGCGCGCTCGGGCGCCGGGGCCTCGGGGCGGTGGCCGTCGCGGTGGCGCAGGGCCGGCACGCGCACCGCCGGGACCTGGCCGCGCAGGGTCGGCACGCGCACCGCCGGGACCCGGCCCCGCAGCCAGCGCCAGGCGAGCTGGGCGGTGGACGGGAACGGGGTGCCGTCCAGCCGGGCGACGGTGCGCAGCACCGCCTTCTCCATCTCCGCGTCGGCCGCCGGGTCGAGCTGGCGCAGCCAGGCCCGCTGGCCGTACCGGTTGGCCCAGACGCAGACCGCGTCGCGCAGGTCGTGCAGCTGCACGCCGCGCTGGTGGGTGCCCGTCCACATGTCCGGCAGCGACCTGCCCAGCTCGGCGTGCCACATCAGCGGCGGCATGTCGTCCAGCACGACCGCCATGCCGACGTGGTTGACCGGGCTGTTCGTGGTCAACTGGATGGCCCGGTCGGGCACGCTGCGGCCCCGGAAGACCCACACGTCACCGGTACGGGTCAGGTCCACGGCCTCGTCCAGGCTGATGCTCATGGGGGTCTACCCTAGGCCGATGCGGCAAGGGATGCGGTGGTGGAAGGTGCTCGGGCTGGCCGGCCTCGCCGGCGTGGCGGCGTCGGGCGTGGTCATCGCCCGGGCGGAACGGCGGCGTCGGGCGTACACCCCGGAGGAGATCCGGGCCCGGCTGCGCGACCGGCACGCGGAGGCGACGGCGCCCGCCGACGACGCGCGCTGAGCCCCGCCGACGTCAGTCGACGTCGTGGTGGTTGCGGTCCCAGCGCCCGCCGACGGGCGGGGTGTCCAGCCGCACCGCCCCGACGGCGTTGCCCGCGAGGTCGTTGTCCTCGATCCGGCAGGACACGCAACTGCCCGCCGGGGTGATCCAGAGCCCGTACGTCTGGGTCTGCTCGTCGCGGTGGTCCCAGATCCGGTTGCCGCGCACCGTGGCGGAGTCGAACGGCGCGTTGACGGTGATGCCGGCCCTGACCGGTGGGGCCGCCGGCAGTTCGTACGACGCGCCGGGCGGCGGCGTGTCCTCGTTCCAGCCGGTCGACGAGTCCGCCCGCACCTCGGCGAGCGTCAGGGCGGTGTCGGTGTTCGACACCACCACCGCCGTGCGTGAGCCGACCCGTACCACCTTGCCCCGGTGCCCGTCGTGCGGCCAGTGCGCCGCCAGGTCGGTGACGGACCGGTGGTGGTAGCGCACCGACTCGCCCTGGCCGGTGGCGGCCGGGGCGCACCGGCGGCCGTTGTTGCGGATCCGGTTGCCCACCACGACCGCGTCGGTCATCGGCCGGTCGATCCGGATCGCGTCCAGGCCGTTGTCCCAGAAGTCGTTGCCGTCGACGACCACGCCCGCCGCCGCACCCCGGTAGCCGTGTCCCAGGTCGTGCTCGTGGTAGCCGTACTCCCCGTTGGCGCTGATCCGGTTCCCGCGCACCGTGTACGGGCCGGGCGTGTTGCCCATGCTGATCCCGTCGCGGACGTTGCGGTCTATCACGCAGTCGCTGATGATGCCGCCCCGGCCGGCGACTCCCGCCGTGCCGTTGCCGGAGACGTCGAAGCCCGCGTCCAGGTTGCCGGTCAGGGTGCAGGCGGAGACGATCAGCCCGTCGGCGCCCCAGTCGGAGATGCCGAAGCGGTTCGCCTGGCTGTGGCAGCCGATGATGCGGTAGCCGCGTGGCGGGGTCCAGTAGTCCTTCTGGAGTTCGAGGAAGATCCCGTTGGTGCCGTTGCCGAGGGCGGTGCAGTTGGCGATCGTGAGACGCTCCACGTCGCCCCACCCGCCGATGCCGACGCCGATGCCCGCGCCGCCCATCTCCTCGCCGTTGTCGAGCCGCCCGCACCCGACCACGACCACGCCGTCGATCAGGCTGTCCTGGAGGAAGTCGCAGCCGAGCCCGGTGGCGCCGGTGTGGTGGATGTAGAGGTTGCGGAAGACGCCGCGCACCACGTACTGGAGGCCGAGCCCCTTGGCGAGGTAGTTGTACTCGACCATCGCCACGCCGGAGCCGTCGATCTCGAAGTCCGCGAAGGTGCAGTCGACGATGTACCGGTCGCGGCTCGCGCCGTGCTGCACCGTCGTCCAGAAGGCCAACGGCGTCGGGTTCGCCCGGTTGCCCTCGTTGCTGAGCAGGAACCGCGTCGCCCCCGGACCGGAGCCGATCAGCGACACCCCGCTGCGCCAGACCGTCCCGGCGTCACGGATCGAGTAGATCCCCGGCGGGCAGTGGATGACCCGGGCCCGCCCGTCGGCGGCGTATCCCTCGCCGAGGCGGTCGACCAGGGCCGACAGTGCCGGCTGGTCGTTCGTCACGCCGTCGCCGCGCAGCCCGAACTCCCGCGCGTCGCACCACAGGGGCGCCCCTGCGACCGGGGTGAGCCGCTTCGCGGTGGACACGCCCTGCTGCGGCATCCGACCCCTCCTCCACGACGTCCGGCGTTCGCCGGTGACCGGCGCATTCCCGCCGCACCCGCCGGGAAACGCGCTACCCGGCGGGCGTGGACCCCTCCGACGACGCGGCCGGCGACGGGCCGGGCTCCGCACCGGTGCCGGGCGTCGCGCCGGTGCGGCGCACCGCCTCCGCCACGGCCTCCGCGGTACGTCCCACGAGCGCTCCCCCGTCGTCGAGCAGCAGCAGGGGCCGCTGGATCAGCTCCGGGGCGGCCACCATCGCCTCGATCCAGCGCGGCTCCGCCGCCTCGTCCCGTGGCCAGTCGGCCATGCCGAGGGCCACCGCGGCGGGTTCCCGCGTACGACAGACGTCCCAGGGGCGCGCGTCGAGCCGGCGCAGCACCTCGGTCAGCTCCGCGGCGCTCGGCGGCCGGTCCAGGTACGGGCGCACCACGTAGCCGACCCCTGCCTCGTCGAGGGCGGTACGGGCGGCGGCGCACTTCGAGCAGGACGGGTTGTTCCAGATCTCCATGCCCGCCATGGTCGCAACCACCCCGCCGTCGGCACGATGAGGGCCGTCCGGGGTGGCGTCACCCGCGTTCCCCGTTCTTCCCTTCCGTACGCGGCCGGAGCGGCGCGGCGTTCTCGCGTCGCGGATCGGGGACGATGTCAAGACCGGCGGACCGGCGACGACCACTGAGCGAGCGGCGTCACCGGGACGCCCACGGGCGAGGAGAATCAGACGTGAAGTTCCTGTTGATCATGCACATGAACCCGCAGATCTGGGAGGCGCTCACCGAGGACGAACGCAACGAGGTGATGAAGGGCCACGAGGAGTTCATCGAGACGATCCGCGAGTCCGGCGAGATGCTCGGGACGACCGCGCTGGCCGAGCCGGCCGAGAGCGTCGTCGTCCGGGTCCGTGGAGGCGCGCCCACGGTAAGCGACGGCCCGTACCTGGAAGCCAAGGAGTACCTCGGCGGCTACTACCTCATCGAGTGCGCCGACCGGGACCGGGCCGTCGAGCTGGCCGCGCTGATCCCGGACGCCAGGGTGGAGGGTCTCGGCGTCGAGATCCGTCAGGTGATCTTCTCCTCGGGGGCCGAAGCGGCCTCGGTACGGGTGAGCGGTGCGGCGGCGACGAGCTGAGTCGGGCGTACCGGTCGGCGGCCAGGTGCTCGCCGACCGGTCCACCGGCGTTCCCACCGCTGCCCACGACGACGGACGGGCGGGCCGCGACGCGCTGGTAGGCCGCGACCGCGACGACGGGCGGGCGGGCCGTGGCCGGCTGCAGGCACGCGACGGCCGGGTGGGCGGCGAGGATCTCGGGCGCCTGCTGCGTGAGCTGGCACCGCGGGTCCTCGGCGCGCTGCTGCGCAGGTATGACGACTTCGACGCCTGCGAGGACGCGCTCCAGGAGGCCATGCTGGCGGCGACGGTCCAGTGGCCGGTCGACGGGGTGCCGGAGCACCCGCGCGGCTGGTTGGTGACGGTCGCCGCCCGCAGGTTCATCGACCAGATCCGCAGCGAACGGGCCCGCCGGGACCGGGAGGCGGCCAGCGCGAGCCGGGAACTGCCCGAGGCGATGGTCGCCCCCGGCCCCGACGAGCAGATGCCGCGCGACCACGACGACACCCTGACGCTGCTGTTCATGTGCTGCCATCCCGCGCTCACCCCGGCCTCGCAGGTCGCCCTGACGCTGCGCGCCGTCGGCGGTCTCACCACGGCCGAGGTCGCCGGCGCCTTCCTGGTGCCCGAGGCCACCATGGGTCCGCGCATCAGCCGCGCCAAGCAACGGATCCGGGCCGCCGGCACGACGTTGAGCGGACCGGCGTACGCCGAACGGCTGGGCGCCGTCCTGCACGTGCTCTATCTGATCTTCAACGAGGGCTACACCGCGACCTCCGGCCCCGACCTGCACCGACCCGACCTGGCCACGGAGGCCATCCGGCTGACCCGGGCGATCCACCGCTCGCTGCCCGACGACGGTGAGGTCGCCGGCCTGCTCGCGTTGATGCTGCTGACCGACGCCCGACGCGCGGCCCGTACCGACGCCGAGGGCGGCCTGGTCCCGCTGGGCGAACAGGACCGGCTCCGCTGGGACGCCGACCTGATCGAGGAAGGTACCCGGCTCGTCACCGACGCGATGCTGCGCTGCCCGCTCGGCCCGTACCAGCTACAGGCGGCCATCGCGGCCGTGCACGTGGGGGCGCCCCACGTGGCCGACACCGACTGGCGGCAGATCGAGTTCCTGTACCGCCTGCTGTGCCGGATCGCGCCCAATCCCATGGCGACGCTCAACCACGCGATCGCCGTGGCGATGACCGACGGTCCGGACGCCGCCCTGGCCATGGTGTCGGCGCTGGCCGCCGACGACCGGATGGCCCGCCACCACCGCCTCGCGGCCACCCGCGCCCACCTGCGGGAACTCGCCGGAGACACGGCAGCCGCGCGGGAGGACTACCTGCTCGCGTCCCAGCGCACCTTCAGCCTCCCGGAGCAGCGCTACCTGCGTGCCCGAGCCGACCGGCTCACCCCGATGGACGCCACGCCCCAGAATTCCGAAAGGCGCCCGACCGGCCCGGCCGGTACGCCGACGTGACACCCAGGCCCCGCTGCCCTCGCGCGGGACCACTCCCATAGCGCCAGCCCTTCTGCGGCGAGCGCCCGGTGGGCCGACAAGCCCCGTCGCTCCCGAGAGCGCCTGCGCGAACGCCGCTGCCGTTCACGACGCTAAGCCATGGTGATCAGAACCTCATGGACCGTAAAGCAGCCGGAAAACGCCATGGGGTCCTGATCACGATGCGGCCATCTCGTGCGGTTCGGGTGCGGAGTCCGGTTCCGACAGGATGTGCGGCTCCGGCGCGGAGTCCGATTCCGACAGGATGTGCGGCTCCGGCATGGTGGGCGGTTCCGGCGCTGTGTCCGGTTCGGGCATCCTGTGCGGTTCGGGGATGGTGTGCGATCCCCGGGTCAGCGCGTCCGGGCCGGTCTCGTCTGGTTTGCGGGGGTTTGGGGTGGGGCGGGTCACTGGGTCGGTGGGCATGGGTCGGGGGCCTCGGTCGTTGTATCCATCGTGAGCGCGTGACCCCCGGGAGCCCTTGCGGTGGCCGGGCCGAGGTCGGAATGCCGGCCG
>NZ_JBQHDF010000023.1:0-93854 GCF_052068495.1 Micromonospora sp. SD12 | reverse complement strand
GCAGTTCGCTTCCAAGCCGTCCTAACCATCACGATCATCACTGAGTGGCTCTGACCGGTTTATGAAACACGCCTTAGGTGTGAGCCTGCGTGAAGGCGTGACAGAAGTCCCGTTCGGTCACCATTCCGTTGCCGCCCCCGCCGACGGAGTAGCCCTGCCGCGACAGGCCCCGGACCGGGTCGAGCACCTCGTTCATGAAGTGCCGGGTCCACTCGCTGACGTCCTGTCCGTCGTGCAGCGAAAGCGGGACCAGAATGGCCAAACTCCCGCCGGGCCACTTCAGCGCGCCCCAGAAGACGCGGTAGAGCCCCACCCGACTCATGATCAGGCCGTCGGCTCTGACCTCGTGGTCCTCGGCGAGGCGGGGTGCCGCCGCAACGACGTCGCGGACGATCTCGCCGAGTTCGCCGGGACCCTGCACGGTGATCACGAGACCTGCCGCCCCGACGAGTTTGTGCAGGGTCTCCACAGGCGTGCCCTTGGCCTGGTGCGCCAGCTCGAGTGGGAACATGGGGTGAGCCACCTCCATGGTCTGGTTGGATCGCGTACCGGGGCCGTCCGGGAACTGGCGGTCGTCACTGGTCGGCAGGCGGATGTCGGTGCAGCAGCGGGATCAGCGACACCGTCCCCCGGCGTAGGGGAGGCGTCGTCGCCCCGGCGACGGCGATGATCTCCTCGGCGCGCGCCACGACGTCGACCAGGGTGGGTGGCCAGCCGCAGTCGATCCACGGTGGCGCGTCGCAGGGCGCCTCGTCGGCGGCTGACGACGGCGCCCAGGGCGTGAGCGGTCCGGCGGAGAGCGTCATCGACGGTAGTGGTTCGACGAACGGGGCGTCCCGGTCGACTTCTGACGGGTGCGCCGGAGGCAGTCGTGTCGGCGCGGCGCGGCGCAGCGTGCCGGCTATCCGCAACGACTCGAGCAGCTCGACGAACTGACGCGTGCGTCCACTGCGGCGAGCGGACTCCAGAACCTCGTCGTTGGCGTGGTCGAGGGCGGCGCGCCAGCCGGCCCGCTCGCTGACGTGCGAGAGCCGCCACGACATCGACTGCATCGCCGCCCACGCGCCTGCCAGCAGGTCGAATCTATGGCCGCTGTCGCTCGGATAGGTCAGCCCCTCGTTGAACGAGGCCTGGGCGTAGGCCAGCCACTGCCCCGTTCTGCGGTAGTGCTCCTGCGCCTGCCGAAAGTTCGCCCGGGCCTCGCCCACGTCGCCCCGGTTGCGGGCGACGGTTCCCAGGCCGAGCCTGGCGTCGGCCGCCTCGTGCTCGTTGCCCACCGCGTGGAAATGCTCCAGGGCGCGGGAGTACCTGAGCTGCGCCTCCGGCAGGTTGCCCGCGCGGAACGCCACGAGACCCAGGTTGTGGTTGATGCGCGCGGCCCGCTCCGGCGACGGATCGTCGGTCTGCCAGTGCCGCAGGGCGGAGAGCAGATGGGCGCGGGCACGCTCGAAGGACTTCACCCCGGCCAGCGCCAACGCCGTGTTCTGGTCGAGTTCGGCGAGCTTGCCGCCCAGTTCGCCTTCGTCGCACGTCTCTCGGTACAGGTCCCCTGCCTGATCGAGGTGTTCGAGGGCGGGGCGCGGGCGACCCAGTTCGATCAGCACCGCACCCAGGTTCACCAGCGTGTCCGCCCCGTGCCGACGAAACCCGCCCCTGAGCAGGGCGTCGGCGGCCTCCCGGTACTGTTGCGCGGCGACATCGAGTTCGCCGCGCTGAAACGACACGTTGCCCAGGTTCTGCCCGACCACGGCCGCCTGCCGATCGAGGTCGAGATCCCGGTACAGGGCCAGGGCCGTGTGGTACCGGTCGGCAGCCTCCTCCAGGTCGCCCATGAAATACGCCGCGTTGCCGACGTTGGTCGTGGCGTCGGCGACGCCCTTCAGGTCTTTGCGGGCGGCGAAGGCGGCCAGGGCTACGAGATAGTGCTCGCGCGCCTCGGGCCAGTCGGCGCGGCCGAACGCCGCCACGCCGGCTGCCAACCTGTTCTCCGCCACCTCGGCGGCGTCATCGCCCGGTTGCCACCGGGGGACGTCGGGACGTGGTGACCCGGAATCGAGGCGTCGCTGCGTGGGGTGGTCGACCCCTGGGATCGTCCGGACCGCCGCGTCCGGAATGTCGTAGGTCACCAACGCCGACCACACCAACGGGGCGTGCAGGCGGCGTGCGGCGTCGCCACTGGCGGACCGCCAGCAGCTCAGCCGGTCACGCTGCCACTCGCCGATGGCCCCGACGGGATCGCTCGTCTCCAGCGCCGCATCGACGGCCAGCGCGAGCGCGGTCGTGGCCGAGCCGATCGGCGCCCCGCCGGCCACGAGGCGCTCCGAGCCGTCGCTCGGCAGGCTCCAACGGGTGGCGATCACGGTGCGCGCACCCGCATTCATCGCCGCGAGGGTGAGACCGATCTGCTCGGTGTACCCGGCGTCGTCGGACTGGCAGGCGACGAAGCCGACCCGGCGTGGGGCGGGCCACCGCGCGGGTTCCCTCAGCCACTGCCCGGCGGTGAGCCGCGAGTACCCGGTCTCCCCGTCGACGGCCAACTCCAGGCCGGCGGAGGTCGGCATCGCCGGGTCCGTGGCCGAGGCGTGGCCGACGAACACCAGCCGGGACCACGCCTGCGACTGGAGGGCCGCGGCCAGCTCCGAGGGCGAGCAGCCCACCGTCGCACCCGCGCCGAGCAGCGCGTCCGTGTCGCCGCTGCGGCGGTGCCACGCCTCGGGCACCCCGTCGGGGTAGATGCGCCCGCCGCCGTTCCGGCTCCCGGCCGCAGTGGGATCGACGACCCGTACGGCCGGACCGTCGCCAGTCCAGGGTGCCGCCGGTCTGGCCAGGTTGACCAGCATGGCCGGGCTGATTCCACCGAGGACGTTCGCGCGTTCGATGAGCCGGACGTCGTGCTCGTCGTCGATGACGAGAAGCTCCCACGGCACGCTCGACAGGCCGGGACCCGGCGCCACGACGAGCGTCGTGTCGTGTGCGTCCGCTGTCCGGATCCGATCGCGAAGCTCCTCCGGAAGCAGGACGCTGCCCAGTTCGCGGAACAGGGCGAGGTTGGCGGCCGGGTCGACCATCGCGCCGGTCCAGGATCGACGGGCGGCACCGTTGAGCACAGCGACCCGTTCGCCGAGGAGTTCTATGCGCCTGGCGATGGCGGAAGCCGTCGACGCGGGGTCGTCGTGCTGGGGACGTGCCTCCGCGATGCGGCGGTCGACGTCGGCGAGCGCTGCCCGTTCCTTCGCGACGAGGCCCGGCAGCGAGGCCGAGAGGGCGGCCAGTGGCGCGGCCAGCCGGTCGAGGGCGACCGAGCCCACGGCCAGCGGGCCGGCGCTGTCGAGCAGGCGTACGTCCGCGCTGAGCCACCAGTGGGCGTACTCGGCGGTCTGCCAGAAACCGAGCCACCACACGCGCCCGCGTCCGGGGTAACCCTCCACGCGATCCTTCCTACGATCATGGTGCGCGGGTCTGCCAGCATGTGTGCATGACGCAACTGCTCGTGCCCCTGGACGACGGTTCCTCCCTGGTGCTGGACGGCGTTGCCGAAGATGAACTGTCGGACGCGGCCCACACTCTTGACGTCACCGACTTCCTCCGCGACGCCGTCCTGGCCGGTGTGACCGGGAACTTCACCTACGACGTGCTGAAGGCCGTGGCGCTTCAGCTGCGCGCACGTGGTTTCCTGGCGAGGCGTTCCTCCCCGACGGCCGCCAGCATCGCCACGGCGATCGCGGGTCACCTCACCTCGGTCGGGTACGCGACGATCGAGGTGTTGCAGGTGGTGCAACTGGTGGACAGGTCATGGTCGGCGGAGGGGACCGCCGATCAGCGCCCGTTCGAGGTGCGCACCGATCCCGAGGGGCAGGTCATGCAGGTGCGGGTGCGGTAGCGGATCGTCAGCCGTTGCCGCAGTGTGGGCACTTGCGCACCCGATCCGACTTCGGCTGTCCGCAGTAGGCGCATTCCACCGTCTCCGCGATCATGGTGCTCCTATCGACGCTGACTGGTCCGGGGTCACCGCTTCGACACCGTACGCTACGCGCCCGCGGCGCGGCGGCCATCGGCCGAAGGGTGACCCGAGCGTCCACAAAGGCCGGTACGGACCAGCCGATCGCCGAGCTCTCCGCGCCGCTTCGCCGTCGCCTGGGCCCGACGGCTCGGCCGACCAGCGCGGCACCTGACCGTCCGAGGTGTCGCGCCGCCGGTGTTCATCGCAGTGTCAGCGGCGTCTCTGCGCCGAGGCGGGTCAGCTTCTCCGGGTTGCGGACGTAGTACAGGCCCGTGATGCCGGTGGCCTCGACGCGGATCGCCATGACGCCGTCGATCTCGCCGTTCAGGCGTACCAGCAGTGCCGGGCTGCCGTTGACCACGGTCAGGTCGCCGGTGAGGACACCGTCGGTCTTGCCGAGGCCGCCGACGATGAAGCGGGCCACCTTGTCGGCGGTGACGATCGGCCGCAGCGCCGCCTGCCTGATGCCCCCGCCGTCGCCCACCAGGACGACCTGCGGGGCGAGGACGGCCAGAAGGTCGCGCACGTTGCGGGTTTCGAGCGCGCGTCGGAACGCCTCCAGCGCTGCGCGGGCCTCGCGCTGGGGGAAACCACCTCACGGGCCCGCCGATGACCGCCCTCGTGCGGCGGCTCCCCCCGTTGTGGATGCGCCGCCGCACGAGCGGCCGGGGCCGGACCACCGATGCCTGGTCAGACCGGCTGTCCTGCGGTGGTCGGCGCCTCGCTCCGCCTGGCCCGGAGCAGGTGCTGGCGCGTGCCGTCGCTGATCCACCAGGCGCGCGCGCCGGGCTTGCGCGCCTCGTACGACAGCTGCCAGACGATGCTCCTGCACACGAGTTCCTTGAGCCTCGCGCCCGGCCGGCCGCCGAGGTGGAACCTCACGGCGGCGTCGTTGCGGCGGGCGAACTGGAAGACGGCGGCGCGCCGCCCCAGGCTGATGCACTGGCCGGCGAAACCCACCGCGACCGGCGCGGGTTGCCGGCCCGCGATCCGGCTGAGCACCGTCTCGGCGGCCTGCGGTCCGAGCTGCATCGCCGACTGGCAGCCCATCCGGAACGGCAGATCCGACGGCGCCGCCGAGTCTCCGGCCGCGACGATGTGCGCATCGTCCACGCTGGTCAGCGTCTCGTCGGTGCGCAGGCGACCCAGGGCGTCGGTGCTCAGCCCGCTGCGGCCGGCCAGGTCCGGCACGCCGAAGCCGGCGGTCCAGATGGTGACCGCGCTGGGCAGCTCGCGACCGCCACTGAGCCGCACGGCGTCGCGGGCCACCGCCGTCACCGTCGCGTCGGGGCCTTCGAGCACGGTGACGCCGAGCTTCGCCAGCCGCCGGGCCACCGCGCGTCGGCCACGAGGATGCAGGTACGGGCCGAGCACCCCGCCGCAGACCAGGGTGACGGCGCGGCCCGTCTCCGCCAGTTCGGCGGCGGTCTCGATGCCCGACGGGCCCGCGCCGACCACGGTGACGGGGGCCGAGTCGGGGGCGGCGTCGAGGACAGGCCGCACCCGCCGCGCGTCCTCCAGGCTCGCGATCGGGTACGCGAACTCGGCGGCTCCGGGTACGTCCGGGTCGGCGCTGCCGCTGCCCACGGCGTAGATCAGGTAGTCGTAGCCGAGCGTGCCGCCGGTCGCCAGCCGCACGCGGCGCTCGGCGGCGTCGATCCGGGTCGCGGTGTCGACGACCAGCCGTACGCGCTCGGCCAGGACGTCGGTGTAGTCGACGACCGCGTCGTCGGACCCGCCCACCAGTTGATGCAGGCGGACCCGCTCGACGAAGGTCGGGCGCGGGTTGATCAGGGTCACGCGCACGTCGGCGCGCTGCGTCAGGCGATTGGCCGCCATGACGCCGGCGTATCCGCCGCCGATCACGACGACATCGGTGTTGCCGGTCATGGTGTCTCCTTCGCTTGCGGGGCCTTCGACCTGAAGACACCGGGCGACCGGGCGTTTGTGACATGCGTGAGGCGGGTCACGCCCGCAGACCCAGCAGGGCGGCGCGCGGCCTCAGTCAATTATCGGATTACCGATAATGACAATCCAGTAATAAGGGTGGACGAAAGGGGCGAATCGGCTGCGCACCATAATGACTGTTATGGTCGGGCGGGGGTCGCCCTCGGCGTTTCTGCGGGACGAACGAGGTGGAGGACCTTCATCGGCCCTGCCCGGTGGGGAAGTGCCCGCGCCGGCGGGTGGCTTGGCGCCTTCAGCACCGGTCGAACCCGGAAATCTAGGCACTCCCGACGATCGCAGCCGCGATCTGTCGGTGGACCACCGTCGTGCTTCATCCCGACGAGTGGGGTTGGCTGCGTGAGGCTCTGGCCCTCAACGCCGAAGACACCGCCGGCGGGGAAGAGGATCCGGAACCGCTCGACTGACGGGAGTCACAGTCGATGCGGCATCGTCGCGTGCAGGTGGCCAGACCCAGCGATGGTCAGCTGAGGCTGGCGAACGCTTCGACCTGACGGGTCTTGCCCGCGACGATGAGGATGTCGCCGGCATAGACGACGGTGTCGGCGGTGGCGTAGGTGAAACCCTCACCTGGCCGCTTGATGGACACCACGGTGATGCCGTGCTTCGAGCGTAAGGCGGCGTCGGCGAGGGTCTTGTCGAACGTTTCCTCGGGGGCGCGGGTCTTGACGATGGCGTAGTCGTCCTCGAACTCGATGAAGTTGAGGATGTGCCCGGTGACGAGATGGGCGACGCGTTCGCCCATCTCGTGCTCCGGCAGCACGACATGGTGGGCGCCGACGCGCTCCAGGATGCGGGCGTGCTGGCGGTTGACGGCCTTGGCCCAGATGTTCGGCACGCCGAGGTCGGCCAGCAGGCCGGTGGTGAGGATGCCAGCTTCGAGCTCGGTGCCGATGCCGACCACAGCGTGAGCCATCTCGTGTACGCCGAGCTGGCGCAGCGCGACCTCGTCGGTGGTGTTCGCGACAGCGGCGTGGGTGAGCTGATCGGCGTAGGTCTGCACCACCGTCGGGTCGGCATCGACGCCGATGACCTCCCAACCCTGGCGGATGAGCTCGAGCGCCATGGAGCCGCCGAAACGACCGAGGCCGAGCACGGCGATGCGGTTACTGGTAGCAGGTTTCCTAGCCAACGATCGGTCGCTCCTCGGGTAGTTCGTAACGGCGGGTCCGCTCACGCAGCGCCAGGGCGGTCGCCGCGGTGATCGGCCCCAGGCGGCCGATGAACATCAGCATGGTCAGGATGACATGCCCCGCGGTGCCGACCTGCGCGGTGATGCCGGTGGACAGCCCGACCGTGGCGAACGCCGAGGTCACCTCGAACAGCACCTGGTCGAGCCGGAACGGAGTCAGCGCCAGCAGGGCGACGGTGGACGCGGCGACGGCGGCGATGCTGAGCAGCGCGATGGTCAGCGCCTGGCGCTGCACACCGGCGGGAAGCCGGCGGCCGAGGGCGTGGACGCTGGGCTCGCCGCGGATCTCGGCGAGGATGACGAAACCCAGCAGCGCGAACGTGGTCACCTTGATGCCGCCGGCGGTGCCGGCGCTGCCCCCGCCGATGAACATCAGTGCGTCGTGGATGAGCAGGGTGACGTCATTGAACTCGGCGACGTTGAGGCTGTTGAACCCGGCGGTGCGCGGCATCACCGCGGTGACGAACCCGGCGAGCAGCTTGCCGCCCGGCCCGAGACCACCGAGCGTGCCGGGGTTCGACCACTCCGTGACGCTGATCGCCACCCAGCCGCCGGCGAGCAGCCCGACCGTCATACCCACGGTGATCTTGGTGTGGATCGACCAGCGGCCCGGCGTACGCAGCCCCCGGCGCAACTCGAACAGCACCGGAAAGCCCAATCCGCCGATGATCACCGCAGCGGCGATGGGCAGGCAGATCAGCGGGTCGTCGACGAACTGCATGAGGCTGTCCGGGTACAGGCCGAAGCCTGCGTTGTTGAACGCCGAGATCGCATGGAACACCCCCAGGTACACCGCCCGGCCCGTGGTGTGGCCGTAGCCCTCAGCGAACCGCCAGGCCAGCACCGCCGCCACGACCGCCTCCACGAGGAGACTCACCCGCACGACGCCCAGCACGACCCGGCGGACCTCACCCACGCCCAGCGCCTTCGTCTCGGCCTGGGTGCCGAGTTGCAGCCGTATCCGCAGCCGGCGGGCCACCAGCAGGCCGAGCAACGAAGCAAGGGTCATGATCCCGAACCCGCCGATCTGGATCAGGACCAGGATCACCGCCTCGCCGAACCCGGACCAGAAGGTGCCGGTGTCCTCGATCACCAACCCGGTCACACATACCGCCGACGTCGCGGTGAACACCGCCGTCATCAGCGGGGCGCTGCGGCCGCTCTCGGTGGCCAACGGCAGCAGCAGCAACGCCGAACCAGCCAGCACCGCCGCTGCGAAGCCCAGCCCCACCAGCCGAGCCGGATGCCGCACCGCATCGGACAACCACGCGGTTATCGCCGTCGGCACGCGAGCCCGACGTATCCCGGCCACCACGAGGGCGGCCAGCCGGCGCACACCGTCGCGCAGGCGCCGCCCCGCCGTCCGCCACCAGCCGTCCGCCTTCGCATCACGGCCGGTCAGGGGAGTCCAGGCCAACAGCGCCACGCCCAGCCCTACCGCGACGAAGACCGCCACGACCGCGAGCAGCCCCACCGCCAGCTGTGCCCAGGTCGAATCCACCACACCATGATCCGCTCTCGGGCGGATCATGGTGCCGCGGGCCCGGCCGTATCACGCGGACGCCGCTCCCTGGACCGCCCGGTACGCCGTCGACCGGGCCCCGCCGAACAGCTCCGCCAGTTCGGCGCCAGTGTGCTCCCCCGCGGCGTGCGACGCCACCAGGTGAGCCTCCCGCCTCGGGTTCAGCCCCGCAGGCGACCCTTGGCGTTGGCCACCTTCATCCCCTCGCGGGTGCGCGACCGCGCCAGGTCGGCCTCGTGACTCGGCCACCATCGCCAGCGCCGTGGACAGCAACTTGCCCACCAGACCGGTCGGGTCCTGCACCGAACCCGGCGAGGTCGAGTTTCACCTCAGGTGGTCAGGTCCGCGCGCCGCCGAGGCCGAGCAGGACGGCGAGGCCCAGGGCGCTGCGCGGAGCGTACGGCACCCGCCACAGTCCGCCGTGCGCCGCGCCGTACGCCTCGTCCTGCCACGGGTGCGCCAGCGTCGGGCCGCCCGTACGCAGGTGGTGCACCAGCAGCGCGGCCATCAGCGTGTTGCTGGTCGCCGGGTCGAACACCTCGATGCCGAAGCGGTGTGCGCCGGCGTACGCGGCGGCCAGCGCGCGGTTTCGCAGCACCGAGCGGGTGCGGGTGGGCGGGGCGACGGTGAACGACACGGTCGTCCCCGCGTCCCGGGCCACCGTCGCCCGCCACCGCTGAAGGCGTTTCGCCAGCGCGTAGTTGGGGCCCTGCTGCGGCACGAGGCTGTCGTTGATCCCGGGGTCGGCGTCCGGTGGGTAGTTGCGGTGCAGGAGCCTGCCGCCGGAGGCGACCCGCAGCGACCGGCGGACGACGCCGCGCGCCGCGTAGCCCCGTTCGGCGTGGCGCACGGCGTCGCCGGGAACGGCGAAGACGTCGGTGGGGGTGGCCAGGAACGCGAGCGCCACGTCGTCGCGGCGCTGCTGTAGACGCAGGGTGAGGGCGTCGACCGCCGTGGCGAGGCGGACGTTGGTCGCGCCGTCGGCGTAGACGTAGTTGCCCAGCACGAGCCGGCCGTCGACGCCGAGCAGCCAGTCGGTGACCTGCGGGAGGTGGTGCAGCAGGTCGGCGCCGGCGTGCTCGGCCAGCGTGCCGTCGTCGGTGTCGGTGCCGGCGGGGACGGGCAGGCGGAGCCGGCCGCCGGAGCGGCGCGTCGTGTGCAGCAGGCGCCGCCAGATGTCCGGGCGCGGCAGGTCGACCGCGACGACGTCGCCGCCCCAGCGCAGCAGGGACGGCAGCGGGCCCATCTCGGCACCGGCGCCGAGCACCACGACGCGCTGGTCGCGCAGGTCGAGCCAGTCCGGGTTCGCCATGACGGCGCGTACCGCCTCGGCGCAGGACGGTTCGACGACGCCGGCGCCCACCCACGCGTCGAGCCGGCGGCGCAGGTCGTCGCCGCGCAGCCGTTGGCCCCGGTACGGCAGGGACAACTCGCGCTCGACCGCACCGGTGCCGGCGACGGTGGCCGTGCGCAGCGGCTCGGCCACGGTGGGCGCGTCGAACACCTCGCGGAGGCCGGTCTCGGTGCCGTCGGCGTGCACCACGCTCATCCGGCGGTGCAGTGCGGCGAGCCCGTCGCGGGCGATCGTCACCGCGGCGTCGCGGGAGAGCAGCCCGGCTTCGACGAGCCGTCGGAAGTGCCCGAGGTAGCCGTGGCGCCAGTTCGTCTCGTGCTCCGCCGAGCGCGCGCCGACCGGGTCGACGGCGCGCAGGGCGTCGGCGACGACCGCCCGGCCGAGCACGGACGTACTGCGTCCCGCGTCGGTCTTCGGGAACACCACCCCGGTCGGACCCTCCACGCGAAAACCGCCCTTCCTCGCTCGCCGGCCGTCGGTGTCACTCTGCCGCACCGGGCGGCGCCGCGCAGCGCCGGACCTGCGGGGCGGGCGCCGTCCGGGCGTTCAGGCCGGGGCCGGCAGGCGCAGCCGGCCGTCGATCATCTCGGCGACCGCGTCGACGCGGTGCAGGTGCTCCCGGTCGTGGGTGACCAGGACGGTGGCGGTGCCGCGCTGGCGGGTGAGGTCGGTGACCAGCTCGACGATCGCCGCGCCCCGCTCGTGGTCCAGCGCGCTGGTGGGTTCGTCGACCAGCAGCACCGCCGGATCGTTCATGAGGGCGCGGGCGATGTTGACCCGCTGTCGCTGCCCGCCGGAGAGCTGGTGCGGGCGACGGTAGGCCTGGCCGGTGAGCCCCACCGCCGCCAGCAGCTCCGCGGCGCGGGCGCGGCCGGCGCGGCGGGAACCGCCGGCGAGGTGGGCGATCACCTGCAACTGTTCGGCGGCGGTCAGCGAGGCGATGAGGTTGGGTTGCTGGAAGACGATTCCGATCTTCTCCCGCCGCAGCGCGGTCGTGCCAGCGCGGCCGAGCCCCGCGGTGTCGGTGCCGGCGACGAGCACCGTTCCCGAGTCGGGGGTGATCAGGGTGGCGGCCACCGCCAGCAGGCTCGACTTGCCGGAGCCGGAGGGGCCGATGACGGCGGTGGTGGTGCCCGCCGGCACGCGCAGGCTGACCCCGTCGAGCGCGGTCAGCCGGGCGTCGCCGTCGGGGTAGGTCAGCGTGACGTCGGCGAGTGCGAGGCTCATCGGGCGCTCCCCAGCGCGATCAGCGGGTCGACGGAGGTGATGCGGCGGATGGACAGGGCGGCGCCGGCCGCGCCGAGCGCGATCGTCACGGCGGCCGGGAACAGCACCGATCCGGCGGTGAGCGCGAACGGCACCGTGCCGGCCGCCGCGGCGCCGAGCGCGACCGCGAGCGCGGTGCCGGCGGCGGTGCCGGCGAGCAGCAGCACCAAGGCCTGCCCGAGGGCGTCGCGCAGCAGGTGGCCGGTGGTGGCGCCGAGCGCCTTCAGTACGGCGACGTCGGGGGCGCGCTGGATGGTCCACACGGTGAAGAACGCGCCGACGACCAGGGCGGAGATCCCGAACAGCATCCCGCGCATCAGTTGCAGCGACCCGTTCTCGGCGGTGTAGGAGCCGATCGCGGACAGCGCCTCCGTGCGGGTGACCGTACGGGTGCGCAGCTCTCGGTCGGCGGCGGCCAGGTCGGCGTCGCGGGTGGTGCGCAGCGCGACGACCGTCGCGGCGTCGCCGTCGGCGCCGGGCGCCAGGGCCTGCCAGTCGTGCAGGTCGGTCCAGATCACCGGGGTGTGGCTGTGGGAGGCGTCGCCGGCCACCGCGGCGACGGTCAGCCGGTGCGCGCCGACGGACACGGTCTGTCCGGGTCGGGCGTGCAGCGCGTCGGCCGCGCCGCGCGACAGCACGGCCCGTCCGGTGGCGAGGGTGGCGGGTGCCAGGCCCGAGCCGGGCGGGACGCCGAACACGGACAGCGCGGCGCTGCGTTCGCCCGCGTCGACGCGGGTGGTGGCGATGCCGAGGGGCGCGGCGGCGCTCACCCCCGGCACGTCCTGCCAGCGCAGCCACTGCTCGCGGCTGACGGTGGACTCCGTGAACGAGAGCTTCTGCCCGTCGGCCGGGGCGGAGAACACCAGGTGGTCGGCGGGCAGGTCGGTGATCGCCGAGGTGCTGCCGCGTCCCAGGCCGGCGGTCAGCCCGGACAGCAGGACCACCAGCAGCGTCATCAGCGTCACGACCGTTCCCATGAGGGCGAAGCGGCCCTTGGCGAACCGTAGATCTCTCCACGCGACGAACACGATCGCATCAGCCTTCCGGTAGGTGCCTGAAGCCGCGGTGGCGGCCCGGCACCAACCGTCGTCCGGATGGCGGCCGACGCCATCGCGCCGCCGATCGGGTTCGGGGCGTCGAACTGCGTACGTCGGGATCAACCTTTTGGTTGATGGCGGCGACCGTCGGCGTCCTAGCCTGGAGGCATCGTGAACCCGGAATCGCTCGCTCGGCCGCTGCGGGTGCTGCGCGTCTGCCTGCACCTGCTGGTCGGGCTCCTTCTCGCGGTGGCCGCCGTGCGGGCCGTCACCGGGCCGGGCCCGCGGCGTGCCGCCGTGCTCGCCGCAGCCGTGGCGCTGGCCGTCGTCTACGCCGTCGGGGTGGCGCTGCCGCTGGTGCGCCGGTCCCGACCTGCCGCGCTGGCCTGGCTGGCGGTGCTGACCGGCGGGTGGCTGGCGCTGCTGGCCCTGACCCCGGACGGGGTGTGGTTCGCGTTCCCGCTGTTCCTGCTGCACCTGCACCTGCTGCCCGTGCGCTGGGGGATCGTGGCGGTGGCGGCGACGACCGTGGCGGCGGTCGCCGGTGTCGCCGGCCACCAGGGGGCGCTCACGCCGGGCGCGGTGATCGGTCCGGCCATCGGCGCCGCGGTGTCGGTGGGTACGGTCCTCGGCTACCAGGCGTTGTACCGGGAGAGCGAGCGCCGTCGGCGGCTGATCGAGCAGCTGAGGGCCACCCGCGCCGAGCTGGCCGCCGCCGAGCACGCCGCCGGGGTCCTCGCCGAGCGGGAACGCCTGGCCCGCGAGATCCACGACACCCTCGCCCAGGGGTTGTCGAGCATCCAGCTGCTGCTGCGTGCCGCCCAGCGCGGGTTCCCCGACCGGCTCGACGTCGCGGCGGGCCACGTCGAGCAGGCCCGCCGCACGGCGCAGGACAACCTGGTCGAGGCGCGTCGGTTCGTGCGCGCCCTGGCCCCGCCGGGCCTCGACGGCGCTACGCTGCCGGCGGCGCTGCGGCGGCTGTGCGACGCGACCGCCGCCGCGTCCGGGCTGGCCGTACGCCTGCGTGTCGACGGGACGGCGGTGCGTCTGCCGACCGGCCACGAGGTGGCGCTGCTGCGGATCGCGCAGTCCGCGTTGGCCAACACCGTGCGCCATGCCGGGGCCAGGCGCGCCGACGTGACGCTGCGCTACGGCGGGCGCGACGTCGTGCTCGACGTGGTCGACGACGGGTGCGGCTTCGACGTGGGCGCGGCCGGCGACCGGCCGGGCGGCGACGGCGGGTTCGGGCTGGCCGCGATGCGGGCCCGGGCCGAGGAACTGGGCGGCAGTCTGGTCGTGGAGTCGGCGCCCGGGTGCGGCGCCCGGCTGGCTGTCGGCCTCGCGCGTCCGGGCACCGAGGCGGCGGGCTCGTGAGCGGTCGGATCCGCCTGTTGCTGGCCGACGACCATCCGGTCGTGCGTGCCGGGCTGCGCGCCGTCCTGGCCACCGAGCCGGACTTCGAGGTGGCCGCCGAGGCCGCGACCGCGGAGCAGGCCGTCGCGCTCGCCGAGGGGGAGCGGGTCGACGTGGTGCTCATGGATCTGCGCTTCGGCGCGGGGATGGACGGCGCCGACGCGACCGCCGCCATCACCGCCCGCCCCGGCGGCCCTGTCGTGCTGGTGCTGACCACCTACGACACCGATGCCGACATCCTCGCCGCCGTGGAAGCCGGCGCGATCGGTTATCTGCTCAAGGACGCCCCGCCCGAGGAACTCGCCGCGGCCGTGCGCGCCGCCGCCGCCGGCCGTTCCGCCCTCGCCCCTGCCGTCGCCCGCCGCCTGATGGGTCGGGTGCGTGCCCCGGGCACCGCGCTGAGCCGCCGCGAGACGGAGGTGCTGCAACTCGTCGCCGACGGGCTGTCCAACCAGCAGATCAGCCGGCGGCTGCACCTGAGCCAGGCCACGGTCAAGACGCATTTGGTGCACGTCTACGGCAAGCTCGGCGTCGACTCGCGTACCGCCGCCGTCGCCGTCGCCCGGGCCCGTGGGTTGATCCGTCGGTGACCGGGCCACGCGGGCGGAAATGACGTGCGGCGCGCGTACGCCGGCTGGCAGGGTGGCCGGCATGACAGCGCAGGCTCTGGCGGGGGCACTCGCCGACGACGTACGGCGACGGGTGTTCGCGGCGATCGTGTTGGGCGGCGCCGACGCCCCGGCGGTGGTCGACCGGACGGGTCTGCCGGCGCGGCAGGTGCTCACCGCGATCCGTCGGCTCGTCGACGCGGGCCTGGTGACCGGCGGCGACGGCGACCTGCGGGTGGACGCCGACCGGCTGCGGGAGGCGGCCCGTACGCCGTCGGCGCCCCGCCCGGCCGACGATCTGACGGACCGGGTGCTGCGCACCTTCGTGCGCGGCGACACGCTGACCGGTCTGCCGGCGCAGCGCGGCCGGCGGCGGGTGGTGCTGGCGCACCTGGCGAGGTCCTTCGAGCCGGGGGTGCGCTACCCGGAGCGCGAGGTGGACGAGGTGCTGCGGCGCTGGTGCGAGGGCGGCGGCTCCGACCACGTGACGCTGCGCCGGTACCTGATCGACGAGCAGTTGCTGGCCCGGGAGCGGGGCGTCTACTGGCGCATCGGCGGTTGAGGTGACCGCGACAGACTGGGCGTCGGTGCCGACGCGTCCCGACCGGCCCGAGGCCAGGGCCCTGCTCGAGGCGTACTTCGAGGAGATGGTCCGCCGCTACCACGGCCGTCCGGCCAGGCCGGGCGAGGTCGCGGCGGCGATGGCCGAGGACCCGAGCGACGACCTGGCCGCACCCACGGGGATCCTGCTCGTCGCGTACCGCGACGGCGCTCCCGCCGGCTGCGCCGGGCTGCGGTTCCGGCCGGGCTGGGCGGAGCTGACCCGGGTGTACGTGCGGCCCGCGCACCGCCGTCACGGGGGCGGTGCGGCCCTGCTCGCCGCCGTGGCGTCGCGGGCCCGGGCCGCCGGGGCCGACCGGATCCGCCTGGACACCCGGGGCGACCTGGTGGAGGCCCGCGCCCTGTACGCCCGGCACGGCTACCGGGAGATCCCGGCGTACAACGACGGCGTCTACGCCGAGCACTGGTTCGAGAAGGTGCTGAGTTGACGACACGGCCGTGACGCGCTAAATACTGAAGAGGAAGTTGAGTCGACTCGGCTCAACTAGACGGACCTTCGGCCAGGAGAACCGAGGAGGCAGGACCATGCTGATGCGTACCGACCCGTTCCGTGAGATCGACCGGATCACCGAGCAGTTCTTCGGCACCGCCGCGCGCCCCGCGGTCATGCCCCTGGACGCCTACCGCGACGGCGACTGGTTCTACGCGGCGTTCGACCTGCCCGGCGTCGACCCGGACAGCATCGACTGCACCGTCGAGCGCAACGTGCTGACCGTACGCGCCGAGCGTCGCCGGCCGGCCGGCGAGAACGTCGAGCTCGTCGCCGCCGAACGCCCGATGGGCACCTTCACCCGGCGGCTGTTCCTCGGCGACACCCTCGACACCGACAAGCTGGAGGCCGGCTACGACAACGGTGTGCTGACCCTGCGGATCCCCGTCGCGGAGCGGGCGAAGCCCCGCCGGGTGACCGTGACGGCCACGGCCAACGGCAACGGTCGCAAGGAGATCAACGCCTGATCTTGGCGGACAAGGGGCGGGACGGCCGGTGCGGCCGCCCGCCCCCGTCGTGTTTCCGCTGCGGCGGGTAAACCGATGGCGGGCGTCCGGGGCCCGTGCCAGACTCGACGACGATCCGTGCAGCCGAGCCGCCAGGAGCCGACCGACGATGTGATCCCGCAGGACGCGGCAGGGCAGCGCCCCGCCGCCGCCGGCCCCGGCCGTCCGCCCACCCGGGCGTCGACGGCCCCGCCCGTCGTCCCGCGGAGGATCACCCATGTTGAAGGTCGTGTCCGTCAGCAAGCACTACGACACCGAGCCGCTGTTCACCGACGTCGAGCTGGTCCTCAACGCCGGCGACCGGGTCGGTCTCGTGGGCCCGAACGGGGTGGGCAAGTCCACCCTGTTGCGGGTGCTCATCGGCGAGGAGCCGCCGTCCGGCGGGCACGTGGCCCTGGCCCCCGGCCTACGGGTCGGCTACTTCGCCCAGCAGGTGCCGGACCCGGACGCCACCGTCGGGCAGTTCCTCGTCGCCGGTCTCGGCGAGCTGCATCCGCTGGCCGCGCGGCTGCGTGAGCTGGAACGACGGATGGCCGACGGCGACGACACGGTGCTCGCCGCGTACGGCGACGCGCAGGAGCGGTGGGCGACGCTCGACGGCTGGCGGGCGCAGGCCCGGCTGACGGAGGTCCGCCAGCGACTCGACATCGACCACCTGCACGACGACACCCCGCTGCGCCGCATCAGCGGGGGTGAGCAGGCCCGGCTCACCCTCGCCCGGGTGCTGCTGCACGCCCCGGACCTGCTGGTGCTCGACGAGCCGACCAACCACCTCGACGCCGACGGCATCGGCTGGCTCGGCGACTGGCTGGCGGCCTTTCCCGGCGCGGTGCTGCTCGTCAGCCACGACCGGGCGTTGCTGGACCGTACGGTGACCCGGATCGTCGAGCTGGACGGCATCCACGAGACGCCGCAGACCTACACCGGCGGCTACACCGACTACCGGGCGGAGAAGACCCGCCGCTGGCAGCGGCTACTGCTGGACTACGAGGCCCAGCAGAAGGACCACCGGCGCTGGCTGGCCGACATCGACCGCACCAAACAACAGGCCCGCGGGGTCGAGGAGTCCGTGCGCAGCGGCCTCGGCGCCGACCAGCAGCGCCGCTACGCCAAGAAGGTGGCGAAGAAGGCCAAGGCCCGCGAGCGGCGGCTGCGCCGGCAGATGGACTCGATCCGCTGGCTGGCCGAGCCCCGCACCCGCCCGCCGCTGACGCTGGCGTTTCCGCAGGAGTCCACCGGCGGGCGCGAGGTGCTGCGCTCGCGGGACCTGACGCTGCGCGTGGCCGACCGGGTGCTGCTCGACCGCGTCGATGTGAGCGTCCGCGCGGGCGAGCGGATCCTGCTCACCGGCGCGAACGGCACCGGAAAGACCAGCCTGCTGCGGGTCCTCGCGGGCGAGGACCACCCCGCCGGGGGCGAGGTCGTCGCCGCCGGACCGGTCGCCGTGCTGCCGCAGACCCACGACGCGCTGCGTACCGACGTGAGCGTGCGCGACTTCTTCCGCTCCCGGGTGCCGGTGTACGTCGACGACGCCGAACGGCTGCTCGACGCCCACCTGTTCGGCCCGGAGCAGTGGGACGCGCCGCTGCGGGTGCTCTCCGCCGGTGAGCTGCGTCGACTGTTGCTCGCGGTGCTGGTGAACAGCCCGGCCGAGGTGCTGCTGCTCGACGAGCCGACGAACTACCTCGACTTCGACGCCCTCGACGTGGTGGAGGAGGCGCTGCGGCAGTTCCGGGGCACCCTGGTGATGGTCAGCCACGACGCCTGGTTCGCCGAGGCGGTCGGGGTCGACCGGCGGTGGCGGCTGACCGACCGGCGCCTCGTCGAGCAACCGGCGGTGGCTACGATCGCGTAGGGCGCGCCTCCTCCCGTTCCCGACCCGAAGCTGAGAACCTTTTTCACATGTTCTCCCCGAACGCTCCGGCGCGGCCAAGCCGGCCCACCCCGCTGGCCCTGCCCGGGGGACCCGTCGACTTCACCGAGGCGTGGCTGCGCAACCGGCGGCTGTCCGAGCACACCCGCGACGCGTACCGGCGCGACGTCGCCGGCTGGCTCGCCTGGTGCGCCGCCCGCGAGCTGGACCCGCTGCACGCGAACTTCCTGCACGTCAACGAGTACGCCCGGGCCCTGGAGGCCACCCTCGGCGCGCGTACCGGCAAGCCGCTGACCCCGGCCACCGTCGCCCGCCGGCTCTCCGCCCTGTCGAGCTGGTACGACTTCCTGGTCAAGCTGCGCGCCGTAGAGGCCAACCCGGTCGCGGGGGCCGACCGCCCCCGCATCGACCGGGACCACTCCGCGACGGTCGGCCTCACCCCCGAGGAGGTCGACGCGCTGCTCGCCGCCGCCGAGGCCGACACCGGACCGACCGCCGCCCGCAACCGGGCCGCGGTCGCGTTGCTGGCCGACCTCGGGCTGCGGGTGGGCGAGCTGGTCTCGCTCGACCTGGCCGACCTCGGCGCGGAGCGGGGCCACCGCAGCGTGCGGTTCGTCGGCAAGGGCGGCAAGTTGCGCCGGCGCGCCCTGACCCCCGGCACCGCGTACGCCCTCGACGCGTACCTGGCCCAGCGGGCCGCCGCGCAGGGCGTGGCGGTGCACGAGCTGACGGGCCCGCTGCTGGTCACCGCCAGCGGGGCCCGGCTGGACCGGCACGCCATGTTCCGGCTGGTGCGCCGGCTGGCCCGCACGGCCGGCATCGCGGCGTGGGCGAGGCTGTCGCCGCACTCGCTGCGGCACGCGTTCGCCACCACCGCCCGCGCCGAGGGGGTGCCCCTGGAGGACGTGCAGGACGCGATGGGCCACGCCGACCCGCGCACCACCCGCCGCTACGACCGCGACCGGCACAACCTCGACCGCGACCCCGCGTACGCCATCTGGGCGGCCCGGGCCCGCCGGCGCGGCTGAGGCGGCCGGTCCCGCGTCGGTTGCTCGCGGCCTACGTGTCGGTGTGGACCAGCGCGCGGCTCAGCGCGCCGATGCTCGGCTGGGCGCCGGCGACGACCAGGACGTCGCCGTGGACGAGGACGTGCCCGAGCCCCGGAGCGGTGGTCGTCCGCCCGTCGCGCACGACGGCGATGACGCTGACGCCGTGGGTACGCGCGACGGCCTCGGCCAGGGTCCGCCCGTCGTAGGGCGACGCGGCCGTGACGGGCAGCTCGGCGACGCTGATCGCCTCCCGGTGCCGCTCCAGGTGGGTGACGTGGTCGACCGTGGCGATCGGATGCAGCAGCTCGGCCACCTCCTGTGCCTCCGCCGGGCTCAGGGTCACGGACCGTTCCACGGTGTCCGGGTCGCCGGGCGCGTAGACGACGACGTCGCGTCGGCCGCCACGGTGGCAGACGATCCCGAGCACCTGACCTTCCTCGGTGTGCACGGTGTAGCCGACGCCGATGCCCGGCAGCGGCACTCGTTCTATCTGCATCTCGATCCTCCTGTCGGGTCACGCAGCGCGACGGCGGCTACGCGGCGAGGTAGCGCGGCCACACGGACACCCGGGCGATCGGCGCGGTCATGATCGTGGTGACGATGTGGTAGCGGGAGCCGGGCAGGGGAAGTGGAGCCCGGGGCTGCTCCGGGCCCCGGGCTCACGTTCATGGTCATCGCCGCCGGGCGGGTCGACATCGGGGCTGACACCCATTTGCCGTGCTGGCGGGCCCCGGCCGGCGGTCCTGCCGGCGGTGGCGCGACGGATAATGGGTGCGGGCACGCATTTACCGCACGCGCCCCGGCCGGCAGGCTGAGGATGATGAGGGTGATCACCGCCGCGGGGCGGGCCGGTGGGTGGCGTGACGAGCCGCGGGAAACCGCCGACGCCGCTCGGCGTCAGGGACGGGCCGCGAGGAGAGGAGCCGCCGTGTCGCTGTTCTGGCGGATCTTCCTGCTCAACGCCGCCGTGCTCGTCGCCGCCACGTTGCTGCTGCTCGGCCCGGTCACGGTGTCCACCCCCGTCCTGCTCACCGAGGCGGTGGTCCTGACCGTGGGCCTGGCCGCGATGCTGGTGGCCAACGCCGCGCTGCTGCGCGTCGGCCTCGCGCCGCTGCACCGGCTGACCCGGGCCATGACCACGCTCGACCTGCTTCAACCCGAGCCCCGCCCGGTGCCGGCCGGGCAGGCCGGCATCGCGGACCTGATCCGCGCCTTCAACGCGATGATCGACCGGTTGGAGGCGGAGCGGGCCACCAGCGCCGCCAGCGCCCTGTCCGCCCAGGAGGCCGAGCGCCGACGCGTCGCCCAGGAGCTGCACGACGAGGTCGGTCAGACGCTGACCGCGGTCCTGCTCGAACTCAAGCAGGTCGCCCGGCACGCGCCCGAACCGGTCCGCGCCCAGCTCGCCCAGGTGCAGGAGACCACCCGCGACAGCCTCGACGAGATCCGCCGCATCGCGCGCCGGCTGCGCCCCGGCGTACTGGAGGAACTCGGCCTGACCAGTGCCCTGAAGGCCCTCGTCACGGAGGTCACCGGCCACACGGACCTGTCCGTGCGCCAGCACCTCGACGCGGACCTGCCCGCCCTCGACGGCGAGGCCGAGCTGGTGATCTACCGGGTGGCGCAGGAGGCCCTGACCAACACCGTGCGCCACGCCCGGGCCACCACCGTCGAGCTGTCGCTGGCCCGTCAGCCGGGCCACGTGCAGCTGCGCATCCGCGACGACGGCCGGGGCGTCCGCGACGCCGCCGAGGGTGCCGGCGTACGGGGCATGCGCGAGCGCGCCCTGCTCATCGGCGCCCAGCTCAGCGTGGCGCCCGGCCCCGACGGCGGCACCGAGGTGCGGCTGCGGGTGCCCCTCGGCGGCCGGGAGCACCGGCCGTGACCACCCGCATCCTGCTCGCCGACGACCACGCCCTGGTGCGTCGGGGCGTACGCCTCATCCTCGACAGCGAGCCGGACCTGACGGTCGTGGCCGAGGCCGGCGACGGCGCGGAGGCCATCGCCCTGGCCCGCAGCGAGCGGCCCGACCTGGCGATCCTCGACATCGCCATGCCCCGGCTGACCGGTCTGCAGGCCGCCCGGGAGCTGTCGCGGCAGCAGCCGGGCCTGCGCATCCTCATCCTGACGATGTACGACAACGAGCAGTACTTCTTCGAGGCCCTCAAGGTCGGCGCGAACGGCTACGTGCTCAAGTCCGTGGCCGACCGCGACCTGGTGGAGGCGTGCCGCGCCGCCGTGCGCGACGAGCCGTTCCTGTATCCCGGCGCCATCAACGCCCTCATCCGCACCTACCTGGAACGCAGCGCCCGGGGCGAGAGCCTGCCGGCCAGGACCATCACCGAACGCGAGGAGGAGATCCTCAAGCTCGTCGCCGAGGGGCACTCCTCCAAGGAGATCGCCCGCCTGCTGTTCATCAGCGTCAAGACCGTCGAACGGCACCGGGCCAACCTGTTGCAGAAGCTCGGCCTCAGGGACCGGCTGGAGCTGACCCGCTACGCCATCCGGGCCGGGCTCATCGAGGCGTGACCGCGCGGCAGGGCCGCTCCGAGCGGTGGTGGGCGTCGGCGGCGACCGCGCCCCGGCCGGGCGGCGCGGGGACGACAGGGCCGACTTTCCTGCGGGCGGGGCCGCCGGTTCTCTACGGTCGACGGGTGGGCGCTGAGCAGCCGTGGAGCCGGCCGGCCCGTCGGGGCCGCCCGGTGCGTACCGGGTTGGTGTTCGCGGGCGTGACCGTGCTGCTGTGCTGCGTCGGGGTGGCGGGGCTGGGCGCCTGGAACGTGCAGGTGGTCACGCAGGCCAGCGGCCCGGTGCGGGAGACCGCCGACGGGTTCCTGCGGTCCGTGGCGGCGGGCGACACCGACGGCGCGTACGACCGGCTCTGCGCCGACGCGCGCAGCCGGTGGAGCCCGATCGGGTTCACCAGTTGGCTGCGTACGCCGCCGGTGGTCAACGGCTACGAGATCGTCGACGTGTCGGTGGCGACCCGCGGTGGGCGCCCGCGCGGCACGGTGACGGTGCGCCTGACCCGCGACAGCGGTCTGACCGAGGAGCGCACGCTGTCGGTCGTACGCGAGGACGGCGACTGGCGGGTGTGCGGCGACCCGTACTGAGGCGTCAGCGGGGCCCGAGTTCGCCCGCGCGGTAGTGCCGGCGGCAGAGCACCTGGTAGCGCACCTCGGCGCTGTCCACGGTGTCGCCGATGACGACCTGTAGGCCCTCACGGACCACCCGGCCGTCGACCACCCGGGCGTTGAGCAGCCCTTCGCGGCCGCACCAGCAGAGCACCTCGACCTGGATGCGGGCGACCTCGTCGGCGAGCTCGAACAGCCGCTGCGCGGCGGGGAACAGGCACGAGCGGAAGTCCGTGGCCAGCCCGAACGCGTACACGTCGACGTCGTAGCTGTCGACAAGTTCGGCCATCTGCTCGATGTGCTCCAGGTTGTAGAACGACGCCTCGTCGCAGATCAGGTAGTCGACGCGTACGCCCTCGGCCCAGGTGTCGCGCACCAGCGCACGCAGGTCCAGCTCGTCGGTGACCTCGACGGCCTCGTGGGCCAGGCCGATGCGGGTGGTGACCTGCGGGCCGAGCGAGCGGTCGATGCGGGTGGTGACGAGGCCGCGGCGGCCCTGCCGGGAGTGGTTGTGGTTCATCTGCAACGCCATCGTGGACTTGCCGCAGTCCATGGGGCCCCAGAAGAACTTCAACGCCGCGGCGTGCAGCGGGCGCCCGTCCACGCCCCGCGCCGCGGCGCACCCGGCGGGGGAGTCGTCGGGGCCCAGCGGCGGGCGCGCCAGGCAGGTCGGGGCGGCGGCGTGGTCGGTCACGGTCGGGCAGCCTAGCCGATCGACGCCTCCCGATCCGGCCGGCGCGGACGGGCGCGGGCCTCAGAGCACCCGGGGCGGGGTGTTGCCGGCGGCGAGGATCGCCCGGCGCATCGGCACGGCCAGCAGCAGCAGGAACCCGACGACGAAGAAGATCAGCAGGGACACCAGGCCCACCCGGTAGGAGTTGGTGAGCTGGAACACGATGCCGAACGCCAGCGGGCCGAGCCAGCTGGTGCCCTTGTCGCTGATCTCGTAGAAGCCGTAGTACTCGCCCTCCTTGCCGGCGGGGATGAGCTGGCTGAACAGCGACCGGCTCAGGGCCTGGCTGCCGCCGAGCACCAGGCCGATGGCAGCACCGAGGATCATGAACGGCAGCGGTGCCTCGGCGGGCAGCCGGAACGCGCCGAGGATCACGCCGGTCCACAGCACCAGGCTGATCAGCACGGTCTTCCAGGCGCCGATGCGCTTGGCGAGGGCGCCGAGCAGCAGCGCGCCGCCGAAGGCGAGGAACTGCACCAGCAGGATGGTGACGATCAGGGTGCTCTGCCCGAGCTTCAGCTCCTCGGTGCCGTACTGGCTGGCCAGGGCGATGACGGTCTGGATGCCGTCGTTGTAGACCAGGAACGCCAGCAGGAAGAACAGCGTCAGCGGGTACGCCTTGATCTCGCGCAGGGTGCGGCCGAGCTGCCGGAACCCGTCGGTGACCGGGTTGCCGCCGGCCAACGCGGCGGCGGTGGGGTGCTCGCGCAGCCAGCGCAGCGGGATCAGGGTGAACACCGCCCACCACAGCCCGGCGGAGACGATCGACCAGCGGGCCAGGTCGAGGGTGCGCTGGTGGTTGCCCTCCTCGCCGAGCATGCTGACCGCGACAAGGTTGAGCGCCAGCAGCAGGCCGCCGCCCAGGTAGCCCAGCGCCCAGCCGCGGCTGGAGATGCCGTCGCGGTCGTCGGGGCCGCCGAGCTGCGGCAGGAAGGAGTTGTAGACCACCACACCGGCGCCGAAGGCGATGTTGGCGATCATGAACAGCGCGCCGCCGAGCAGGTACCGGTCGCCGGTGACGAAGAGCATGCCGACGGTCGCGGCGGCGCCGGTGAACGCGGCGGCGGCGAGCAGCCGCTTCTTGTGCGCCGACCGGTCGGCGATCGCGCCGACGATCGGCAGGGCGAACACGGTGAGGAACACCGACAGCGACACCAGGTACGGAAAGTACGAGCCGGCGGCGACCTTGATGCCCAGCGGGTAGACGTGGCCGCTGCAATCGTCCGCGCCCAGTTCGCAGCCGGCGGCGAGTTTCGTGACGGTGGTCAGGAACGGGCCGAGGAACACGGTGATCACGGTGGTGGAGAAGGCGGACATCGCCCAGTCGTAGAAGTACCAGCCGCTGCGTTCGCGGCGGGTGCTCGTCGGGGCGGGGGTGTCGTCCACCGCGGGGGTGACGGTCTCGGCCATCGGGGTCCTTCGAACGGGTCAGGCGGCCCAGTGGCCGCGGCTGCGGTAGACGTCGCGCAGCACGCCGACGTGATCGGTCATGATGCCATCCACCCCAAGATCAAGTAACTCGTGCATCTCGGCAGGTTCGTCGATCGTCCAGACGTGCACGTGCAGGCCGAGTCGGTGGGCGTGACGCAGGAACCGGCGGTCCACCACGGGCACGCGCCCGTAGCGCACCGGCACCTGCGCGGCGACCACCGACGGGGGCAGGCGCAGCGGCCGGCCGGTCAGCGACGCCATCCGTAGCCGGGCCACCCCGCGCATGCCGAGGCTGCTGGCGACGCGGCCCTGCGTCAGGGCGCGCAGCCGGGCCAGCCGCGTGTCGCTGAAGGAGGCGAGCAGCACCCGGTCGCCGGCGTTGGCGCGGGCGATGGTGGACACGGTCGCCTCGACACCGCCGTCGGCCTTGACGTCGATGTTGAACCGCACCTGCGGCCAGGCGTCGAGGACCTCGTCGAGGCGGGGGACCACGGCGGCGCCGCCGACGCGTACCGAGGCCAGGTCGGCCCAGCGCAGCTCGGCGATGCGCCCCGCCTCGCCGGTGACCCGGCTCAGCGTGGCGTCGTGGAAGGCCACCGCGACGCCGTCGGCGGTGCCGTGCACGTCGGTCTCGACGTAGCGGTAGCCGAGCCCGACCGCCCGGGCGAACGCCGCCGCGGTGTTCTCGTCGCCCTCGGCGGCGCCGCCACGGTGGGCGAACGCCAGCGGTGCGGGCCCGTCCAGGTAGGCGTGGGTCACGCGGGGAGTATGCCCGGGCGCGGTGGCCGGCGCGTGACCGGCCGGCGGCCGGACCGGGTCAACTCCAGTCCGTCTGGTGGCCGGGCCAGCGCAGCAGGGCGAGCAGTTCGCCGTCGGAGGGGTGGTGGGTGCGGGTGAGCGGAGCACGCAGGTCGTCGACGGTCACCGGATCGGGACCCTGCACGCTGACGCTGAGCACCCGGTCACTGGCGAAGAGGTACAGCGCGGTGGCGGGGTCGCTGTTGTCGGTGTCCCGGGTCACGACGAGGGTGAGACCGTCGCCGGCGTCGGTGCAGACGTGGATCGTCCGGACGCCGCAGTCGACCCCGTCGGCCAGCGACCCGTCGGGGGCCGGGTGGTGCTGCTGCCACACCACGGGCACCTCACGGCCGTCGCCGGTGCGCAGGTCGTAGGCGATGTCGAGACCGAGCCGGTCCAGCCAGCCGACAACGCCGGAGCGGGGCAGGTCGTCGGGGACCAGCAGTTCCTCGGCAGGCCAGGGGGAGGAGCGGGTCAGGTCGCTGAGATCCCGGCGGTCCTTCGCGTCGTGGTACGCCGCGCGCAGGGCGGCGTACCCGCCCGCGCAGACGAGGACGAGCAGGGCGGAGACGAGCAGCGGCACCCGCAGGCGGATCGCCTCGCCACCGTGCCCACGACCGGGGATCAGGCTCTCCGGCGGGGGCGCTGGGAGCGGCTGGTGTCGACCGGGCGACCCGGGTCGACGTGGCGGGGCCTGTCGGGCTCGTCGGGCCGCAACGGCACCAGCGAATCGGTGATGGCGTCGATGATCCGGTCGGTGGCGCGCAGGGCGGCCCCCGGGGCTGCCGGCGTCAGGTCGGCGAGGTCCACCGGGTCGCCGAAGTGCACCCGCACGACAGGACGGCGCACCAGGGACCGGGCGACGCCCCCCAGCAGGCCCTTGGGCGCGCGGTAGGGCACCACCTCGTGGCAGCCCCACTGGGCGACGGGGATGACCGGGGCGCCGCAGGCCAGGGCGAGGCGGGCGGTACCGGTCTTGCCGCGTTCGGGCCACATGCCCGGGTCCAGGCCGATGCGGCCCTCCGGGTAGACCAGGATCACGGAGCCGCCGGAGACCGCCGCCGAGGCGTCGTCGAGGGCGCGCCCGACGGCGGCGGTGCCCCGGTCGACACGCAGATGCCCGGCGCGGCGCATCGCGGCGCCGATGACGGGGGTGCGGAACAGTCCGCCGGTGGCCATGATCCGGGGGGAGACCCCCCGGGCGCGGCAGGCGGCGGCAAGCACGACGGGGTCGAACGGGCTGATGTGGTTGGCGGCCAGGATCAGCGGGCCCCGGCGCAGCGCCTCGGGCACGTCGCCGCTGACCTCGAGGCGGGCCAGGAGCGCGACGACGACGCGGGCGAGCACCTGCGCGGCACGCCAGATCAGCGGCGGCTGCCAGGTCGGGCGGGTGGTGTCCATCAGCGCGCAATGGTCGCACGCGGGCGGCGGCCCGCGCGGTGCGGGTGGCGTACGGGGTGCGCACCGCCGGGCCGTCCGGCCGAGGTGATCAGGGTCATTGGTCCCGGGTCGCTTCGGGACCCCCGCCCCTGCCGCTTTTTCTACGACGGGAAGTAGTATTTACTACGTCTCGTAGTATGCAAAGCCTGGGGGTTACTGGTGGACGCGTTGGACGTCGCCCGCTGGCAGTTCGGTGTCACCACCGTCTACCACTTTCTCTTCGTGCCGCTGACCATCGGCCTGTCCGTGCTGGTGGCGATCCTGCAGACGCTGTGGCACCGCACCGGCGACGAGAAGTACCTGAAGCTCACCAAGTTCTACGGCAAGCTCTTCCTGATCAACTTCGCCATGGGCGTGGTGACCGGCATCGTGCAGGAGTTCCAGTTCGGCATGAACTGGAGCGACTACTCCCGCTTCGTCGGCGACATCTTCGGCGCCCCCCTGGCGATCGAGGCGCTGGTCGCGTTCTTCCTGGAGTCGACCTTCATCGGCCTGTGGATCTTCGGCTGGGACCGGCTGCCCAAGCGGCTGCACCTGGCCAGCATCTGGGCCGCCGCGATCGGCACCAACCTCAGCGCGTACTTCATCCTCGCGGCGAACTCGTTCATGCAGAACCCGGTCGGCTACCGGATCAACCCCGAGACCGGCCGCGCCGAACTCACCGACTTCGTGGCCGTGCTGACCAACAAGGTCGCCATGATCACCTTCCCGCACACCATCGCCGGGGCGTTCCTGGTGGCCGGCTCCCTGCTGGTCGCCGTCGCCATGTGGCACCTGGTGCGCAACCGCGACTCCGCGGACACCCCCGCCTACCGATTCGCCGCGAAGTTCGGCTCCTGGGTCACCCTGGTCTCCGCCGCCGCCGTCGCCTTCACCGGCGACATCCAGGGCAAGATCATGACCGAGGTCCAGCCCATGAAGATGGCCGCCGCCGAGGGCCTCTACACCACCGAGAGCCCCGCCTCGTTCTCCGTACTGACCGTCGGCAGCCTCGACGGCAGCCGCGAACTGTTCGCCCTCAAGATCCCGCACCTGCTGTCCTGGCTGGGCACCGGCGACCCCAACGGCACCGTGCAGGGCATCAACGACCTACAGGCCCAGTACGCCGCCCAGTACGGCGCCGGCAGCTACACCCCGATCATCCCGGTCACCTACTGGAGCTTCCGCTTCATGATCGGCTTCGGGATGGCCGCCGCCGCCATCGCCCTGCTGGTGCTCTGGAGCCAGCGCAAGGGCCGCACCCCCACCAGCAAGTGGCTGCTGCGCGCCGGCCTGGTCATGCCCCTGCTGCCGCTGGCGGCGAACTCCTTCGGCTGGATCTTCACCGAGATGGGCCGCCAGCCGTGGATCGTCTTCGGCGAGATGCTCACCCGCGACGGCGTGTCCCGCAGCGTCTCGCTGACCGAGGTGCTCACCTCGTTCACCGCCTTCACCCTCATCTACGCCGCCCTCGCCGTCGTCGAGGTCAAGCTGCTGCTGCGCTACGCCAAGGCCGGCGTACCCGACCTGACCCCGGACCCCGAGATCGACGACACCCACGACGACGCCGAGCGCCCGCTCGCGTTCGCCTACTGAACACCGGAGACACACCGTGGAACTCACCACCATCTGGTTCCTGCTCGTCGCGGTCCTGTTCACCGGGTACTTCATCCTCGAGGGCTTCGACTTCGGCGTCGGCATGCTGCTGCCCGTGCTCGGCCGCGACGACCGGGAACGCCGCGTCCTGATCAACACCATCGGGCCCGTCTGGGACGGCAACGAGGTCTGGCTCATCACCGCCGGCGGCGCCATGTTCGCCGCCTTCCCCGAGTGGTACGCCACCCTGTTCTCCGGCTTCTACCTGCCGCTGCTGCTGATCCTGCTCGCCCTGATCATCCGCGGCGTCGCCTTCGAGTACCGCCATAAGCGGCCCGAGGCGTCCTGGAAGCGCCGCTGGGACACCGCCATCTTCGTCGGCTCGGTGGTGCCCGCCGTGCTGTGGGGCGTCGCGTTCGCCAACATCCTGCGCGGCGTGCCGCTCGACGCCGAGCACGAGTACATCGGCGGCCTGCTCGACCTGCTCAACCCGTACGCCCTGCTCGGCGGCGCGACCACGGCGGCGCTGTTCCTCACCCACGGCGCCGTGTTCATCGCCCTCAAGACCGTCGGCGAGGTACGCGAGCGCGCCGGCGCCCTCGCGGTGCGCCTGGGCGTGGCCGCCGCCGTGCTCGCGGTGGCGTTCCTGAGCTGGACGCTGAACATCCGCTCCAGCACCGCCGCCGTCGTGTTCGCCGTCGGCGCGGCCCTGGCGCTGCTCGGCGGCCTGGCCGCCGCCCGGGTCCGCCGGGAGGGCTGGGCGTTCACCGGCACCGCCGTGGCCATCGCGCTGGCCGTGGCGACGCTGTTCGCGGCGCTGTTTCCCAACGTGCTGCCCTCCACCGCGGACGCCGCCGGGACACTGACCGCCACCAACGCCGCCTCCACCCCCTACACCCTGAAGATCATGACCTGGGTGGCGGTGGTGTTCACCCCGATCGTGCTGGCCTACCAGGGCTGGACGTACTGGGTGTTCCGCAAACGCATCGGGGTGGCCCACATCCCGCGGCACTGACCCCTCCCACCCGGTGGCCCCCGGTCCACCGGAAACGGCCCCGGCGGCCGACACGGGCCTCCCCGCCCGCGTCGGCCGCCGGGGCCGCACCGTCAACGCGCCTCGCGCAGCTCCGCCAGGCGCGCCTCGATCTCCGCCAGCTCCGCGCGCAGCTTCTCCGCCTGCTGCTCGGCCTCGGCCCGCTCGGCAGCCATGATCTGCTCCACCGCCTCGTGCACGCCCGGCACGTCGACCAGCGCCACCATCCGCAGCGCCTCCGCCGGCTTCACCACGTACGGCTTCGCGAGCGACTTGCTGCCCTGCTGCGCCGCCACCGTCCACTCACCGTCGGCGTACGCCAGCGTCACCGTCAGCCCCGCCGGCCCCTTCGGCTTCACGGCCTTCACCGCCTTGCGCGCCGGTGCGGGCTTCGCCTCCACCGTCTCCACCTTCGGCTCCTCCCGCCGCTGCTGCGGCACCCGGTCCAACACGAACTCCGGCTCCGCAGGCGCCGCCGGCTCCGGCTCCGGCGTCTCCGGCTCGGCCGCCCTGCGCCCGGCGCCGCGCGGGGCCACCGCGACGTCGGCGGGGGAGAAGGGCAACTCGTCGCGTCCGAAGCGGACCACCACGTACTCGTCGGAGACCTCGGGGTCGGTCAGCTGCACCACCTGACCCACCTGCCCGGCGATCTGACCCGCCGAGGCGGTGAACACCACCTTCGGCTTGCGGCCCGCCGCCAGCGCCTCCCGGATGCTCTGCACCTCGTCAGTGGACAAACCCTGGCCAGCGGCACCCATCAGCAACCTCTTCCCTCGTACACCTGTTCAGTGCCTGCCTTGATACCAGCCCGCCCCGACAACCGGAAGATCAACCCCCCAGTGCCCGCAGCGCCGCGTCCGCGTGGTCGTTCATGTTCAGCTCGCTGTGCACCACCTCGACCACCCGCCGATCGGTGCCGATCACGAACGTCATCCGTCGCGTGCTCAGCGCGCCCAACGGCAGCCGCCGCCGTACCCCGAACCGCTCCGCCACCACGCCCTCGGAGTCCGACAGCAACGGATAGTCGAACCCGTGCCGCCGGGAGAACTCCGCCT
Source organism: Micromonospora sp. SD12 (assembly GCF_052068495.1). Classification (NCBI taxonomy): domain Bacteria; kingdom Bacillati; phylum Actinomycetota; class Actinomycetes; order Micromonosporales; family Micromonosporaceae; genus Micromonospora; species Micromonospora sp. SD12. Next base: position 63,759 of record NZ_JBQHDF010000023.1, on the reverse strand, counting down.
GCTTCGCCACCGGATCGCGGCTGATCCCCACCCGGGTCGCGCCCACCGCCGCGAACTCGGCCGCCAGGTCCCGGAAGTGGCAGCTCTCCGCCGTGCACCCCCGCGTCATCGCCGCCGGATAGAAGAACAGCACCACCGGACCGGCGGCCAGGAACTCCGACAACCGCCGCGGCGTACCCGTCTCGTCCGGCAACTCGAAGTCGTCCACCACGTCCCCGACACCCACACCCGCCACCGCGCACCTCCACGTCGCCGACCACCGATGCGCCCGAGCCTATGCGCCGGCCCACCGGCCCGCCCCGGTAGCGTCGACCGCACAGCCACCACAGGGGAGAGGCACATTGACACCGGTCACCGTCATCACCGGCGGCAGCCGCGGCATCGGCGCCGCCACCGCCCGCCGCCTCGCCCACGCCGGACACCACGTCGCCTTCAGCTACCGCCGCGACCACCACGCCGCCACCGCCGTGCTCGCCGACATCGAAGCCACCGGCGTACGCGGCCTCGCCGTCCCCGCCGACACCCGCGACCCCGACCAGGTCACCGCCCTGTTCGACGCCGCCGCCGACCTCGGCCCCCTCACCGGACTGGTCAACAACGCCGGCATCACCAGCCCCATCGGCGCCTTCGTCGACCTCGACCCCACCGACCTGCGCGACGTCGTCGACGTCAACCTCATCGGCTACGTCCTCTGCGCCCAGCAGGCCGCCCGCCGCATGGACCGCGACGGCGCCATCGTCAACGTCTCCTCCGTCGCCGCCACCCTCGGCAGCCCCGGCGAATACATCCACTACGCCGCCGTCAAAGCCGCCACCGACACTCTCACCACCGGCCTCGCCAAGGAACTCGCCCCCCGCGGCATCCGCGTCAACGCCGTCGCCCCCGGCATCATCCGCACCGACATCCACGCCCTCTCCGGCCAACCCGACCGACCCGAGAGGGCCGCCGCCCGCATCCCACTGGGCCGCCCCGGCGAACCCGACGAGGTCGCCGCCGCCATCGCCTGGCTGCTCGGCCCCGACGCCACCTACACCACCGGCACCGTCCTCCGCGTCGCCGGCGGCCTCTGACCCGCCGCCACCCGTGCGACGATGCCACCCGTGACCGGTGTCTTCGGCGCCATCGCCGACCTCTACGACGACGTCCGCCCCGGCTATCCGAACGCCATCGCCGACCTCATCCGCGACTACCACGGCAGCACCCCCGACACCGTCACCGAGATCGGCGCCGGCACCGGCAAGGGCACCGCCGTGCTGCTGCGCCTCGGCGCACCCGTCACCTGCATCGAACCCGACCCCCGCATGGCCGCCCGACTCACCGCCACCTTCCCTGACGTCCACACCGTCACCCACACCTTCGAACGGTGGCAACCACCCACCGGCGGCGTACCCCTGCTCGCCTGCGCGTTGGCCTGGCACTGGCTCGACCCCGCCACCCGCAACCGGCGCGCCCACGCCGCGCTCACCCCCGGCGGCACCCTCGCCGTCTTCGGCCACGAGTACGGCTACGCCGACCCCGCACAGGCCCACGCCGTCGACACCACCCTGCGCGCCATCGACCCCACCGCCACCCGCCACCCGGCCGACTGGTTCCATCACGACATCACCGCCAGCGGCCTGTTCACCGACGTGCACGCCCACACCCTGCACCGCGACCTCACCCTGAGCACCGACCAGTACCTACGCCTGCTGCAGACCTTCGGCCCGTACCGGCAGCGCACCGCCGACCAGCAGACCCGGGCGACCACCGCGATGCGCACCCTCGTCGACGGCTTCGGCGGCACCGTCGTGCTACGCCTGCGCACCACCCTCGTGCTCGCCCGCCGCCCCCACACAGACCGCCCCTGAGGCCGCCGACCGGCGCACCCGCCACGACCGTACGACTCGATGCTGTCGGTGGGGTCCTCTACCGTCCGCGGACGTGAGCGCAACGCAGACGTACCGGTATCTCGGCTCCTCCACCCTCGGGCGCGGCGGACTCGGCCTGCAGACCAGCGGCGGCCCCACACCCAACCCGCGATTCTTCACCGGGTTCCTCACCACCGCACAGGCCGCCGCCGTCGGCCTGCTCGCCGTCGCCGAAGTCGCCCGCACCCGCTACCACCGCCCCGTCAGCCCCGCCAGCCTCGACCCCGTCGTCACCGGCAGCCGCGACCGGCTGCGCTTCGAATCCTTCTCCGGCTGCTGCGGCGTCTACGCCCGCCTCGACACCCTGCCCGCCGGCATCGACGGCGACACACTCGAACACGGCACCACCAACGTCGACGTCAACAACCCGCTACGCCAGGCACTGGCCCGCGTCCGCGGCCTCGACCCACTGCACCTGTCCGTCGGCCCCGACGACCTCACCGTCCACACCATGCACGGCCCCGTCGTCGAGAAGAAGGTCCCCCTGCCGGCGCGCTGGCTGCGCGGCTTCGCCGAGGTGCAGATCCTGGCCGCCACCTTCGAACCCCGCGCCGAGATCCCCGCCACCGAAGCGGCGACCTTCCTACGCCGACTGCCCACCACCGGCGACCGCTCGGCCCTCTGGGTCGTACCCGCCGGCCGGTCACTACGGCTGACCTCCCGACCCGTCCCCGGCGCCGTCTGCCTCGCCGGCGCCAGCCGACTGACCGCCCTGCACGGCATGCTCCGCTTCGCCCACACCCTGCGCGTCTACGGCCCCACCGTCACCGCCGGCTCGGCACCCGTACCGAGCACCTGGGAACTCGACACCGGCGCACTGCGACTCTCCCTGACTCTCTCACCCGAGCCGTACCGCGGATTCTCCGGCGAGGGCGCCGCCCTCACCGCACTGGCCGGCGACGACGTGGTCGACGACGCCAACCTCGTCGCCGCCGTACTCTCCTGGGACCCCACCATCGACGTCGACCGACTGGCCACCGACACCAACCTCGACCCCACCCGCGTCCGCGCCGCGCTCGCCCAACTCGGCACCGCCGGCCGCGTCGGCTACGACGTCTCCGAAGCCGCCTACTTCCACCGGGCCATGCCCTACGACGCCGGCCGCGCCGAACGCGACAACCCCCGCCTGGTCGGCGCCCGGGCCCTGCTCGACACCGGAGCCGTCGAACTCGACGCCACCACCGCCACCGTCCGCAGCGGCGAACACACCTACCGGGTCCGCCGCCTACCCGACGGCGACCTCACCTGCACCTGCCCCTGGTGGGCCAAACACCGCGGGCAACGCGGCCCCTGCCGCCACGCCCTCGCCACCCGCATGCTCGCCACCCACCACGCCGAGGAGCGGTCGTGAGCCGCGCACAGCAGATGCTCTTCGTCAAGAGCACCGAACGACGCCACCGCGAACTCGCCGCCGGCGGCACCAGCGACCTGTTCGACCTGATCACCAACGGCGCCGCCAACCAGATCGCCGCCGCCCTCGCCGGGCTGCCCGAACAACGCCGCCGCGACATCGGCACCGACCTGACGACCTGGTACAAGCAGCGGCAGCACACCACCCGCTGGACCGTCGGCGCGGGCGCCGCCCTGGCCGTCGCCGTGGTCGGCTGCCTGCCCACCGCCGCACAGGCCGCGACCATCCTGTCCCGCAACACGATCAACCCCTACGGCGAACGAGCCGCCACCCTCGTCGTCCACGTCGCCGACGAACGCGGCATCACCTGGCTCGGCGACCTCGCACACCGCCTGGCCACCAAGGTCAACCAACAGACCTGGACCGTGCGGTGGCAGTTCATCGCCGCACTCCTGCACGCCACCGGCACCACCGCACCCACCAACGACCGGTTCGTCGAACTGTGGCTCAACTCGGTGGCCACACCACCGCGGCACCACCACACCCGGCCCGCAACCGTGCTGGAGCGGCTCCGCGACGACCCGATGCTCACCACCATGCTGCCCCGACTCTTCGAGATCGACGGCCTCGGCACACCCATGATGTTCGACGAGATCGGCACCACCTGGCAGGACCGCCAACGCCACCCCCTGCCCACCGCACTGGCAACCCTCGCCGCCGAAGGCGTCCTCGACCGCACCACCCTCATCGACGCCACCATCGGCCGACTCCTACGCGGCGACCGCGCCCCGGCCCTGCGCGCCTTCACCACCCTGCTCACCGAACTGGCACCCACCACCGCCGAAGTCACCGCCCGCGCCACCGACTACCTGCGCCTGCTCACCGACGCACCCGCCCCCGTCGCCACCATCGCCCAGAAGGCCCTCCGCGACCTGCCCGCCCCCGACGTCGACGCCCTGCTCGACGCCTCCCGCGACGTGTTGCCCCGACCCGACAAGACCCTCGTACGCGCCCAACTCACCTGGCTAGACCGGCTGGCCCGCCAACACCCCCACCGCGCCCGCGACATCGCCGACGTCATCGCGACCGCCACCGAACACCCCGCCGTCGAACTGCGCGACCGGGCCACCACCCTGGCCACCCGCCACGGCCACGACGCCACCGCAGGACCCGGCCCGGCCACCACCCGCCCCCGCGCCGACGAACTACCACCGCCCCCGCCGCCCGCACCGGCACCCGCCCCCATCACCGACATCGACGAACTCGCCGAAGAGACAGCCGCCCTGCTCGGCACCCCGTCGCAGGGCACACCCCTGGACCGCATCCTCGACGCACTCGTGCGCCTCACCGCCACCGACGGCGCACGCGTACACGCCACCCTCGCCCCCGTCATCGCCCGCCGCCACTGGTCCTGGGGCAACGAACACCACTACGACCCCCTCTGCCTCTGCCACGTCGTGGTCGACGTCCTCACCACCGCCGCAGCCACCGACCAGCAGGACCGCCGACGCAGCCGATGGCAAGCGCTGCTCACCGCCATCCGCCGCACCGACCGCGACAACCCCACCCCACAACTGATCACCACCGACCCCCGCGTACCCCCACCACACCGACTGCTCCGAGCCCGCCTCGCCGAGATCGGCGCACACCTCAACCAGCAGCCGGGACACCCCGGACTGCTCGCCACCCCCACCCACGCCAACGGCGCCCTCGACCCGCTCACCCTGCTGGAACGCCTCACCGCACTCGGCGAGCGCACACCCTGGCACTGGGACCTCACCCAGGCACTGCTGCGCCTGCCCGCCGACACCGACGACACCGTCGCCGACAAGGCCGCCGCGCTCGGCACCCCGGCGGGGGAGCGGCTCGCCACCTGGCTACGCGCCGGCGGACTACCCCAACCCCTCACCCGCCTCACCACCGTCACCCGACGCCCCCGCAAGAACGGCCACGACTGGGAGCACGACCACCTGCCACCCAAACGCCTCGCGGTCGAGCTGCGCCCACCCGACGGACACGACGACCCGTACGGCCTGCTGACCGCCGACCCCGCACCCATCGGCACCGAACACTCCGCCTGGATGAACCTGTGGCCGTCGACCCTGCCGGGGCACAGGGCAATCGTCGCCGCGCACGCACTACCGATCGTGGCCGCCACCGCCGACATGGACCACCGCGACGGCGCCACCATCCTGCCCCTGCTCGCCGACAGCACCGGCCCCGGCGGGACCGCCCTCGACCTCACCCTGGCCTACGGCCTCGGCGCCCGCCACGGCACCGACCGCATCGCCACCCTCGACGCCCTGCTCGCACTCGCCGCAGCCGGGCAACTCGACGCCACCGCGACCGGCCACCACCTGGGCCAGCTGGTCGCCGAACAACTGGTCAAGCTGTCCAGGGCACTCGAACCACTACGCGACGCCGCCCTCGCCGGAGCACCCCTGAGCGTGTGGCGACTCACCGCCGCCGCACTACCGGCGCTCCTCGCCGCACCCCGAACCCCACGCGGCCTGCCCGACCTGCTGAGCCTGGCCGCCGAGACGGCCACCACGACCGGCGTCCGCATCGACGTGCCCGGCCTGGCCGACGTCGCCGCCCGGGGCGGATCGAGCCGCCTCGTCACCGAGGCCCGCCGCCTGCACCGCGCCCTCGACCCCACCTGACCGGGCATCCGATCGGCTCGACCACGAAGGGGCTGGCGCGCCGAGGCCCGGCGGCCGACCGGCATGGAGCCGCAGCGGGACACGCGGCTCCATGCCGGTCGCCGAGGCGCCCACGGGCACCGACGTGGCGAAGTCGGCCCACGGAACCGGCATCAGCCAGATCCGGGCGGGCACCATGCCGAAGACAGACCCAACGCCTCGCGCCAGACATCCGGGCACACGTCGTTGCCCCACAACAATCCCCGCCCGTCACCGGCAGCGATCGTGGCCACGGTCCGCACGAAGGACAGACTCACCCGCTGCCACTCATCCGTCGACCCCACGGCACGCTTCCACGAGTCCGCCATCGCGGCGAACGTGCGCTCGTAACGCGGCAGGTCCAGCCGGTCCAGCCGCGCCGCCAGCTCCACCGTCTCCGCGCCGGATCTCGGCATCCGCGCCCACGAGCTGCAGAGCCTTCCAGCCGGACCGGCCCCGACACCACTCGATGACCCGACCCGACAAACTGCGGCGGCAGGCCGCCGGTCCTGCTGGGCAACTCCGCCGCGACATGACACGATCCTGCACGTGAGCAGCACCTCCGCCGCAGCCCAGCACCTACGCGACCTCGCCCGACTGCGCCGCGTACGCGACCGCATCGACCGCGAGTACGCCAAGCCGCTCGACGTCGAAGCCCTCGCCCGCGGCGTGAACATGTCCGCCGGACACCTCAGCCGCCAGTTCCGCCTCGCCTACGGCGAGTCCCCGTACGCCTATCTCATGACCCGGCGCATCGAACGCGCCATGGCCCTGCTGCGTCGCGGCGACCTCAGCGTCACCGAAGTCTGCTTCACCGTCGGCTGCTCCTCCCTGGGCACCTTCAGCACCCGCTTCACCGAACTCGTCGGCGTCCCACCGAGCACCTACCGCGCCCGCGCCGCCCACGCCACGGGGGAGCTGCCGTCGTGCATCACCCGACAGGTCACCAGACCGATCAGGAATCGAGAAGCACGGGCCACCCAGCCACAACTAGCGTGACCGGCATGAACATCACCATCCACTACGCCTTCCTCCCGCACACCGACGCCGACGCCGCCCTGACCTTCTACCGCGACACCCTCGGCTTCGAGGTCCGCAACGACGTCGGATACGACGGCATGCGCTGGCTCACCGTCGGCCCGCCCGGCCAGCCCGGCACCTCCATCGTCCTGCACCCGCCGGCCGCCGACCCCGGCATCACCGACGCCGAACGCCAGACCATCCTCGAACTCATCGCCAAGGGCAGCTACGGCGCCATCACCCTGGCCACCGACGACCTCGACGGCCTCTTCGACCGGCTACAGGCCAGCGGCGCCGACGTCGTCCAGGAACCGACCGAACAGCCGTACGGCGTGCGCGACTGCGCCTTCCGCGACCCCACGGGCAACCTGATCCGCATCAACGAGCTGCGCTGAGCCCCGCCACCAGCAGAGGAAGACGCCCGACGGAGACCGCACAGCCGGCCCCCGCGCAACAGATGGAGACACCATGAGCACGGCCACGAGGACGCACACCCCGCACGTCGCCGACACCCACGACCTGATCCGCGTGCAGGGCGCCCGCGTCAACAACCTCAAGGACGTCAGCGTCGAGATCCCGAAGCGCCGCCTGACCGTCTTCACCGGCGTCTCCGGCTCGGGCAAGAGCTCACTGGTGTTCGGCACCATCGCCGCCGAGTCACAACGAATGATCAACGAAACCTACAGCGCCTTCGTGCAGGGCTTCATGCCGTCGCTCACCCGACCCGAGGTCGACCTGCTCGAAGGACTGACCACGGCGATCATCGTCGACCAGGAACGAATGGGCGCCAACCCGCGCTCCACCGTCGGCACCGCCACCGACGCCAACGCCATGCTGCGCATCCTGTTCAGCCGGCTCGGCCAACCCCACATCGGCTCACCCAACGCGTACTCCTTCAACATCCCCACCGTGACGGCCAGCGGCGCGATCACCGTCGAACGCGGCACCAAGACCAAGGCGGAGAAGGCCACCTTCCACCGCCTCGGCGGCATGTGCCCACGCTGCGAGGGCATGGGCACCGTCAACGACATCGACCTGACCGCCCTCTACGACGCCAGCAAGTCACTCAACGAGGGCGCACTCACCATTCCCGGCTACAGCATGGAGGGCTGGTACGGCCGCATCTTCCGCGGCTGCGGCTACTTCGACCCCGACAAGCCCATCAACAGGTTCACCAAGAAGGAACTGCACGACCTGCTCCACCGCGAACCAACCAAAATCAAGATCGACGGCATCAACCTGACGTACGCCGGCATCATCCCGCAAATCCAGAAGTCCTTCCTCACCAAGGACGTCGACGCCCTACAGCCCCACATCCGGGCCTTCGTCGAACGAGCCGTGACCTTCCAGACCTGCCCCAGCTGCGACGGCACCCGCCTCAGCCCCGAAGCCCGCTCCTCGAAGATCAAGGACAAGAGCATCGCCGACGTCTGCGCCATGCAGATCAGCGACCTCGCCACCTGGGTACGCGACCTCGACGAACCATCCGTCGCACCCCTGCTCAAAGGGCTGCAACACCTCCTCGACAGCTTCGAGGAGATCGGCCTGGGCTACCTCTCACTCGACCGACCGGCCGGCACCCTCTCCGGGGGAGAGGCACAACGCGCCAAGATGATCCGCCACCTCGGATCGTCCCTCACCGACGTCACCTACGTCTTCGACGAACCCACCATCGGCCTGCACCCGCACGACATCGAGCGGATGAACAACCTGCTACGGCAACTACGCGACAAGGGCAACACCGTCCTCGTCGTCGAACACAAACCCGAGACCATCACGATCGCCGACCACGTCGTCGACCTCGGCCCCGGCGCCGGCACCCAGGGCGGCACCGTCTGCTTCGAGGGCAGCGTGGAACAACTGCGGGGGAGCGGCACCGTCACCGGCCGCCACCTCGACGACCGCGCCACCCTCAAGAAGACCGTACGCACCCCCACCGGCACCCTGCAGATCCGCGACGCCAACGCACACAACCTGCGCGACGTCGACGTCGACGTCCCACTCGGCGTCCTCTGCGCCATCACCGGCGTCGCCGGCTCCGGCAAGAGCTCACTGATCCACGGCTCGGTCGCCGGCCGCGACGGCGTGGTCGTCATCGACCAGGGCGCCATCCGCGGCTCGCGACGCAGCAACCCGGCCACCTACACCGGCCTGCTCGACCCGATCCGCAAGGCGTTCGCGAAGGCCAACGGCGTGAAACCGGCACTGTTCAGCGCCAACTCCGAGGGCGCCTGCCCCACCTGCAACGGCGCCGGCGTCATCTACACCGACCTGGGCGTCATGGCGACCGTCGAAACCACCTGCGAGGAGTGCGGCGGCAAGCGGTTCCAGGCAGCCGTCCTCGAATACACGCTGGGCGGCCGCAACATCGCCGACGTGCTCGCCATGTCCGTGGCCGAGGCCGAGGAGTTCTTCGGCTCCGGCGACGCCCGCATCCCCGCCGCCCACGCGATCCTGGCCCGCCTCGCCGACGTCGGTCTGGGCTACCTCAGCCTCGGCCAGCCCCTCACCACGCTCTCCGGCGGGGAGCGGCAGCGCCTCAAGCTGGCCACCCACATGGCCGAGAAGGGTGGCGTCTACGTCCTCGACGAACCGACCACCGGCCTGCACCTCGCCGACGTCGAGCAACTGCTCGCCCTGCTCGACCGCCTCGTCGAGGCCGGCAAGTCGGTCATCGTCATCGAGCACCACCAGGCGGTGATGGCCCACGCCGACTGGATCATCGACCTTGGTCCCGGCGCCGGCCACGACGGCGGCCGCATCGTCTTCGAGGGCACTCCCGCCGACCTCGTCGCCGCTCGCTCCACCCTCACCGGCACGCACCTCGCGACCTACGTCGGCACCTGACGGAGGGCGGCCCGGTCGGTACGGTGGCGAGCGCCGGCCGTCCGCCACGGTACCGACCGGGCCGAACGTTCCGGTGCGCGGCAGGAGGGCAGGCCAGGGGAGTGCGCCGTGCCCAGCGGCCGGGCAGGGAGGTGTCCACACACCACCGCGCCGGGGTGGCCGCCTCTCACCAGCGTGGAGCGAAACGCGGCACCGGGGTGCTCCGACGGCGACGCCGCCGTGGAAGCTGGGCCTGTGCCGATACGGCCGACTGCCACGATCTCTCACGCAACGCAAGACGGCCGTCATTCCGAGTTGCCATCGACACAGATCGACTGGATTGACGCAGAGCGACCACGCTGACACGGTGAGCTCATGAAGCTACGCCTGCTCCTTACCGCCGCGTTCGCCGCCGCCGCCGCCACGCTGGCGGCGCCCGCAGCCGCCCACGCCGGCCCCAACGACAACGTCCACGCGAGCGTCGCCGGAATCTCCTCGCAGGCCGCCGGCACCTGCCCCTACACCGCCTTCTGCCTCTACACCGACACCTACCTCCGCGGCCGGATGTTCGTGATGTACGCATGCGGCGACTACGCACTGTTCAACTGGAACGGCCACGGCTCCGTCGTCAACAACCAGACTCCGGGCACGTGGGCCGACCTGCTGGACCAGAACCGCAACCCGATCCACGGCTTCGCCTACCGGAGCGAGGCCCCGTACGTGGACTTCGATCCCTACTGGTACGCCCAGCCCTGCTAGGGGAGAACGGAGGCGCCCTGGCTGACCCGTGTACGCCTGACCTGAGGCACACGCCAGCTTCGATCGCGACACCGTCGGGTCGCCGCCCGCACAGCCCACCCGCGCGGGCGGCGACCCGACGGTCGAGCCGGCCGCAACGACCCGAGTGTCCACCCAGGCGTAACGCCTCTACGGGTGCGGACCGCCCGTCACGATGGCGGACCAGCGCGGGGGCGACATGTCGCAGGCGCCCGCCAGAACGAACCTGCCGCCGTGCCGGCCAGGCCCCAAAGGCCGCCACCAGCGTGATGTCGCAGGTTCGATAATGTACATTATGTCAAGTAGAACGGATCGGGCACTCCCTCGGCCCGGTCCGGCGGCAGGCCGGCGAGGTGCCGCAGGTGCTTCTCCACCAGTGCCACGCGCGCCCGCACCGGCGCGGGCGGCACCGCGATCAGACGATGGCCGTGCGCGTGATAGATCTCCTCGTGCACGCGGGCGAACGCCAGCGACTCGGCGTAACCGATGCGGCGGGCGGCGCTGGGCGTCACGAAGCCCAGCGGCTGGACCAGGAAGACCGGCCGCTCGTAGGCGCCGTCGCGGAGCACCCGCTGCACCTCTTCGACCAGCACGCGCCCCGGCGGGCGGCCCAGGTATCGCGCGAGGGCCAACGTGCACAGTGGCGACCGGTCGTGGATCCGCACCGTCCCGTACGCCCCGGGCGCCTCGCGGCGCTCCCGCTGCAGCCGCGCCACCGCGTCGACGAAGCCCGCCTCCTGCCACGGTTCGGCGACACCCCGCGCCTGCTGCGCCGCGATGACGTCGGTGGCCGCCTCGGCGACGACGGGCCACCCGCGTCGGCGCAGCGCCTCGGCGAGTGTCGTCTTGCCCGCCCCCGGCGCTCCGGTCAGTACGTAGCACCGCACGCTCTCCCCCTCTCCCACCGTTGCCGGCGAACCCGAAAATGCTGCATAATATCCCTTATGCATGACAAACAGGACGAATCGGTACAGCGGCTGATCGAGGAGTTCCTGACGGCCCGCGCCACCCGCAAGCCCTCCCCCCACACGCTGGAGGCGTACCGGCGGGACCTGCGCGCCGTCGCCGCACTGGCAGCCGAGGAGGCCACCCCTCCCCTCCCCCTCGACGCGCTCCCCGTCGCCGCCCTCACCGCCCGCGTCATGCGGGCGGCATTTGCCCGGTTCGCCGCTCCCCGTGCGGTCGCGTCGGTGCACCGGGCGTGGTCCACCTGGAACAGTTTCTTCTCCTTCCTGGTCGCTGACGGGGTGGTCGCCGGCAACCCGATGCCGGCGGTCGGTCGACCCCGGGCGCCTCTCCCCCAGCCCAAGCCGCTGCGTGGCGCGGACACCCCGGAGCAGCTGCTCGCCTCGGTGGCCCGGCAGGAGGGCCGCCAGCGCGACCCGTGGCCGGAGCGCGACCTGGCGGTGCTGGCGTTGGCGCTCTGTGCGGGGCTGCGACTGTCGGAACTGCTGGCGCTGCGCGTGGGATCGCTGACGGGCCGTGCGGGCGAGCGGCGGGTCGACGTGGCCGGCAAGGGCGGGCGGCCGAGGGTGGTGCCGATCGAGCCGGAGCTGGACGGGGTGCTGGTGGGCTACCTGGAGAGCCGGGTGCGGCGGTTCGGGTCGCGCACGGTGCGGCCGGACGCGCCGCTGCTGGTGGACCGTCAGGGTGAGCCGCTGCGCCGGGGCGGGTTGCAGTATCTGGTGGAGTCCTGCTACCGGCGGGCGGGCATCACCGACCGGGTGCCGCGGGGGGCGCGGTTGCACGCGTTGCGGCACACCTTCGCGACGCGGTTGGCGGAGGACGGGGCGAGTGCGGCGGAGATCATGCGGTTGCTGGGTCACGCGTCGTTGGCGTCGTCGCAGACGTACATCGAGGTGACGGCCGGGCAGCAGCGCGCGGCGGTGCGGTCCAACCGTACCAATCGGGCGTTGGCGGGGTTGGTGGCGGCGGAGCGCGACGGACGGTCGTGAGCGGGATCCGGCGGTGCGCGGCGGGCCGGCGGTGGTCAGCGCGCCCAGCTCTGCCGGGGGTCTGGTGTGGTGTCGGGGTGTGGCCGGTGGTGGCCCGGGCGTCGGGGTCGTCGACGCCCGGGCCGGGCGGTCAGGGGTGGCCGGTGGCGCGGCGGGCGGCGTCGAGGGCGTTGCGGAAGAGCATGGCGACGGTGGTGGGGCCGACTCCGCCGACGCGGGGGGTGATGGCGCCGGCGACGTCGGCGCAGGATTCGTCGACGTCGGGTAGGAGGCGCCGGCCTTCGTAGCGGACGCCGCCGCCGACGACGACGGCGCCGGGGCGGACGTGTTCGGGTCGGATGATGCCGGGGACGCCGGCGGCGGCGATGAGGATGTCGGCGCGGCGGGTGTGGGTGGCCCAGTCGGGGACGCCGGTGTGCACGACGGTGACGGCGGCGTTGGCGGTGGGTCGTTTCTGGGTGAGCAGCAGGGCGAGGGGGCGGCCGAGGGTGGCGCCGCGGCCGAGGATGACGACGTCGCGGCCGGCGACGGGGATGTCGTGGAAGGCGAGCAGGGCTTCGATGCCGGCGGGGGTGCAGGGCAGGGGTCCGGGCAGGCCGAGGGCGAGGCGTCCCATGTTGAGCGGGTGCATGCCGTCGACGTCGAGGTCCGGGTCCATGGTTTGCAGCGCCCGGTCGTAGTCGAGGTGTGCGGGGATGGGGTGCTGGATGAGCAGGCCGTGCACGTCGGGTGCGGTGTTGAATTCGGCGATGGCGTGGTGCAGGTCGGCCTGGGTGGCGGTGGCGGGCAGGTGTACGTGGGGTGAGGTGAAGCCGAGTTCGGTGGCCTGGCGTTGCTTGATGCGGATGTAGCCGGCGCTGGCGTCGTCGTCGCCGACGAGGATGGTGGCGAGGCCGGGGGTGGTGCCGGCGGCGCGCAGGGCGGTGACGCCGGCGGCGACGTCGGTGAGGATGCGTTCGGCGACGGGGGTGCCGGGCAGGAGTCGGGCGGTGGGCATGGTGCTCCTCTGCCGGCGGGGCCCAGGCGGTCGACCTCCGCGCGTGCAGCTCCCCGATGGTTTGGTGCCCATCCTCTGGCCGCCAGTCGCGTGTGGGGTCAGCTTGCCACAGGGGTCGGGGTGCGGGGTGTCCCGGTGGGTGGTGGCGTCGTCGGTGTGTTGACTGTGGGTGTCCCGTTGGTCACGGGTTCGGGCTACCCTGTCGGCCTGTTCGTGTCGTGTGTCGTGAGTGGAGGCTGGGGTGCCGCAGCGGGTGGGTGGGGAGCTGGGGGCGTCGGGTCCGCGGTTGGGGGTGGAGGAGGAGTTCCTGCTGGTCGATCCGGTGAGTCGGGGTGTGGTGGCGGGGGCGGACGCGGTGGTGGGGCGGGCGGTGACGCGGTTGGGTTCGCGGGTGTCGGGTGAGATCACGACGTTGCATGTGGAGACGCGGACGGATCCGACGTCGTCGGTGCGGGGGTTGCTGGAGCAGTTGGTGTGGGCTCGTCGGGTGGTGGCGGAGTGTGCGGAGGCGGAGGGGTTGCGGATCGTGGCGACCGGTACGCCGGTGTTGCCGGGGGCGACGTCGCCGCCGGTGCGGCGGGGGCCGCGGCCGGATCGGGGTACGGCGACGTTTCGGGGGTTGCACGACGAGTTGGCGATCTGTGCGGTGCACGTGCATGTGGAGTTGCCGGATCGGGAGCGGGCGTTGCTGGTGAGCAATCATCTGCGGGCGTATCTGCCGTTGTTGATCGCGTTGACGGCGAATTCGCCGTTCTGGGAGGGGCGGGATTCGGGTTATGCGAGTTGGCGGTCGATGGTGTGGCCGCGGTGGCCGGTGGCGGGGCCGCCGCCGCGGTTCACGTCGGTGGCTCATTACGAGGCGGTGGTGGAGATGTTGTCGGCGGCGGGGGCGATCGTGGATGCGGGGACGTTGTTCTGGGACGTCCGGCCGTCGGTGACGCATCCGACGTTGGAGGTGCGGGTGGCGGACGTGCCGGTGTCGGCGCAGGAGTCGGCGTTGGTGGCGGCGTTGGTGCGGGCGTTGGTGGTGCGGGCGTCGGAGGCGGTGGAGCGGGGTGACCACGGTCCGGAGGTTGCCGGTGAGTGGTTGCGGGCGGCGTACTGGCGGGCGGCGCGTGACGGGTTGGAGGGTTCGTTGTTGGAGGTGGGGTCGGGTCGGTTGCGTCCGGCGCGGGAGGTGTTGGGTGAGGTGGTGGACTGGTTGGGGCCGGTGTTGCGGGCGTGCGGGGATGAGGAGTTGGTGCGGGGTTGGTGTGAGCGGTTGTTGGTGGTGGGTGGTGGGGCGGTGCGGCAGCGGGGGGCGGCGGGTCGTCGGGGTCGGTTGACGGATGTGGTGGATTTTCTGGTGGCGCAGACGGTGGTGGACGAGTTGCAGCCGGCGTAGGTGTGGGTGGCGTTGGTGGGGCGGTGCGCGGTGGGGGTCAGCGGTCGCGGTGCAGTTCGCGGGTGAAGAAGTGGCGCAGGGGTGTCACGTGGCGGTCGGGGCGGCGCCATTCGGCGAGCAGGTCTTCGAGCAGGTGGAGTTCGTCGACGAGGGTGTCGCCGTGGTAGCGGCGGATGACGGGGTGGATGAAGGCGCTTTCGGCGGCGCGGTCGGGTTGGGGGTGGCGTTGGATGGCGAAGACGTCGCCGTGGTCGTCGCGGCCCCAGCGCAGGCCGACGGTGTAGTAGTGCGGGTGGTGGCGGAAGCGGGTGCGGATGTGGTCTTCGGGCAGGTCGATGTAGTGGCGTAGCTGTCCGTGGGGTTCGACGACGAGGGCGTCGCAGAGGAATTCGAACTGGGTCCACAGTGCGGAGCTCCAGTTGACGCGGTCGAGGACGAGGGTGGTGAGGGTGTCGGGGTCGCGGTCGACGAGGGTGTGTGGCAGGGGTACGCCGTCGTAGCGTTCGCGGAGCAGGGCGGTGAGGGTGCGCAGGTTGTAGCGGAATCCGTCGATGAAGGCGGAGGAGGCTTTCTTGAAGTCGCGGTCCTGGGCGAGGGTGCCGGCGAAGTAGAGGCCGTCGATGTTGGTGGACTGCCAGTCGGCGGTGGTGGCGGGCATGCGGCCGCTGGGGACCATGGCGGGTCGGCTGGTGGGGTCGAAGGGGGTGGTGTCCATGGTGAAGCCGGTGCAGCGCAGGACGGTGTCGTACTCCATGACGGCGGTTTCGCCGTCGGCGTGGGTGTAGGTGAGGTGTACCTGGTAGCGGTTGTCGAGGGGGCGGATCTCGTCGATGACGCAGTCGAGTACGGAGTGCAGGGTCTTGAACTGGTAGCTGTCGAGGACGGCGCCGTGGTGGCCGCGGACGTCTCCGGGGTGCTTGGTGTTCCAGGCCAGGCGTAGGGGGCGTGGGCTGGCGAGGTGGATCATGGCGGCGTGTCCGAGGATCGCCGAGGCGGTTTCGAAGGCGGAGTTGCCCTTGCCGAGGATGAGGACGCGTTGCCCGGCGTAGTGGGCGGGGTCGGTGTGCATGTCCTCGTAGCCGGTGGCGTGTTCGATGCCGGGGATGGCGGGGATGTGGGGTCGGCCCCAGCCGGTGGCGACGATGAGGCAGCGGCTGTGCAGGGTGTGCTGGTCGGTGTGGATGAGGAAGCCGTCGTCGAGGCGTTCGATGCGGTGGGCGGGGGTGTCGAAGCGTACGGCGAGTTGGTGGTAGCGCTGGAAGTCGGTGAGGTAGCGCACCATGTCGTCGGCGTGGGGGAAGTATTCGCTGCTGTATTTGGCGAAGGGCAGGTCGGCGGGTTCGTGCAGCAGGGAGTTCCAGTCCCAGCGCAGCCGGATCTCGGGGTCGGTGCTGGTGGTGTGGACCTTGTTGAGGGAGATGAGGCGGCGGTGGCGGGGGAAGTGGCGGAAGAAGGCGGCGGGTGCGGGGGCGCGTTCGAGGGTGACGTAGTCGCAGCCGGCCTGTTGGAGGTAGTAGCTGAGTTGGAGGCCGGCTGGTCCGGCTCCGATGATCACGTACTGGTGGTGTTCGGTGGGGTGGCTCGTCGGGCCTGGGGTGGGTGCCGTCACGCCAGAGACCTTCGCCGATGCGCTGGGGCGGTGTCAACGCTGGGTGCGGTGACGGTGACGCGACCTTTGGTGAGGGGTGTCCGCTCCCCCGCTGTCGGGCGGGTGTTCAGCCGAGGTCGACCAGGAGGGGGCGGTGGTCGGAGATGGTGGACAGCGGGGTGTGTACGGCGGTGACGGGTGGCAGGCGGTCGAGGCCGTGGCGGTCGGCGAGGATGTGGTCGAGTTGGACGCGGGGTTGCCCGGCGGGGTAGGTGGGGCGGCGGCCGAGGGGGTGCCAGCCGGTGAGGAGTCGGGCGGGGCCGGCGGGCAGGTTGAGGTCGCCGAGGAGGATGCGTGGGGCGGGCAGGGTGCGTAGGGCGCGGACGGTCTGGCGCAGTTGGTGGGCGTTCCAGCCGGGGACGAAGGACAGGTGGGTGGCGGCGACGGTGAGTTGGCCGTGTGGGGTGTCGAGGACTGCGGCGAGGACGACGCGGGGTTCGTCGCGCAGGAGGATGAGTCCGCCGCGGGGGCCGGGGACGTAGACGGGTGAGCGTACGGGGGCGGGGCGTAGTCGGGTGACCTGCCAGGTGTGGACGCGGTGGCGGGTGACGAGGCCGACGCCGTAGCAGGGTTCGCCGTGTCCGTCGTCGTCGTGGGTGAGGGGGCGGAACTGTTCGCCGGGGGTGCCGACGACGGCGGCGGCGAAGCGGTGTTCGTCGGCGTCGAGGGCGCGGGCGGCGATGGCGGTGAGGTCGAGGTTGCCGCTGCGGCTCTGGTCGCGGTCGACTTCTTGCAGGGCGAGGACGTCGGCGTCGAGGGCGGTGACGGCGGCGGTGAGTCGGTCGTGGTCGACGAGTCCGTCGGCGAGGGACCGGCCGTGTAGCAGGTTGAAGGTGGCCAGGCGCACGCTTGCACCCTACGTGTCGATGGGAGGGTTGCCCGGTGTTGAAGGTGTTGTTGTGCTCGGTGCTGTTGTTCGTGGCGTTGTCGGCGGTGGGTGTGTGGTTGCGGCGGGCGCGGGGTCGGTGAGTGTCGTCGCTGGTGAGGCTGGCCACAGGGCGGGTCGGTGGGTGGGTGGTGGTGGGAAGAATGGCGGCCCGTGGATGTGGATCCCCTGTCGTTGACGACTCTGCTCGCCGCGGCCGCTGTGGCCGGTTGGATCGACGCGGTGGTGGGTGGTGGTGGGTTGCTGTTGTTGCCGGTGCTGCTGGTGGCGGCGCCGGGGATGCCGGTGGCGTCGGCGTTGGGTACGAACAAGTTGACGGCGATCGCGGGGACGGCGACGGCGGCGGTGACGTACGCGCGGCGTACGAAGATCGATTGGGCGGTGGCGGGGCCGGCGGCGGGGTTGGCGATGTGTTGTGCGGGGGTGGGTGCGGCGTTGGCGGGTGCGGTGCCGGCGTCGGCGTACCGGCCGGTGGTGTTGGTGGTGTTGGTGTCGGTGGCGGCGTTCGTGGTGTTGCGGCCGCGGTTGGGGGTGGTGGCGCAGCCGCATCGGCGTACGCGGGTGCGGGTGGGTGTGGCGGTGGTGGTGGCGGGGTTGGGTATCGGGTTGTACGACGGGTTGGTGGGCCCGGGTACGGGGACGTTTCTGGTGGTGGCGTTCACGGCGTTGGTGGGGGCGGACTTCGTGCACGGTTCGGCGATGGCGAAGGTCGTGAACGTGGGGACGAACCTGGGGGCGTTGGCGGTGTTCGCGGCGACGGGGCACGTGTGGTGGCTGCTGGGGGCGGCGATGGCGGTGTGCAACATCGCGGGGGCGGCGTTGGGGGCGCGGATGGCGTTGCGGCGTGGTTCGGGCTTCGTGCGGGTCGTGTTGTTGGTGGTGGTGGTGGCGTTGGTCGGCAAGTTGGGTTTCGACCAGTGGGTGGCGGCCTGACCGGTCGCCACCCACTGGTGTCGGGTGGTTGGTCGTTCAGGCGTGCCGGACGACGTCGGTGTAGTCGAGGCGGGGCAGGCGCGGGAACCAGGCGTTGTCGCCGGGGCGGCCGATGTTGACCACGAGCAGGGTCTTCCAGGTGCTGTCGGTGAAGAACTCGCGGTCGACGGCGGCGGCGTCGAAGCCGGCCATGGGTCCGGCGGCGAGGCCGGCGGCGCGGACGGCGAGCAGGTAGTAGCCGATCTGGAGAGTGGCGTTGAAGCGGGCCATGCGCTCGCGGGCGTCGGGGTTGCCGGCGAGGTCGTCGCGCATCTGGGGGCGGATGGGGAACACCCGCGGGATGTGCTCGTGGAAGTCGGTGTCGGCGGCGAGTACGGCGACCATGGGGGCGGTGGCGGTCTTGGCCTGGTTGCCTTCGCTCATGTGGGCGACGAGGCGGGTGCGGGCTTCGCCGGGGCGTACGTAGAGGATGCGCAGGGGCTGGGTGTTGGCGGCGGTGGGCGGGTACTTGGCGAGTTCGTAGATGGCGCGCAGGTGTTCGTCGGTGACGGGTTCGTCGGTGAAGGTGTTGGCGGTGCGGGCGTCGGTGAACAGCAGCGCCTGGGCCTCGGGGCCGAGGTTGATCAGGGGCGGGTGGATGTCGGTCATCGGGGCGTCTCCATGGAGTCGGCTGGCTTGCTTCGGTAACGGTAGCAGCTAGCTTTTTAGTAGTCCCTTGTTCGGGTGATGTCCCCCGTATCCTGGGGGCATGACGGTCAGGCCGGAGGTGGGCGACACGCCCCGCACGTGTGACGGGGGCGTGGCCCGGGCCTTCGCGTTTCTGGGCAAGCGGTGGAACGGCATGCTGCTGAGCACCCTCGCCGACGGGCCGGCCGGGTTCGCCGAGCTGACCCGTGCCCTGCCCGGGATCAGCGAGTCGGTGCTGTCGGACCGGCTGGGCGAGCTGGTGCGGGTCGGGCTGGTCAGTCGCACGGTCCGGCAGGGTCCCCCGCTGGGCGTGAGCTACGAGCTCACCGGGCCGGGCGCGGCACTGCTGCCGGTGCTCGACGCGCTGGGCCGGTGGGCGCACGAGCACCTTCCCGCCGAGGCGGACACGGGCTGCTGACCCGCCCGGCGCGCGTCGGCGGAGCAGCTTGGGCGCGCGTCGGCGGAGCGGGGCCGCGTGTGTGATCATCGGCGGATGCCGGTACGCGCCGAACACGACCGCGCCGTCCTCGCCGCGCTGCTCGGGCGGGATCCGGTGCTGCACGCGTACCAGCTCGGCGACCTGGACGACTTCTTCTGGCCGTACACCTCCTGGTTCCGCGGCGACGAGGAGGTGGCGTTGCTCTATCACGGCGCCGAGACGCCCACGCTGCTGGCGTTCGCGCCGCCGCGACGGGCCGGGCGGCTGGCGGCGCTGCTGCGCGAGGTGGCGCCGGTGCTCCCGGCCCGGCTGTGGGCGCACCTGTCCCCCGGCGTCGAGCCGGCCCTGGCGGGGGCGTTCCGGATGGACGCGGCCGGCCCGCACCACCGGATGGCGCTGACGGATCCGGCGCGGCTGGACGGGCAGGTCGCGGCGGGTACGGTGCTGAACGCCGGTGACCTGCCGGCGCTGCACCGCCTCTACGAGGTCGCCTACCCGGGCAACTGGTTCGATCCCCGGATGCTCGACACCGGCCAGTACGTGGGGGTGCGCGACGGCGGCGAGCTGGTGGCGGTCGCCGGGGTGCACGTGTTCTCCCCGGCGTACGGGGTCGCGGCGCTGGGCAACGTGACCACCCATCCCCGGTGGCGCGGGCGGGGGCTGGCCGCCGCGGCGGTGACCGCCCTGTGCCGGCGGCTGCGCGAGCGCGTCACGCACGTGACGCTCAACGTGAAGGCGGACAACGCGGCGGCGGTGCGGCTCTACGCGCGGCTGGGCTTCACCCGGGTGGCCGACTACGGCGAGTACGCGCTGCGTGCCCACCAGCGGTGACCCGCCGGCGGGCACGGGGGCGTGACCGCCGGCCGGGTGGGCGTGGCTCAGCCGTGGCGGCTGGGTGAGTCGAAGCGCCCGGCGCGGATCTCCCGCAGCGCCTTGCGGCGGGTGTCGCCGCGCAGCGTGTCGACGTAGAGGCGCCCGGCGAGGTGGTCGGTCTCGTGTTGCAGGGCCCGGGCGAGGAAGCCGCTGCCCGAGATGGTCAGCGGCTCGCCGTGCTGGTCGAAGCCGTGGGCGGTGGCGTGCAGGGCGCGCGGGGTCGGGAAGTAGAGCCCGGGGATCGACAGGCAGCCCTCGTCGTCGTCCTGGAGTTCCTCCGACAGCTCCAGCGTCGGGTTGACCAGGTGGCCGCGTTCGCCGTCGGCGTCGTAGACGAACACCTGGGCGTTGACGCCGATCTGGGGGGCGGCGACGCCGGCGCGCCCGGGTGCGCCGAGCAGGGTGTCCATCAGGTCCGTGACCAGGGCGCGCAGCTCGGTGTCGAAGCTGGTGACGGGCTCGCTGGGGGTGCGCAGCACGGGGTCACCGATGATCCTGATGGGACGCATGGTCATGCCGGCAAGGTTATCGGTCGTCGGTCGCGGCGGTGGCGTCCGGGCGGGCGGCGACGAGCACCTCGATGCCGTCGAGGATGCGGGCCAGGCCGAACTCGAACGCGCCGTGGGGGTCGGCGGCGGCCTGGTACTCCTGGCCGGCGGCGGTGCCGACGCGCGCGGCCAGGGGGTAGCGGCGCGGGTCGAGGGCCTTCTCCAGGTAGGGGGCGTGGGCCTGCCACCACTGCTGCTCGGTCATGCCGGTGTGCGCGGCGGCCTGGGCGGCCTCCACGGCGCTGCGTACGGTGCCGTGGACGTAGCCGGAGACGAGGGTGACGACGGCGTCCATCTCCAGGTCGGTCAGGCCGATGCCGTCGACGGCGCGCAGTTCGTACTCGTAGCGGGCGATGACGTTGGGGCCCAGCGGGGGGCGGGTGGTGGCGACCTGCAGCAGCCAGGGGTGGCGCAGGTAGAGCGCCCAGGCCTCGCGGGCGATGTGGGTGAGTCGGCCGCGCCAGCCGCCGGGCACGTCGTCGGGGCGGGCGGTCTCGCCGTAGACGGTGTCGAGCATGACGTCGAGCAGTTCGCCCTTGCCGGGCACGTAGGTGTAGAGGGACATGGTGCCCACGCCGAGTCGTTCGGCGACGCGGCGCATGGACAGGGCGGCGAGGCCCTCGGCGTCGGCCACCTCGATGGCGGCGCGCACGATGCGGTCCACGGACAGGTCGGGTCGGCCCTTGCGGCTGGTGCGTTCGCGGGTGCGCCAGAGCAGGGCGAGGCTGCGTGCCGGGTCGCCGGTGCCGCTGTACTCGGTCGTCATCCCGGCACCTTAGCGTGCGCCGTACCGTATGGTGTACGGTACGACGTACGGGACGAGCGGGCGGGGGCGCGATGCACGACGGAGCGGCGATCGAGGCCGAGGGACTACGCAAGCGCTACGGCGACACGCAGGCCCTCGCCGGGCTGGACCTCACCGTGCCCGCCGGCACCGTCTGCGGGCTGCTCGGCCCGAACGGGGCGGGCAAGACCACAGCCGTACGGGTGCTGAGCACCCTGCTGCGGCCCGACGCCGGCGCGGCGCGGGTGGCCGGCGCCGACGTGCTGCGCCACCCCGAGCGGGTGCGCGCCCGCATCGGTCTGGTCGGCCAGCACGCCGCGCTCGACGAGGTGCTCACCGGCCGGCAGAACCTGGTGCTGTTCGGCCGGCTGCACCACCTCGGCGGCGCGCGGGCCCGCGCCCGGGCCGCCGACCTGCTGGCCCGCTTCGACCTGACCGACGCCGCCGACCGGCCCGTCGGCACCTACTCCGGCGGGATGCGCCGCCGCCTCGACCTCGCGGCGAGCCTGATCCTCGACCCGCCGGTGCTCTTCCTCGACGAGCCCACCACCGGCCTCGACCCGCGCGCCCGCGCTCAGGTGTGGGACGCCGTACGCGGGCTCGTCGCCGACGGCACCACCGTGCTGCTGACCACGCAGTACCTGGAGGAGGCCGACCAGCTCGCCCACACCGTCCGGGTCGTCGACGGCGGCCGGGTCGTCGCCGACGGCACCCCGGAGCAGCTGAAGACCGCGCTCGGCGGCGACCGCGTCGACGTCGTGCTGACCCGCGCCGACGACCTGGACCGGGCCGTACGCGTCGTCGGCGCCGCCGTCGCGGCGACCCCCATCGTCGACGCGGTGGGCCTGCGCCTCAGCGTCGCCGTCACCGGGCGGGTGACCGCGCTGGGCGCCGTGCTGCGGGCCCTGCACGACGCCGGCCTGGCCGCCGCCGACGTCGCGGTGCGCCGCCCCACCCTCGACGAGGTGTTCCTGCGGCTCACCGGCGGCGACTCCCCCACCGCCCGCCCCGACGGGGAGAAGGTGAGCGCATGAGCGCGACGAGCGTGCGGCCCGTACCGTGGCGCCTGCGCTGGGCCGTCGCCGACGGCGTCACCCTCACCGGCCGGGCGGTGGCGCACTGGCGGCGCCAACCCGGACAGTTCGTGGTCGGGCTGCTCTTCCCGGTGCTGATGGTGCTGATGTTCGGCTACCTGTTCGGTGGCGCGATGAGCGTGCCCGGCGGCGGCGACTACCGCGAGTTCCTGCTGCCCGGCATGTTCGCCATGACGATGCTGTTCGGCATCGAGTCGACGTACGCGGCCGTGGCCACCGACGCCGCGCGCGGCGTCACCGACCGGTTCCGGTCGCTGCCGATGACGTCCTCGGCGGTGCTCACCGGCCGGGCCGCCGCGGACCTGCTGCACAGCGCCGCCGGCCTGGCCGTCATGCTCGCCTGCGGCGTCGCCGTCGGCTGGCAGTGGCGCTCCGGCGCCCCGGGCGCGCTGGGCGCCGTCGGGCTGCTCCTGCTGCTGCGCTTCGCCCTGATCTGGGTCGGCATCCACCTGGCGCTGGTGCTGCGCAGACCCGAGTCGGTGGTGATGCTGCAGATCCTCGTCTGGCCGCTCGGGTTCACCTCCAACGCGTTCGTCTCCCCCGGCACCATGCCCGGCTGGCTCGCCGCCGTCGCCGCGTGGAACCCGCTGTCGGCGACCGTCGCGGCCTGCCGGCACCTTTTCGGAAACCCCGGCGCGGGCGGCGACACGTTCCCCGCGCAGCACGCCGTCGCGCTCGCCGTGGCGTGGCCGCTGCTGCTGATCGCCGTGTTCGGACCCCTCGCGGTACGCCGCTACCGCAGGCTCGGCCGGTGACCGACGCGATCCGCCGCACACCCGCCGCGCGGCCGGCGTCCCCGTCGCACCCGCGCGGGCAGCGCGACCACCGACCCGAAACGAGGACGCCCGTGCCGATCGGCTGCCACGCCGTCACGTTCAGCCCCGCCGACCCGCCCCGCGCCGGGACGCTGCTCGTCTGGTCACCGGACGCCGACGCCCCACCCGACGGGCCCGGCGAGGCGGTGACGACGACCCTGGCGACGCCACCGCACGGGCACCCGAGGACCGTGCCCGTGCGACGGCTGGGGGTGGCCGCCGGCGTACCGCTGCTGCTGGCCGAGGCGGCCACCGACCCGGCGGCGGCGTTCTGGGCCGCGGCGGCCCGCGAGGCCCTGCACCTGGCCGCCCGCGGCCTGCTGCTGCCCGCCGTCACCGCCGCCGGGCACGACACCTGGCGGGTCGGGCCGCTCACCGCCGACGACGAGGCCCGGCAGGCACGCCTCGCCGCCGCGATGCCCGCCACGGCCCGCGCCACCCCCGTGCCCGGGCGCGACCCGACGTGGCTGCCCGATCCGGCGCGGCTGCTGCGCGACTTCCTCGACGCCGTCGCCGACATCCTGCCCCGCGACGACGCGGCCACCGGGGCGTGGTCGGCGCCCGCCCCCACCCCCGTCGGGCGGCTGCGCGACTGGGCCGGCCGCGTCGCCGCCGACGCCGACGCGGCGGTACGGCTGTCGCTGCGCCTCGAACACCGCGACAGCCCCGACGCGCCGTGGCGGCTGGTGGCGCAGGTGCACCGCCGTACCGCGCCGGGACTGCTCACCGACGCCGCCGCGCTGTGGCGCGCCGGCGTACCCGGGTTCCCGCCCGCCTGCCGCGACGCCGCCCTGCTGGCCCTGCGCCACGCCGCGCGGATGTGGCCGCCCCTGGCGCGGCTGCTGGACACCGCCGTGCCCGACGCGCTCACGCCCAGCGACGCGCAGGTCGTCGACCTGGCGACCGGCGCGGCGGCCCGGCTCGCCGCCGACGGCGTCGACGTGCACTGGCCGGCCGGACTCGACCGTGGCCTCACCGCCTCGGCGGTGCTGCGCGCCCCGACCCGCGGCCCCGGCCTGCTCACCGCACCCGGCGACGTGGCGCTGCACTGGCGGCTGCACCTCGACGGCAGCGCGCTCACCGGCGCCGAGCTGGCCCGGCTCGCCGAGGCGCACCGGCCCGTCGTGCGGCTGCGCGAGCGGTGGGTGCTGGTGCCTCCCGAGCTGGCCCGCCGCGCCCGGCAGCCGCACGCCGGGTCGCTGGCCGTGATGCCCGCCCTGCGCGCCGCGCTGACCGGCGCCACGCACGTCGACGGCGAACGCGTCGACGTGCACGCCGAGGGCTGGGTGGCCGAGGCCGCCCGCCGGCTCACCGACGGCGACGCCGCGCCCCCGGTGGCCGTACCGGCCGGGCTGGCCGCGACGCTGCGCGACTACCAGCGCCACGGGCTGCGCTGGCTGGCCGGACTGACCGCCCTCGGTCTCGGCGGCTGCCTCGCCGACGACATGGGGCTGGGCAAGACCGTCACGCTGATCGCCCTGCACCTGCACCGCCAGGGCGACCCCGCCACCGCCGGTCCGACGCTCGTGCTGTGCCCGGCGTCGCTGCTGGGCAACTGGGAACGCGAGATCCGTCGCTTCGCCCCCGGCACCGCCGTACGCCGCTTCCACGGACCCCACCGCAGCCTCGACGGCCTCGACGGCGGGTTCGTGCTCACCACCTGGGCGACGCTGCGCCGCGACGCCGACCGGCTCGCCGCCCGACGGTGGCCGCTGCTCGTCGCCGACGAGGCCCAGCACGTCAAGAACCCGTACGCGGAGACCGCGAGGGCGCTGCGCGCGATCCCCGCCGCCGCCCGGGTCGCGTTGACCGGCACCCCCGTGGAGAACGACCTCACCGACCTGTGGGCGATCCTGGACTGGACCACGCCCGGGCTGCTCGGCACCCTCAGCGAGTTCCGCGCCCGCTGGGTCGGGCCGGTGCAGGTCGACCGCGACCCCGAGGCGGGCCGGGAGCTGGCCCGACTTCTCGGGCCGTTCCTGCTGCGCCGCCGCAAGAGCGACCCCGGTATCGCCCCCGAACTGCCCGCCAAGACCGAGACCGACCAGCCGGTCGCCCTCACCGCCGAGCAGGCCGCCCTCTACCAGGCCTGCGTCGCCGAACTGCTCGACGCGATCGCCGACGCCGACGGCATCGCCCGGCACGCGCTGGTGGTCAAGCTGCTCACCGCGCTCAAGCAGATCTGCAACCACCCCGCCCAGTACCTGCGCGAGAGCGCGCCGCGGCTGGCCGGGCGCTCCGGCAAGCTGGACCTGCTCGACGAGTTGCTCGGGGCGATCCTGCCCGCCGGTGGCGCGGTGCTGGTCTTCACCCAGTACGTGGCGATGGCCCGGCTGCTGCACCGGCACCTGAGCGACCGGGGCGTCGGGGCGCTGCTGCTGCACGGCGGGCTGCCCGTCGCCGCCCGCGACGAGCTCGTACGCCGCTTCGACGCCGGAGAGGCCCCGGTGTTCCTGCTGTCGCTGCGCGCCGCCGGCACCGGCCTGAACCTCACCCGCGCCGACCACGTCGTGCACTACGACCGGTGGTGGAACCCGGCCGTGGAGGACCAGGCCACCGACCGGGCGTACCGGATCGGACAGACCCGGCCGGTGCAGGTGCACCGGCTCGTCGCCGAGGGCACCGTCGAGGACCGCGTCGCCGCCCTGCTGGCCGGCAAGCGGGAACTCGCCGAGGCGGTCCTCGACGCCGGGCCGGCGGCGCTGGCCGCGCTCAGCGACACCGAACTGGCCGATCTGGTGACCCTCGGCGGTGACCGGTGACCCCGCGCGGCTTTCCCGCCTTCGCGCCCGGGCGGGCCCGCCGGCCCCGTACCTGGTGGGCGACGGCGTGGAACCGGGCGTGGGAGGCCGACGCCCTGGACGCCGGGCCGCTGCGGGCCGGGCGCCGGCTGGCCGCCGCCGGGCACGTCGGACCGATCACCGTCAGCCCCGGCCGGCTCACCGCGGCCGTGCACGACGGCGACGCCGAGCAGGCGTACGACACCCGCATACGCGTCGCGTCACTCGGGGACGACGACTGGGCGCGGCTGGCCGGCGAGGTGGCCGCCCGCGCCGGACACCAGGCGGCGCTGCTGGCCGGGCAGTTGCCCCGGGACCTGGCCGAGGCGAGCGGGGTGCCGCTGTTGCCCGGGCTGGGCGAGCTCGCCCCGGAGTGCGACTGCCCCGAGTGGGACCACCCGTGCCGGCACGCCGCCGCCCTGTGCCACCAGGTGTCCTGGCTGCTGGACACCGACCCGACCCTGCTGCTGCTGATCCGCGGCCGCGAGGCCCGCACGCTCGTGTCCGCCGGCACCGCCGCACCCGGAGCCGACGCGCCGGCTCCGGCGGTCGCCGCCACCGGGGACGGGTCGGCGTCGTCGAGGCGGAGCACCGAGGTGGGCACGGCCGCCGCCGAGGCGTACGCCCGGGCGGCGCCGCCGCTGCCGCTGCCGCCGGGGCCGGGGCCGGTGGCGGACGGTCCGACGCTGCCGCTGCTGCCGCCCGGCCCGGACGTCGACGTCGACGCGCTGCGCTCGGCCGTGGCGGTGGCGGCCGGCCGGGCGGCGGCCCTGCTGCACACGCACCGGGGCGCGGACGACGCCCCCGTGCCGACAGACCGCGACCCCGGCTAATGTAACAGCGCTGTCAGATATGGTCGGTGACGAAAGAGGCGGGGCGATGAGCGGGCGCTACCCACGGATCGAGCCGTACGCGCACGGGATGCTCGACGTCGGCGACGGGCAGCTCGTCTACTGGGAGACCTGCGGCAACCCCGACGGCAAGCCCGCCGTGGTGCTGCACGGCGGGCCCGGTTCCGGCTGCGCGCCCGGCTGGCGGGACCTGTTCGACCCGGCCCGCTACCGGGCGGTCCTGTTCGACCAGCGCGGCTGCGAACGCAGCACCCCGCACGCCGCCGATCACGGCGTGGACCTGTCCACCAACACCACCGACCACCTGATCGCCGACATCGAACGCCTGCGCGCGCACCTCGGCGTGCAGCGCTGGCTGGTGCTCGGCGCGTCCTGGGGCGCCGCCCTGGCCCTGGCGTACGCGCAGCGGCACCCGCAGCGCGTCAGCGAGCTGGTGCTGTTCAGCGTGACCGCCGGCACCCGACGGGAGATCGAGTGGATCACCCGGGACATGGGGCGGGTGTTCCCGGCCGAGTGGGCGCGTTTCCGCGACGGGGTGCCGCCGGCCGAGCGCGACGGCGACCTGGCCGACGCGTACGCCCGGCTGTTGGCCGACCCGGACCCGGCGGTGCGCGAGCGGGCGGCGCGGCAGTGGTGCGCGTGGGAGGACACCCACGTCGCCACCGTGCCGGGGCACCGGCCCGACCCCCGCTACGACGACCCGGTGTTCCGGATGGTCTCCGCCCGCCTGGTCACCCACTACTGGCGGCACGGGTGTTTCCTGCCGGAGGGTGAGCTGCTGCGCGAGGCGGGCCGACTGGCCGGCATCCCCGGGGTGCTGCTGCACGGCAAACTCGACATCAGCAGCCCGCCGGAGATCGCGTGGCAGCTGGCGCAGGCATGGCCCGACGCCCGACTGGAGCTGCTGGACGCCGCCGGGCACGGCTCCGGCAACGGCATGGCGCAGCGGGTCGTGGCGGCGCTGGACGACTTCGCCGACCGCCGCTGACGCGTCGACGCCGTTACGCCACGGCCTCCCGGCCGTCGCGCACGACGAACTCGCCGGCGGCGGTGGGACCGAACCCGGTGCGGCGCAGGGTGAGCGCGACGGCCCCCGCGCCGCCGTCGGCCACCGTCGAGTCGGTGATCCGGTACGAGGCCGGGGCCGCGCCGTCGGCGAACAGGCGCTTGCCGGCGCCGACGACGACGGGGAACTGCAGCAGCCGGTACGTGTCGACGAGCCCCGCGTCGTGCAGGGCGCGCGCGAGCTGCCAGCTGCCGTGCACCTGGAGCTCGCCGCCCGGCTGCTGGCTGAGCCGCCGCACCTGCGCGACGACGTCGCCGCGCAGGACGGTGGTGTCGCCCCAGGCCGCGTCGGCCTCGGAGAGGGTGTTGCTGACGACGTACTTCGGCCAGGTGTTCAGCGCGGTGGCGACGAGGTTGTCGGGGTCGGTGACCTGCGGCCAGTAGCCGCGCATCATCTCGAAGGTGCGGCGTCCCAGCAGGAAGGCGTCGGCCTGCCGGAACCACCCGTCGACGGCGTCGAGCTGACCGTCGCCGCTGTGCGGCACGAGCCAGCCGCCGCGCGTGAAGCCGTTGCTGGTGTCTTCCTCGGCCCCGCCCGGCCCCTGCATGACGCCGTCGAGGCTGACGAAGGCGTGGACGCTGATCTGCATGACTGTCCTCCCTGAAGGGCCCGCGACGCGGCGGGGCGGGTGCGGTGTGCCCGGGCGGGCACCGCGTCCCGAAAGCCTCCTACCGACAGCAACCCTTGTCAAGACAAAATAAGTTGTCGGCAGGAGGCGGGCCGTTCTCCGTGCGGGAACCGCGCTACGGCACCATCCAGGCCAGCAGGGGCGTGGCCTGCAACCCGACCAGCAGGCACATCAGGGCGAGCAGCAGCACGCTCGGGCCGACCATCCGCCGGAACAGGTCGCCCTCGCGGCCGGTGAGCCCGACCGCGGCGGCGGCGATCGTCAGGTTCTGCAAACTGATCATCTTGCCGAGCGTGCCGCCCGAGGCGTTGGCCGCGGCCAACAGGACCGGATCGAGGCCGGCGCGCTGCGCCGCGGCCACCTGCAACGCGCCGAACAGCGAGTTGGACGACGTGTCCGAACCGGTCAGGGCGACGCCGAGCCACCCGAGGACCGGCGCCAGCACCGCGAAGAACCCACCCGCGCCGGCCATCCAGACGCCCAGCGTGGCGACCTGCCCGGCGGCGTTCATGGTGAACGACAGCGCCAGCAGCCCGACCACCGTCGCCACCGCCCACCGCAGCTCGACCAGGGTGCGCCCGTAGAGCCCGACGGCCTCGCGCGGCGACACCTGCAGCAGCACCACCGTGATCAGGCCCGCCACCAGCAGCAACGACCCGGGCGCCGCCAACCAGGCGAAGCGGAACGTCGTCACCGGTGACGGGTCGCCGGCGGCCGTGACGACGTGCAGCCCCGGCCAGGACAACGCCAGCGTGCCGGCGTCGAGCAGCCGCTTGAGCGCCGGCACCTGGGAGACGGCGAAGACCGCCACGATCGTCACGTACGGCGCGTACGCCCGCCACCGCGCCCCGGGCGCGCTCTCGGCGGGCGCCGTGCCGGCGTCGCCGGGCGCGGTCGACGACTGCGGGGCGGGGCGCGGCGACGCCGGGGCGTCGTGGGGCGGGCCGCCGGCGCCGACCGGCACGGCGACCGGTCGCCGCACCACGCGCCTGCGGGCGACGAGCAGCAGCACGCCCATCCCCGCGAAGGCGGCGGTGATGTCGGCCAGCGCGGCCGTCAGCCAGTTCGCGGTGACGAACTGCGCCACCGCGAAGGCGCCGCCGCACGCCAGCGCCGGGCGCCACAGCTCGCGTACGCCCCGGCGGCCGTCGGCGACGACCAGCAGCACCAGCGGGACGACGACCGCGATCACCGGCACCTGCCGGCCGGCCATCATGCCCAGTTCCGTCGCCGGCAGCCCCGTCACGCCGGCCAGCGTGGTGATCGGCAGGCCGAGCGGGCCGAAGGCCGCCGGCACCGTGTTGCCGACCAGCGCCACGGCGGCGGCGCGCAGCGGGCTGAAGCCCAGGGCCAGCAGCATGACCGTGGTGACGGCCACCGGCGTGCCCTGGCCGGCCAGGGCCTCCAGCAGCGACCCGAAGCAGAACGCGATCACCAGGGCCTGCACGCGGCGGTCGTCGCTGAGGCGGGCGAACTCCCGCCGCAGCGTGTCGAAGTGCCCCGTGTGCACGGTCAGCCGGTGGATCCAGATCGCCGTGCCGAACGTCCAGACGAGCGGGAAGAGGGCGAAGGTGGCGCCCTGGGCGGCGGCCAGCAGCGTCTGCGGCAGCGGCATCCGCCACAGCCACCAGGCCAGCAGCACCGCCACGGACAGCGCACCGAACGCCGCCACCCAGGCCCGCGTACGCACCACCGCGAGCAGCACGAACAGGGTGAGCAGGGGCAGCGCGGCGCAGGCGGCGCTCAACGCGAGCGACCCGCCGACGGGTTGCAGGGGTTGCTGGAACATACCGACCGCCTCGGCTGCGGACGCCCTCGATCCGGTTACCGCTCATCTGACCGGACGAAGGCGCCGCGGCGCCTCTTCCAACGTGCCCAGCACCGGCGGGCCGCGCCACACGGCGGCGCGCGCTCGGGGCCGCGCCACGGCGGTACGCGCTCACGCCCAGGACCGCGCTGCCCCCGGTGCGTGCCGCGCTCAGCCGCCGGCGAGGGCGGCGCGCACCGGGGCGGCCTTCGCGGCGGCCTCGGCGACCTCGGCGTCGGGATCGCTGCCCCACGTGATGCCCCCGCCCGCCCAGACGTGCACCCGCTCGCCGTCGACGGCGGCGGTGCGGATCGTCAGGCCCAGGTCGATGCGGCCCGGGGCGACCCAGCCGAGCGCGCCCATGCTGGCGCCCCGACCCACCGGCTCCAGCGCGGCGACGTGCTCCAGGGCGGCGAGTTTCGGGGCGCCGGTGACCGAGCCGCCGGGGCAGAGCGCGCGCAGCAGGTCCGCCAGGCCGAGCCCGTCGGCGACGGCCGCGGACACCGTCGACTCGGCCTGCCACAGGTCGCACCAGCGGCGTACGGCGAACAGCTCGTCGACGCGCACGCTGCCGGTGCGGGCGACGCGGGCCAGGTCGTTGCGCTCCAGGTCGACGATCATCACGTGCTCGGCGCGTTCCTTCGCCGAGGCGAGCAGCGCCGCGCGGCCGACGGCCGTGGCCGGCCGGGTGCCCTTGATCGGCCGGGTGATCAGCCGCCCGTCGGCCAGCTCCACCAGGGTCTCCGGGCTGGCGCAGCCGATCGCCCAACCCGCACCGGTGAGGGTGCCGCCGTAGCGGGCGCCGGGCAGCGCGGCCAACCGACGCAGGGCCGGCAGCGGGTCGCCGCTGTAGCGGGCGGCGGCGTGGCCGACGAGGTTGACCTGGTAGACGTCGCCGCGACCGATCGCGGCGCGCACCGCGGTGACGGCGTCGGCGTGCTGGCGCGGCGTCCAGCTCTGCGCCCAGTCGCCGCGCCACCAGTGCGCGCCGGGTGTCGTGGCGCCCGCCGCGACCGGGCGGCTCGACGCCACCGCGGCCGGGTCGTGGCCGTAGACGACCACGGCGACCTCCGGCAGCGCGGGGGCGGGGTTGGCGGCGCCCGGGGGCGCGCCGATCAGGGCCGCGCCGGCGGCGGCGGAGACGTAGAGGGCGGCGCCGCACACCCCGGCCGGGTCGTGGCGGGGCGCGGGGCGGGCCAGTTCGTGCAGCGGCAGGCCGTACGCGGCGAGGAACTCCTCGACCCGCGCCGCCGGGTCCCCGCCGTCGGCGGGCCGCCACTGCCAGCGGGCCCGCTCGACGAGCGTACGGCGGCAGTCAGCCGGCGCCCCCGGCACGTCGACCCCTAACCCTGGGAGCGTTTCCACGCCGTCCGGCCCATCCACCCTCATCCGTTCAGTGGATTTCAGCGAATCCACGCGCATACCTGCTCGATGCTGACCGCTTTAGCTTGGTACTGTGCGTCACTGGTCATGTGAACCATGACACAGTGCCCCCACAGTCCGGAGATCCCGATGTGCCAGCACCAACCCACCTGCCCCTCCGCCGAAGCGACCGACCGGGAAGCCGCCCGGGTCCTCGCCTGCTTCCCTGAGCAGGGCTGGAGCCTGCTCTGCAACGGTGTCATCGTCTTCGAGGACACCGGCGAACTCCTCCCCGACGGCAGCAGCATCGCCCCCCACCGCGGCCCCGCCCGACACGCCCTCGTCGCCTGACCCTGTCACGCTGCGTCACGCAATACCAACGCGTCGATCCAGGCTGGTCCCCCGGTCGGGACACCCCCCGGCCCAGGTCGGCGCACCCGCCGGGGCGGCACCACGACCGCCCCGGCGTCACGCGACGTCAGCTCTCGTACGCCTCCGGCGCCGGGCACGAGCACACCAGGTTCCGGTCGCCGTACGCGCCGTCGATGCGCCGCACCGGCGGCCAGTACTTCCCGGCGCGCGCCACCCCGCCCGGGTACGCGCCCACCGACCGCGCATACGCGTGCGGCCACTCGTCCGCGGACACCATCGCCGCCGTGTGCGGGGCGTTGGCGAGGGGATTGTCGCCCGCCGGCCACTGCCCCGACCCCACCTTGTCGATCTCCTCCCGGATGGCGATCATCGCATCGCAGAACCGGTCCAGCTCGGCCAGGTCCTCACTCTCGGTCGGCTCCACCATCAGCGTCCCCGCCACCGGGAACGACATCGTCGGCGCGTGGAACCCGTAGTCGATCAGCCGCTTCGCCACGTCGTCCACGCTCACCCCCGTCGCCTTCGTCAACGGCCGCAGGTCCAGGATGCACTCGTGCGCCACCAGGCCCTTGTTGCCCGCGTACAGCACCGGGAAGTGCCCGCGCAGCCGCGCCGCCACGTAGTTCGCCGCCAGCACCGCCACACCCGTGGCCCGCACCAGCCCCGCCGCGCCCATCATCCGCAGGTACGCCCACGGGATCGGCAGGATCCCCGCCGACCCGTGGCGGGCCGCCGAGATCGCCGGCCGGCCGTCGACGTGCGCGCCCAGCGGGTCACCCGGCAGGAACGGCGCCAGGTGCGCCCGCACCGCCACCGGACCCACCCCCGGACCCCCGCCGCCGTGCGGGATGCAGAACGTCTTGTGCAGGTTCAGGTGCGACACGTCCGCCCCGAACTTGCCCGGCTTGGCGAAACCGACCAGCGCGTTGAGGTTCGCCCCGTCGACGTACACCTGCCCGCCGGCGTCGTGGACCTTCGCGCACAGCGACGCGATGCCCGTCTCGTACACCCCGTGCGTCGACGGATACGTCACCATGATCGCCGCGAGGGCGCCCCGATGCTTGTCGATCTTCGCGTCGAGGTCCACCAGGTCGATGTTGCCCCCGTCGTCGCAGCCCACCACGACCACCCGCATGCCGGCCATCACCGCGCTGGCCGCGTTGGTGCCGTGCGCCGACGACGGGATCAGGCACACGTCGCGGTGCCCCTCACCCCGGTCGCGGTGGTAGGCCCGGATCGCCAGCAGACCCGCCAGCTCGCCCTGCGAACCGGCGTTGGGCTGCACACTGACCGCGTCGTAGCCGGTCACCTCCGCCAGCCACCCCTCCAACTGGGAGATCATCTCCCGGTAACCGGAGGTCTGCGCGTCCGGCGCGAACGGGTGGATGTGGGCGAACTCCGGCCAGCTCACCGGCTCCATCTCGGTGGTCGCGTTGAGCTTCATCGTGCACGACCCGAGCGGGATCATCCCCCGGTCCAGGGCGTAGTCGAAGTCCGACAGCCGCCGCAGGTAGCGCAGCATCGCCGTCTCCGAGTGGTGGCTGCGGAACACCGCGTGGGTGAGGAAGTCCGACGTACGGGCCAGCGCCGCCGGCAACACGCCCCCGACCGGCGCGTCCCACGCCGCCGCCACGCCCCCGGCCCGCCCGCCGAGCACGGCCACGAACGCGTCGCACACCGTCCGCAGGTGCGCCAGGGTGGTCGTCTCGTCGCAGGACGCCCCCACGTGGTCGGCGTCGACCAGCCGCAGGTTCACGCCCCGCGCGGCGGCGTCGGCCACGACCGCCCCCGCGCGGCCCGGCACCCGCACCAGGACCGTGTCGAAGAACGCCTCGTGCACCACCTCCACGCCGTCGAGGCCCCGCAGCGCCGCCGCCAACCGCACCGCCCTGTCATGCGTACGGCGCGCGATCTCCCGCAGCCCGTCCGGACCGTGGTAGACGGCGTACATGCCGGCCATCACCGCCAGCAGCACCTGCGCCGTGCAGATGTTGCTGGTCGCCTTCTCCCGGCGGATGTGCTGCTCCCGGGTCTGCAACGCCAGCCGGTACGCCGGGTTGCCGTCCGCGTCACGCGACACCCCGACCAGCCGGCCGGGCAGCATCCGCTCCAACCCCGCCCGCACCGCCAGGTAGCCGGCGTGCGGCCCACCGAAGCCCATCGGCACACCGAAACGCTGCGTCGTGCCGGCGGCGATGTCGGCGCCGATCTCCCCCGGCGGGCGCAGCAGCGTCAGCGCCAGCAGATCCGCCGCCACGGTCACCAGCGCCCCCACGGCGTGCGCCGCCTCGACCAGGCCCGCCTGATCACGCACCGCCCCCGACGCCCCCGGGTACTGAAGGTGCAGGCCGAAGAACTCCGCCGGCAACTCGTCACGCTCGGTGTCGACGACCCGCACGTCGATACCGAGCGGCTCGGCCCGGCTCGCGATCACCGCGATGGTCTGCGGCAGGGTGTCGGCGTCGACCACGTACACCGCGCTCTTGCTCTTCGACGCGCGGCGCGCGAGGGTCATCGCCTCGGCCGCGGCGGTGCCCTCGTCGAGCATCGACGCGTTCGCGGTGGCCAACCCGGTCAGGTCCGTGACCATCGTCTGGAAGTTCAGCAACGCCTCCAGCCGCCCCTGGCTGATCTCCGGCTGGTACGGCGTGTACGCCGTGTACCAGGCCGGGTCCTCCAGCACGTTGCGGCGGATCACCGCCGGGGTGTGCGTGCCGTGGTAGCCCAACCCGATCATCGACACCACGACGGTGTTGCGGGCCGCCAGCGCCCGCAACTCGGCCAGGGCGTCGTGCTCGCTGGCCGGCTCCGGCAGGTCCAGGGTGCCGTGCCAGCGGATCACCTCGGGGATCGCCGCGTCCATCAGCTCTTCGACCGAGCCGTAACCGACGGCCTCCAGCATCCGGCGCTCGTCGTGCGGATCGGGACCGATGTGGCGGGCGGCGAACTGCTCTGCGGTCATGGGCGGCACTCCCGGGGCGAGGTCGACAGGTCGGCCTCCCCCTCTGTCGCGCCCACGAGGCGCTCCACAGTGCCTGCCCACGAGGTCCTTTTGCCTGAGAGGTTCCGGGGAGGATTTGCCCCTTCGGCGCCGCCTGAGATGCTGCTGGGCGGTCTCTCCCACGTGGGTACTACCGGCATGGTCAACGCTACCAGCGCCCGCTGATCCACACCCCGACAGGCCGCTGCCGCCCCTGCCGGTCAGCCCACCGGCACACCGCCGATCGCCCGGTCGGCCAGCGCCGGCAACAGCCGACCCAACGGCGCGTCGACCGTCAACGCCGCGTACCCGTCACCCCGGGTCGGCCCCTGGTTGACGATCACCACCGGAATGCCCGACTTCGCCGCCGCCACCACGAACCGGCGACCCGACATCACCGTCAACGACGATCCCAGCACCAGCAGCAGCCGCGCCCGCGCCACCAGCTCGAAACAGCGGGCCACCCGCGCCGCGGGCACCGTCTCACCGAAGAACACCACGTCCGGCTTCAACATGCCGCCCCGACAGAACGTGCAGTCGACCGTACGGAACCCGGCCACCTGCTCGTCGGCGAGATCCACGTCACCGTCCGGGTTGACCGCCGCCACCCGCGCGTCGAAGCCCGGGTTCACCTCCCGCAGCCGCCGGTCCAGCTCCTCCCGCGACGTCTGGTTGCCGCAGTCCAGGCACACCACCTCGTCGAGGCGGCCGTGCAGCTCCACCACCCGAGGGCTGCCCGCGGCGGTGTGCAACCCGTCCACGTTCTGGGTGATGATCCCGTCAACCAGCCCGCCGCGTTGCAGCCGCGCCACCGCCCGGTGCCCCTCGTTCGGCGTCGCCCGCGCGATCATCCGCCACCCCAGGTGGCTGCGCGCCCAGTAGCGCCGCCGCGCCACGGGGTCACGCGTGAACACCTGGTACGTCATCGGGGTGTGCCGTCGCGCCGCGCCACTGGGCCCCCGGTAGTCCGGGATGCCCGACTCGGTGGACAGCCCCGCCCCGCTCAACACCACGACACCGCCGCCGGCCACCAGCCCGGCCAGCGCGTCGACCGTCTCCGTCACCCGTCCATGCTGCCTCAGGCAGGCGCCCCTCGGCGAACACCGGCGACCGTCCCGCCAGTGCACGCCCCGCGCCGCCACCCCGCCGGCCAACCGGCCAGGCGGGCGCCGCCACCGCCCGGGCCGAGAGGCCGCGCCGGGCCGAAGCGGCGGCTAGGTTGGCAGTATGCGCGTCGTCATCGCCGGAGGCCACGGCAAGATCGCCCAGCTCGCCCACCGCGAACTCGCCGGTCGGGGCGACACCGCCGTCGGGCTGATCCGCAACCCCGACCACGCCGCCGCGCTGCGCGCCGCCGGCGCCCACCCCGTCGTCGCCGACCTCGAACACGTCGGCGTCGACGAACTCGCCGAGCACCTGCGCGACGCCGACGCCGTCGTCTTCGCCGCCGGCGCCGGCCCCGGCAGCGGTGCCGACCGCAAGGACACCGTCGACCGGGCCGGCGCCGTCCTGCTCGCCGACGCCGCGCAACGCGCCGACGTCCGCCGCTACCTGCTGGTGTCGTCCATGGGCGTGGAGGGCGAGGCGCCCACCGGCACCGACGAGGTGTTCGCCGCGTACCTGCGGGCGAAGAAGGCCGCCGAGGACGACCTGACCGGCCGCGACCTCGACTGGACGATCCTGCGCCCCGGCCGCCTCACCGACGGCACGCCCACCGGGCGCATCACCCTCGCCCGGCGGGCACCGGCAGGCGCCGTCACCCGCACCGACGTCGCCCGGGTCCTCGTCGCCCTGCTCTACCACCCGCACAGCGCCGGTGCGATCCTGGAGGTCGTCGGCGGCGACACCCCCATCGCCGACGCCGTCGCCGCCGTCGACCAGCGCTGACCCGGCGCCGCTACTCGCCGACCACCGCACGCAGCTGCGCGCTGAGCGCCCCGGCAGCAGCCGCGTCGGTACGCAACTGCTCCGACTGCTCCGACAGGTACGCCTGCCACCGGCTCAGGTGCTGCTGCGCCGTCGCCACCGCCGCCACCAACGCCGCGTGCCGGCCCTCCAACTCCCGCACCTGCCGCGGCAATCCCTCGTCCCCCGCCCGGCCGGCAGCATCCCCGGCCAACACGTGCGCCTCCGCGAGGATCTCCTCGGCCTGCCGCCGCGCGTCGGCGATGATCTCCGCGCCCTCCGCGCTGGCCTCACTGATCGTCCGGTTCGCCTCGTCCTGCGCCCGCACCGCCAACTCGATCACCATCGGGTCCGGGCCCTGCGGGGCGGTGCTGGGCAACGCGCCGTGGCGCAACATCTCCACCTGCCGCGCCAGGGCCTCGTTCTCCCGCCGCAGCCGGTCCACCTCACCCCCCAGCAACGCCACCCGCTCGTCCGCCGACCGGGCCAGGCCGGCGACCTCGTCGGCCGACAGCCACCGGCTGCCCCGGAACCGGCGCGCCTCCAGCGCGGCCACGGACCGGGTCAGCTCACCGTGCGGATCGGCGACCACCCGGTCACCGTGGTCGATGCTCATCGCGCACCTGTCCAACTCAAGTCGCGCGGTGCGGCGGGAGCCGCACCGGTCCACGTCACATCGGACGGCGCTACGGCAGCCGCGCTCGCCAGAGGTGGGTAGAGGGAGTGATCGTAACTTTCGGTCAGGATCCGCTCCGGCGTCACCCCCGACGTGGCCAGGGCGCTGATCGTCTCCCGGGTCATCTCCGGGCTGCCGCACACGAGCACCTCGGTGTCCCGCCACGGACCCAACCGCGCCGCGGTGTGACCGGCCGTACCGACCGCACCCTGCCACTGCCAGCCGCTCTCGACCGTCGGCACGTACCGGAGCCACCCACCGACCTCACCGGACCGCCACGACCCCGCCGGCGGCATCGCCGCCAACTCCCGCAACGCCCGGTCGTCATACAGGTCGTCGGGCGTCTTGCCGCCCACCACCAGAGTCGTCGGACGCCCCGGTCCCCGCTGCAACGCCTCCACCACCGCCCGCAACGGCGCCAGCCCGGTGCCCCCGGCCACCAGCAGCAACGGCAGATGGGGTGACCGGTCGTACGACGCCAACGCCTCACCCACCGGCAACCCCAACAACAACTGGTCGCCCTCGCGCACCTTGCGCACCAGATAAGTGGAGAACCGACCCGTGGCGCGGACGTGGAACTCGATCGTCCCGTCCGGACGCGGCGCGTTCGCCGGCGACAGATAGCGCCACGTCCGCAACTGCGGCACCTGCACCGGCAACGACTGCCCCGGCAGGTACTCGCACAGATAGTTCGGGCGGACCGTGAGCACACACACGTCGGACCGCCGCCGCTGCACCCTCAGCACCTCCGCCTCCCAGTACGGCGGCGACGACCGCACCGCCTCCGCCGCACCGGCCAGCATCAACCGCGCCACCAACTCGTACGCCGCGGCCCACTCCGCGCGCAGCGCCGGCGTCCACCGTGGCCCGAGGAACCGCTCCAACGTCAACAGCAACGCCTGCCCGACCTGGCTGTAGTGCCACTCCGCCATCGGCACCGGCCGACCCTGCCGGTCCTCGCCCCGGAACCGGCGGTGGTCAGCCCCCAAGCGCTGCGCGAACGACGTCACCACCCGCTCGTCGTCGATGTGGGTGATGACATGCCCCAACGCCGCAAGCAACTTGTCCTGCTGGTACTCCATGTTGGTCGGGAACATCGTGCGGACCTCGGGCGCGATCACGAACAACGTCGCGTAGAAGTGCTTCGCCGCCTCCGGACCGGCCACGCAGAAC
Source organism: Micromonospora sp. SD12 (assembly GCF_052068495.1). Classification (NCBI taxonomy): domain Bacteria; kingdom Bacillati; phylum Actinomycetota; class Actinomycetes; order Micromonosporales; family Micromonosporaceae; genus Micromonospora; species Micromonospora sp. SD12. Next base: position 24,554 of record NZ_JBQHDF010000023.1, on the reverse strand, counting down.
TGGGCCCAACTCTGGCGTAACGCCGCGACATCCATGCCTCAGCCCTCCTGCCGGCGAGCGACGTCATGACGCTGCCGCAGGGTCGACTGCAACACGCCCGACGGCCCGTACGCACGGTCCGCCTGCCACAGGTTCGGGTTCGGGATCCTCTCGTCGTAGTAGCGGTGGTGCACGGCATGCAACGCGGCCCACCCCACACTGCCGTTGAGCCACGACCAGTCACCATGCACCGGCCGACCCGCCCGCTCCTCGAACTCGCAGAACCTCATGAACTGCTCCGACTCGGTGTGCGGATCGGACACCCGCACACCGGCCAGCCGGAACGAGTGCAGCACCGCCTGGTTGATCACCAACACGGCGTGCTCGCGCCACAGATTGTCCTCCCGGGAGGTGTCCAACCCCAGCCCCCGGGCCACCGGCAGCAACTGGTCGTAGCGGCCCCGGTCCCCCATGTTGCGGGTACCGATCTCGTCGCTCAGATAGTGACCGTTGAAGGGAGCACAGCTGTAGTCCACCCCACCGATCCGCAACCGCATGTTGCTGATCACCGGCAGGGCATGCCAGCGCAGCCGTAGATCCTCGAACCACGGGTACTCCGGATGCACCAGGGCGACCTCCCGAACGAGGTCCCGGGACACCTCCACCACCGTCGGATCCTCATACGCCGTCTCGATGACCCATGGCAACAGGTCGAACCGACCCGGTACCGCGGGCGGACGCCACCCCAGACGCCGCGCCGCATCGGTCATCGCCACCTGCGCCGGATCACCCCGCACCGACCCGTCGTCCGTCCGATGCCCGCAGTACCGGATCAACTGGTCGTTCCAGATCCGCGCCCGCGGCCCCACCCCCGGCCGGTCGGGCGCGAACACCGTCATGACCGACTGGATCCGCCCACCGTTGTCCGCCACCGCCAGGTGCTGCGCCAACTCCTGCGAGATGCCCGCCACCGTCGTCACCTCGCGCCGGTCCCGGACCTTCAGCCCTGCCCACCGCACCCGTCCCACGCACCGCACCGACTGCCGCCAGGCGACCTTCGCCCCGTACGCCAACTCCTCCGTGGTGTGCCGGTACGTGCCGGTCAGCGCGATCTCCTCCCGGACCTCCGCGATCCGCCCGATCAGGCCCGGCAGCCGTCGCTCCGCGTGGTAGAGCTGCAAGAACTCGACGGCCTCCGCCGTGACGTCCTCCACCAGGGAATCTTGCGACCGGGAGGCATGAGCCACCGGACAGCCCGACGCGTTGCCGTCTGCGGCACTCTCACCGGCATCCAAGACCATTGCGTCGACGTGATAGTCAGTCTGCACTCTCGTTCAAATCCGATCGTCGGGCAGGCGTCGCCATCGCCTTCTGCGTCGTCCGTACAGGTTCGCCGAACCGCCACGTCATATCACCGTGGGTGATATGCACGCAGAAGATCGTGAACGCCGCACACAGGATTCACGGTGACGCAATGACTGTCAACAAGGCGACTCGTGCCCAAGGCGTCCACTGTCGGCATTTGCCTCCGAGCAGGCCAGATTGGACATCACCGCAGCGGCTCCTGATTCCCCAGGCCACCCACGAAGGGCACCCCCGGCCAGCCGCCGGAGATCAACCCGCCCGACGACGCGCCCGACGCGCCGCCAACTCGTCACCCACCGGATCAGCCGCCACCGGCGCCTCCACCGACGTCGCCGGCTCCGACGGCAGGTGCGACAAGGACCCCTGGATCTCCTTGAACGCCCCACCGATCGCGATGCCGAACACGCCCTGGCCACCCTGCAACAGATCGACCACCTCCTCCGGCGACCGGCACTCGTACACGGTCGTGCCATCGGAGATCAACGTGATGCCCGCGAGATCCTCCACCCCACGGGAGCGCAGCGCCTCGATCGCCTTACGGATGTTCTGCAACGACACCCCGGCGTCCAGCAGCCGCTTCACCACCTTCAGGACCACCAGGTCCCGGAACGAATACAACCGCTGCGTGCCCGAACCCGAAGCGTCGCGCACACTCGGCACCACCAACCCCGTACGGGCCCAGTAGTCCAACTGGCGGTAGCTGATCCCCACCGCGTGGCAGGCCGTCACACCCCGGTACCCCACGGCACCGTCACCCTCGGTCGCCCAACCCGGCGGCGCCACACCCGGCTCGTCCAGCTCCGTACCCGGATCGGGATCTCGCGGCTCGTGCATCCGGACAACCTCCCCGCCAGTGCGGTGACACGTCGCTTCCGGGACGTGCACCCCTCGACACGGCAACCCTATAGCCGCCTTGAGAAATTGCCCCGCAGGAACCGTCGCGACACGCCGCGACACACGACAACGACGATCACCCACAGCACCGGACCGTCACCGAAAGTGACGCCCCCCGCAGGAGACCGGAGTCAGCCGGCGAAATCCTCCGGACGCACCTGGTCCAGGAACTCGCGGAACTTCTCCACCTCGTCCTCCTGCTCGTCCGGGATCACGATCCCCGCCTCGCTGAGGACCTCCTCGGCACAACGAATCGGCGCACCGACCCGCAACGCCAACGCGATGGAATCACTCGGCCGGGCCGACACCCGCACCCCGTCACCGAGCAACAGATCCGCGTAGAAGACGTTCTCCTTCAACTCGGTGATCTCCACCGCCTTCAACGGCGCCTTCAACGCCGCCAACACGTCCCGCAGAAGATCATGGGTCAGCGGCCGGGCCGGCTTGACCCCCTGCTGCTCATAGGCGATCGCCGTCGCCTCGACCGCACCGATCCAGATCGGCAGATAGCGGTCCCCCTCGACCTCCCTGAGCAGGACGATCGGCTGGTTGCTGGGCAGCTCCACCCGAACTCCGACCACGCTCAGCTCGCGCACCGCCGCCTCCGTGTCGTTGTCACCTACGCCGCACCGCGCCCTTCCCTGCACGGTACACGGACCGCGACACGGCCGTCCCATGCGCTACCTGCACCACGCCCGCGCCAGAAAGGGGTTACCCCGGCAAGCCTACGACACGCTTCCCGGGGAAGATCTTTCCGCACGCCCCACCGGATCACCGACCCAACGTCGAGCGCAACCCCACCCGCACCAACGCCGCATGCAACTGCTGCGACAACGCCACCAACTCCCGCGCCGTCTCCGCAGCCCGCGCGCGCGCCGCCGGATCACTCTGCCGCGCCAACGGCGCCACCAACTGCGCGAACAGACCGACCTCCCGATCCGCCGCCGTCCGGAACGCCCGCAGATGCCGCGGCTCCAACCCGTACGCCGCCAGACCCGCCACCGCACGCGCGATGATCAACGCATCGTCGTCGTACCAACCTGGCGGATCCGACACCACCACACCGAGGCGCTCCAACTCGCCCAGCGTCGACTCGTCGATCCCACTGCGCGCCACCAGATCCAACCGGCCGAGCCGCACCTGCGACGACCCGGCCGGCTCCTCCGACACCCGCCCCGGAACCTCACCGTCCGGACCCACCGCCACCAACGTCGGCCGCTGCCGACCCGGCGACTCCCCGGACGCGTCCCACTGCGCCAACTGATCACGGATCACCCGCAAGGGCAGATACTGGTCCCGCTGCGCGGTCAACACGAACCGCAACCGCGCCACATCGTCCCAGCTGTACTTCCGGTAACCCGCAGCCGTCCGCTGCGGCTCCACCAGACCCTCGGCCTCGAGGAACCGCAACTTCGAAATGGTCACGTCCGGGAAATCGACCCGCAACTGACCCAGCACCTCGCCGATGCTCATCAGCGGACGGGCGCGGGCCGCCTCGGGCGGCGTGGAGGCCGCAGGCTCGTTCACCCCCGGCCGGCCCCCTCCTCGGGACGCGGACCGGCGATGAACACCACCCGGAACTTGCCGATCTGCACCTCGTCACCATTGCTCAACGTGGCCGCCTCGACCCGCTCCCGGTTCACGTACGTGCCGTTCAGACTTCCCACGTCCCGCACCGTGAACGTCCCACCGTCACGGTGGAACTCCGCATGCCGCCGCGACACCGTCACGTCGTCCAAGAAGATGTCACTGTCCGGGTGACGACCGCTGGTCGTCACATCGTGATCCAACAGGAACCGGGCACCCGCGTTCGGACCCCGGCGAACCACCAGCAGCGCCATACCCGGCGGCAACGAACCGGACATCCGGCTCGGCACCACATCGGTGTCCGGCCCCTCCAGCACTTCGTCGAGCGAACCGAGATTGAGCGTCGAAGTGACGTCGAGTGGGGGGAACTCGTCGTCTGGGCGCGTCATGGGACCACCTCACGGATCTGTTCGGTCGGCGTCGGGTAATGGCGGGTCTGGCCGCCGGGCACTACCACACCCGGCGGCTGGCTCCCCGTGCCCGGAAAGGCAATTCCGCAACGCTGAACTATTGGATTCTCGGTCGACTGGGCGAGCCTAGCCAGCGCCGAAATGCAGGGCAACCGGACGCGCGGAACACCCACCACGCCCGGAAGGGACGCACTCAGCTCTCGGTGAGCTCACGATACGCGTCCGCGGACAGCAGGCCGTCGACCGCCGCCGGATCGTCCAAGGCGATCTCCACCAACCAACCCGCACCGTACGGATCCGTGTTGATCACCTCAGGGGTGTCGCCGAGCGCCTCGTTGCGCGCCGACACCGTACCGCTGAGCGGGGCGTAGATCTCCGACACGCTCTTGGTCGACTCGATCTCACCCAACGACTCACCGGCCGCCACCACCGCGCCCGCCTCGGGCAGCTGGACGTACACGATGTCACCCAGGGCGTCCTGCGCGAAGTGCGTGATGCCGACCCGGACAGTGCCACCGCCGTCACCCGCCACCCACTCGTGCTCGGCGGTATACCGCAGATCCTCAGGAATCACCAGACGCGTCCTTCATCCATCGGCGCACCGGAAACCCGGTGCGAGCCGCGCCGGTCAGGAGACCGGACGGGCGTGTTCCAGCTTGATCGGCGCGTGCAGCGCCGAAACCTCGGCAACCTCACGATCCTCAACGATCAACTTACCGCCGTCACCCGTCACCGACGCCACCACCCCGCCAGGAATGTTCAAGGCCGTACGCATCGTCGCCGGATCACCGATCACCGTGATCGTGAACGGACCCGTCAACCGACGCCCGTCCACCACCAACGCCCCGCCCTCCCCGTCCAGGAAGAACGTCGAGGCGATGATCCGCACCGTCGCCCGGTCACCACCGGAGATCTGCATCGCCTCCGCGCCCGCGCCCCGCAACTCCTGCACCGCGTCCAGCACCCGCGACGCCGAGATCGACTTCTCACCCGCCTCGAACCGCACCGACAACCCCGGTCCCGTCGCCGGCAACGTCCCCGCCAGGATGCCCAACTCGTCGGCCCGCCGCGTCGCCTCCTCCAACGCCGCCTGCCGACCCTGCTGACCCGACCGCAACTGCCGCTGGCTCTCCTCCAACGTCGCGATGTCCTGCCGCAGCCGGACCTCCCGCGAATTCAGGTCGTACAGGATCCGCACCAGATCCTCCTGCCGCGTCGCCGCCACCGTCGGATCCGTCGACGTCGTCTTGAACTGCACCACCAACGTGAACCCCAGCAACGCCAACAGCGCCGCGATCATCACCCCGGCCGAACTCACCCGCCGCCGCGGCGCCGGCCCGGCAGCCGCCGGCTGCTCGACGTCACCCGCACCGGCCGCCCGGCTCAGATCCACCGTCGCCCCGTCATCGGGCTCCCGCACGGAAGGCTCCACCGGCGGCGCCGACCGCTCCGGCGCCAACGGGCTCAACTCGTCCGGATCCGGCGCCTCGGGCCGCGGATCGGGCTCCCCCGCCGGACCCCCCGGCCGCCCCGGACCCGCCGGCTGCGGCCAGCCCGTGCCCGTCTCCGTGTGCTCGTCGCTGCTCATCGCCACCAACCTACGCCCGGAACAGGTGCCGACGGATCGCCGCCACGTTCCCGAAGATCCGCACCCCGAGCACCACCACCACGCCGGTGGAGAGCTGACCGCCCACCCCCAACTGGTCACCCAGGTACACGATCAAACCCGCCACCAGCACGTTCGAGATGAACGACACCACGAACTGCTTGTCGTCGAAGATCCGGTCGAGCTTCGCCCGCACCCCGCCGAACACCGCGTCCAGCGCGGCCACCACCGCGATCGGCAGGTACGGCTGCAACGCCGTGGGAACCGTGGGGTCGAGCCACACCCCCAGCACCACACCGGCCAGCAAGGCCAGCACCGCGATCATCGACCACCTCCGGAGGGGCTGGGAGACGTCCTCGAACCGGTCGGCCCAGGACTGACGGAACCGTCGACCCCCGACGGCGACGGCGTCGGACTCACCGAGGGCTGCGCGTAGCGTAGCCGCGGGTCCGGAGCCGCCGGCAGGGTGAGGTCCTCGGCCTCCCGCACACCGAACGACAACCCCGTGTCCTCAGCCACCTTGCGCATCGTCAACGCGCTACGGCTGTCCTCGTAGCGGTCCCGCATCGACCCCGGACCGATCGCCGACACCTCGTACGGGCCCGTCACCGGCCGGAAGTCCACCAGGATCGCCTGCCCCGCCGAACGGATCGTCGACATCGCCGTCAACCGCTGACCGTTGATCGCGATCGCCTCCGCCCCCGCCGCCCACAGGTCGTTGGCCACACCCTGAAGATCGCTGTAGATCACCCGGGACGGCCCCACGTCCGCGCCGGTCACCGCGTCCTGGTTCTGCGGGGCGTCCGCCAGGCGCACCACCACGCCGTCACCGCGCACCCGCCCCAGGCCGGTACCGGCCTCCAGGTTGTGCAACCGCGCCGCCTCCGAACCGCCCAGCGCCGCCGCCCGCTGCCGCGCCACCTCCGCCCGCAGCTCGTCGGCCCGCACCGACAACCGGTCCGTCTCGGTCTCCCGCTGCTTGATCTGCTCGACCAGGCCGGACCGAGCCTGGCTGCGCCCCGGCTCGGCCTCCAGCGTCTGCCGGTACGCCACCGCGAACAGGAAACCCAGCAGCAGCGCCACCACCAGGGTCACGGAGCGCGCCGACCAGCGCCGCCACTGCGCCGGCGGCGTCTGCCGCTCCCGACGCCGGGCCGCCGCGTCGGCGTACCCGGGATCCAACGGGTTACGGAACAACTCCGTGAGGAAGTCGGGGGCGTACACCCGGTCGGGACGTCCCCGACCGTCGCCCGGCGTACCCGTCATGCCGTCACTCCCCCGGCCCGCACCGACCGGACCAGCCGGGCAGCCTGCACCACGTAGAGCGCGCCGGCCACCCAGTAGAGCACCAGGCCCCACCAGGCCAGGCCCCAACCGATCGCCCCCGCAGCGGTCGCCGCACCCGGCACCGCCGCCGCGAGCAGCAGGACCGGGAAGGCGGCCAGCAGCAGGAACGTCGCGGTCTTGCCCACGTAGTGCACCGGGGGCGGACCGTAGCCGTGGCGGCGCAGCACCGCCAGCGAACCCAGCAGGAGCAGCTCCCGGGCCAGCAACGCCGCCGTGAACTGCCAGGGCACCACGTCGCGGGCGGTGAACGCGAGCAGCGTGGCGAGGATGTAGAGCCGGTCGGCCAGCGGGTCGAGCAGCTCCCCCAACCGACTGACCTGACGCATCCGGCGCGCGACCCAGCCGTCCACCCAGTCGGTGGTGCCACCGATGGCCAGCACCACGACCGCCGCCACGTCGGCACGCGCCACGAGCAGCAGGTAGAGGAAGAGCGGCACGCCGAGCAGGCGGACGAAGCTGATGACGTTCGGCAGCGTGAGGACCCGGTCGCCGACGGCCGACCCGCTCGTGGCGGCGGTGGCCTCCGGGTGATCTTCCCGAGCCGGCGGACGCGACACCGGACCTCCTCCGCGACACGCTCCGCCGCCCGGCCGAGCGCGGAGAACGTGGGCGCTGTCGGGCCGGCTCGCGCCGGCGTCCCCTGCGGCCCCCGACGGGACCTTCACCTGACTCGGCCCGCGATCGTCATGATCACGGGCCGGCTGATTGCGCTGCCACTATATCGGGCCGTCGCCGCTGCCCCCCGGCTCAGGCCACTCGCTGGTCGGTGTCTGGTTGTCTTTCGTGCGGTGGGTCACCACCCGTAAGGCATCCTAGGACACTAGTGGAGCGATGGAACCCACGGGCCGTCGGCGTCGGGCCGGGGTCAGGCGGTACGGGCGGAGGAGTCGGCCGGCACCTCCGCCGTCACGGCGGAGGCCGCGCGCTCGAAGGCCACCAGCGCCAGCAGCAGCTCGTGCTGCGCCCGACCCGGCATCCGGTCCAGCACGGCCTGCACGGCCCGGTGGCGGCGCTCCTGGAGCTCGCGCAACAGCCGCTCGGCGTCGGCGGTGGGGACCAGCCGCACCTCCCGCCGGTCGCGGGGGTCGGGGACCCGGCGCAGCAGGCCCGTCGCCTCCAGCCGGTCGCAGAGCCGGCTCGCCGAGGAGGGTACGACGTCCAGCAGCTCGGCCAGGCCGTTGACGTTGGTCTCCGGTCGGCCGGTGATCAGCGACAGCACGCGCAACTGCGTCGGGGAGACGGCCATCTGGTGCCGGGACACCGCCGAGTCGAGCACACCGACGAGCGCCTCCGCGGCGGCGTCGATCGCCGCGGCGAGATTCAGAGGTCGTTCCACCAGGTGTCCCCTGCGATCGTCCCGCTCGTGTGCTGCCGTCGCGACGACGGCTCTCACCCGTCGCCCCGCCCGGCGGAGCCACGCCAGTCCAGGCAGACGACGACAGCATCGTCGCGCAAATCGACATCCGCGTGCCAGGCGTGCAGTTCGCGCATCACCGTACCAACCGCCTCCGCCGGAGGTTGCAGCCGCGTGGAACGCATCGCCCGCGCCATCGCCCGCTCGCCGTACGCCCCGCGGTCACCGGGGTCGGCGGCCCACACGCCGTCGCTGACCACGAAGAGCCGGTCCCCCGGCTCCAGATCGAACTCCTGGACGTCGTAGCGGGCCTCGGCGAACATGCCCAACGGCAGCTGCTGTTCCAGGTGGATGGGCGTCACCGTCCCGCCGCGCAGGCGCAACAGGTGCGGGGAGCCGGCGTCCACCGCCCGCACCCGCCCGGTGGCGGTGTCCAGTTCGAGCAGGAGCGTGGCCACGTAGCGGCGACCACGATGCTGGTAGAAGACCGTGTCGGAGGCCAGCTCGGCCTGCTCGGCGAGACTCCCCCCGGAACGCCGCGCGTTGCGCAGCGCGTTCACGGTGACGGCGGTCAGCAGCGCCGCCGCCAGCCCGATGCCGGCGCCGTTGAGCACCGTCACGGTGAGCCGGTCGTCGTCCACGGACCAGTCGAAGTGGTCCCCGCCGACGGTGTACGCAGGCTCCAGCTGGCCGGCGAGATCGAACGCCGCGTGACTCACGCCGCGCCCCGGCAGCAGCTCCCACTGCATCTCCGCGGCCATGCTGAGCCGCTCCCGCCGGCGGACCCGGCGGTACCGGTCGGTCTCCCGGTCCGCGGCGCGCAGCACGACGGCCAGCTCACCGGCGACGTCCGCGGCCCGCTCGACGACGTCCGGGCCGGGCGGGTCGGGCAGCTCGACCAGGAGCACCCCGAGCCGCTCCCCCCACACCGACAGCGGCAGGTAGAGCCGCCACCGGCCCTCGTCCGTGGCGTCGGTCACCGGCTGCTGGCTGCTGAAGCAGCGCTGTGCCATGGTGTGGCAGGCGAGGAACTCCCCGCCGTCGGCGAGGTCGGTGTCCAGCACCGGCCAGAGCCCGGTGATCCGGTAGTCGGCGATGAACACGTCCGTTCGCGAGGCGCCCAGGGCTGACCGGATGGCCCGGTCCGCCGCCTCCACCACCTGGTCGGGCGGGGCCGCGCGAAGCGCACGCGAGACCTGGCCCGGTGCCTCCAACATGATCATCCTCCGAAAAGCTTGCCGTAGGGCAAGCATCATACGGAGGCCCGCGCCCCGGCCTCCCGGCGGGCGGGCCCGCCGGGAGCGCGTCGACGGCCACGACACGGGGGCGCCGGCACCACCCCAGGCAGCGCCGGCGCGTACGTGCTGCGGCGGGCGGCCGGCACCGCCTCCGCCGTCCTGGAAACCGACCCGCCAGGCGAGGCGGTCAGCCCGGCGAGCGTCGTGGAACCCGACCCGCCAGGCGAGGCGGTCAGTCCGGCGAACGGACGGCGAGCCCGCCGTGGAAGGCGTCCGGCACCTGCGCCCGCGGGCCGTCCGGGCGCCACCGGGTGATCGGCACGATGCCGTCGTCGGTGGGCGTCCAGCGGCCCAGCAGCCGCGCGAACGCGGCCGGCGCGCGCATCCGGAACGTCGGACCCATCATCGCCAGGGCCTCCGGGTGACCGGCCAGTTCCTCGGTGTCGAAGTCGACGGCGAGCACGCTGCCGGGCGCGGTGGCCTGGTAGAGCTCGTCGAGGGTGCGCGCCAGCGTCTCGTCGTCCAGGAACGCGGCCAGGCCGAGGAAGACCACCCCGACCGGCCTCCTCCCCCACCCCGGCACGAACCGGTGCAACTGGGCGCGGTCGACAGTGCCGATGTCGGTGGCGTCGCCGTAGCCGTAGCCGGCCCGGTCGCTGCCGGCCAGCAGGCGCTGACCGAGGCGGATGGTCACCGGGTCGACGTCGGTGTAGAGCACGGTGGCCTCCGGGGCGACCTCGTGCACGTTGCCCATGCTGGGCACCCCGGCGCCGAAGACGAGGAAGCCGTCCACCCCCCGCGCGGCCATCGCCCGTACCGCCCGGCCGAGGAAGGCGCGCAGCTCGCGGAAGACCGGCGCGCACGGCCCGTACGCGTGCTCGAAGGCACGCGCGGACGCCACGTCGACCGGGAAGTGGTGCTCCCCGCCGAGCCAGAAGTCGATCATGCGCGCGGTGCTCGGCTGGTCGGGCTCAACCATCGACGACGCTCCCTCCCCGGTGGGCGTGGACAGCGTACCGACCACTCGGCCTGCGCGGTATCGGCCCGCCGACAGGCGGCCGGCCGCGATACTGGCCGGGAACCGGCGGGAGGTGGGCGGTGAACTCGGCGAACGGCGCGGCGGTGGTCGTCGGCGTGGACGGCTCGGAATCGGCGCTGCGTGCCGTACGGCTGGCCGCCGTCGAGGCGGCCCGCCGGCACCGGCCGCTGCGGATCGTGCACGGCTTCATCTGGCCCCTGCTGCGCGTCCCGGTCGACGCCCCCGCCGGCGGACCGCCCGGCGCCGGGCTGCGGGAGCAGGCGGAACAGGTCGTCACCGCCGCCACGGACGAGGCCGAGGCCACGGTGCCCGGGTTGCGGATCTCCGGCGAGATCATCGACGGCGAGGCCGCCGCGGTGCTGCTCGGCGAGTCCCCGGCCGCCGCGATGATCGTGCTGGGCGACCGGGGGCTCGGCGGCTTCTCCGCCCTGGTGGTCGGGTCGGTCGCGGTGCAGGTCGCCGCCTACGCCGACTGCCCGGTCATGGTCGCCCGGGGCACCGACCACCCCGACGGGCCCGTGGTCGTGGGGGTCGACGGCTCCGAGACCGCCCGGCTCGCCGCGGAGTTCGCGATCGAGGAGGCGTCCGTGCGCGGCGCGCCGCTGGTCGCGTTGCACGCCTACCGGCATCCGGCCTCCACCGGCCCCGGGGACATGCTGCCCCTGGTGTACGACGACACCGAGCTGCGTTCCGAGGAGGAGCGGGTGGTCGCCGAGACGCTGGCCGGGCTGACGCAACGGTGGCCGGACGTGCCGGTCAGCCGGGAGACCTCCCGGGGCCGCCCCACCACCGTGCTGGCCGAGGCGTCCCGGGGGGCACAGCTGCTGGTGGTCGGCCGGCAGGGCCGCGGCGAGCTGACCGGGCTGCTGCTGGGCTCGGTGAGCCAGTCGATGCTGCACCACGCCGACTGTCCCGTCGCGGTGGTCCGTGCGCCCCGCTGAGCCCACCCCACCGCGCCGAACCGGTCGTGGGGTTGGTCGCGGCGCAGGCGGGTAGACGACCGCGGTACGCCAACGGCGACGACGACCGGAGGAGGCAGCGATGCCAGGACCACGGCCGGGCAGCAACGCGTACGACAAGCAGCGGGCACGCATCCGCAACGCGATAGACGATTCGGGACGACGGGTGCCGGACGACAAGGCCAACGACGTGGCCAACCGGATCCTGCAGTCCGACCGCGGGCAGCGGGGCGTCGTGCGCGGTGAGCGGGTCTACGGCCCCAAGGGCGAGCGCGAACCGGGCGACCCGAAGTGAGGGCGGGCGGCCTGGCCGACGGGGCGATCGCCGGCGCGGTCGGCAGCACCGCCCTGAACGTGGTCAGCTACCTGGACATGGTCGTACGGGCGCGCCCGGCGAGCAGCACCCCGGAGCGCAGCGCCGGACGGCTGGCCGAGGTGGCGCACGTGGACCTGGGGCCCCGGGACCGGGCGGCCAACCGCCGCTCGGGCCTCGGCCCGCTGCTCGGCTACGGCATCGGCGTCGCGGCGGGAATCGGGTACGCCCTGCTCTCCCGGGGCCGCCGGATGCCGCTGCCGCTGGCCGCCGGGGTGCTCGGTGGCGGCGTCATGACGATGTCCGACGGGTCGATGACGGTGCTCGGCGTGACCGATCCGCGCACGTGGCGACGCGGCGACTGGCTGGCCGACCTCGTGCCGCACCTCGCGTACGGCGTGGCGGCCGCAGCCACCTGGAACCGGCTGCGACCGCCCGCCTCGCACCGGGGCCGCTAGCCCGGGGTGCTCTCGTCGTCCGCGACCGGCTCGGCGGCCGGCCCGTACGGCGACACCTGCCCGCGGGGCACCGGGCGCCCCTCGTCGCCGCGCGACGAGCCGCGGTTGCGCGGGTGCCCCGCGGGGTTGGGGCCCTTGCTGTCCTGGCTGGTGGCGCCCTTGTTGTTGCGGCGGAACTCCTCCTGCTGCGGATTCACCACGGGTCTCTCCTTCCGGGTTCGACCGGGTCCGGCGTCGGTTACCCGTCCACCCCTGCGGCATGCCCGCCGGGACCGACGCTCGCAGGGGTGGCCGGGCGCAGGGCGGGTACATCCCTGGGATGGGCGACGACCGGAAGGTGGCGCGGGTCCTGCTGGACCGGCGGGGCCGCACGTACGCCGAGGAGGCGGGCATCACGCTCGCCGACCGGCCCGCCCCGCTCTACCAGCTGCTGGTGCTCGCCACGCTGCTGAGCACCCGGATCCGGGCGGGCGTGGCCGTGGCGGCCGCGCGGGAGCTGTTCGCCGCTCGCCTGCGGACCCCGCAGGCGATGGAGGCGGCGAGCTGGCAGGACCGGGTCGACGCGCTGGGTCGGGGCCACTACCGCCGCTACGACGAGCGGACCTCGACCATGCTCGGCACCGGCGCGCGACTGTGCCGGGAGCGCTGGCGCGGCGACCTGCGCCGGTTGCACCGCGAGGCCGGCGGGGAGCCGGTCGGACTGCGCCGGCTGCTGACCGAGTTCCCCGGCATCGGCCCCACCGGCGCCGACATCTTCCTGCGCGAGGCGCAGGTGGTCTGGCCGGACCTGCGCCCGTTCGCCGACCGGCGGGCCCTGGCCGGCGCGAAACGCCTCGGCCTGCCCGGCTCGGCGGAGCGGCTGGCGGCGCTGGTCGCCCCCGCCGACTTCGGTCGGTTCGCCTCGGCACTGGTCCGGGTTGCCCTCGGCGAGGAGTCCGCCGGTGAGGTGACCCGCGCCGCCGCCGGGTGACCGCCTACTTCACCGTCTTGTCGCCCGGCTTCGTCAGGTGCCACACCAGCAGCGCCGCCAGCAGCGCGAGCACGACGAGGCCCCCGGACACGCCGCGGCCGTCCTCCTCGCTGCGGCCGGTGGTGCCGAAGTAGATCACCGCGAGCCCGGCCAGCACGGTGACGAACGTCCGCATCCCTCGGTCCTTCACGTACGGCACGGTACGACGCGGCCCGCACCGAAGGTGGCGGTTCATTCCGTTTTCATCCCATCAGGGACCGTCAGTCGCCGGCCGCGAAGCCGCGCAGCCGCACCCGGCGGATCACCCGGTCGGACACCTCCACCACCTCGACGGTCAGCCCCGGCAGGTGCACGGTCTCCCCCGGGCCGCTCGGCAGGTGCCCCAGCCCGGCCAGCACCAACCCGGCCACCGTCGTGTACTCCCGCGACGGTCGGAAGTGCAGGCGTACGCCGACGTCGGGCAGGTCGTGCAGCGGGAAGTCGCCGGGCACCAGCAGCGAGCCGTCCGGTTCCCGGGTCGCCCCGGTCACGTCCCGGTCGGTCTCGTCGTACAGCTCCCCGACGACCTCCTCCAGCAGGTCCTCCATCGTGATCATGCCGTCGACGCCGCCGTGCTCGTCGACGACGAGGGCGAGCTGCTGGTGGCACGCCCGCAGTTCCCGCAGCGCGTCGGAGACGGGCAGGGTGCCCGGCAGCAGCAGCGGCGGGCGGGCCCGGTCGGCGACGGTCGCCGCGTCCGCTCCGACGAGTTCGCGGATGTGCACCACGCCGCGCACCTCGTCGAGCCCGCCCGGCCCGACGACCGGGGCGCGGGAGCGGCCGGCGGCGGCGAGCCGGCGCAGCCCGTCGGCGGCCGACAGCGTGGCGGGCAGCGTCGTCACGGCCAGCCGGGGCACCAGGATCTCCCGCAGCGTACGGCCGGCGATGTCGAACGCGCCGGTGAGGATCTCCCGCTGCTGCGGGGACAGGCCCCGCTGGCTGACCAGCATCTCCCGCAGCTCGTCCTCGGTCATCTCCGTACGGCTGGCCCGCGGGTCCCCGCCGGCCAGCCGCACCACCCCGTCGGTGGCCCTGCTCAGCAGCCAGACCGCCGGCCGGGACAGCCGGGCCAGCAGGTCCAGCGGGCCGGCGCTGAGCAGCCCCCAGCGCTCGGCGCGCTGCATCGCCAGCCGCTTGGGGGCCAGCTCGCCCACGACCAGCGTGACGAACGTCAGCAGCACGGTGACCAGGACGATCGCGACTCCCCGCGCGGCGCCGCCGAGGAAGCTCAGCGGCCCGACCAGCGGCTCGGCCAGGGACACCGCGGCCGCGGCGGAGGCGAGGAACCCGGCGAGGGTGATCCCGAGCTGGATGGTGGCGAGGTACCGGTTGGGGTCGCGCACCAGCCGCGCCAGCCGCTCCCCCGAGCGGCTGCGCCGGCCCAACTGCCGCACCTGCCCCTCGCGCAGCGTCACCAACGCCATCTCGCTGCCCGACAGGGCGGCGTTGATCAGCACCAGCACCGCCACCAGCGCGAGCTGGCCGAACTGCGCCCCCATGTCAGTCGACCTCCAGGTCGTCGAGGGAGATCTTGTGCGTCATCAGCCACCGGGCCAGCGCCGACATCCCGAACAGCCACAGCGGCGCGGACTCGGTGGTGCCGTTGGTCGCGAAGATCGCGAAACGCAGGTCCGGCGCCCGGTACGCCTCGATCCGCCACTTGTGCTGCCTGTCCCGCCAGACCGCGGAAGGGTCCATGGCGTCACGCTAGGCGACCGCCCACCCCGCCGGGGCGGCTTCAGGACCCGGCCGTGACCACGACCCGCGCGTCGTCGGGCAGCCGCCGGGTCACGCCGCGGCGGTCCAGGAGCTCCAGCAGCGGCACCGCGACCCGGCGGGTGGTGTCCAGCGCCCGCCGGGCGGCGCTGAGCGTGAACGGCTGGGGCAGCCCGGCCAGCACCCGTACGGCGTCGTCGGCCGCGCCGGGCAGCAGCACCACGTTCTCGGCCAGCCGCAGCAGCGCCCCCGCGCGTACGGCCGCGCCGATCTCCCGGGGACCCAGCCCCAGGTCGGCGAGGTGCTCGGCCTCGGGGGCGCGGAACGGGCGGTCGGCGTACTCGGCGCGGACCCGGGCCACGGCCCGGGCCACCGGCTCCGGCAGCGCGTCGACCGCCGACGCGGTGACCCGACCGGCGCGCAGCCGCAGCGGCGGTCGCACCAGCGCCTCGACCAGCGCCCGCTCGGGCAGCTCGAGGCGCTGGCGCAGCAGCTCGACCGGCGCCCCCGGCTCCAGCGGATGCTCCCGGGCGTGCCGGGCTACCTCCTCGACCAGCCGGGCGCCGAGGGCCCGCCAGTGCGCCGGGTCGGCCAACCAGTCGCCGGCGACCGGCCGGCCGGTGACCTCGACGCCGGTGCGGACCAGGTCGCCGGCCCGTGCCAGCCGCCGCCGGCGCAGCTCGCCGGCCAGGTCGGGGCGGCCGTCCATCGTCGCCAGTACGGCCGCGCGGGCGGCCGCCGCGCCCCGGCGGGTCAGCGGCGGCGGCGCGACGTCCAGCACGGTCACCCCGCCCGCGACGTGGTGCCGGCCCGGATCACGCAGCAACGCGCGGTCCCCGACCAGCAGCGGCAGCGGCCGGGCCAGCCGCAGCCGGGCGGTGTCGGCGCCGAGGGGCCGGACCCGGGCCGGCACGGCCGCCGCGCCGATGTACAGGGTCAGGGTGGCCGGCAGGTCCCCGGCGGCATCGGCGGCCAGCCGTACGTCCAGCAGGTCCGTGCGGTGGAACCGGCCGGGGGTGAGCAGCGCGTCGCCGCGGCCGAGGCGGTCGCGGGGCGTGCCGCGCAGGTTCACCGCCACCCGCGCTACCGCGGCGACCTCGGGCCGCGCCACGCCGAGGGAGTGCAGGCCGCGTACCCGCACCGGCTCCGCGCTGCCGGCCAGCTCCAGCTCGTCGCCCACCCGCAGCCGGCCGGCGCCGAGGGTGCCGGTCACCACGGTGCCGGCGCCCCGGACGGTGAAGGCGCGGTCCACCCACAGCCGCACCGGGGCGTCGGTGGGCGCGTCGGGCAGCCGGGCGGCGAGCCGGTCCAGCGCCGCGCGCAGCTGCGGCAGGCCGGCGCCGGTGACCGCGCTGACGGCGACCGCGTCGAGGCCGCCGAGGGAGGTGGCGGCCAGCTCCGCCCGGGCCTGCGCCGTCGCCGGCCCCGGGTCCGCCAGGTCCGCGCGGGTCACCACCAGCAGCCCGTACGCCACCCCGAGCGCGTCCAGCGCCGCCACGTGCTCGGCGGACTGCGGCATCCAGCCCTCGTCGGCGGCGACGACGATCAGCGCGGCGGGCACCGGGCCGACGCCGGCGAGCATGTTCGGCACGAACCGCTGGTGGCCCGGCACGTCGACGAACGCGACCGTCGCGCCCGAGGGCAGCGTGCTCCAGGCGAAGCCGAGGTCGATGGTCATGCCCCGGCGGCGTTCCTCGGCCCACCGGTCCGGTTCCATCCCCGTCAGCGCCCGCACCAGCGTCGACTTGCCGTGGTCGACGTGCCCGGCGGTGGCCACCACGAACACGGCTCAGCCCCGCCCGGGTACGCGCAGCACGGCGGCGCGCAGCGCCGCGTCGGCGTCGACGGGTACGCAGCGCAGGTCCAGCAGCAGCCGCCCCCGTACGACCCGGCCCAGCACCGGCGGGTCGCCGAGACGCAGCGGCCCCGCATAGTGCTCGGGCAGGGCGAGCGCCCAGGAGGGCAGCTCGACGCCGGGCGCGCCACCGCCGCCGACGACCGCCCCGGCGGGCACCACCTGCGCCTCGCACCCGTCGGCGGCGAGCGCGTCACGCAGCCGCTCGGTGCGCTCGCGCAGCGCGCCCGGGTCGGCGTGCAGCGCGGCCCGGGTGGGGGTGGCCGGGTCGCCGAGGGTGGCGGCCAGCGCGGCGAGGGTCAGCTTGTCCACTCGCAGCGCCCGGGCCAGGGGGTGGCGGCGCAGCCGCTCGACGAGGTCGGCGGCGCCGAGCAGCAGGCCGGCCTGCGGGCCGCCGAGCAGCTTGTCGCCGCTGGCGGTGACCAGCGCCGCCCCGGCCCGCAGGGTGGAGGCGGCGTCCGGCTCGGCGGGCAGCAGCGCATCGGGCGCGAGCAGCCCGGAGCCGATGTCGGCGACCACGGGGACGCCGAGGGTGGCCAGCGCCCGTACGGGCACGGCGGAGGTGAAGCCGGTGACCTGGAAGTTCGACGGGTGCACCTTGAGCACGAAGCCGGTACGGGGGCCGAGCGCGGCGGCGTAGTCGTCGAGGGTGCTGCGGTTGGTGGTGCCGACCTCGCGCAGCCGGGCGCCGGTGCTCTCCAGCAGGTCGGGCAGGCGGAACCCGTCGCCGATCTCCACCAGTTCGCCCCGGCTCACGACGATCTCGGCGTCGGCGGCCAGGGCGGTGGCGGCGAGCACCAGCGCGGCGGCGCCGTTGTTGACCACGTGCACCGCGCCCGCGTCGGGTACCGCCGCCGCGAGGGCGTCGAGGGCGTCGCGTCCGCGCCGGGCCCGCCGCCCGGTGCGCAGGTCCAGCTCGACGTCCGTGTGCCCGGTGGCCGCGGCGACCGCCGCGACGGCGGCGGGCGACAGCGCGGCGCGGCCCAAATTGGTGTGCAGCACCACCCCGGTGGCGTTGAGCACCGCCCGGGGCGTCGACGCGGGCAAGGCGGCCAGCGCGGCGTCGCGTACCGCCTCGGGGGTGATCTCGCCCCGGCGGGCGCGCTCCTGGGCGCGGTGGACGGCGGCCTTGACCCGCTCCCGACCGACGGTGACCGCCGCGGCGGCCAGCCGGGGGTCGGCGAGCAGCGCGTCGGTGCGCGGCACCCGCCGGCGCGGATCGGCCGCGACGTCCCCCATGGTCCCCTCTTCCGCAGCATGGCGGAGACGGACGGGAATCGAACCCGCCTGGCCCGGATCCCGGACCACACCGGTTTTGAAGACCGGGAGGGGCACCAGCCGCCTGAACGCCTCCACGCAGCAGTGAACCACAGGCCCGGCGGGCGGCCGTGGGCGGCGTCAGCCCTCGGCGGCGCGCCGCCGCTGGAGGCGCTCGCGCTGCGGCACCACCGTGTACTTCGGATCCTTCGCCGAGGCGACGCCGCCGTGGAAGATGCCGAACCGGGTCGCCACCGAGGCGCCCAGCAGGGCCGCACCGGACAGTGCGGAGAGCGTGCGACTGCGCCGGCCCAGCAGCGCGCCGGCCACCCCGACGGCGGTCAGGGCCCGTCCGGCGCGCAGCAGGCGACCGGCGGACCCGGTGCGGTAGGGCTCGCTGAGCAGCCCGAGCCGGGTCTCCACGCGGTGCGCGCCGTACAGCTCCAGGGCCGCGCCCGCCACCGCCATCCGCCGGGCGGGCCCGGCCTGCGCGGGCGGCGCGGCGATCAGCCCCACTCCCGCGCCGCTGGCCAGGGCGCTGCCCGCGAAGATGACCGGCAGTTCCGGGTACGCCTCGTGCCACGACGGCACGGCCGTGTCGGCCAGCAGCACCCCCGTGTACGTGGCGAGCGCCGGCGCGGTCGCCGCGGCGGCCAGCCCGGCGGCGTGCCCCACGGGCGGCAGCACCCGGCGGGCGAGGCCGGCCAACCCCCGCTCGGGCAGCCACGACGCGCCCTCGGCGACCGCCGCGACGCCGGCCGCCGGGCCGAACGCGCCGAGGATCCACGTACCCACGGACATGGGCGAGGTCGGCTTGGCCACCCGCAGCATGTGGTGGAACCGGGCGGGCCGGCCCAGGTCCCTGATCAGGAAGACGGTGCTGGCGGTGACGGCCGCCAGCGAGGTGACCCGGCCGGCGCGGCGAAGCGCGGGACGGCCGGTGAGCTGCCCGCCCGCGGCGAGCAGCGACGAGCCGGCGGCCAGCCCGCCGGTGAACAGGTACGCGGCGATGTCCCACTTCCAGACCGGCGCCTTGAGGATCGGGCGGCCGTAGTAGGAGGTGAACTCGGCCTCCGGGACGCGCAACTCCTCGCCGCCGCGCCGCCTGCGCCCACCACGCTCCGGACTCACGAGGAACCTCCCACGAACGCGGCCACGGCCGCCGCAGCCATCGCCAGCGCGGCCAGGCCGGCCCGCTTCCACATCTTCGGCAGGTCCCGCGTGGTGACCACCGGGTCCGGCGGCAGCCCGTACACCTCGGGCTCGTCGAGCAGCAGGAAGAACGCGCCGTCGCCGCCCACCCCGTCGCCCGGGTCGTGCCCGTAGAGCCGCGCCTCGGGCACGCCCCGCTCGTGCAGCGTCGCCACCCGGGCCGCCGCCCGTTCCCGCAACTCGTCGAGGGGCCCGTACTGGATCGACTCGGTCGGGCACGCCTGCGCGCAGGCGGGGGTCCCGCCGGCGCCGATCCGGTCGTAGCACAGCGTGCACTTCCACGCCCGGCCGTCGCCCTTACGCTGGTCGATGACGCCGTACGGGCAAGCGGAGATGCAGTAGCCGCAGCCGTTGCAGATGTCCTCCTGCACCACCACCGTGCCGAACTCGGTGCGGAACAGCGAGCCGGTCGGGCACACGTCGAGGCAGGCCGCGTGGGTGCAGTGCTTGCAGACGTCGGACATCATCAACCAGCGGAAGTCGGTGCGTCCCTCCGCGCCCCCGGCCCGCCCCGGCGGCTGCGCCCCCGGCATCCCCAGGAACTCCGGCCCGCCGCCCCGGCCGGCGGAGCCCGTGCCGGCGCCAGCACCGGTCGCCGGCCCCGGGTCGACGCCGGCGGCCATCCGCGCGGCCGCGTCCGCCGCGCCCGGCGGCACCCCCGGCTCGGTGCCGGTCGCGTTGCCGACGCCGGCGGCGACGGCCGCCGACGCGGCGCTGACCGACCCGCCCGTGGGCGTACCGGCGAACGGCGGGCTGCGGTGCCCGGCCGGTCGGGGCTGCTCGACGAACGCCACGTGCCGCCACGAGTTCGCGGTCAACGCGCCGGTGTTGTCGTACGACATGCCCAGCAGGTCCAGCCCCGAACCGGGGACGTCGTTCCACTCCTTGCAGGCCACCTCGCACGCCTTGCAGCCGATGCAGACGCTGGTGTCGGTGAAGAACCCCATCCGGGGCGGCGCGTCGGTCCAGCCCGCCTCGGGAGCGGGATCCAGCGGCCCGGACAGGCTGTGCGGGTCAGGAAGCATCGCGGCCCTCCCCGGCGCCGTAGGCGGGAGCCGGCGGGGGGAGCGCCCCCGGGGTGAGCGTCGGGGGCGGATGGCCGGGGACGATGCCCGCCCGCCGCTGGTAGTCGGCCACCAGGCCCAGCAGGGCCGGGCCGGTGGGCCGCCGCCCCGGCCGCACGTCACAGGTACCGATCTTGCTCTCCTGGATCAGCACGTTCGGGTCCAGGGTGATCCCGAACAGGTCGTTGGCCGAGTCGCCGGTCACCAGGCCCTCGAACCCGAAGTGGTACGGCAGCCACACCTGGTGGATGACCCGGCCGTCGACGCGCAGCGGGGTGAGCCGGTCGGTGATGAGCACCTTCGCCTCGATCACCGCCCGCCCGCTGACCAGGTGCGCCCAGCCCAGGTGCGCCAGGCCCGCCTCCGTCGCCAGTTCCGGGGACACCTCGACGAACATCTCCGGTTGCAGCTCCGCCAGGGGCCGCACCGTACGGCTCATCCCGCCCGCCGTGTGGTGCTCGGTGAGCCGGCTGACCGTGAACACGTACGGGAACACCTGACTGTGCTCCTGTGGCGGGCTCGGGTTCACCGAGTTCACCGGATGCGCGTACACCTTGCGGGTGGGGTTGGCCTGCTGCCGGTAGAACGGGTTGCGCACCGGCGACTCGGCCGGCTCGTAGTGCGTCGGCAGCGGGCCGTCGAGCACTCCGCTGGGCGCGTACAGCCAGCCCTTGCCGTCGCCCTGCATGACGAACGGGTCGTCGCCGGCGATCCCCTCCGGACCGGACGCGCCCTCGGGCGGCCGGTACGTCGGCGGCTTCGTACGCTCGAAGTCCGGCACGTCGTAGCCGGTCCACTGCCCGGCCGCCTGGTCCCACCAGACGTAGCGCTTACGTTCGCTCCACGGCTGGCCCTGCGGGTCGGCGGAGGCGCGGTTGTAGAGGATGCGCCGGTTCGCCGGCCACGCCCAGCCCCACTCGGCGGCCACCCAGTCCTGCTCGTGGCGCGACCGACGCCGCGCCGCCTGGTTGACGCCGTCGGCGTACACCCCGGAGTAGATCCAGCAGCCCACGGCGGTGGAGCCGTCGTCGCGGGCCTCGGCGAACGCGGACAGCGGGCGACCCGTCGCCACCTCGTAGCCGTTGATCTCGCGCAGCACCGCCTCGGCGCTCGGCTCGGCGTGCGGGCCGTGCGTGGGATAGTCCCAGGCCAGGTCGAGCAGCGCCCGGTCGCGCGGCAGGTCGGAGCCGGCCAGCTTCTCCCGCAGCCGCAGCCCGAGGTGGTAGAAGAACCACAGCTCGGAGCGGGCGTCGCCCGGCGGGTCCACGGCCTTCTCCCGCCACTGCAACAGCCGCTGGGTCTGGGTGAAGGTGCCCTCCTTCTCCACGTGCGAGGCGGCCGGCAGGAAGAACACCTCCGTCCTGCACTGCTCCGGCACGATCTCGCCGGTGGCGACCTCGGGGCTGTTGCGCCAGAACGTGGCGCTCTCGATCATGAACAGGTCGCGGACCACCAGCCAGTCGAGGTTGGCCATGCCGAGGCGCTGCGCCCGGCCGTGCGCCGAGCCGACCGCCGGGTTCTGGCCGAGCAGGAAGTAGCCCCGCACCTTCCCGTCGATCATGTTCAGCACCTGCTGGTACGTCCCGTGGTCACCCGTCATCCGGGGCAGGTACCCGTAGCAGAAGTCGTTCCCCGGCGTCGCCGCGTCCCCCCAGTACGCCTTCAGCAGGCTCGCCGCGTAGGCGCGGGCATTGCCCCAGAAACCCTTCTGACCGGGGTGGCGGATGCTGTCCACCCACTCGTCGAAGGTGGGGTGGTCGGCGTGGTGCGGCATCGGCAGGTAGCCGGGCAGCAGGTTGAACAGCGTCGGGATGTCGGTGGAGCCCTGGATGCTGGCGTGCCCCCGCAGCGCGAGGATGCCCCCGCCGGGGCGGCCCATGTTGCCCAGCAGCAGCTGGATGATCGCGCCCGTACGGATGTACTGCACGCCGACGCTGTGCTGCGTCCACCCCACCGAGTAGATCAGCACGCCGGTGCGTTCCCGACCCGAGTTGGCCGTCCACGCCTCGGCCAGCTCCAGGAACTTCTCCCGCGGAATGCCGCAGACCCGCTCCACCATCTCCGGCGTGTAGCGCGCGAAGTGCCGCTTGAGGATCTGGTAGACGCAGCGCGGGTGCTGCAACGTCTCGTCCCGCTCGGTCTGCCCGCCGACCTGGGCGCCGTGCGACTCGTGGCGCAGCCCCGCGGCGGTGTCGCGCTCCTTGGCGGTGTGGCCACTGCCGGAGTCCGACTCGTGGCCCGCGTACTGCCAGGAGTCCTGGACGTAGCTGCCCGTCTCCGGGTCGAAGCCGGAGAAGAAGCCGTCGCCGTCCTCGGTGTCGACGAAGCGCTCGCTGACGATCGTCGCGGCGTTCGTGTACGCCAGCACGTACTCCCGGAAGTCCAGCTCGTTCTCCAGGATGTGCCGCACCACGCCACCGAGCAGCGCGATGTCGGAGCCCGCGCGGATCGGCAGGTACGTGTCGGCCAGCGCGCTCGTGCGGGTGAACCGCGGATCGACGTGGAACACCCTGGCGCCACGCCGCTTGGCCTCCATCACCCACTGGAAGCCCACCGGGTGGGCCTCGGCCATGTTCGAGCCCTGGATGATGACGACGTCAGCGTTGGCGACGTCCTGCTGGAAGTCCGTCGCGCCACCGCGACCGAAGCTGGCCCCCAGACCGGGGACGGTGGCGGAGTGTCAAATGCGCGCCTGGTTCTCGATCTGGAGCGCCCCCATCGCCGTGAACAACTTCTTGATGAGGTAGTTCTCCTCGTTGTCCAGCGTCGCGCCACCCAGGCTGGAGATGCCCAGCGTACGGTTCAGCGGCCGGCCCTGGGCGTCCACGTCCTCCCAGGTCTCGGCGCGGGCGGCGAGGATCCGGTCGGCGATCATGTCGAGCGCGACGTCGAGCTCCAGGTCCTCCCACTCCGTGGCGTAGGGCCGCCGGTAGCGGACCTTCGTCTGCCGCAGCGGACTGGTCACGAGGCTCTTGCTGGCCGACCCCTTCGGGCACAGCCGGCCCCGGGAGATCGGGCTGTCCGGGTCGCCCTCGATCTGGGTGACCGCGCCGTCCTTCACGAAGACGCGCTGGCCGCAGCCCACCGCGCAGTAGGGGCAGACCGAGCGGGCCACGCTGTCGGCGGCTTCGGTGCGGGGAGTCAGCTCCGCCGACCGGCCCGACTGCGCCGCGGCGCCCCGGCCCAGCGGGTCGGTGCCGGTGAGTTGCCGGTAGACCGGCCAGCCCTGGATGAAGGTCCGCAGGCCCACGCGACACCCCCTCTCCCGGCCCGTGCGACGTCGCCACCATGAACATAGGCCAGGCCGCCGGGCACCGCGACCCGTCCCCACCGATCACGACCCCCACGCCCACGTCCGCGCACCGGCTCACCACCCCGACGCTCACGTCCGCGACCGGCGGTCGGCCCCGCCAGGGGTACGGACACCAGACGACACGACGCCGCCCCCGGGCCCTGAGGCTCGGGGGCGGCGCTGGTATCGGTGTGCAGGTCGCCTCTCGGCGAGTGGCGCGACGCGGCTCCAGCCGGACGGTATTCCGCGAAGGCAATTTAGGTGAGGCCCGGGGACACTGGACACACCGACACCTCATTCAACCAGCCGGCGGGCCGCGATGTTCCCCCGGCGGTGGATGTGCCGCTGGCCGGCACCCCGGGTTCGGGTGCCGGCCAGCGATCCCCCTTGTGGTGGAAAGTCGGTGTCCGTGGTTCTGTGTCAGCTGTTCCAGTGCTCGGCGACCAGGTCGGCGGCCTGCTGCTCCCACTGGGCGTAGTGGTCCGGGTAGGCCGACACCTGCACGGTCTGCGCGGCCTTGGTCAGGGGCATGTCCTGCCACCCGTCGACCTGCTTGAGGCCCTTGAGGAACGCGGTGGTCGAGTACTCGGGGTCGGTGAT